>DASVQC010000068.1:0-61947 GCA_036389335.1 Pyrinomonadaceae bacterium | reverse complement strand
CTTGGTCGCGTCGAGCCCGCGGCGGATCTGCCCGCCCTGCACGAAGGAGATGAGCCCGGTCTCTTCGGAGACGACGACGGCGACCGAGTCGGTGTCCTCGGTGATGCCGATGGCGGCGCGGTGGCGCGTGCCGAGGTCTTTCGACAGGCGCGGGTTGAGCGTCAGGGGCAGGAAGCAGGCGGCGGCGGCGACGCGGTGGCCGCGCACGATGACCGCGCCGTCGTGCAGGGGGGTCGCGGGGTTGAAGACGGTGACGAGCAGATCGTAGGTCAGCTCGGCGTCGAGGCGGACGCCGCCCTCGATCACGTTCTGCAAGCCGATGGTGCGCTCGATGACGACGAGCGCGCCGGTCTTGGTCGAGGCGAGCGTCGTCGCCGCCAAGACGATCTCGTCGTAGACGCCCTCGCCGAACTGGCCGCGGTGGCGGGCGAGCAGGGGCATCCGCAGGCGCGTGCCGAGCGTGATCAGGGCTTGGCGGATTTCCGACTGGAAGAGGACGATGATCGCGACGCCGAGGTAGAGCAGCGCGCCGCGCAGGATGAACTCAAGCGTGGCGAGATCGTAGCGGTAGGCGATGGCGTAGAGCAGCGCGAAGGAGGCGATGCCGGCGGCCATCGGGACGGCGCGCGTGCCGCGCAACAGCTTCAGGATCGTGTACACGATGAGGAAGACCAGCGCGAGGTCGAGCAGGTTTCGCGGCTCGCGCAGTCGCCCCAGGTAGTCCGTGTACGGCAGTAGCAGGAACGCGCCCATCTCTCTGAATACACTCCGAGCCGGGAAGTTCGACCGTCCTTTCCGTTGACCCGTGTGTCGTGCTCATTGACGTGGAGCCAGCACCGACCTCTCGGAAGAGTCAGCAACTACGGCGGCCCGCGGCCCTTCGGGGCTGCACGCCTCCGCGCCGATTATGCCGCAGCCGCGCGCGCGAAGGCAACAGACTCGCGCGGACTGCTCGCGGTAATGTGTACACATGACATAAATAAGATTCACCACAGAGGCACAGAGTTCACGGAAGTCGCACAGAGATTCTTCTTACTCTGTGCCCCCTCCGTGTCCTCTGTGCCTCTGTGGTGAGTCCGTAGCGCGCCCATCAGTCAGGCCGACGGTAGACGAGCTGGCAAGAGATTATTTAACGGCGGCGCGGCGCTTGAGTTGACCGCGCTGGAGGAAGCCGACCAGCTCGCCCTTGTCGTCGACGACGCCGAGCGCGCCCGCGCCGTTGCGCTTCATCAGGGCGTCGGCGTCCCGGAGCGACGCTCTCGGCTCGACGAAGAACTCCGGCGCGACGGGGCGCATCACCTCCGAGACGCGCGTCGCGTGCCAGCGCTCGCGCGGCAGCCGCTTCAAATCTTCGAGCGTCAGTATCCCGTGCAGGCGCTTGGCGCGCGCCACGGCGAAGGCGCTCTGGCGGTGCAGCGGCAGCACCGAGTCGACGAGGTGGCTGACGAGCGTGTCGGGCTCGACCGAGAAGGGGGCGGTCATCGCGTCGGCGACGGCGCGCGCGCCGCCCCCGCCGTAGGCCCTGTAGACGGCGCGCGCCGCGTCCCACAAAAAGAGCCCGACGAGCACCGACCACAGCGCCATGAAGTAAGCCTGATAGCGCACCCCCATGTAGACGCCGTAGACGATGACGACGCCCGCGATCAACTGGCCGAACTGAGAGACGCGCCGCGTCGCCCTGTCCAGCTCGCCGCCGCGGTGCCAGAGGAAGGCGCGCAGGACGCGCCCGCCGTCGAGCGGGTAGCCGGGCAGCAGGTTGAAGATCGCGAGCATCAGGTTGCCGCCCGCCGTGATGGCGAAGACCGCCCAGACGAGTTCGAGGTGGAAGACGAAGAAGGCCACCGAGCAGACGGCGAAGGCGGCGAGCGCGAAGATGAAGCTCGAGGCGGGGCCCGCGACCGCGATGCGGAACTCGGCGCGCGGGCTGTCGGGCTCTCGGCGCAACCGCGCCAGCCCGCCGAACGGGTGCAGCACGATCTCGACGATCTCGATGCCCTCCATCTTCGCGACGAGCGCGTGCGAGAGTTCGTGGCCGAAGACGGAGAGGAAGAGCAGGAAGGTCGTGGCGACGCCGACCAGCCACGACGTCGCCTCGCCCGTCGGCTTCAGGTACCAGAAGCCGCGGTAGAAATTCTCCGCGATGAGCCACGCCGAGAGCGCGAAGACGACGAACCACCGGTAGTCGATCCTGACCGGGATGCCGAACACGTTGGCGACGCGCACCTGCCGGTGGAGGATGTTGTCAAATCTCATAAAAGCCGTGACGGGTAAACGGTGACAGGTGACAGGAGTCAGAGCGCCTTCCGCTTGACGTGCTTGCTGAGTCCGATGATCATTCGCCCGATGCCATCAAGCTCCGCCCGCGGCCCCCGGTACGCCAGTTCGCCGAGAAATCCGAGCCGATGGGCGATCAAAAGCTCGGTCTCCAGTTCGCTGGCGGAGCCTTGCGCATTTGATAAGAAATACGCGAACTCTTTGCCCGATTGTCGCGCCGCCCCTTCGGCGATGTTAGCTGTCACGGAGACAGCCGCCCGCCTGATTTGAGAAGTCAAACCGAACCTCTCGTCCTTCGGGAACGACTCGGTCGATCTGTAGACGCTAACGACTAAGTCCATCGCTTTATTCCAGACATCAAGATGTTCGTGAGGACGCATCTTTTCTCCCCTTCCTGTGTTCTCTCTTTCCCGCTTTCTCTCCTTCCCGTTTTCTTTTTTTCCTGTCACCCGTCACGGTTTACTTGTCACGGGTTCCCGTCACGTCATCTCCGCCGAGTCGGCGTCGAGCAGCGACGGCTCGCTGCGGGTGACGCGGCGCAGGAGCGGGGGCGAGTCGAAGAGCTGCATCAGGCCCATGACGCAGGAGTGGCGCGGCTCGGGGGCGAGGCGCGTGGCGAGGCTCGTCTCGCGGTGCAGGAACTCGCCCAAGCCTTCGAGCAGCGCGCCGCCGCCCGTGACGACGAGCCCGCGCTCGTAGATGTCGGAGACGACTTCGGGCTGCAAGCCGGAGAGCGCCTCGCGCACCGCCTCGGCGATCTTCAGGAGGATCGGCTGCGCGACCGCGTAGACCTCGTCCGCCGTCACGTCTATCGCGCCCGGCCTGCCGGTCGTCACCTCGCGCCCCTTGACGCTCATGCTGCGCGCCGGGTCGGCGGGCTCTATCGCCGAGCCCAGCTCGATCTTCACGCGCTGGGCCGTCGGCGCGCCGATGCTTAGACCCCGGAAGCGGCGCAGGCGTTCCACGAGGGCCGCGTCGATGTCGTTGCTCCCGGTGCGCTCGGCGCGCGAGTAGACGATCATGCCGAGCGCGACGACGGCGATGTTCGTCGAGTCGCCGCCGAGATCGACGACCGCCGCCGACTGCTTGTCCTCGACGCTGACGCCCGCGCCGATTGCCGAGGCGAGCCCCTCCTCGACCATGTAGATGCGCCCGATGTGCGCGTGCTCGGCGGCGGTCAGAAGCGCCCGGTGCTCGACGTGCGTGACGCCGGAGAGCACGCTCATCACGGCGCGGCGGCTGAAGTGGGAGATCGAGCCGCGCGCGGCGCGGACGAAGTGCGAGAGCATCTTCTGCGTGGTGTCGAAGTCGGCCACGACGCCGTCCACGAGCGGGCGCACGAGCGTCACCTCGCGCGCCTCGCGCCCCTCCATCTCGTGCGCCTCCCTGCCGATGGCGACGACCTCGCCCGTCATCTTGTTGACGGCGACGACCGACGGCTCGTCGACGACGACGCCGCGCCCGCGCACGGCGATGACCGTGCTCGAAGAGCCCATGTCGATCGCCATCGAGTCGGAGACCAGATCGCGCAGGGACTGGAAGTGCCAGAAGGATTTAGTTCGGCGTTTGTAGTTGCGTCGCAGCATGGAGAGTCTCGGCGCGCGGCGCGCGCGGCGTCCTTACGGTCCTAGTGTTTCGTCGCGATGCGGACATCTTAACACGCGGCGCGGGGCGCGACGACACGACGCGGGGCGCGCGCCGGCGCGCGATCTCATTTCCGGCGCGCGCAGACGGCATCGCCCTAGACCTCCGAATGGTTCTAGGGCGATGCGGCCCGAAGCCGGCGGGAGTCGCGGGGCCGCGGCGTCTTAGAACGCCACCTGCCCGTTCCGGATCATCTTCGACACGTCGAACTCGAAGCGCCTGATGACCGTGTCCATAGAGAGGACGGAAGTGTCGATGGTGAAGACGAGGCTTTTGCTCGCGGGGGTCAGCAGCGGCTCGCCCTTCTCGTCGAACTTCGAGAAGAAGAAGACGATCTCGTCGCCCGGGGCCTTCGCCGGGACGAAGTGCACCAGCTCGCGCTGCCGCCCGCGCTCGTCCATGAGCCGCACGTAGAGCTTCACCTTCTCCAGCGTCAACCGGGTGACCTCGGCCTGTGCCGGCGAGAAGAGTGAGAGGACATAGTTGTCGGCGCAGGCCGGGCACTCGACGAGGGCCTTGCTCTTCTCGTCGAACTCCGCCTTCTTCTTGTCGCTCATCTCGTCGTACTTCCCGTTGAGCTGCCGCATGCGCAACAGCGCCTGCCTGACGGGGAGGGCGGAGCGCAGCCGGAGCGTGTAGATTTTGTCGGGCGTCCGCGAGCCGTCGATCATCGGGCCTGACCGCACCTGCGTCTGCGCCCACGGCGAGTCGTCAAGCACTTGCTGGGCTTCCTTCTTCGTCCACTGCTGGTACGGCTTGCCCTGCCACTCGTCCTTCTGCGCGGAGCCCGCGGCGGCGGCGGCGATCAACGAGACGGCGAGCGAGAGCGCCGCCGGCAGGATTGTGCGACCTGTTTTCATCGGGGCTTTACCTCTCCGGGGAATTGATGGGGGCGGCGGCGCGTCGCGCCGGGCGCGGCGAGTATAATCCACGGCCCGGAAGTTTGACGAGCGGCAGACCTTGTAGCCCCGCAGTTAGGTGGTGTCGTGATCTGATTTTTCTCTGTGCCCCCTCAGTGAACTCTGTGACTCTGTGGTGAGGTATGGACATTAAGCACTCACCACGGAGGCACGGAGGACACGGAGGCGGCACAGAGGAAAGCCGAAACCAAGTCACTACTCGCACGGGCGAAAACTCAAAGCTCTTTCGTCATGAACACGCTGTACGGGTCTTCGACGTAATCCGCGAACGGCCCGCAATAGGTGAAGCCGAACTTCGCGTACAGCCTGCGGGCCGGCTCGAACACTTCCGCCGAGCCCGTTTCCAAACTCAGCCGGCGGTAGCCGCGGCGCGCGGCCTCTTCGAGGATGTGGTTAAGGAGGGCCGCCGCGACGCCCTTCCTCAGGTGCGTCGCCGACGTGCGCATGGATTTGATCTCGCCGTGCCGGGAGTCCAGCTCTTTGAGCGCGCCGCAGCCGAGCAGCTCGCCGCCTTCCCGCGCCGTCCAAAACGTGATCTCGGGCCTGCGCAGCGCCTCTATGCCCAGGGCGTGCACGCTCTCGGGCGGCGAGTGCAGCGCCATATTCCGAAGGTGTTCCCGCAACAGCTCGTGCACCTCGGGGCCGCTGAGATCGTCTATTTTAATATCCATGACGCTGCCGTCTCTCGACGGGTGAAGGCGCGGGTTCGACCGCCGCACCCTTGTGGTGTCGTGCGGAAGCCGCGTCGCGCCGTGAGCGCCGTGCAAAGTGAGTTACGAGGACGGTCTCTTTTTGCCCGGCGGGAGCACGCGAAACGGCGCTTCCCCGACCAGACCGCTCTCCTGACCCGACGCTTTCACCGTGTGGGGGCCGGGCGGGGCGGCGGGCGGGATGGTGACGGCTTTTTTAAAGTCGCCGGACGGCTCCGCCTTGGCTTTGGTCAGCGGCGCGTCGTCGAAGCTGATCAGAATAGTCTCGCCGCCCTGAAACCCCGACCCCGTGAGCGTGGGCCGGCTCGGGGGGCTGCCCTTACTGGTCGAGAGCTTACACGTCGCGCGCGCGGACTGTTTGAGCAAAGGCATCCATAACGCCGCCGGGTCGGTGTGGAAAGCCTCTATGACGATCCGGCCCTGCTCGGCTTCGACGGTCGCGACGATTGCGCCGTCTTCCCTGCGCTCGACCTTCGCCGCCCCCCCGAGCCCTTGAACGCCCGCGTCCGGCTCGTCGGACTCGCCCCAGTCGTCGGACTCGTCGGGCTCGGATTCGTCAGAGATGCCCTGCCGCAGGAGGTCTACGAGTCGGGCTTTCGCGAGGACGCCGGTCGCGGGACTATGAGTGTCCTCCGACGACGAAACCATGACAGACCAGAGCGCGCCGCCGATGACGGCTTCGCAGGCGATGCTGCGCCCCTGCGGATCGGCGTCGAAGAGCGCGGGCGTCACGCGGCAGAAGGCGCTGCCGCTCGGCGCTTTGCCCGCCCCCTTGATGACGAGGCTCGGGCCGTGCGTGATGGTGTAGACGCTGCCTTCCTCGTCCGGGCTGATAAAGATCGCGGAGGTGCGGAAGAGACCTTCGACGACGAGGATGCCCTCGCCTTCGTCGCGCAAGACGGCGCGCGGCGGCACGGGGGCGTCCTCGCCGCGGTAGGCGGCGGCGACCGCCTCCGGGCTTATGGGCAGCGCCCAACTGCTCAACCCGACGCGCGTGCTGTCGGGCAGGGGGCAAGCCACGGACGGCTCGGACAGCGACTCCAGCGCATCCAGCGCGCGGCGGGAGGGGTAGGGTCTTTGCCAGAGCATTTAATGTTTGGCCCCCTTCGTCTCGTACTCGTAGAAGAATTTACCTTTGAGCGGCGGGCCGGGGATGAAGGATGCCGTGTGCCTGCCGTTGATTGACATCGCCCCGTGGAGCACGGGGAGCCCGCGCCGCTCGTCCCAGAAGTAGAAGCCTTCGACGCTCATCCCCTGATTAACTACGATGGTGAGCGGCTGGAGGGAGCCGCCCCCCGCGTTGGCGGGGGTGATGTCGAAGGTGATGGGGACGTTGAGCTTTTGAGGTTTTGCGAGGGGCGCGGTGTTCGCGCCGAGCAGCGCGAAGAGGGCGCGCGTGTCCGCGTTTTCATCGCCCGCGTAAGCGCCGATGCTGCACGAGAGCGTGCCCTTGAAGGTGATCGTGGCCTTCTTGAGAACCTTGTCGTCGCTCGGCGGGACCGTGTCTTCGGCTCTGGCCTCGATCACGATGTCATTGAACTCACCGAATAAGAACCACAGCCGCCCGCTCTTCGCCGCGAACTTGATCGGGCATTTGACGTCGCCCACCTTATTCCGGCGGACTAGGCGCGTGATCATCTGCGCCGAGACGGGGAGGGTGGGATCCACCATCATGTCCCGCGTGTGGCCCGGTATGTTCGGTATGGGCTGGCCCGCCGGGTAGAACTTGCCGGGGGGGAGAGGTATATAACCGTCATCGAGTCCGAGATAGTGTCCCAACTCGTGAGCCCAACTCTCACTGTGCGCGGTGTCAATTTCTGCCCTGCCGCGAACGGGATACAACATCTCCGTGGGGTCGTCGCTCAGCGGATCGCTTGGTGTAGGTTTCGTCGTGCCGCGGGCGCGCTTCGTCATGCCGACATTATCTATGAACGCTGGCCCGCGATTCACAAAGCTCACGTCCAATTCGCCCTCGGCGGGGGCGGGAGTTTTCGGCGTCGCGGTACGGATTTGCAATTTGACTTTGAATAGATAGCACTTGTAACGCAAACCGCTCCACTTGCCCGGCTTAATAACCTTGCCGGCTTTATTGACCTTGCCGTTAATGTTTTCATTGAAAGCCTTAACGATGGCGGCGATGTTGCGGCGCGACGTGCCGGGGGGGAAGGTGAAAAACAGTCTGACGATCACTTCGATGACGCCGGGGGCGCCCCGCCTCCCCGGCTTCACCGTCAAAGTCGTGCATGTAACACTCAACATCTTCTAATTCACCTCCCACTCGCCTTGCTCCGGGGCGAACTTCAGTTTGGCGTCGTTGGCCTGCAACCACGAGAGCCAACGCTTGTGCGCGGCGGCGACCATCGCGTCATCGGCATCGAAGGGCGGGCCTAACTCGGCCATCCCCGTCGCGCGGACGAGCGCGTGAGTCGCCGCGCTCCAGAGCGATCTGGGCGGGTGGCTGAGCGCCAGCAGACCGGGCTCCGCCAACAGGTCGATGAGCGGCGCGAACCCCCTCTTGTCCCCCCGCTCGACGAGGCCCGCGGCGGCCATCAACCGGATGGCCGGGTCTTTGTCGGTGATGAGCGGCAGCAGCGGGGCCGGGTCTGCGCCCGCGCCGCAGTAGATGTATGTGCCGGCCCACAAGACTTCGGATGACTCCGGCTTTGCGGCGAGCAGGCGCGCGGCGGCGGCGACCCCGGCCTCCGTGCCCCACAGCGCGCACACCGCATCGATTGTCTCCGGAGCAGCGAAGGAGGCCGCACGCAATACCTTCAAGGCTTCGTCTTCTGTCATGGCGTTCGGAAACTCCGGAGGGTTGAGGAAGTCCCGGCTCGGAGGGCGGCGTCTTGTCAGTCTCGGCTGTCGGCCCACCCTCCCCTTTCTCGTCACACACTTTCATCGGGGGTGAAAGTTAAGCCGCTCTTCGGTCGCCGCGCGGCAGTTCTCACGAGCCCCGTGCGAAAGATATTGCCTATATTAATTCCGATGAACAAGACGCAAAGCGCGGCGGCGATGATTTTTCGCCTCGACGTGCGAGGCCCTTTGTCAGGAAACGCGCCCGCCGCTCGCAGCCCCGCCGGAAGTCGTATAAAAGTTCTGCGGCGGGCCGAGGCGTTCGGTCGGAATAATCCGCGGGCTTGAATGTAATGTTAAAACAGCGGGCGCTTCCCGTTCAGCCGGTCGATCCCCGCGAGAGTTTTGCGCGCCCGGGAGTCGCGGGGAAGTGTGGGCCTTCGGAAATAAAACCCCGCCGGCTACGAACCTCCCGTAACGCTTCCTTAACATCGACGTTATACGATGCTCGTGCGCTCGCGATCCGCGGGCCGAAGTTTTCCGCACCTCAACAGACGCGACGCGCGCGCTCGCGCGCCACGCGCCGCCGACAAACAATTTCACGCCGACCGACAAGAAGGAGCCGCCATGCCGAAACTCCCCACGCGCGCCCTCGCGCTCTCACTCGCCCTCGCCGCCTTCTGCCTCGCCGCGCGCGCGCAGACGCCCCCGCATCCGCCGGGCGACGCCGCGCCCGCGCGGCAAGGCGCGTCGAACAAGGGCGGCGGCGACGCCTCGCTCGAAGACGTGCGCAGGCAGGTGCGCGAGCAGCAGGTTGAGATCGAGCGGCTGCGCGCGGCGGTCGCCGAACAGACCCGGCTGCTGAGCGATCTGCTGGCGCGCACGCAGCAACAGCAGGGCGCGGCGGCGGGCGCGGCGCAGGTGCGCGAGGCGGCCTACTCGGTTGACGGCGTGCCGATCACCGGCGCGCTCGCCGCGCCGCAACAGCAGCAGGGCGGCGCGGCGGCGAAGAACCCGCAGACCGAGCAGCCGCTCGAATCGCGCGTGAGCGCGCTCGAACAGCAGTCGAAGAAGTCGGGCGAGACGCTCTCGAAGCTCGGCTCGATCACGTTCAGCGGCGACGTGCGGCTGCGCTACGAGAGTCAGCTCGGCCTGCTCAACGCGCTGCCGAACGCGGGGAACCCCTCAATCGTCGGCAACGAACTCTCCGCGCGCGGTCGCGCCAGAGTCCGCGCGCGCCTCGCCCTGCGCGGGACGATAGGTAAACAGTTCGACTGGGGCCTGCGCCTCGCCACCGGCACGACGCCCGACGTGATCAGCGCCAACCAGACGCTCACCGACTTCTTCGGTCGCAAGAGCTTCGCCGTCGATCAGGCTTTCGTCTCGTACCGGCCCGCGCGCGCGCCGGGGCTGCGCTTGCAGGCGGGCAAGTTCGAGACGCCTTGGCTCTTCACCGAGATGACCATCGACGCCGACGTCATGCCCGAAGGTCTGAACGAGACCTACGCGCGCGACTTCAAACACGCGGGCGCGCTGAAGAACCTGACGCTCGCCGCGTGGCAGCTCCCGATGCTTGAGCGCGCGCCCGGCTTCGTCCTCGGCGCGGGCGGCCAACTCGACGCCGAAGCCTCGCGCCGCGCCGGGCGCGACCTCGCGCTCTACGGCGCGCAGGCCCGCGCGCGCTTCGAGTTGTCGGAGCACGCCGCCGTCACCGTCTCCGCCGCCGACCTGAACTTCAACGGCACGCAGTTCATCACGCCCGCGCAGGTCTTCGGCGCGAACCTGCAAGTGCCCGTCACGATCACGATCCCGGCGACCGCCACTAGCCCGGCCCAAGTAGTCACGTCAACGGTCAACATCCCGCGCGACCTGCTCGTCAACGGCAGCAGCCTCGGCGTCTCCGTCGGCAGCACGAACGCGACGAACCGCGACGGGCGGCTCTCCTCCGGCTACAACCTCGTCGATCTCATCGGCAGGTTCGAGTGGACGCGGAGCAAGCGTTTCCCCGTCACGGCGATCCTCGACTTCGTGACGAACACGCAGGTGCGCGACGTGATCTCTCCGAGCGGGCGCGCGCTTGAGAACCGCGAGAACAGCGGCTACTGGGCCGAGCTACAGGTGGGCAGGGCGCGCGAGCGCGGCGACGCGCTCGTCGGCTACACCCTCGTCCGCATCGAGAAGGACGCCGTCCTCTCCCCCTTCAACTTCTCCGACATCCTGCAATCGACCGACGTGCGCGCGCACCGCCTCCTCGCGTCTTACACCGTCGACCCGCGCGTCACGCTCTCGCTCACCGCCATCGTCTCGCAGCGGCCCAACGGGCTGCTCGGCCCGTTCGGCGCGACCCCCGCAGGCTCGCTCAACCGCCCGACCGTGCGCTTGCAGTTCGACACGCTGTTCCGCTTCTAAAGTCGATTGCATGTTAAGGAAGCAGGGCTCACCACAGAGGCACGGAGGGCACAGAAGGGGGCACGGAGTTTAAATCTTTTCTCCGTGCGCCCTCCGTGCCCTCCGTGCCTCTGTGGTGAGTGAAATTAACGAAGGCATCCGACACCGCGCGACTAGATCACGTCCGCGAAGTTCTTGCGCGACTTGGCGAACCACCAGTAGCCCCCGAGGAAGACGACGACGGCGACGAGCGTGAAGTAGGCGAGCCCGCGCCAGTCGGGCGGCGAGCCTTCGAGGATGACGCGGCGGTAGCCGCGCACGAGCGGCGCGAACGGGTTGAGGGCGACGAACTTTTGATACCGCGCGGGCACGACCTGCTCCGGGTAGATGATCGGCGTCAGGAAGAACCACGCGACGAGCACCAGCCCGATGGCCTGCGCCGTGTCGCGCAGGAACACGCCGAGCGAGGCGACGAACCACGACGCGCCCAGCACGAACAGCAGTTGCGGCGCGACGAGGGCGGGCAGCCACAGCAGCGACGCGTGCAGCTCGCGGCGGATCAGGAGCGTCGCGAAGACGAGCACCGCCGTCCCGAACATCTGCGTCGCGTGCGCGGCCAGCACTTGCGAGACGGGCAGGGCCTCCAGGGGGAAGACGACGCGCTTGACGAGGTTCGCGTGCGTGACGATGACGGTCGCCGCCGACTGCGCCGACTCCTGAAAGGCCGTCCACGGCAGCAGCCCGCAGAAGAGGTAGAGCGCGTAGTCCCACGCGCTGCCCTGCCCTCCGAAGCGCGCGCCGAAGAGCCCCGCGAAGATGAACGTGTAGATCGCGATCATCACCGCCGGCGTCAGCATCGCCCACGCGAAGCCCAGCGCCGAGCCGCGGTACTTGGCCGCCAACTCCTTCTTCGCCAGCGAGCGCACCAGCTCGTACCTGCCGGGCAACTCCCTCAAGGGCCGCCACACGAGCCGCCGCTGATCCTGCGCCGAGATCATGCGCGAGATTGTAAACTAAAGGCGTGCCTTATCAAGTGGCACCGGCGGGGCTTTCGAGTGATATAATGGCCGACATGAAAATCCTGAACTTCACGGTCGTCATGACGCCCGACGAAACCGGGGGCTACGTCGTCACCTGCCCGGCGCTCCCGGGTCTGGTCACCGAGGGCGACACTTTAGAGGAGGCGCGCGAGATGGCGGCTGACGCCATCCGCGGCTACCTCGAAAGCCTCAAGAAAGACGGAGAGCCGATCCCCACCGACAACTCCATCACGGAAGAGGTCAGCGTCGAGTTCGCCTGAGACCCGATCCGACTTCCCTGCCCGCCTTCACAGCAGCTCCAAAAATTCTTCCGCCGACAGACCCGACTGCTCGATGATCGACGCGAGCGTCCGCGGCTTCAAATCCTTGCCGTGATACGGCACGGTCACCCGCTGCGCGCCCTTCTTCAAGATGTAATGACTCCCCGCCACGTGATGAACGTAGAAGCCGCCGCGTTCGAGCGCCCTGATGACCATCTTGGGTTTTAGTGAGGGTAGTTTCCTGGTCATGCCGGTGGTTCCTCCGACCAACTATCCCCGGCGTGGTTCGTCAGCACCTCGATGATACTCGGCGATGAAAATCCAGGGTGTTTGCTCAAACTACAATCTACTGTTCGCGCGCGCAAATCCAAGACGGATTACCGTATAGCCTTTAACAAGCCGGCGATTCTGAACTACTTGTTAATTGCCACCCCCAAAACTACAATCCCACGCATGACCACCGCGCTGCGCGTCGAGGGCGTCGCGAAGCAGTACCGCATCTATGAGCGTCCGAGCGACCGGCTCGTCGAGTCGCTGACGCGCGGGCGCGTGAAGCGCCACCGCGAGTTCTGGGCGCTCAGGGACGTGAGCTTCGAGGTCGAGAAGGGGACGACGACCGGCATCGTCGGGCCGAACGGCAGCGGCAAGTCCACGCTCTTGCAGATCGTCACGGGGACGCTTGAGCCGACGCACGGGCGCGTGCTCGTCGAGGGGCGCGTCGCCGCGCTGCTCGAACTCGGCGCGGGCTTCAACCCGGAGTTCACCGGGCTCGAAAACGTCTACATGAACGCCGCGCTGATGGGCTTCTCGCGGCGCGAGACCGACGCGAGGCTCAAAGAGATCGAGCGGTTCGCAGAGATCGGCGACTTCCTGCACCAGCCCGTCAAGACCTACTCGTCGGGGATGTACGTCCGCCTCGCCTTCGCCATCGCCGTCAACACAGACCCCGAAGTGCTCGTCGTGGACGAGGCCCTGTCGGTCGGCGACACGATCTTCCAGCACCGCTGCGTGCGGCGCATACGCGAGATGCAGGAGGCGGGCGCGACCATCCTCTTCGTCTCGCACGAGCCGACGCTCGTGCGCGCCCTCTGCTCGCGCGCGATCTTTTTGAACGCCGGGCGGATGCTCGCCGACGGCGAGCCCGTGGACGTGCTCAACCGCTACCAGCGGCTCATCATGGCGCGCGAGGAGGCTTACGACGACGGCGCGCCGCCGGACGCGGACGCGGCGGCGGGGGCGCGCGACGAGGGCGCGGCTGAGCAAACGCCGAAGGCCGGGCCGGGCGGGCGCGCGCCGCTCAACTACACCTACCGGCACGGCAACCGCGACGCCGAGATCGTCTCCGCCGACATCGTCAACGCGCGCGGCGAGCCGGTCGAGTTGATCGACTCGGGCGATCCGGTCGTCGTGCGCGTGAAGATTCTTTTCCGCCGCGACGTCGAGCGCCCCGTGTGCGGCTTCATGATCCGCAACCGGCACGGCATCAACGTCTACGGCACGAACACGGAGCAGCGCGGGCTGGCCCTCGGCGCGGCGCGCGCGGGCGAACTCCTCGACGTCGAGTTCGCCTTCGACTGCTGGCTCGGGCAGGAGCACTACTTCGTCTCGGTCGCCGCGCACACGCCCGAAGGCGTCGCCTTCGACTGGATGGACGGCGTCATCTTCTTCCGCGTCGCCTGCCCCGTCGAGATGGAGGGGCTGGCGAACTTGAACGCGCGCGCCACCGCCCGCCGGGCCGGACGCCCGGCTGAAACGGAGCGGGGCGATGCCGGCGGCGTCCGCGTCGGCGCGATCTGAGGCGCGCGGCTTTCGACGAACGACCGACGAGCGATGACTGACGAGGCGATGAACGCGGCGAACGACGATGCCGGAGCGCGCGGCGCGCCGGGCGGCGGCGCGCCCGACGATCATCAGGGCGGCGTCGCCCGCGACGATCACCCGGACGCGGTCGCGCGCGACGACCATTCAGCCGCCGCCGCCGCGCGCGTCGATCAAGCGGGCGCGCCGCTGCGCCTGCAGGCCGAGCTTGAGCCGCGCGGGGACGGTCGCTACCGCGCCGAAGAGTTGTTCGCCTTCCACGACCGCGCGTTCGTCGAGAACGCCTTCCGCGCCGCGCTCGGTCGCGCGCCCGACGCCGCCGAGTTGGAAGCGACGCTCTCCGATCTGCGCGCGGCGCGGCGCGGCAAGCGCGAGATCGTCGAAGACCTCGTCTTCTCCGAAGAGGGGCGGCGCGGCGGCGCGCGCGCCCGCGTCCGGGGCGTCGCCGACCCGCGTCTGAGGCGGCGCGTGCGCGCCCTGCCCGTCGTCGGCTACCTGTGGCAGTTGCTCGCGGGGCTCGCGCGTCTGCCGCGCCTCATGCGCCACCAGCGCGAGTTCGAGGCTTACGCCCTCGCGCAGCAGCAGTTGATCGCGGATCGCCTGAACGAGCAGGAGCGGCACGGCGCGGCGTCCGTCGCGGAGCAGTTGCGCCTCGCGCTCGAACGTCTGGACGGCGACGTGCTCGGCTCCATCGCCGACGCGCGCGAAGCCGTCTTCATGCTCTCCGACGCGCTCGCCTCGCTCTCCGCGCGCCACGCCGCAGACGCCGCGCGCCACGCCGCAGACGCCGCGCGCTACGCCGAGGACGCGGCGCGGCGCGAACGGATCGAGGCCCACACCGCCGCGCGCCTCGACACGCACCAGAGGGGGATCGAGGAGCTGCAAAGGGCCCTCAACTCACAGCAGGGCGCGCTCGAAGTGCAGACGCGCGGCGTAGACGAGCAGCGGCGGCGTCTCGACGCGCAGGAGGAGTTTCTGATTCAGGAGCAGCGCGCCATCGTCGAGGCGCAGAAGGCCGCGCTCGCGGAGGTCGAAGAGCGCCTGCGCGAGGCCGAGGCGACGGCGCGCCGCGCTCTCGACGCGCTCGCGCCCGAACCGCGCTCGTCGGCGGACGCGCCCCCGCCGACGCCCGCCGCGAGGGAGGCATGAGGCTCGCCGTCGTCACCCCGTGGTTCGGCGCGCACCTGCGCGGCGGCGCGGAGCAGCAGGCGCGTCAGATCGCGCTCCGCCTCGCCGCGCGCGGCCACGACGTGGAGGTCTTCACCACGCGCGCGCGCTCCTTCGCCGACGACTGGGCCGAGAACTACTACGAGGACGGCGACGAGCGCGACGGCGCGCTCGCCGTCCGCCGCTTCAGCGCCGACGCGCGCGACGCCCGGCGCTTCGACGAGGCGAACGCCCGCCTGCTCGCCGCCCGCCCCGAAGACTTAAAGCCCGGCGTCTCGCCCGTCGCGCCTGAAGACGCGCGCGCCTTCGTCGATCACAACGTCAACTCAAGCGCGCTCGTCGCACGCCTGCGCGACGAGCGCGATAATTTCCGCGCCTTCGTCTTCCTCCCCTACCTCTACGGCACGACGCTTCGCGGGCTCCCGGCGGTCGCCGCGCGCGCCTGCCTGCAACCCTGCCTGCACGCGGAGGCTTACGCGCACCTCCCCGCCGTCGCCGAAATCTTCCGCGCCGCGCGCCGCATCCTCTTCAACTCCGAGGGCGAGCGCGAGACCGCGCTCGGGCTCTTCGGCCCCGGCATCCACACGCGCAGCCGACTCGTCGGCGAGGGCGTCGAGACGACCCGCGGCGAAGAGACGGAAGGCGGCGGCGCGCCGCACGCCGACGACGACGCGCTGCCCGCCGGGTTGCGCGGCTCTCGCTTCGTCCTCTACCTCGGTCGGCGCGACGCGACGAAGAACGTCGATCTGCTCCTGCGCTCTTTCCGTCGGTACAGAGAAATTTTTGACAGCACCGATCTCAAGCTCGTCCTCGCGGGCGCGGGTCAGGACTCTTTCGACGCGCCCGGCGAGGGCGTCCACGATCTCGGCTTCGTCGGCGACGCGACCAAGGCCGCGCTCCTGCGCGCGGCGCGCGCGCTCTTCCAGCCGAGCCGCAACGAGAGTTTTTCGCGCGCGCTGATGGAAGCGTGGCTCGCCGCCCGCCCCGTCGCCGCGCACCGCGACTGCCCCGCCACCGCCCTCGCCGTCGAGGCGGCGCGCGGCGGATGGCTCGCCGCGACCGAGGAGGAGTGGGCGCGAGTCTTCGCCGCCGTCGCCGCGTCGTCTGACGAGGACTTGCGCGGCCTCGGCGCGCGCGGTCGCGCCTACGCGCGCGAGCACGCCGACTGGGACAGGGTCATCGACCGCTACGAAGAGGTGTTCGCGCAGTTAGGCGCGGAAGAGACGCCGCGCCGCGCCGCGCCGCGCGCCGGCCTGCGCGCTATTCATCAGCTCCTCCCCGACGCCGTCACCGGCGACGCGATCACGAACCACGCGCTCTCCATCCGCGAGCACCTGCGCTCGCGCGGCTTCGAGTCGGACATCTTCGCCAAGCGCGTCGAGCCGGCGCTCGCGCACGAGGCGCGCCCCTTCGACGACTCCGAACTCGACCGCGGCGCGGGCCTCGTCTACCACCACTCCATCGGCTCGGAGGTGACCGCCGCGGCCATCGCGCACCCCTCCCCGAAGTGCCTCGTCTATCACAACATCACGCCCGCCGAATTTTTCGCCCCCTACCGACCGGGCTTCGCGTGGCTGCTCGAAGCGGGCCGCGCCTCCCTGCGCCGCCTCGCACGCCACTTCGCCTGCTCGGTCGGCGACTCCTCCTTCAACGCGGCGGAACTCCGCGCGGCGGGCTTCGACGCGCCCGGCGTGCTCCCCATCATTGTCGGCCCCGACAAGTGGAACGCCGCGCCCGACGAGGACCTGATGCGCGACTTGCAGGACGGGCGCACGAACCTGCTCTTCGTCGGGCGCACGGCCCCGAACAAGCGGCAGGACGCGCTCGTCGAAATTCTCTCGGAGTACCTGTCGCTCGACCCCTCGGCGCGCCTCACGCTCGCGGGCGAGGCGCGCGACTCCGATCCCTACTCGCGGCGGCTCCTGCGCGAGATCGAAGGCCGCGGCCTCGCGCCCGCCGTCAACGTCACCGGCAAAATCACGGACGCCGCGCTGCTGGCTTACTACCGCACGGCGCACCTATACTTGTCGGCCAGCGAGCACGAGGGCTTCGGCGTCCCGCTCGTCGAGGCGATGTGGTTCGACGTGCCGGTGCTGGCGCGGCGCGCCGGGGCGGTCGCCGAAACGCTCGGCGGCGCGGGCGCGCTCTACGAAGCGGGCGAGACTCCCGCGCAGATCGCGCGGCGCGCTCACCGCCTCGCGCGCGCCGACGAAGGTTTGCGCCGCCGCGTCGTCGCCGCGCAGAGACTCAGGCGCGAGGCGTTCACGCCCGCCGCGCTCCGCCCCGTCCTCGACGCGCTCGTCAGCCGCGTGGAGTCGGCGCGCGTCGGTGTCCTGATTTGATTTTTTTCTCCGTGCATCCTCTGTGATCTCTGTGACTCCGTGGTGAGTGCTTAAGTCTCTTACCTCACCACAGAGTCACGGAGAACACGGAGGGCACGGAGGAAAGCCGAAACGAGGACGCTATTCGGCACGCGCGCGGCGGGCCGTCGGCAACTGAACTTGAGCACGATCACTAACAACGCCGCGGGTACGGACGCGACCGGGTCGAAGGCGGTCGCCGGAGGCGTCTCGCAGCGCACGGTGCAGCGCACGCGCGGCGGCGCAGCGCGACCGCCCGTGCTCGCCGTCGTCGTCCCCTGCTTCGACGAGGAGCAGGTCGTGCGCTCGACCGCCGCGCGCCTGGCGGCGCTGCGCGAGCGCCTCGTCGCCGCCGCGAAGATCGACGCGGCGAGCTTCGTCTATTTCGTCGACGACGGGAGCCGCGACCGCACGTGGTCGGAGATCGAGGCGTTGCACCTCGCCGACCCCTCGATCAAGGGCCTGAAGCTGGCGCGCAACGTCGGGATGCAGAACGCGCTCGTCGCCGGGCTGCTCGGCGTGCGCGAGCACGCCGACTGCGCCGTGACCATCGACGCCGACTTGCAGCAGGACGAGCAGGTGATCGAGATTTTTCTGGAGCGCTACGCCGCGGGCGTCCACGTCGTCTGCGGCGTGCGCCGCAGCCGCGCGACCGACTCGTGGCCGAAGCGCGTCACGGCCAGCTTCTTCTACAACCTGATGAACCTGATGGGCGCGAAGATCACGAAGCACCACGCCGAGTACCGCCTGCTCTCCGCGAAGGCGCTCGCCGCGCTCGCCGAATACCGCGAGAGCAACCTCTTCCTGCGCGGCATCGTCGCCGACCTCGGGCTCCGCACCGAGAACGTGGCCTTCGACGTGAGGGCGCGCGACGCGGGCACGACCAAGCACAGCGCGCGCAAGATGATCGCGCTCGCCTTGGACGGCATCACGTCCTTCAGCGTCGTCCCGCTGCGGCTCGTGACGGCGGCGGGCGCGCTCATCTTCCTCTTCAGTTGCGCGATGACGCTCATCTACCTCTACCAGAAGTATAAGGGCGAGACGCTGCCCGGCTGGGCGGGCACGACCATCCCGATCTACTTCCTCGGCGGCGTGCAGATCATGTTCCTCGGCCTCGTCGGCGAGTACGTCGGCAGGATTTACAAGGAGGTCAAGGCGCGCCCGCGCTACATCAAGGACGAGGAGCTGTTCTGAGCCGTTCGGGCGCGATGGCCGGGGTTGTCATTCGTCGCGGACTCCTGACGATCACTTCGTCGATTAACGTCCGAGTGTGTGGGACGCCCGGTGCGACGCGCGTGAGAGAGATCGATTAACAGATGAAGATCGGAATCCTTGGCGCGGGCGTCGCCGGGCTGAGCAGCGCGTACTTCCTCCGCAGAGAGTTCCCCGACCTCGAAGTCCACGAGGCGAGCGACCGCGTCGGCGGGCTCGCGCGCAGCTTCCGCTGGCACGGCTTCGACTGCGACCTCGCGCCCCACCGCCTCTACACCACCGACGAAGAGTTGCTCA
Source organism: Pyrinomonadaceae bacterium (assembly GCA_036389335.1). Classification (GTDB taxonomy): domain Bacteria; phylum Acidobacteriota; class Blastocatellia; order Pyrinomonadales; family Pyrinomonadaceae; genus JAIVGV01. The sequence goes on along the minus strand of DASVQC010000068.1, from coordinate 43,064 downwards.
AAGAGATGCTCGCGCTCGTGCCGATGAGGCGCGTGCGCCGCCGCAGCCGAATCTATCTGCGCGGCAAGTGGATCCGCGATCCCGTCAACGCCGCCGAGATGGTGGTGCGCTTCTTCCCGCGCACGAGCCTGCGCCTCGTCTGGCACTACCTCGTGCGGCACGACCGGCACGGCGCGGAGAGCTTCGAGTCGCTCGTGCTCGCGCGCTTCGGCGCGGGGCTCAACGATCTCTTCTTCAAGCCCTACTCGGAAAAACTCTTCGGCATCCCGGCCAGCGAAATCTCCGCCGACTGGGGGCGGCGCAAAATCCGCGTCGCGGGCCTGCGCGACATGGTGCGCCGCCGCTCCAAGCTCTACTTCCGAGACTTCTACTACCCGCAGAGCGGCGGCTACGGCGCGATCAGCGAACGACTCCACGCGGAAGTCGAAGATCGCGTGCGCCTCGACTCGCGGCTCGTCGGCGCGCGCCCCGCGGGCGGCGGCTACGAGTGCCGCTTCGCCGACGCCGCGGGCGCCGAGCGCACGGAAGAATACGATCTGCTCGTCAACACGCTCCCGCTCAACCTCTTCGCCTCGCTCTTCGGCCTCGATCTCTCTTTGCGCTTCCGCCCCGCGCGCATCACCTACCTGCTCGTCAACCGCCCGCGCGTCACCGAGAACCACTGGTTCTACTTCGCCGACCGCGACTTCATGATCAACCGCGTCGCCGAGTTTAAGAACTTCGTGGAAGAGGGCGCGCCCGCCGATCAGACGGTGCTCTGCTGCGAGGCGACAGACCTCAGCGAGTTTTCCGTCGGGCGCGTCGTCTCGGAGTTGGAGCGCGCCGGCGTTCTGAAGGCGGGCGAGGTGGCCGACTCGAAGGTCGTCGAGCTGGCGCACGCCTACCCCATTTATGATCGCGGCTACGAGGCGCAGATGCTGCGCGCGCGCGACTTCTTCGCGGCGCACCCGCGCGTCCACCACGTCGGGCGGCACGCGCAGTTCGCGCACAAGGACGTGGACGAGATCTTCGACGAGGCGAAGCGGCTCGCACGCCGCGTCGTCGCCCACCGCGACTCACCCGCCGACAGCCTCGCGCCTCAGGCGTGACGCGCGCCGCGACCGGATCGACAACCCGGCCAGCAGCGCGACGGTGAGCGCCGAGATGATCGCGCCGTCCCGCGCGGCGGGCGCGCCGTAACGCATCTCGACGCGGTGGCGACCGGCGGGCACGGCGACGGCCCGCAAAAGGTAGTCCGCGAGATCGATGCGCGCGCGCGCGCCGTCGACGGTCGCCCCCCAGCCCGGGTAAAAAATCTCGCTCACCACCAGCACCGACGGCGCGCCCGCGTCGGTCTCCACGACGATCCGGTTCGCCTCATACTCCGCGACGCGCGCCGTGCCCGCGGACGCGCCGCCCCGCGCCGCCGCGTCCGCGGGCACGGGCGGCAGCTCTCCCGGCCTGACTTCGAGCAGGGCCGTGCGCCGCGGGTCGAACTCTCGCGCGCCCTCGCCGCGGACGCGGCGCAGGGCCTCCTCGCCGTCAACGGCCTCGACTTCGGAGACGAGCCACGCGCGCGGCAGAGAGCGCAGATTCCTCCACACCGTAGCGACGCCGTCGTCGTACTCCGCGCGCCAGCGCGCCGCGTCCGGCGACGCCGCGCCCGCGCCGCCCCTGCCGAGCGGGCTCGAACGCCCGCTCGACGAGTCGTAGACGCTCGCGCGCGAGACGACGAGCGTCGCCGCCCCGTCCGTGTTCACGATCTCGACGCGCGCGACTCTCATGCGCGCGCCGAGCGGGACGAGGGCGAGGTAGCGGCGGGAGTCGAAGCTGCGGGCCGCGTCGCCCGGCGAGGAGTCGAAGGCGGGGGCCAGCCGGTGGCGCACCGACGCGCGCACGTCCGCGCGCTCGTGCGCCCACTCGGCGGTGTCCTCGCCCGCGCGCAGTTCCCTTTCAACGACCTGGCCCCCTTCGCCCGTCACGCGCAGGCGCGCCACCGCGTCGCCGTCGGCGAGGTGCGCCGAGTTCGCCATCGTCGTCACGAGCGCGAGCGCGTCGCCCTCTGCGCGAATCGCTTCGAGCGAGAAAGTTTGGCGCGGCGCGAGCGCGACGTTGAGATCGGCGGCGGCGAACGCGACGCCGTTTTTGACGACGGCGCGCGGCGGGACTTTCGCCAGATCGCGGTAGGCGACGAGGTGAGCGGTGTTGAGCACGTCGAGGACGTGCGAGCGCGGGTCGAGCAGGTTCGGATCGGGCGCGAAGCCGGGGCGCGGGTTGACGCCGTCCGACCAGACGTTGCCGAGCGCGCGGCTGTAGCGCGCGAGGATCAGGTGCTCGAAGCCGCCGACGTTCTCGACGCCGTAGAGCGTCGGCACGTTCGGGCCGTCGACGCGCGGCGCGGCGTCGAACTCTTCCACGTCGAGATCGACGCGCAGGTAGGCGCGCGAGGGCCCGCGTTTTTGCTCGCGCAAAAATTTCGTCGTCGCGGCCTCGGCGTGAAAGCGCGCGGGCTCTTTGGCGAAGAGGTGCCAGAAGTGCCAGCCCTCGATGAACGGCTCGAAGAAGCAGGCGGCGGCGAGGGCCAGGGCCGCGAGCGGCGCGCGCCAACGCCGTGCCCTCACGCGCCACGCGAGCCACACGGCGGCTGACGAGAGCGCGACGAACGCGGCCTTCCAGAGCAGAAACTGCGCGCGCGGCAGGCCCGCGTACCAGCCCCCCGTCAGGCCCGGCCCCGGCGGCTCGCCCGTCGCGCGCCACCAGAGGAGGCCCGCCGCCGCGCAGGCGAACAGGCACGCGAGCGCGGCGGCGGCGTCGAGAGAGAGCGCGCGGCCCGCCCCGTCCTCGCGCCCGTCATTCGTCTCCTGCCGCTCACTCTTCGGCTGAATCCGGGTCGCCTGCGCGCCGTTAACGTTTCGCGCCGCGCGCCTCCTTGCCGCGCGGTCGAACAGAGAGCGCGCCTCGTCCCAGCCGTAGGCGGCGAGCACGCTCAGCGAGAACGTCCACTCGAAGGCGTGGCGCGACGGGTAGCGGAAAAGATTCAAGAGGGGGACGCGGAAGATCAGGCGACCGAGCGGCGTGCTGCCGCCGAGCATGAGCAAGACGGCGACCGCCGCGGCGACGGCCCAGAACGTGACGCGCGGGTCGCGCCCCCGCGCGGCGCGGAAGTGGCGCGCCGCGGCGAAGGCGGCGAGCGCGAGCGCGAGCGGCGGCAGGTAGGTCGTCACGTCCACGCCCTTGTCCATGTAGAGCGGGGCGACGAGCGTCGAGAGCGCGGAGCGCAAGGTGAACGAGCCCGAAGCGAAATACTCGTAGTCGAGCCCCGCGCGGATGCTGCGCCGCTGCGCGCGCATCGTCTCAAGTATCTGGAACGCGCCGACCGACGCGCCGCAGAGCGTGCCGCACGCGGCGACGGCGAGCGGGCGGAGTCTCCGCGAAAGCGTCGCGCGTGACGACGTTGACGAAGAAGAGAGCTGTTCTTTCGCCGACGAAGAGAAATTTTCTTTCGTTGACGAAGAAGAGAGGTTCTCTCGCGAGGCGCGCGCCGGGAGCGAGAGGAACGCGCCGTAGGCGTTCGCCAGCAGCCCCGCGTAGAGGAAGCTCTGGCCGTGGCCCGTGAGGACCGACATCGCGTAGGCGGCGGTCGCGCCGACCAGAGGCGGCACGAAGCGGCGCGCTCGCGCTCGCTCGACGGCGACGAGCACGAGCGGCAGCCACATCAGCGCGTTCGTCTGCATCCCGCCGGTCGTGAGCGGCGAGACCATCACGCCGCCGTACGTGAAACCGAGCCCGGCGAGGAGCGCGGCGAGGCGGCTTCTGCCGATCTCGCGCGCGTAGGCGTAAGTGAAGGCGGGCGCGAGCAGGAAGGGGACGAGGACGAACAGCTCCTCGGCGTAGCCGCCGGGCAGGACGGCGTAGCCCCACGTGAGCGGGTAGCCGAGCGCGAGCTGCGACATCGAGAGCAGCGGGTAGCCGGAGAAGACGGTCGGCGTCCACAGCGGGAGCGAGCCCGCGCGCAGCGCGTCCCACGCCGCCGCGCGCAGCGGGTAGTTGTAGACGAAGGCGTCGCCGCCGACGAGGAGCTTCCCGCCGAGGAAGACCCAAGAGAAGAAGCAGGCGAAGAAGGCGAGCACGAGCGCCATCGCCCACGCGTCCGCGCGCCGCGCGCGCCAACACTCCCGCACGCCCGCGCGCTTCACGAGTCGGCCCTCGACTTCTCTTCAGTTCCCGACTTCTTCTCTTCAGCCCCCGGCCTCTCTCCGACAGTTTCGATCTGCACCTTCCCGCGTCGCGACTCGTAGACGGCGAGGCCCGCGATCAGGAGCAGCGTGAAGGCGGAGACGAACGCGCCGTCGCGCGCGGCGGTCGCGCGATACCGCAGCTCGACGCGGTGACGGCCCGCGGGCACGGCGACGCCGCGCAGCAAATAATCGGTCAGGCGTATGCGCTCGGGCCGCCCGTCGACGGTCGCCTCCCAGCCGGGGTAGAACAGCTCGCTCACGACGAGCAGCGCCGGCGTCGCCGCGTCCGTCTCGACGACCAAGCGCGCCGCCTCGTACTCCGCGACCTTCGACGCGGCCTCCGGCGGCGGCGCGCCCGACGGAAGTTGCGGCAACTCCGCGGGCGCGTCTTCGACGAGCGCGGTGCGCCGCGGGTCGAACCCCTTCCCGCCCTCGCCGCGTATTCTGCGCAGGGCCTCCTCGCCGTCAACCGCCTCGACTTCCGCGACGAGCCACGCGCGCGGCAGGGCGCGCAGGTTCTCTACGATCCACACCCCGTCGCGGTCGTAAGCGAGACGCCAGCGCGCGGCGTCCAAATCAGTCGTGCCTGACGCGAGCGGCGTCGATTCACGGCGCGCGGAGTCGTAAAGGGTCGCCTTCCACAGCGCGAGCCCCGCGCGCCCCGCGACGTTCGTGACCTCGACGCGCGCGACTCTCATGCGCGCGCCGAGCGGGACGAGGGCGAGGTAGCGGCGGGAGTCGAAGCTGCGGGCCGCGTCGCCCGGCGAGGAGTCGAAGGCGGGGGCCAGCCGGTGGCGAACGGACGCGCGCACGTCCGCGCGCTCGTGCGCCCACTCGGCGGTGTCCTCGCCCGCGCGCAGCTCCCTCTCTTCGAAGTGGCCCTGCTCGTCGTAGGCGCGCACGCGCGCCACCGCCGCGCCGTCACGAACTTCGACCGAGTCCGCGAGCGTCGTGACGAGCGCGAGCGTGTCGCCCTCCGCGGGCGCGAAGGCGAGCGACGCGGTCTCGCCCGGCTTGAGCGTCCTTCGCAGATCGGCCTGCGAGAACTCGACGCCCCCGCGCTCGACCGTCCCGACGTCGCGCGCGCGCGCGGGCGTGGTCGAGAGGTCTGTGAAGGCGACGACGTGCCGGGTGTTGAGCAGATCGAGGACGCGCGAGCGCGCGTCGAAGAGGGTCGCGTCGGGCGCGCCCCGCACGCCGTCGCGCGGGTTGACGGCGTCGGCCCCCGCGTCGCCGAGCGCGCGGCTGAAACGCTCCTGCGTCAACTGCTCGTAGCCCGCGACGTTTCGCAACCGGAAGAGCGCGGTGCGGTTCGGCAGATCGAGCGCGGGCGCGGCGGGGTAGCCCGCGACGAAGAGGTTGACGCGCGTGTAAATCCGATCCGCGGGTGATGTCTGAGACTGCAACCAGCGCGTGGCCGCCGAGGGCTCTTCCGCCTGCGCGCGCGTCTTCGCGAACGGGAACCAGAAGTGCGAGCAGAAGATGTAAGGCTCGACGAAGCACGCGAGCCCGACGACGCACGCCAGGAGCGCCCCCCGCGCGCGCCCCTGCGGCGCGGACTTCGCCGCGCGCCACAGGGTAAAAATCGCGGCGGACGTGAAAACCACCTTCCAGACGATGTAGGTCAACTCCGTCTGGGCCGGGACGAGGCCCATGTCGAGACCGTTGACGGGGCGCGGGGCGCGGCGCATCGCGTCGTCCCACCAGAGGAAGCCCGCGACCGCGCACGCCGCGGCGAGCAGCCACGCGGCGACCAACGGGCCCGCGCGCCCCCCGACTTCTCCCGCGCGGCTCTCTCCCGCCTTCGCCCGCGCGCCGTTCACGAGCGCGTCCCAGCCGTAGGCGGCGAGCACGCTCAGAGAGAACGTCCATTCGAAGGCGTGGCGCGACGGGTAGCGGAAGCGGCTGACGGCGGGCGTGTGGAAGGCGAGCCAGTTGAGCGGCGTCGAAGGCCCGAGCATGAGCAGGAACGCGGAGATCGCGACGACCGCCCAGAAGACGACGCGCGGGTCGCGCCGCCACGCCCGCGCGCAACCCGCGGCGGCGAGCCCGAGCGCGAGCGGCGCGACGTAGGCCGAGACCTCGATGACGTGGTGTGTGGGCGCGGCGAGCGAGCGCACGGCTTCCGTGAAGGTGAACGAGCCCTCGCTGAAGACCTGATAACTGATCACGCCGCGCACGCTCCGGCGCGCGGCCCTCATCGTCTCGAAAATCTGGTAGGACGCCGCGCCCGCCGCGAGCGTGATCGCGCCGCACGCGACGGCGAGGGGGCGCGGGCGCGGCCACGAACGCATCTCGCGCCAGCCCCGTGCGCGCCGCCCCGCGCCCCCCTGCGCGCCGGGCGCGGCGACGGAGAGGAACGCGGCGTAGAGCGCGGCGACGAGGCCGACGTAGAGGAACGACTGCGCGTCGCCGTTCAGAACGGACATCAGGTAGGCCGCGGTCGCGCCCAGCAGACACTTCACGAACGGCCTGTCGCGCGCTCGCTCGACGGCGACGAGCACGAGCGGCAGCCACATCATCCCGTTCGTGCGCAGGCCCGTCACGCCGAGCTTGCTCGCCATCATGCCGCCGTAGGCGAAGGCGAGCCCGGCGAGGAGCGCGGCGGGGCGGCTTCTGCCGATCTCGCGCGCGTAGGCGTAGGTGAAGGCGGGCGCGAGCAGGAAGGGGGCGAGGACGTAGAGTTGTTCGGCCCACGCGTTTGGGAGCGCGGCGTAGCCCCACGTGAGCGGGTAGGCGAGCGAGAGCTGCGACATCGAGAGCAGCGGGTAGCCCGCGAGCACCGCGGGCGTCCACAGCGGCAGCCTACCCGCACGCAGCGCGTCCCACGCCGCGGCGCGCAGCGGCTCGGAGTAGTAGAACGAGTCGCCCGCGACGAGGAATTTTCCGGCGAGCAGCGTCGGCGCGAAGAAGGCGAGGAAGAAGAGCGCGACGAACGAGAGCGCCGCCGCGTCGGCGCGCCGCCCGTGCCAGAGACTTTTTGCCCTTCCCGTTAACATTCAACCCGACCCGCGGTCATCGCCTGCCTGGGTATTGAGTCAAGCGTAGGGCAGTAAGATTCACCACGGAGGCACGGAGGGCACGGAGGACGCACAGAGAGTTGTCTTCCCCCGTGCCCCCTCCGCGTTCTCCGTGCCCCTGTGGTGAATGTCTTATCAACCCACACCCGATCTCAAACTAAATAACAATGCCGAGCCGACGATCCTTCACCGCGCGGCGAAGCACCTGTTATCCTATAGCCCTTTGATTACGTCAATGACTCCCCCGCTCCGAGCCGCGGGCGCGCGGCGCGTGCTGGTCTTCGCGCTCGCGCTCCTCGCGTGGTGCGCCCTCTACGCGCGCGCGGCGCAAGTCTTCGCGCCCGACGGCTTCTACGTCCAGCCGTTCAACTCCGACAGCGCGCTCCCCGTCCTGATGGCGAACGACCCCGTAGTCGATCCCTTCCGCCTCTACGTCTACGGTCAGGATCAGATCGGCGCGTGGCACACCCTCCCGCTCCAACTGATACATCGCGCGACGGGCTTCGCGTGGACTGACCGCGGCGTCTTCCGCGTGCAGCTCTTCTGGCTGCTCCTGAGCCTCGCGGCGATCGCGCTGCTCGCGCCGCGCGCCGCCGCGCTCGCCGCCTCGCTCTTCGCCGCCGTCCTCTGCCTGCACCCGACCGTCAGCCACTACCTCTTCGTGCTCAACCAGCGTTACGCGTGGCACACGACCGCGCTCCTCCTCGCGTGGTGGAGCCTGCGCCGGCTCTCGGCGCGACAGCTCGGCGCGGAGACGACCGCCTCCGGCCCTGCGCGTCCGGCGTTCGCGCCCTTCGCCGCCTCGTTCTTCTTCTGCCTGCTCGCCACCTGGAACTCCGCGCTGAGCGTGCCCATGCTCCTCGCGCTCCTCGCGCTCGAAGCCGCGCGCGCGCGCCTGCTCTCGCGCGAAGCGCCACGCGCGACCCGACTCGTGCCGTCGCGCCTGCTCGCCTGCGCGCTCCCGCTCGTCGCGGCCTTCGCCGCCGAGCGTCTGCTCAAGGCCGTCTACCACCGCCACGCGCTCAAACACTTCGGGCAGGACTTCGCGACGCCGACCGCCGTCGACTGGGGCCACCTCTTCGCCAACTTCAAGGCGCAGGCGCACAACCTCGTCGCCGCGCCCGCGTGGTGGCTCACGCTCTTGGCCGTCTTGGCCGCCGCGCTTTTGTGCTACCGGCTGCTGCGCTGCTTCGCGCGCGACCCGCGCGGCTTCGGCTCGGACTTCTGCCGCGGCGGCGCGCGTCTCGATCTCTCCGTCCTCGTCGTCGGCTGCGCCGCGGTGGCCGCCGTCAACTTCGCGGGCTCGTTCCTCTTCCTGTGGATGCGCCTGAACGCGTACGGGCCGCGCTACCTCGCCGAGACGCACCTGTTCGGCGCGTTCGCCGGCCTCGTCGCGCTCTGCCTCTTCGTCACGTCGTCGGCGCAAGTGCGCGCCGCGCGGCGCGCGGTCTTCCCCGCGCTCGCCTTCGCGTGCCTGCTCACGCTCGCGCTGAAGTTCCCGCCCGCGCGCAAAAATCCTGAGTACGGGATTCTGCAAGCGGTCGCGGCGGGGCTCGCCGCGCGCGCGCCGCGCGCCGTCCTCCTCGGCGGCTACTGGGACACGTACGTCTTCGCCGCGCTCAGGCCCGACGCGCTCGTCACGCCCGTGCCCGCCGAAGATCAACTCCTGCGCACGCCTTGGACGCCGCAACTCGTGCGCGAGGCGCGCGAAGTTCTGATCGTGCACCACGCGCGTCAGCCCTCGCCCGAGGCCGAGGCGCTGCCGCCCTACGACACCTTCGGCGACGGGCAAGACCCGCCGCCCGTCGTCAGGCAGTACGGCGCGACCTTGCGCCTCGCCGCGCCGCGCTGGTACGAAAGCGGCGGCTACGTCTTCACGCTGTACCGCAACGAGAGTCTTGACGGGGCGCGTTGAAGCGCGCGAACGAGAGTCTTGACGAGACGCGTTGAAGCGCGCGGGCGCGCGCGACGCGACGCGGCGATCATGACGACACCGCCACGATGAGCGAAACGCACGAGACGAAAGACGCGCGCGACGCGCGCCGCGCGCCGACCGGATCGGAGTCGGCGCGCGGGGCGACGCCGGCGGGCCCCGAGCGCGGCGCGGAGTCGCGCGCCGCGGCGTGGAAGTCGGCGCGCCACGCGCTGCTCGTCGTCTCAGCTTACGCGCTGCTCTTCGCGGCGTTCTTCGCGCCCGTCGTCTTCACGGGCCGCCTGCTCGCCCCCGGCGACGGGGCCCGGCAGTACGCGCCCAACTTCTTCGCCGCGCGCGTCTGGTGGGAGACGCTGGCGTGGCTCGGCACGCCCGCCTTCGCAGACCCGCAGGCGATGACGTGGTACGCGCCGCGCCTCTTCTGCCGGCTGCTGCCGCAGGGCTGGAACCTCTTCATGCTCTCGGCCTACGTCCTCGCCGCGAGCTTCACCTACGGCTACGTCTTGCGCCTCACGCGCTCGCGCTTAAGTGCCGCCGTCTCCGGCGCGACGTTCGCGCTCTGCGGCTTCATGATCGTGCACGCGGTTCACGCCACGGTCGTCCACGCGGCGGCGTGGACGCCGCTCTTCGTCTGGTCGCTCGAAGAGCTGCGGCGCGGGACGGGCGGGCGGAGGGCGCGCCTCTGGTTCGCCGTCGGCGCGCTCTCGGTCGCGCTCTCGGCGCTCGCGGGCCACCCGCAAATCTTCGCCTACACCGTCTGCCTCGGCGCGGCGCTCGCCCTCTTCAACTCGCGCCGCGCCGCCTGCGGGCGGGCGCGCTACCTCGCGCTCGCCGCCGCGCTCGTCGCGCTCGGCGTCGGCGTCAGCGCGCTCCAACTCGTGCCGAGCGCGGAGCTGGCGCGCCTGAGCGTGCGCGCCGCGCTCGACTTCCAGACGTTCACGATGTACCAGTTGCCGCCCCGTCAACTGGTCACCTTCTTCTTCCCGCTCGTCTACGGCGGCGCGCCGCACACTTTTTACGCGCTCCCCTACTTCGGCGAGTGGGGCTCGGAAGCGGGCGGCTGGAACGCGAGCGAGGTGACGGGCTACGTCGGCCTCCTGCCGCTCATGCTCGGCGCGCTCGCACTCTGCGCGCGCCGCCGCCGCTCGCTCGCTCGCTTCTGGTGCGGCGTCGCCTGCGCCGCGCTGCTCCTCGCACTGGGGGGCGCGACGCCGCTCGGCTTCGTCACTTACCACCTGCCCTTCATCAACAAGTTCCGCGTGCCCGCGCGCCACCTGCACGAGCTGTCTTTCGCCGTCAGCGTGCTCGCGGGTCTCGGCGCGCGCGCCGTCGCCCGCGCCGACGTGACCGCGCGACAGATCAAACGCACGGTCGCCGCCGTCTGCGCGCTCGCGCTCGCCGCCTTCGCCGCGCTGGCCATCGACCGCGCGGGCTTCGACTCTCAGGCCCGCGGCGTGTTGGGGCGCGCCGGGGTGAGTCTCGCGCCGTGGGAGAACGCGGCGGTGTGCGTGCCGCTCTTCGTGCTGCTCGCGTCGGCGGCGTCGATCCTGTGGTGGTCGCGCCGCCCCGGCTCGCGCGCGCGCTCGGCCACGCTGCTCGTCGTCCTCGTGTGCGATCTGGCGAGCCTCGGCTGGTTCTCCGAGTGGCGCGGCGACTCCCCGACCGCCGCGACGCTCCTTTCGCCGCCGCCCTCGGCGCGGCGGCTGCGCGACGCGCTCTCGGACACACGGCAGCGCGCGCTCGCAGTGCGCGGCAGCGGCGGCACGTTCGACGAGACGCCGCCCGGAGTCTCTATGCTCTGGGGGGTTCCGAGCGCGGGCGGCTACGGCCCCCTCATGACGGCGCGCACGAGCCGCCTGCTCTCGATGCTCCCGCACGGAGAGGTGACGGGCGCGTGGGCCGAGCCCGCGGATCGCAGCCTCGACGTGGCCGCCGTGCGCTACGTCTCCGTGCCGCGCGAGACGCCGGGCGCGGGCGACGCCCCCGGCGCGGAGGCCGATCTCCACCTCGCCTTCGGGAAGGCTTGCGGCGCGACGCGGGAGGGCCTGCGCTTCACCCCGCCCGCCCCCGTGCGCGCCACGCACCTGCGGATCGTCAGCCTGCTCTCGTGCTCGACCGACGTCGCGGACAACACGCCCGTGCTCTCGATCACGCTCACAGACGCGGCGGGCCGACGCACCGCGCTGCGCGTCGCCGCCGGTCGCGACTCCTCCGAATGGTCTTACGACTGCCCGGACGTGCGCCCCTCCGTGCGCCACAGCCGCGCGGCGGTCTCCGCTTCATTCCCGACCACGCGCGCGGGCGCGACCTGCGCCGGCCACGACTACGCGAGCGAGTTCGAGATCGGGGCGGGCGGCGGCGCTGTGGAGATCAGCTCGATAGAGATGCGCTGGACGGGCGGCGACGCCGCCGCGCTCGTGTTGAAGCGGCTCGCGCTCGAAGACCGCGAGCGCGGCGCGAGCTACCACGTCGCGCCCGCCCCGCTCCTCCTCAACGACGAGGCGCGCTGGCGACTCTTCTCGGAAGAGGGCGGCGCGCTCGCCTACGAGAACCTGCGCGCGCGCCCGCGCGCGTGGCTCGCCTCCGAGGTCGTCGCCGTCACGCCCGAGGAGGCGCTCGCCGCGATCAAGACCTCGCGCCTGCCCGGCGGTCGCGCGTTCGATCCGGCGCGCACGGCGCTCGTCGAAGAGCCGCAGAGCCTTCTAACTCGGGACGACGCCGCGGCGGATCAGAACCGCGCCGCGCAGGTCGCGAACTCAGATCAGCAAATTCAACCGGGCGAGTCGCGCGCGCCGGACGGGTCGCGCGCGTCGGCGCGCGTCGTCGAAGAGTCGGACGCGTCGATCTCGGTCGAGACCGACGCGCCGTCGCGCGCCTTCCTCGTCCTCTCGGACGCTAACTACCCCGGCTGGCGGGCGAGCGTGGACGGGCGCGACACTCACGTCTTCCAGACCGACTACGCGCTGCGCGGCGTCGCAGTCCCCGCCGGGCGGCACGCCGTCCGCTTCGAGTTCCGCCCGCGCAGCTTCCGCGCGGGCCTCGCCGTCTCGCTCCTCTCGCTCGCCGCGCTCGCCGCCTTCGTCTCGCCCCTCAACCCGCTCTTCAAGGCGGGCCCGCGGCCCGCGAGGCGCACGCGCTCTCTCGCGTCGCGCCTCGCGCTCTCGACCGCCGCGCTCTTCGCGGGCGACTACGCGCAAAAGTCGCGGCGCGAGAGGTGGCTGCTGTCGTCAATCGTCTTCCTCTACCCGCTCGTCTATTTATGTAATCAGATCGTGCGCGTGGACGGTCGCTACACGGGCGTCGATAACGACTTCGGCTACTGCTACTACGACTACAAGGTCTACCTGCTCGACAACCTGAGCCGCGCGCGCTTCCTGCTCTGGTCGCCCGCCGAGGGCGCGGGCTACCCGTTCTACTCGTCGCCCTTCCCCGGCGCGTTCTACCCGTTCAACCTGCCGCTCGTCGCCTTCTACCGCCTCGCCGGGGGCTACGCGCAGTACGATCATCAGGTCTTCACGATCCTCGGCATCTCCGTCTTCGCGCTCGGCCTCTTCCACTGGCTACGGCTCTTCCCGCTCTCCTTACGCGCCGTCCTCTTCGCCGCGCTCGTCATGTCCGTGAGCTTCAAGGTGACGGAGACGGTGCGCTTCGCGAACTCCGTGCAGGTCGCCGCGTGGTACCCGTGGTTGCTCTTCGCCGTCGCGCAAATCTTCCGCAGCGGGACGCGGCGGCGCAGGGTGAAGTACGGGCTGCTGCTCTTCGCCTTCCTCGTCTGCCACCTGACGGGCGGCTTCCCCTACTTCGTCTACTACGCGATCTTCCTCGTCCCGCCCTACCTCCTCGTCTTCCTCGCGCCCGGCTTGCGCCGCAGGCTCTGGCGTCAAACGGTCGGCGACGTGCGCGCCTCGCTCGCCGTCATCGCCGCCGCGGGCGGCGCGGCGCTCTTAGTCTGCGCGCCCTACCTCTACCAGACGAGCCGTCTGGTCGGGGAGACGTTCGACCGCGGCGGCTACGACTACGCGACCGAGCACGAGTTCCGCCCCCTGCACACGCTCGGCTCGTTCGTCTTCCCGCCCTCCTCGCAGCCCGAAGGCTGGTACTACTTCGGCCTCGCGGGCCTGCTCGTCCTCCTGCTCTACCTCTTCGACACGCGGACGCGCATTACGACTCCGCGAAAAGCCCGCGGCGAAGATTCAATCAATGACGACGCGAGCGACGCGAGCGACGCGAGCGACGTGAATGATGCGAATGATGCGACGGCTTCGACGTGGTATCGTGATCATTGGATCAAACTTTTCTTCGTCGCGTGGATCGCCGTCGTCAGCTACGTCACCTACGGGCGGAGGTCGTACCTGTTCACGCTGCTCTTTAAGCTGATGCCGCTCTTCTCTTCGCTGCGCGCGTGGGGCCGCCTCAACATCGTCCTCGTGCCCGTCCTCGCGTGGCTGCTCGCGCTCGCCTACACGTCTTTCGAGGCGCGCGTCTTCGACCGTGAGACTGATCGGACGAGGCGGCGCTCGATCTTCAACCGCCGGCTCTTAACCCTCCCCGCGTGCTACGCCGCCGCGCTCGCCGCGCAGCTCTACCTCTTCCGGCACAGGCTCTACGACTTCTACTGGGCGCAGCTCGGCGACTTCGCGCACGTGCGCGGCCACGAGGCCCACTTCATCGTCGCGGGCTTCGCGTCGTTCTCCGCGCTCGCCATCATCCTCGCCCTCGCGCGCGCCGGTCGCCTGCGGACGGCGGGCGCGCGCGCCCTCGTCCTCGCCGCGCTCGTCCTCTTGACCGCGCTCGACACGCGCCCCGTCGGCTCGCAGATGTGGACGTACCCCGCCGTGATGTCTGAAAGAAAACCGCTCGACGTGCCGCGCCAGATTCGCGACTCGTTCGCGCGGCCCCGCACCGACGCGCCGGGGCAGCTCCCGACGACCGGGGAGTTCAGCGTCGGCGTCCTGCGTAAGTGGTACTTCGCGCGCTACAACGAATTCCTCGCGCGCGCCGCGGGCGAGCCCGACGCGCGGCGCAGGCTCCTCGGCGTCGAGGGCGGGCAAAAACTTTTCCTCTCGCGCTCGATCACGCAAGAGAAGGTCGGCGACTTCCTCGCGGACTCGGCGCGCTTCGGCGGCGCGGCGCGCGTCGCGTCCTACACGGGCGACGCGCTCGCGCTCGACGTGGACGCGCCCTCGGCGGGGTTCCTGAGCTTCATCGACAACTGGGACTCGGGGTGGCGCGCGACCGTGGACGGGCGGCCCGCGCGGATCGAGCTGCTCTTCGGCACGTTCAAGTCCGTCGCCGTCCCCGCGGGCTCGCACCGCGTCGCCTTCGAGTACCGGCCCAAGTTCTTCGGCTGGCTCGCCGCGCGCGACTGAATGACGAAAAATTAACCACGGAGGGCACGGAGGAGCACGGAGGAAAAGAAAGACCATGTGTTCCCTCCGTGTCCCTCCATGTCCCTCCGTGGTAGAAATCTGGAAGCGCAAGCCGGACACGTCGCCGTTGAAGATCGAGATGAAAGAGTCGCATGACATCGGCGCGGGCGCGCGGGGCTCTCGGTCGCGCCGCGCGCTGGCGCACGCCGTCGTCGTCGTGTCGCTCTACGCGATCTTCTTCGCCGTCTTCTTCTCGCCCGTGCTGTTCGACGGGAAACTGCTCGCGCCGGGCGACGGCGTCAACTTCGCCGCGCCGTTCTTCTACGCCGAGCGCACGCTCTGGCAGCCGCTCCTCTGGGGCGGCTACCCGCAGGCGGCAGACCCGCCCGTGATGACCTTCTCGCCCGTCGCGTGGCTCTTCCACGCGCTCTTCCACTCGTTCAACGCCTTCGTCGTCGCCGCCTACGTCATCGCCGCGAGCACGGCTTACGGCTACGTCAACCGCCTCACGCGCTCGCGCCTCGCCGCGGCTGTCGGCGGGCTGGTTTACGGCGCGGGCGGTTTTCTCGTGGCGCATCAGGGGCACGTCTCGATGATCCACACGGTCGCGTGGGTGCCGCTCGTCTTCTGGTCGCTCGAAGAGCTGCGCCGCGCGGCGTCGGCGCGCTGGTTCGTCGCGTGCGTCGCGTCGGTCGCGGCCTGCGGGCTCGAAGGCCACTTCCAAATCTTCCCCTACGCGCTCGGGCTCGCCGGGCTCTACTGCCTCGCGGCGGGCTGGACGCCCGCGCCGCGCCGCCCACGCAGGCTCGCGCTCCTCTTCGCCGCGCTCGCGCTCGGCGTCGCCTGCGTCGCCGTGCAACTAATACCCGCCGCCGAGCTGACCAACTTGGGCCAGCGCGTCGAGATGAGCTTCGCCGACTTCAACTCGTTCTCGCTGCCCCCGCATCACCTCGCGCGCCTCTTCTTCCCCTACGCCTTCGGCGGCGCGCCCGGCTCTATTTATGGTCAGAACTATTTCGGCGAGTGGGCTCCGCCCGCGGGCGGGTGGGGGCCGACCGAGCTTGCCGTCTACGTCGGGCTGACGACGCTCGCGCTCGCCCTCGCCGGGGTGGTCGCGCGGCGGCGCGAGCGGGCCGCATGGTTCTGGGCCGGGGCCGGCGTGCTCGCGCTCCTGCTCGCGATGGGCGACGCCACGCCGCTCGCGCGCCTCGTCTTCCGCCTGCCCTACTACAACAAGTTCCGCGCGCCCTCGCGCCACCTCTTCGAGTTCGCGCTCGCCGCAGCCGTGCTCGCCGGCTACGGCGTCGCGGCTGTCTCCGAGAGGGCCGACGGCGCGCGCCTCATTCGTCGCGCGCTCGCGTCGGTCGGCGCGCTCGCCTTCGCGAGCTTGATCGCGCTTCAGTTGACGGTCGCGCGTTTCCGACCGCCCGCGGCGGAGGGAGGCGTCGCGCGCCTGACGTTCCTGCCGTGGCACAACCCGGCCACGGCGATCCCGCTCGCAGTCTTCGTCGCCGCGTGCGCCGCCCTCCTCTACTGGGGCGCGCGCCCGCGCGCGCGCGCGAGGGGCGCGCTGCTCGTCGCCGTCCTCGTCGCCGATCTGTCGAGCTTCGGCTGGTTCTACGAGTGGCGCGCGACCGCGCCCGACGCGCAAGAGCTTTCCTCGCCCGCCGGGACGATGCGCTTCGTCGACGAGGCGCGCGCGACGCGGCAGCGCGTGCTGCCCTCGCGCGGCGCGCTCACGCCGCGCGAGGGCTTCCCGCCGAACGTCTCGCTCATGTGGGGCGCGCCGAGCGCGGGCGGCTACAGCGGCCTCATCCTCGCGCGCACGAGCCGCCTGCTCGAAATGTCGAACGACGGCAACGTCTCGGGCCGCTGGCAAGACCCGTCGAACTTGAGCCTCGACCTCTTCGCCGTCCGCTACGTCTTCGTCCCGAAAGAAGAGACCGCGACCGGGCCCGACGCCGAACGCCCGACGAGCGCCGACCCGTCTAAGAATCTTCTCACGACGCAAGGCACTCCGACGACGACTAACCCTCACGACGTTGACCCGAAGAACGGCGGCGACGCGAACGCCGACCGCCCCCTCGATCAACGGGCGACGAGCGGCCCCGGCGTGGCGTGGGACGGCGGCGATCTCAACCTCGCGCTCGGCAAGGGCTGCGACGCCTCGCGCCCCGACGCGGCGGAGTTCGCGCTCTCGCCGGCGACGCGCGCCGACGCGGTCGCGCTCGTCTCGGCGCTCGCCTGCTCGGCGCACGTCGCGGAAGGCGCGGCGGTGCTGCGCGTCACGGCGCGCGACGCGGCGGGCCGCAGTCAGTCCGTCACGCTGCGCGCGGGCGCGGACACTTCCGAGTGGGCGCACGACTGCGCGGACGTGCTGCCGTCCGTCGCTCACGCCCGCGCGCCCGTCTTCGAGAGCTTCGCGGTCGCGCGCGGCGCGGCCCGGTGCGTGGGCCACTCCTACGTCGCGACGGCGCGCTTCGCCGGGCCGCTCGACGTGAAGGCCCTGCGGGTCGAATGGATCGGCGGGCGCGGCTCCGCGGACGTGAAGAAGATCAGCCTCCTCGACTACGCGGCGGCGCGCTCGTCGCCCGTCCGCGCCTCGGAGCGCGCGCCCGACGAGGCGCGCTGGCGTCGCGTCGCGGATTCGGAGCGCGTCACCGTTTACGAGAACCTGCGCGCGCGCCCGCGCGCGTGGCTCGCCTCAGAAGTTGTCATGCTCACGGCGGACGAGGCTCTCGCCGCGATCAAGACCTCGCGCCTGCCCGGCGGTCGCCCCTTCGATCCGTCGCGCACCGCGCTCGTCGAAGAGCCCGCGCCGCCCGCGGGCGCGTCAAACGGCGCGACGAGCGTGACTACGAACGAGGGCGGCGAGGCGTCGGCGGCGGCGACGGTGACGCGGCTGACGGACACCTCCGTCGGCGTCAGCGTGCGCGCCGCGGCGGACTCGTTCCTCGTCTTGAGCGACGTGAGTTATCCGGGCTGGCGGGCGAGCGTGGACGGGCGCGAAGTACACGTCTTCCAGACCGACTACGCGCTGCGCGGCGTCGCAGTCCCCGCGGGCGAGCACGCGGTCGAGTTCACGTTCGCGCCGCAGAGCTTCCGCCTCGGCGCGCTCGTGAGCGCGTGCGCGATCCTCTCGACCGCGCTCGTCGCGCTCCTGCTCGCGCGCGGAGGCGGGGCGCGAAGAGGAATGATGAATGGTGAATGATGAATTGAAGGCAAGTCGCTTTCACTTCATCATTCATCATTCCGCATTCATCATTTCGTTCGCGTCTCTGCGGCGAGTCCTGGCGTGTCCCGCCGGACTCCGGCCCCGCCACGACCGTGCGATCAGTCTTCCCTATCCGGCGGCGCGTCGGGCCTGAGCGCGAGGTAGTTGCCGCAGACGAGCGCGTCGAGAGAGGTGCTGAGGAATGTGTCGGCGGCCTCCTTCGGGGTGTTGACGATGGGCTGGCCCTTGACGTTGAAGGAGGTGTTGAGGACGACGGGCACGCCGGTCAGCTCGCCGAAGGCGTCGATCAGATTCCAGTAGAGCGGGCAGTCCCTCCGCTCGACCGTCTGCACGCGCGCCGTGCCGTCGACGTGCGTGACGGCGGGGATGGTCTCGCGCCTCTCGGCCCGCACGGGGCAGACGCGTGTCATGAACGGGTTGTGGCGCGCGTGCTCGAAGTATTCGTCGGCCCGTTCGGCGAGGACGGAGGGGGCGAAGGGGCGGAACGGCTCGCGGAACTTGATGCGGGCGTTGACGATCTCTTTCATCTCGGCGCGGCGCGGGTCTGCGAGGATCGAGCGCGAGCCGAGCGCGCGCTGCCCGAACTCCATCCGCCCCTGAAACCACCCGACGATCTTCCCCGCGGCGAGCAGCCGCGCCGTCTCGCGCGCCGGATCATCGATCCTGCGCGCACGCAGTCCGGCGGCGTCGAGCGCGGAGAGAACTTCGGCGTCGTCGTATGCGGGGCCGAGCGCGGCGGTCTTCAGCTCTTCGCGCCGGAGCCCGCCCGTGGCCTTCAGGTGCGCGAGGTAGGCCGCGCCGAGGGCGACGCCCGCGTCCGACGCGCAGGGCGGCACGTACAACTCGTCGGCGAGCCCTTCGGTCAACAGTCTCCCGTTCGCGAGCGAGTTCATCGCCACGCCGCCCGCGAGGCAGAGCCGCCGCTCGCCGGTCTCAGAGATGAGGCGTCGCACGATCTCGGAGATGACCCGTTCGAGCTGCCGCTGCACGGACGCGGCCAGATCGCGGTAGCGTTGCGGGATGTCTCCGTCCGAATCGACCAGCGCGGGGCCGAACCATTCGACGAGCTTGCGGCTGTAGCGCGTGCGCCCGGCGCGCTGGAACGCGAAGTAGCTGAGATCGACGCCGTAGCCGCGCGGCGTCGCCCAGAATATTTTCTCGACCTCCTCGGCGTAGCGCGGCTCGCCGTAGGCGGCGAGCCCCATCACCTTGTACTCGTCGCTGAAGGGCTCGAAGCCGAGGTACTCGGTGAAGGCCGAATAGACGTGGCCGAGCGAGAGGGGCCAGTCGACGCTCCCCGTCTCGGTCAGCGTCAGACCGCGGCCCGCGCCCCACGCGCCCGACTCCCAGTCGCCGACGCCGTCGAGCGTCAGCACGGCGGCGCGCTCGAAGGGCGAGGCGTAGAAACTTGAGGCGGCGTGGCAGAGGTGGTGGTTGAAGCGGAAGACCGGGCCCGCGTAGCCGACGCGCTCGCGGAGGTCTCGCTCGATGCCGTTCATGCGGCGCGCGAGACGGCGGTTCGAGCCGAAGAGCCGGAGCGACGGCGCGGGGTGGCGCGCGGCGTGGAGCGCCTTCGAGAGCAGCTTGCGGCGCGGGTCGAAGCCGTAGCCGACCGCCGCGAGGTCGCCCGCCGTGACGCCCGCCCGCCCGAGACAGAACTCGACGGCGCGCGCGGGGAACGAGGGGTCGAACTTGCGGCGGGAGAAACGCTCCTCCTCGGCGGCGGCGACGACGCGCCCGCCTTCGACGACCACAGCCGCCGCCTCGTGCCGACCGTAACAGATGATGCCGAGGGCGTAAGCCATTTCGCGTAGGTCGAGCTTTTATACCGTAAACCGGGGGCGAACCCAACGAGGCGGGCGCGACCGGGCGTGGCTTTTTCCGCGGCGCGGGGGCGGTTTTCCAACCCGCGGCCCGCGGCGCGCGTCTAAGCCCGGTAAGGGGACGGAGTTTATTGACAACGGGGCCGCCCGCGCGATAGATTACTTAAGGTCGGGTTGTGACCTCAGCCGCGAGTCACGGCCCCGGAGCGAGTGGCCCCGGCTCTCTCGGACGACAAGCTACAGCACGACAATTCCCACCGTTTAACAGCCCGGAGTAACACCGATGCGTAAGCTTTTGATGACCTGTTGCCTGCTCGCCCTTTTTACCGCCGCCGCGCTCGCGCAGACGCAGACGCCGCCGACGCTGCGCGTCGTCACGGAAGACCCGAACCTCCCGTCCGAATTGTTCTACGGCAACGTGAAGGTCAAGCCCGTCCGCCTGCGCCCCGGCACCAACCAGCGCATCACCATCGACGACAGCGACTTCTTCGTCCAGCAGCAGTACCTCGACTTCCTGAACCGCTTCCCCGACTCCGGCGGCTTCGCCTCCTGGATGACCACGCTCAACAACTGCTCTGCCGGCGACACCACCTGCGACCGCGTCACGGTCTCGCGCAACTTCTTCCTCTCCGACGAGTTCGCGCTCAAGGGCCTCTACGTGTTCCGTTTCTACAAGGCGGCGTTCGGTCGTCTCCCCTTCTACGAGGAGATCATGCCCGACATGCGCTCCGTGACCGCCCCCTCGCCCGGCGAAGTGCGGCAGAAGAAGGCGGCTTACGCCACGGCCTTCGCGCAACGCGGCGAGTTCCAGACCGCCTACGCTTCGCTCTCCAACGCGGCCTACGTCAACGCGCTGCTCGGTCGCTACGGCCTCCAGTCGATCACGACCGCCGATCCGCAGAGCCCGGACACGGGCTCGCAGGTCACGCTCACCGCCGCCGACCTGACCAACCGGCTCAACGCGGGCACGCTCGACCGCGCGAAGGTCTTGCGCGCCGTCGTCGACAGCACGCAGGTCTCGCAGGCGGAGTTCAACAGCGGCTTCGTCGCCATGCAGTACTACGGCTACCTGCGCCGCACGCCGGAGACGGGCGGCTACAACGACTGGCTGCGAACCATCAACGCCAACCCGGCTGACATCCGCTCGATGGTCAACGGCTTCGTCAACTCCGCCGAGTACCGCAACCGCTTCTAGGTCGGGAGCCGCGAGCGCGAATAGTAAAAGGTCGAACTCTTAAGTGGAGTTCGACCTTTTGCTTTTCGCGCCGACCCTCGTGCGGCGAGGCGGCCCGTCGCGCGGGGGTCGGCCCCGCGCGCCCGCATTCAAACCCTCCTCACCCCCCGGCCCTTCCGGCCCGACGTGCGCGTCGGCGCGCCGCGAACCACAGACCCGCGAGCGAGGCGAGCGCCGACCCGGAGACGAAAGCGCCGTTGCGCGCCTGCGGCGCGACGTAGCGCATTTCGACGCGGTGTTGGCCGGCGGGCACGGCGACGCCGCGCAGCAGAAAGTCGGTCAGGTGAATCCTCTCCCCGCGCCCGTCCACGCTCGCCTCCCACCCCGGATAAAAAATCTCGCTCAGGATGAGCAGCGTCGGCGTCGGCGCGTCGGTCTCGACGACGATCCGGTTCGGCTCGTAGGCGGCGACGCGCGCCGCGCTGCCGCCCGCCAACTCGCCGCCGGGGAGCGCCGGCAGCGCGCCGGGCTCGTCTTCGAGGAGCGCCGTGCGGCGCGGATCGAAGCTCGCGCCGCCGCCGCGTATGCGGCGTAGCGCCTGCTCGCCGTCAACCGACTCGGCCTCCGCGACGAGCCACGCGCGCGGCAGCGCGTTGCGGTTGCGGACGACGACGAGACCGCCCGCGTCGTAGACGGGCTCCCAGCGCGCGGTCGAGACGGGCGCGGGCGGCTGCGTGCCGGGGCGCAGCAGGACTCGCGCCCCCGCGTCCCCTTCCTCCGGGAGCACGGCGACGTAAGTGGCGTTAAGCAGGTCGAGGACGTGCGAGTGCTCGCCGAAGATCGAGGGGTCGGGCGGGGGGTCGGGGCGTTGCGACGCCGCGTCGGGGTAGTCGTCGGCGAGGGCGCGGCTGTACCGCGAGAGCGTGAGCGGCTCGTAGCCCGCGACCTCGCGCAGGCCGAGGGCGGCGGACAGATCGGGCGCGTCCACCCGCGCGGGGGCGGCGGTCTGGTCGGCGAAGAGTCTGACGCGCGTGTAGACGCGGTTCTCTTCGGGCGAGCGCGCGCGCAGGAAAGTGGTCAGCGCCGAAGGGGTCGAGAAGCGCTCGGTCGGCTTGCGGATGTAGCGCCACCAGAGGCTGTAACAGATGAAGGGCTCGAAGAAGAACGTGAGCGCGAGCGCGCCGGCGAGCAGCGCCGCGCGCCAGCGCGGCGCGCGCACGCCGGCGCAGAGCCAAGCGGTCGCGAGCGTCAGGGCGGCGAAGACGATCTTCCAGACGGCGAACTGCTTCTCGGTGAGGACCGACCAACCCGGCTCCGTGGCGGGGCCGTCGAGCGCGGCGGCGTACCAACCGTAGCCGACCGCGGCGCACAGCACGACCGCGCCGAGCGCCGCGCCGCGGCGGTAAAGCTCCCCGCGCGTGCGCGCCCCCTCCGCGCGCGCGCGGAATTTCGCGGCGACGAGATCGAGGCCGTAAGCGGCGAGCACCGCGAGGGCGAACGTCCACTCCAGGCTGTGGCGCGAGGGCACGCGGAAGCGGTTGACGACCGGCACGTAGTAGGCGAGGCGGTAGAGCGGCGTCGTGTCGCCGATCATCAGGATGAAAGACGCGACCGCCGCCGCCGCCCAGAACGCGGGGCGCGGATCGCGCCGCCGCACGGCGCGGCGCGCGGCGGGCCACGCGCCCGCGAGCGCGAGGGCGAAGGCGAGCGGCGCGACGTAAGCCGACACGTCGCCCTCCGAGAAGAGCGGGAGCGCGAGCGACTCGAAGAGTTGCCGGGGGGTGAACGATCCCTGCGCGAAGGTCTCGTAGCTGATCACGTCGCGGACGCTGCGCCGCGTGGCGCGCAGCGTCTCCATGATCTGGAACGCGCACACGCCCGCGCTGAACGCGACCGCGCCGACGCCGACGGCGAGGGGACGCCAGCGAGCCCGCCCGCGGCGCGCGCCCTCCGCGGCGCTCTCCGCCGCGCCGGAGAGCGAGAGGAACGCGGAGTAGATCAGCACGAGCGCGCCGACGTAAACGAAGCCCTGCCCGTGGCCGCTCAGCACGGACATCGAGTAGGCGGCGGTCGCGCCGACGAGGCAGCGCGCGAGCGGTCGGGTGCGGGCGCGCTCGACCGCCAAGAGTACGAGCGGCAACCAGATGACGGCGTTCGTCATGATGCCGCTGTGCGAGAGCTGGTTCGCCATCGCGCCGCCGTAGCCGAAGGCCAGCCCGGCGGCGGCGGACGCGGCGCGGCTTCTGCCGATCTCGCGCGCGTAGGCGTAGGTGAAGGCGGGCGCGAGCAGGAAGGGGGCGAGGACGTAGATCGTCTCGGCGACGTGGCCGGGGAGGAAGAGGTAGCCCCACGTGAGCGGGTAGCCGACGGCCACCTGCGCCATCGAGAGCAGCGGGTAGCCCGACATCAGGTGCGGCGTCCAGAGCGGCAGGTGGCCCGCGCGGATCATGCGCCACGCTTCGACGCGCAGCGGGTAGGCGTAGAAGTACGAGTCGCCGCTGACGGGGTAGTGGCCGTCGGGCAACAGCATCCAGCCGAAGAAGACGAAGAAGAACAGCGCCAAGCCGGAGAGCGCGCCCGCGTCGCCCCTGCGTGCGCCGAGGCGCGCCCCCCACCCCCTCTCACCCATCCGACACCTCCCTGCCAAACGCCGCCGAGGGTATCACAGCCGCCCCCGGTCGCGCGGCGCTCCGCCCGTCGGCGGCGACGCCCGCCGCCGCGCGGCCCGTGGTTGCGCCCCACCCCCCGCGCGTTTATCATGTGCCGCCCGCTGCGCGCCCGCGCGTAAAGCCCGAACGACAACCCCGCGAGACGACGATGCCTTCGGACACGCAGACGCGACTCTCTCACCTTGCGCCGCGCGGGTCGCGGCGGCGCGAGCTGGGCGTCTTCGCACTCTTCCTCGCTCTCGCCGTCGTCATGACGTGGCCCCTCGCGGCGCACCTGAGCGATCACGTCTCCGATCCCGGCGACCCGTACCTCATCTCGTGGACGCTCTGGTGGGACTACCACCAGACCTTCCACGATCCCTTGCGGCTCTTCCACGCCAACATCTTCTACCCGTACCAGTACTCGCTCGCCTTCAGCGAGAACCTCTACGGCATCGCGCTCCCGCTCTTCCCGCTCTTCGCGCTGGGGCTGCGACCGCTGGCGGTGCAGGCCGTCGCCGTCCTCCTCGCCTTCGCCTTCTCCGGCTACGGCATGTTCCGGCTGACGCGGACTCTCACCGGCTCGACCGGCGCGGCGTGGGTCGCCGGCGTGGCCTACGCCTTCGTGCCCTTCCGCTTCGATCACCTGCCGCACCTGATGTACATGTTCGGCGGGTGGGTGCCGCTGCTGCTGGAGGCCCTCGTCCTGTTCGCGCGCGCGCGGACGAGGCGGCGGGCCGTCTGGCTCGGCGCGGCCTTCCTGCTGAACGCGCTGAGCTGCGTACACTGGTTCGTGCTGTCGCTCCTGCCGCTGGCGCTCGCCGCCGCCGTGCTCGCCACGCGCCACCGCCTCTGGCGGGAGCGCGCCTTCTGGCTCCGCGCCGCCGTCTGCCTCGGTGCGGCCTCGCTCCTGCTGCTGCCCTTCATGCTCCCCTACGCGCGCGTGGCCCGGCTCTACGGCTTCACGCGCGGGAGCGATGAGATGGCTCACTTCTCCGTCCTCCCCGTGAACTGGCTCGTCGCCTCGCACCACAACAAGCTCTGGGGGCCGCTGACGCAGGAACTCGTCGCCGATCCGGGCGAGCGCGCCCTCTTCCCCGGCCTGCTGCTGCTGCTGCTGCCGCTCGCGGCGCTGCTGCTGCCCGCTCGCGCGCGGCGCGCGGCGGACGGCGATGCCGAGCCGCCGGGCGCTGTTGTCGTCGCGCGCGAGCCGCCCAAGTGGCTCCTCCTCACGCTCGACGCGGCGGCGCTGCTGCTCTCGCTGACGGCGCTCTACGCGGGGCTCTCGGGCGGCTTCCGGCTCCGTCTCGGCGGAGCCACGCTCGTGGCGGCGACCAAGCCCTCGCGCGCGCTCTTCTACCTCACGCTCGTCGTCCTCGCGCGCCTCTGCCTCGCCTACCCGCGCGCCCTGCGCCCGCGCGGCGAGTCGAGTCTGCGCGGGACGCTGCGCTCGGCGCGGCGCGACGAGACGCTGCTGCTCGGCGGGCTCTGGGCCGCGCTCGGCTTCTTCGGCTCGTTCGGCGCGAACTTCTTCTTCCACCGCACGCTCTACGAGATGGTGCCCCTCTACCGCAGCATCCGCGTCCCCGCGCGCTGGGCGGCAATCGCCTACGTCGGACTCGCGCTGCTCGCCGCCGTCGGCGCGCGCCGCCTCGCGGCGCTCCTCTCGCGCCGCGCCGCCCGCGCGCGCCGGAGGGAGGCGCTCGTCTACGCCGTCCTCGTCGCGGCGCTGCTCGTCGAGCTGCGCGCCGCGCCGCTCGCGCTCTACCGCGGCGCGGCGGAGCCGGACGCCGTCACGCTGCGGCTGAAGGAGACGCCGATGCGCGGCGGCGTCGTCGCGCTGCCAGCCGGGGACGGGCTCATCAACTACTACTACACGCTGCGCGCGGCGGATCACGCGCGCCCGCTCGTCAACGCCGTCTCCGGATTCACGCCGCCCATCGAGGCCGAGCTGGAGACCTTGACGCGCGCGCGCACCGTCCCCGCGCGGCTGCTCGATCTGCTCGAAGAGATTCCGGCCTCCTACGTCGTCGTCTATAACGGCTTCCTCGTGCCGGAGCGCCGCCGCGCGCTTGAGCCGTTTTTGCGCTGGGGCGTCTCGACCGGGCGGCTGCGCTTCATACGCAGTTTCGGCGACGGCGGCGAGCGCCAAGACCTCTACGCCGTCACGCGCACCGAGCCGGGCGCGCGCGCCGAGGCAGAAGGCCCGCCCCCGTCCGACCCCGCGCCGGTCTCGCCCGAGGAGGCGCTTTTGGGCCCCCCCGCGGACGACGCGGCCTACTACGTGCGGCAGCAGCACTTGGCTGTCCTCGGGCGCGAGCCCTCGCCCGCGGAACTCGCCGCGCTCGTCGCGCGACTCGACCGCTGCGCGGGCGAAGAGAGTTGCGCCGTCGAGGCGCGCGCGCGACTGACGCTCGACCTGCTGCGCTCCGAGGAGTTCCGCGACGGGGCGTTCTTCGTCTTCCGCCTCTACCGCGCCGCGCTCGACCGCCCGCCCGGCTACCCCGAGTTCTGGGAGGCGCACATGCGTCTCGCGCAGAGTTCCGGCCCCGACGCCAAACTCTCTTTCACGAAGCTCTGGCTCGAAGGCGGCGACCCGCGGCGGCGCTACCCGCCGGAACTCTCCCCCGCCGAGTTCGCCGCGCGCGTGCCGGGCGGCGACGCCGCCGCGGGCGGGCGCGCGTCGAGGGCCGCAGGGGTCGGGGGCGGGGCGGGGGCGCGCGCCGAGTTCTTCGCCGCCGAAGCCGAGCGGCTGCGCGACGACGCCGCGGAGTACGAGCGCGCCTTCGTCACGATGCAGTACTTCGCGCTCCTGCGCCGCGAGCCGGAGTCGGGCGCGCGCGATCAGTGGAGGGCGCGCCTCGCCTCCGGCTCCGAGCGCGACTACCTGAAGCTCGTCGAGGGCTTCCTCGGTTCGGGCGAATACCGCGCGCGGTTCGAGGCGCGTTGACGCGTAGTAGTGACCTAATTAGAGCTTTCCTCTGTGCCCCCTCCGTGAACTCTGTGCCTCTGTGGTGTGTTATGGATCAGAAGCACTCACCACAGAGGCACAGAGTTCACGGAGGGGGCACGGAGCAGAATTTAAATCAGGGCACTAGCTGACGGGCGGCAAACTTGACGCGCGCCGAGCCGCCGCAGTAACTTCCAACACCCGCCGCGCGAGTGGAGAAAAACCCCTTCGGACGAGGAGCACACGGTTGAGCGAGACCCTTGACGAACAGCGCGCAGAAAGCGCGCGCCTGTCGGTCGTCATCCCCGCCTACAACGAGGAGGGCACGCTCGAACAGATCGTGCGACAGGTCTTGCTCGTCCCGCACCTGCTGGAAGTGATCGTCGTCGACGACTGCTCGACCGACGGGACGACGCAGACGGCGCGGCGGCTCGCCGCCGGGGACGCGCGCGTGCGCTACGCGCGCCACGAGCGCAACGGGGGCAAGACCGAGGCGCTAAAGACCGGCTTCGCCATGACGCGCGGCGACATCGTCATCGTGCAGGACGCCGATCTGGAATACGATCCGGGCGAGATACCTTACGTCATCCGCCCGATCCTGGACGGCCACGCCGACGTGGTCTACGGCTCGCGCTTCCTCGTGCGCCGCGCCGCG
Source organism: Pyrinomonadaceae bacterium (assembly GCA_036389335.1). GTDB lineage: Bacteria > Acidobacteriota > Blastocatellia > Pyrinomonadales > Pyrinomonadaceae > JAIVGV01. The sequence goes on along the minus strand of DASVQC010000068.1, from coordinate 16,040 downwards.
CGCGTCCTCTACTTCTACCACTACCTCGCCAACAAGTTCCTGACCTTCCTCTCGAACTCGCTGACCAACCTCAACATGAGCGACATCGAGACGGGCTACAAGGCGTTCCGCGGCGAGATCATCCGCAACATGATCATCGTCTCGCGCGGCTTCGGCTTCGAGGTCGAGGTGACGGCGAAGATCGCCAAGCTCGGGTGCTCCGTCTACGAAGTCCCGATCAGCTACTACGGCAGGACTTACGAACAGGGCAAAAAGATCGGCACGCTCGACGGGCTCGCGGCGCTCTGGTTCATCTTCCGCTTTAACCTCTTCTGCCCGCTCCGCTCCTCATTCAAGCGGCTGCCGCAGCTCGACAGCCCGCACGTCAGCCGCGGCGCGCAGAGCCCCGCGCCCGGCGCGGCGCGGGCGGGCGAGGCGGGCGAGGCGCGCGCCTCGCGCAGCCGCTAAAAGCCGCGGGCCCGCCCGCGCGCGAGCCCCGCGTAACTCACTTCACGCCCCGACGCCGCCCGGCCCCGCAGGCCGTCGCGCCCCTCACCCCGCCGCGCCCCGTCCGTCGCCCCACTCGCGCAACGCTTCGTCGTAGACCGCGCGCGTCATGGCCGCCGTGCGCTCCCACGTGTACCGGGCCGCGCGCTCGCGCCCCGCCTCGGCGAGACGCGAGCGCGCGGAGGCGTCCGAGAGCAGCCCGGCGAGGGCGCGCGCCAGCCCTTCCGCGTCGGTCGGGGCGACGAGCAGCGCCGCGCCGCCGCCGAGCGTCTCTTCGAGCGGCGGGATGCGGCTCGCGACGACGGGCGCGCCGCAGCTCATCGCTTCGAGCGGCGGCAGGCCGAAGCCCTCGTAGAGCGAAGGGTAGACCGAGACGGCGCACGCCGAGTAGAGCGCGCGCAAGTCCTCGTCCGTGACGTAGCCGGTGAGGACGAGGCGCGGGCCCACGCCCTCGCGCTCGATCAGTTGGAACAACTCGTCGTTGAGCCAACCCTTCTGGCCCGCGATGACGAGCTGCGGCCTGAGCGCGGTCTCGCGCGCCAGCTCGACGTAGGCGCGCACGAGCGTCAACAGATTCTTGCGCGGCTCGACCGTGCCGACGAAGAGGATGAAGTCTCGCCCGACGCCGAGCCGCCGCAGCGTCTCGTCCGCCTCGCCCCTCTCGACCGGGCGGAAGGCGCGGCGCGGCGCGAGCGGGACGGCGGTGACTTTCTCCGGCGCGACGCCGAGGTGCTCGCAGACCTCGCGCCGCACGCTCTCCGAGTCGGCGATGACGCGGGTGGCCACGCGCGTCATCGTCGGCAGACGCGCGCGCGCCCTCCTCACCAGTTCTTCGCGGTGCGTCGCGGGGTGGAGCAGCGGCGAGAGATCGTGGACGGTGACGACCGCCGGGCACTGCGCCCAGACGGGGACGTTGTAGTTCGTGCCGTGGAAGAGCGCGAGGCGCGACTCCCGTGCGTAGAGCGGCAGGCCCAGAGACCACCAGCGCAGGCGCACGCCCGCCGAGCGCGCGCCGACGACGCGCAGGTTGGCGCGCGACTCCGCGACGCGCGCCGCGCCCGCGTCGAGTTTGAAGCGGTCGGGCGCGACTAGCTCGAAGTCGTCGGCGGGCGCGAGGCGGGCCAGCTCGCGCGCCAGCTCGAAGGTGTAATGGCCGATGCCGGCTTTCGGCTCGGCGAGCGGGATGGCGTCGAGTGCGATTCGCATGGATCGGGCGCGCGCTAACGCGGGGCGGGCAGCGCGGAAGGTAGAAAAAGACCGGGCGCGCGTCAAGGCGTCGCCCGGTCTCGTTCGTGGTTCGCCTCCGGCGCGCCTCAGCTAATGCGGAAGCGCGGCGCGGTGTCGGCGGGGCGGCTCGTAAAGGTCAGGCCGCCGGTGTTGACGATGACGGTGATCGCCACGTCGCCCGCCCCGGCGAGCGACGCGGGCAGGCGGAAGTCGAGCGTGAACGCGCCCGGCATGTTGTCGACGGGGAGCGCCCTGTCGTTCGTGATGGCGTCGCCCGTGATGTCGACGGTCGTGTTGTCGCTCTTGGTGATGCGCACGGTGAAGGCGGAGCGCGGGAGCCCCTGCGGCCCCTGCTGCGTCGGATCGCGCACGCCCGTCAGCACGACGCGCAACTTCGTCGCCTCGGTCACGGGCTGTCCCGCCTCGTTCAGGAAAGTCGTCGTCACGTTGAACGGCTCGAACAGTCCGAAGCCGACCTTCGGGTCGGTGACGTTGGCGATGAGGGCGCGACCGCCGGGGCCGTTCGTCGAAGTGAAGATGTCGGGCTGCGCGGCGACGACCTGCAAGGCCGAGCGCACGGTGCGCACCGACGCGCCGCTGCGGACGGTGATGACGACGGGGTAGGTGGCCGCGCCGGTCTGCGCGGCGAGGCCCGGCGGGACGACGAACTGAATCTCCGCCGGGCTCACGAAGATGAGGCCCGCCGCCGCGCCGCTCACCGAGAGCGAGACGCCGTTCAGCTCGACGGGCAGCGCCGGGCGGTGCCTCGTCTCCGAGGGCGGGTCGCAGCCCACGGACGGGCAGGCCTCCCTGTCGGAGGGCGCGAGCGTGGCGGGCGAGGCCGAGGTCGTGCGGACGATGCCGATCATGCCCGGCGCGAGACCCGTCACGACGCCGGGCGAGGGGGTGGGCACGGGCGAGGGCGAGGCGGCGGGCGTCGCCACCTCGCGGCGGCTCGCGCCCGTCAGGAACTGGAGCGCGCTCGACGCGGCGGGGGCGTCGGAGGCGAGCGGCGTGGGCGGCGTGATCAGGTAGTAAGCCTCGTTGGCGCGGTCGGGGTTGCCGGTGCCGAACTCGAAGTTGGAGAGGCTGAAGCTGATCCGCTCCTGCGTGTCGGAGACGAACGCCTCCAGCGTGAAGCCGGGATCGGTGCCCGTCAGGTTCGTCAGCCGCGTGATGACCGTCGCGCCGGCAGACGACGCCGGGATGGTGGCGGAAAAGATCTGCTTGAGGCGCGACGGGTTCAGGCCCGACGTGTCGTCCTGCGCGGCGCGCGTGCCGTCGGCCTTCAGGTTGAGGTCGGAGGTGAAGTAGACGCGCGTGTTGTCGGTGCGCGCGAAGGTCGGGAAGCGGAGCACGTCCTCGGCCTCGACGCCCGTGCCGGTGGCGACGGCGCGCGGGCCGACCTGCGTGAACGTGTCGGCGGCGACGTTGTAGACGAAGACGGCGCGGTTCGGGTCGTTGGTCGTGCTGTCGTCGGCCTTCGGATCGGCGGCGACCGACTCGAAGGCGACGAGGGTGCCGTCGCGGTTGACGCGCCGACCGAGGTTGAAGAAGTTGACGGTGTCGGAGGGCACCTTGCGCTTCGTGCGCGTCGCCTGCTTCATCGAGGTCACGGTCGTGCCGTTGCAGGTGGCGACGAAGACTTCCGAGTCGCCGTCGGCGTTGGCGGCGGCGGCGTTGGCGGCGTTCGTGCCGGTCTCGGTGCGCAGATCGGTGGCGTTCGAGACGAAGGCGACGACGCTCGCGCCCGACGTCGCGCCGGAGATGCTCGGGTTGTCGGTGAAGACGAAGAGGTTCTGCGTGAGCGAGGTGACGGTGAGCTGCGTGAACGAGGGGGTGCCGGAGTTGTTGTAGACGAAGATTTCGGGGCTGCCGTCGTCGTTGGCCGCGCCGAGGTTGCTCGCGAGGTTGCGCGTCGAGACGAAGGCGACGCGCGAGCCGTCGTCGTTGATCGAGGCGTCGCGGTTGTCGTCGGCGACGAAGGGGGCCACGGTCGCCGTGCCGGGGCGCGGCGCGCGCGACGCCCCGGTGTCGGTCACGCGCGTGAAGGAGTTGCGGCGCAGGTCGGCGAAGGCGGGCACGTCGCCGCTCGTCAGCGAGGCCGCCGCCACGTCGGGGACGCGGTAGAGGAACAGCTCTTGGTTGCCGTCCGCCTTGAGCCGGGTGACGGCGGCGGCGCTGGCGGCGTCGGCGTGGAAGTTGAACGGGGAGGACGCGGCGTCCGCCGGATCGAAGGCGTTCGAGCTGAAGGCGATCCACTTGCCGTCGCGGCTGATCACGGGGCGGTTGTTGCTCACCTCGACGGCGATGTTTTCGCGCGCGAAGAGCGCGCCGCCGGTCTTCGTCGCGTCGATGGGCACGCTCGTCGTGTCGGTGATCTGGAAGATGCGCCGCTGCGCGAAGTCGAAGAGGAAGATTTCGCGGTTGCCGTCGGCGTTGCTCGGCGCGGCGGTGCTGCCGGCGGGGGCGGCGGTGGCGAGGTCGCCGTCCGACTCGATGACGACGAAGCGACCGTCGCCGCTGATGTCGCGCGCGAAGCCGTCGCGCGTGCTGTTGGTGATCTGCGTGACGAAGGGATCGGGGGTCGGCGTCTGCGCCGAGACGCGCGCGGTGGCCGCCGCGAGGAGGCAGAGGGCGAGCGCGAAAAATGGCAGGCGGAAAACTTGTTTCACCGGAAAAATCCTCAAATGAAGACCCTAGCTGGACGAGCCGCGTGTCGAGACTTTAGCCCTGTGTTAGAAGCCCGCGCGAGTTTGGAGAGAACGCCGCGTGCGCGGGCGACCGGGAACGGGCATTCTAAGCGGAACGCGAGCGCCGGGGCAAGTTGACCGGACGCACCTCTGATGTGCGGACGAGCCCCGCAAGTTGGCTGGCCGGGCCCGCGCGCGGCGAGCCCCCCGCCGGAAAAGAGGCGCGCCGGGCGGGCGAACTTACTGGCCGCCGAAGCGGAGCCGGTACTCGGTGGAGTTCATGAAGCCGTTGACCATCGAGCGGATGTCAGCCGGGTTGGCGTTGATGGTTCGCAGCCAGTCGTTGTAGCCGCCCTCCTCTGGGTCTCTCCGCAAATACCCGAAGTACTGCATGGCGACGAACGACGAGTTGGCCTCCGCCGCCGAGACCTCGTCGGAGTCGGCCATCGCCCTCACGGCCTGAGCCCGCGTCAACGTCCCGAGGTTGAGCCGCGCCAGCATGTCCGAGCGCGTCAGCGTGACCTTGGTCGAGCCGTCCGGGTTGAGCGGGTCGGGCGTCGTGATCTGCTGCAAGCCGTAGCGGCTCATCAGCGCGTCGGCGAACTGCGTGTTCGTCAGCGCGTCGTACGTGCTCTTGAACTCCTGCCGCGCGACGAAAGCGTTGGTGAACTGGCCCTTCCGTGCGAAGAACCCGGCGTCGTCGACCGCCGTCAGGCTCGCCATGTCGGGGATGATCTCCGAGTAGTGCGGGAGCCGGTTGAAGGCGACGCGGTAGAAGTTGAAGACGAAGCGGCCCTTCAACGCGAACTCTTTCGAGAGGAAGAATTTCGACGACACGGAGACGCGGTCGCAGTTGGCCGAAGGGGAAGACGGGATCGTGTTGAACGGGTCGGGGCAGCCGCCGAGCGTCGCCTTCCACGCCGCGAAGCCGTCGGCGTCGGGCTCGCGCCCGAAGAAGTCGAGGTACTGCTGGCGGACGAAGAAGTCTGTGGTCAGGATCGGGTTGATCGCGCCGGGCGCGTCGTCCGACGTGATGGTCAGCACCGCCGTCGAGGGCGCGGCGAGCGCCGCGCCGCCGGTCGCGTTCGAGAGCGCGATCTGGACGGTCTCGTTCGGCTCGACGTGCGCGTCGTTGACGAGCGGGACGTTGACGGTCTTCGTGGTCTCGCCCGCGGCGAAGGTGAGGGTCTGCACGGTCGTCGCGTAGTCGCAGCGCGCGAAGGCGACCGAGCCGGAGGTGTCGGCGCAGGGGACGATTGCCGCGTCGTCTACGGTGCGCACGTCAACGCCGACCGCCGCCGAGGTGTCGCCGGTGCGCGTGACGGTGAGCACAGCCGCGCCCGCCGACTCGGGGAAGGAGTAGGCCGCCGCGGAGAACTGGAGGCTCGGGGCGGGCGTGGCCGCCGTGCGCGGCGTGAAGACGACGGTGGCCGCGTTGGTCAGGTTAATCGGCGTGTCGGGGCTCGTGTGCGAGCCGACGAGGTATGCGCTCGGCTGGCCGCCGGAAATGCCGACGACCGGGAAGAGCGGGGCGTTGTCGCCGTAGCGCGTGATGATCGTGCCGTCTTTCCGCAGCTCGATCTCGAAGTTGACCGGGAGCCCGCCCTTGCACTTCTCGGTGTTGTCGTCGAAGTTGCACGGCACGCCCTGCCAGCGGAAGATGGCGCGGTCGGGGTCGGGCTGCACGAGGAAGACGCCGCTGTCGGCGCGGCGCGTGGTGTCGATCATCAGGTCGTCCCACAGGCCGGCGATCATCTGGAAGCCCTGCAACCCTTCGACCGAACTCGGCACGTCGTTGGCGTCGCCGTCACTGCGCACGGGCGGCGAGGGCTCGAAGTAGAGCGCGCCGTTGGTGGAGACGACCGCGCTGGTCTGCGACAGGCCGTAGAACGGGAAGGCGAACGGGAGGGTGGAGAGGTGGAGGTACCTGTCGTCGCCGTTGAGCGCGAGGCGCGTGCCGCCCGTCGAGAGCGGCTGCGCCGCGGCGAGCGACGGGGCGAGGTAGGGATCGGCGGCGAGGAGGGGGACGCTCACCGGCGCGCTCGCCTGCGACTCCTTCCCGACGTTGTCGAGCGCCCTGAGGCGCAGCGTGCCCGCCGTCTGCCGCCACGGCACGGCGACCGTCAGACTCTCGGCTGAGCCGGGCGGCTTCGGGATGGCGGTCTTGAGGACGAACGTCGCGCCGTCGGCGGCGGAGATGAAGGAGACTTCGTAGAGCGCGGCGTTGCCGGTGTTGGCGTCGTCGCCCGGCGCGTTGAAGTTGAGCACCACGATGCGCCCGCTCTGCGAGGCGACGCGGAAGTTGGCGGGGGCGGCGGGGGCGCGCGGATCGTTTTCGAGCGCCGCCTGAACGGAGTTGAAGGCGTTGATGCGGCGCTGCGTGTAGAGCTTGCCGGCGGCGGCGGGCATCAGGTCGCCGTTGTACGCGACGAGGCTGCGCAGGCGGGACACGTCCATCTGCGGGTCGAGCGCGCAGACGAGCGCGGCGAGGCCGGCGACGTGCGGCGCCGCCATCGACGTGCCTTGGAAGAAGTCGTAAGTGCTGTCGGGCGTGGTCGAGAGGATGCCGGAGCCGGGCGCGGCGACGGAGACGAGGCGCGCCCCGAAGCTGGAGAAGGACGAGAGGTTGTCGGCGGAATCCGAGGCCGCGACGGCGATCAGGTTCGCGGCGTCGTAGTTGGACGGGAACGAGGGGGCGAAGTCGTTGCTGAGCGAACGGTTGCCCGCGGCGGCGACGAAGAGGATGCCGGAGTCGCCCACCGCCCTGATGCTGTCAAGCTCGGCCTGCGACGAGCCGCTGCCGCCGTAGGAGTTGTTGAGCACGCGGACGTTCGCGCCCTGCGCGCCGTTCGTCGCGACCCACTTGTCGCGCATCGCCTTCGCGTAGGCTTCGGCGCGGATGGCGTTCGACGTCTCGCCCGTGGACGCGCCGATAAACTTCAGCGGCATGATCTTGACGTTCCAGTTGACGCCGACGACGCCGAGCGAGTTGTTGCCGACCGCGCCTATCGTGCCCGCGACGTGCGTGCCGTGCGCGTCGGTCTGATCGCTCGCGGGGTCGCCGGGGACGTAAGGCGCTCCGCCCGCGCCGTCGAAGACGCTGTTGTTGCCGCAGCCGGGGGTGAGGTTCGGGTTCGGGTTGGTGCAGGCGGTGAAGTCCCAGCCGTTCACGTCGTCGATCTTGCCGTTGCCGTCGTCGTCAACCCCGTTGCCCGCGATCTCGCCGGGGTTCGTCCAGATGTTCGCGGCGAGGTCGGGGTGGGTGATGTCCACGCCCTCGTCGACGACGCCGACGACGACGCCCGCGCCGCCGCCCGTCGTCGTGTTCCAAGCCCCCTCGGCGTTAATCTTCTTCAGCCCGAACATCTCCGGGAAGCGCTGATCGTTCGGCGTGTTGGCGAGGTGCCGCACGTAGTCGGGCTCGGCGTAGAGCACGTCGGGCATCGACTTGAAAGCCTCTATGGCCGCGAGCGTGTCGCCGGGCTCGACGTAGGCGAGGCGGAGCCCGCGCACCAGATCAGACCCCTCGAACCGCTCGACGCGCGCTTCGATCTGCTCATAGCCCGTCCCGTCCAGAACCGCTCCGTGCGGGGGCCTCAGCAGGGTGGTGCCGCGCACAGTCCCCGGCGCGCTCTCGACGCGGCGCGCGGCGGCCTCGCTGCGGAAGCGCACGAGCACGTGGCCGGGCACGAAATCGGCGACCTTCCCGCGCGACTTCGCCGCGCTGCGCGGCGCGGGAGCGTCCTGCGCGCCGTGCGTGGCGAAGGGCGCGAGCGCCGCGACGGCGAGGAGGCTCAGCAGGAGTGTGAAGCGGCGGGCTGAGGCGGCGCGCGCGAGCCGGCGTGCGAACGGGGAAACTTGCATGAATCGGTATTCTCCGCCCGCCGCCCGGCGGGCATGATCGTCGGATGCTTGCCGCCGCCGCGAGCGGCAAAGGGGTGGTGCGGCAAACAATGAATTTACGCGACGCGGCGGCTCTTCTCAAGCAGCCGCCGTCTGATCCGAAGAAATTGTAATAGCTGAATCGGGGGGAAATGCCGCGCGGGAAGCCGACCGAACTCGTCCGATTGGATGCCCGATTTTAGACGCGCCCGATGTCACAAAAGATGTACGGGCGGCGAGTATTTTAGGGATGAGGGATGAAGGATGAGGGATGAAATTTAAGGAGACGCGGGGAGTGGGGGACGCGGGGGACGCGGGGAGAGAAAAGACTACGCTCAGCAGGCTCCATCGCCTCTACTCTTCCTCGCCGCGTCTCCCTGTCCCCGCGTCTCCTTCATCCCTCATCCCTCATCCCTCATCCTTCACCTGAAGTGCTGGCCGAACTGCTCGGTGCCGAAGGTGCCGATGCCGTTGAGGCGGAAGCTGAAGACGACGCGGTTCTCTTTGCGCAGGCCGAGGTTGTAGAAGAAGTCCTGCACGGTCAGGTTGCAGCAGTCCCACGTGTAGCCGACGGTGAAGGTGGTGCTCACGAGCGGGCTGTTCTTGCCCGGTCGGTTCTGGAAGTCGAAGAAGGTGGACGTGCCGACGAAGAGCCCCTTGTCGGGCGTGCCCACGAAGAGCGCCGGGCTCCACTGCGCGCCTTTGAGCGTGCCCGCCTCCCTGCCCGTCAGCGGGTCTGCGAACCTTTCGAGCGAGGGCGCGAGCGAGACGGCGCGCGTGTAGTAGAAGGTCGTGAGCGCCTGCACCAGACGCTTCCGCATCTCGAAGCTGATGGCGAGATCGCGCACGCCGAAACTCGCCACGTCGATGTTCGTCCGCACGTCGGCGGCGAAGACGCCGGTCGGGCGCACGCGCGCCTCGACGTTGAGGGGCGAGAAGCGGCGCGGCACGCCGCCGTAGGTGAAGCCGGAGAAAGTGTTGATCGGGTAGAACTGGTTGCGCCTGCCGGGGGTGAGCGCGCCGCCGAAGAAGGGATCGAAAAAGTATTTCCCGCGCACCGTCACCGACAGGGCCTCGTAGGGCTGGCTCGTCAGCGGCGACACGTCCTTCGCGCCGTTCGCGCCGTTGGGGGTGTTCGACGCGGGCGCGCGCCCCGACACGTTCTCGGTGGAGCGGCGCGTGAAGAAGCGGTTGGTCAGGCCGAACTCGATCTCGTTGGTGTCGGCCACGGCGTCGAGGTAGTCGAAGCGGATGACGCGCTCGGGGTTGCCGACGCCCTCGATCTTCCGGTAGACGGCGTAGGGCTCGACGACGTGGCGGAAGCGCAGCGAGCCGTCCGGCTTGTAGAAGTTGCGCGCGAGCGCGGGCGGGCGCACGTCGAAGTCGAACTCGCCGTAGAGGCGCGAGAGGTTGCGACCGAGGACGAGGCGCGTCAGCGGATCGAGCGAGTTCGAGTAGTAAGTGCCGTCGAGCGTGCCCGTGGCGGTCGCCGTCCAGCCGCCGAAGTTGAGGGGCACGCTCGCCTGCGGTCGCACCCGCAGCCGCTGCACGAGCGAGGGCGTGATGAGCGGGCTCAAACTCCCGGTCTGCTGCTGGAACGTCGCCAGGTCCTCGACCGCCTCCTTGCGGCTCAGGCCCTCGAAGCCCGACTCGAAGGAGAAGTAGGCGGGGAGCTTCTTGAAGAAGTCGAGCGGCGAGGGCCGCTTGTCGAACTGCACGCTCGGCATCTGGCGGATGCGTATGCGCGCGTTCGGGATCGACGTGACCTGCGAGCGCGCGAGGAAGTTGAAGCTGTACGCGCCCGCGTTCTTGTTGACGAAGACCTGCGAGCGCTCTTCGGGCGAGATGGCGCGCTGCACGTCGTCGGAGAAGATCTGGCGGAAGGCGAGGTTCGAGGTGATGTTCACGTCCACCGCCGCGACGAAGCCGTTCGGGAAGTAGTGTACGCCGTCGGCGTAGAAGCTCGTGCCGCCCTGATCGGGGTTCTGCGCGTCGGCCTTCGCGCCGAAGAGTCGATCCTTGACGGCGTAGAACCCGAAGTAGAGGTACGAGCGCGAGTTGGCCATCGTGCGCACGTCGGCGCCGAAGCCGACGCCGCGCCCGGTGAAGATGTCGTTGCGGAAGGTGGCGTCAGCCGAGCGACCGAGCGTCTGGTAGTAGGCGTTCGAGATGCGGAAGCCCTTCTTGCCGGAGCCGCCGACGGTCGGCGTCAGGAAGCCGGAGGCGCGGTCGCGCCGCTTGATCGAGACGGAGACGTAAGGCAGCGGCAGCACGGGCACGCCCTTGATGCGGAAGGCCGGGCGCTTGGCCCGCACCCGGTCGTTCAAGGTGATCTCGGCGCGCTTGGCCGTGAAGCTCCACTTCGGGTTCTCCTCGTCGCAGGCGGTGATCGTGCCGTTGACGATGATGACCTTGCTCGCCGAAACTTTCTCGACCGAGTCGGCGGTGAAGTAGATGATCGTGCCGTCGTCGGTCTGGTTCGTGAAGCCCGTCGAGTTCATGAAGAAGCCGAGCTTGGTGCGCGCGTTGAACTCGGCGCGCGAGCCCGTGATGCGCTGCAGCTCGCCCTGATCGAAGACGACGCTCCCTTCGGCGACGAGCTTCTGCGTCGCCTCGTAGTAGGTGAGCTTGTCGGCCTGCAGGCGGTAGATGCCGACGCGCGCGTCCACGTTCCCCTCGTAGAGGAAGACGTGCGTGTCCTTGTCGCCCGTGACGGTCTGCTTCTGCGCGCGGATGTCTAAATCTTCGCCCGCCGCGCCCGCCGCGCCGACCGACGGGCGCTGGCGCGGTCGGATCGGCTGGTTCTGTTCGAGCGGGTTGACGTTCGGCGTGTCGGTGATCGGGTTCGTGACTTTGCGGTCGACCGGGTTCGGCTGCTGCGCGCGCACGACGCGGCAGGGCGCGAGGCCGAAGAGCAGGCACAACGGTGCGAGCCACGCCGCACGCTTCGGGGCGCGCGTCCACGTCCGACTTGTCGCAGGAGGAATGAAGCCCAAACGCAGAAACCCCGACTCGGATCACACCGAAGCGCGGGGGGCGCTCTGGAGAATTTCGCCGCCGCGCTCTTCAACGGAGGAGCGCGGCGATGCTAGCACGCGGCGCGGAAGCGCGACAAGCGAGGCTGCCGCGCGACCCACGAGCGCGGGTGCGGGCGCGCGCGGCGCGGCAAAATCGCGCCCTCGCGACCGGGGCGCGATGCTACTATGCGACCCGTGGCGGGCGCGGAGAGCTTTCGTTTGATGATCGTCGCGGGCGAGCCCTCGGGCGACGCGCACGCGGCCTCGCTCGTGCGCGCGCTGCGCGAGCGCGCGCCGGAAACGACGTTCGAGTTCTTCGGCGGCGCGCAGGGGCTGATGCGCGGCGCGGGCGTCGAGCCGGTCGTCGACACCGACGAGCTGTCGATCACCGGGCTCGTCGAGATCGCTTCCGCGCTCCCCAAGTTTCGCCGCGCCTACCGACAACTGAAGCGGGCCGGACTCCGGCGCAGGCCCGACGCCGTCGTGCTCGTCGACTTCCCCGACTTCAACCTGCGCCTCGCCCGCGCCTTCCACGCGCGAGGGCTGAAAGTGATCTACTACGTCAGCCCCCAGCTCTGGGCATGGCGCGGCTACCGCGTCCGTCAGGTGCGGCGCGACGTAGACCTGCTGCTCGCGCTGCTGCCCTTCGAGCCCGCGTGGTACGCGGCGCGCGGCGTCTCCCACGTCGAGTTCGTCGGGCACCCGCTCGGCGTCGAAGTCAGCAGGCTCGACAACCGCGCGGAGTTTTGTCGCGCACACGATCTCGATCCCGCGCGCGAGATCGTCGCGCTCCTGCCCGGCAGCCGCCGCAAGGAACTCGAACGCATCCTGCCCCCGATGCTCGAAGCCGCGAAGCTCCTCGCACGCAGCCGCGCGGGCGCGCAGTTCGTCGTCGCACTCGCGCCGACGCGCGAGCCGCGGGAGGCGGGGCAGATCATCTCCGACGTTTTTAATCCCGCCGCGGCGCGCGAGGTTAGCCTGCGGGTCGTGCGCGGCGAGACGCGCGAGGCGCTCTCGGCGGCTGACGCCGCGGCGGTCGCCTCGGGCACGGCGACGCTCGAAGCCGCGCTCACGGAGACGCCGCTCGTCGTCGTCTACAAGGAGTCGGGGATCAACTGGCACGTGCTCGGCAGCCTCATCAGCGTCGAGCACTACGGGCTCGTCAACCTCGTCGCCGGCGAGCGCGTCGCGGCGGAGTTGATGCAGTACGACTTCACGCCCGGCGCGCTCGCGCGCGAACTCGACGCGCTGCTCGACCCCGAGCGCAACGCGCGCGCGCGCGGGCGGCTGCGCGCCGCCGCCGCCCCGCTCCGCGAAGCCCGCGCCTCAGACCGCGCGGCTGACGCGACCCTGCGCGCGCTCCGCGAGTGGCGCGGCGTTGGCGAAGTAAAAAGCCCTCCGGGTGGGGAATTTTGAACGCGCGAAAGCTTTGCCCGACAGAACGAAAAAGGTACTTGATATTGAGTTCGTCCGCAGACGCAGTGACGGCATCTTGGGCTAGTTGCCGTCTGGTCGGGCGAAGCTGCGCCCTCACCTACCCCAGAATCGCCACCACGGTTTCGGGCCGCGCGCCTCGCCGAGTATGCGGCAGCCGACGGCGCGCACGTCCTTGAGAATGCCGCTGTCGCTCGCGACGGGGAAGATGTCGAGTCGCGAGTCCTCGGTGAGCAGGCGCGCGAGGTCGCAGTTGATCGCGTCGAGCGTCGCGTCCGCGTCCGCGCCGGGGCCGAGGACGACGACGAGCACCTGCGCCGGCTCCGTCATCGCGCCCGGCGCGTAGACCTGCGGCAGGTGCGCCTCGACGACGCCCGGGACTTTCGCGAGCACGGCGGCGATGGCGGCGGACTGCGCGCTCGGCATCGGGCGCGCCGGGGCGCCGATCAGGATTTGCGTCCCCGCCTCGATCTCACGCGCCTCCATCTTCTTCCTCTTTCCCTTCGATCATGGCCGCGAGTTCCTCGACGCGGCGGCGCAGCTCCTTCAACTCCTCGCGCACCTGCGGCAGCCGTTTGACGTGCGCGTTCAGACGCTTGTACTCATCGAGCGGCTGCACGGGCGTGCCCCACCAGACGCCCGCGCGCACGATCTTGCCCGGCAGGATTCCGGCCTGCGAGCCGACGATTGCGCCCGAGAGCACGCGCGCGTGATCGCCCATCCCGACCTGCCCGCCGATCACTGCGTCCGACTCGACGACCGTGCTCCCGCTGATGCCCGTCTGCGCGGCGATGACGACGCGCTCGCCGATCTCTACGTTGTGCGCGATCTGCACGAGGTTGTCGATCTTCGTCCCGCGCCCGATGCGCGTCGCGCCGAGAGCGCCGCGATCCACGCACGACAGCGCGCCGATCTCCACGTCGTCCTCGATCACGACCGTCCCGATCTGCGGGAACTTGTGATAGACGCCTTCGCCGTCGCGCACGTAGCCGAAGCCGTCCGCGCCGACGACGACGCCCGCGTGCAGGACGACGCGGTCGCCGAGCGAGACGCCGTCGTAGAGGACGACGCCCGCGTGCAGCACGCACCCGCGCCCGACCGCCACGTCGTCTCCGACGCGCGCGCCCGCGAGGATTTGCGTCCCCGCGCCGACGCGCGCCCTCTCGCCCACGGTCGCGTGCGCGCCGACGAACGCGCCCTCGTCAACCTCGGCGCTCGCGGCGACGACCGCCGTCGGGTGGCGGCCCGCGCCGCGCGCCTTCGGCGGGTGCAGCGCGCGCGCCACGAGCGCGAAGGCGAGCTTCGGTCGCGCCGCCTCGACGAGCGCCGCGACGCCCGGCGCGATCTCACGCGCGCCCGCCGCCGCCGCCCCCCCCGGCACGATCAAACACGACGCGCGACACTCGCGCGCGCCCTCCAAAACTTTCTGCCCCTCGACGAACGCGACCGCGCCCGCTTCAGCCGACTCGACGCCCGCGACATGGGTGATGAGCGTCTCGCCGCCGCGGACGACGCGCGCCCCGGCCAGCGCGGCGAGTTCGGCGACAGTCTTTCCCGTTCCGTCTCCGGCCATAAAGATTCCTCACGCAAAGGCGCAAGGCGCGCAAAGAAGATCGCAAAGAAATTTCCGACCGTTAACCCGCGAGGTCTCTTTGCGCCCTTTGCGCCTTTGCGTGAGACCTGTCTTATTTCGACATTCGATCAGGTCGTTCAACAAAGCTCGCCCTCGTCCTCGCCGCTTCTCTTGCTTCGCGCGGCGCGCGTGAAGCCGCGGCGCGAGGCGCGTATGAACGCGACCAAGTGACGCACGTGCTCGTCGTCGAGCGCGTCGAGCGCGTCGAGCGCGGCGGCCAACGGCAGCCCCTCTCGGAAGAGGAGCCGGTGCGCGCGGCGCAGAGCGCGGCGGCTCTCGGCGGGGAACCCGGCGCGGCGCAGTCCGACGGTGTTCAACCCGCGCACGCGCGCGGGGTTGCCGTCGGTCGTGAAGAACGGCAGCACGTCCTGCACGATCTTCGACTTCCCGCCGACCATAGCAAACCGACCGACGCGCACGAACTGGTGGCAGCCCACGTCGTTCGACAGGAAGGCGTGATCCTCTACGGCGATGTGCCCGGCGAGCGCGACGCCGTTGGCGAAGACGTTGTCGTCGCCCACCACGCAGTTGTGCGCGACGTGGACGCCGATCATCAAAAAATTCCGCGAGCCGACGAGCGTCGCCTCGCCCTCGCCGCTCGCGCGGTGGATGGTCACGCCCTCGCGGATCAGGTTGTCGTCGCCGACGAGGAGTCGCGAGCGCTCGCCGCCGAACTTCACGTCCTGCGGCTCGCCGCCCAACGTCGCGTGCTCGAAGACGCGGTTGCGCGCGCCGAGGGTCGTGAAGCGTTTGACGACCGCGTGCGCCCCGATCTCGCAGCCCTCGCCGATGTCCACGTCGTCTTCGACGACGGCGTAAGCGCCGACGCGCGCGCCGTGCGCGACACGCGCGCGCGGGCTGATGACGGCTGTCGGGTGGGCTTGCATCGGAGTTTCGCGGCGCACGGGATGGTACATCCGCCCGCGCGCCTCCGCAAACGCCCCGGCAAAATCCACCCACCATTAAGGACGATTAAAACTCAATCGAGGACGATTAAGATCGTCCGCGCCGACGCTCCTTATAGAGCACGACCCGCCCCCCTCCCCCACGGTCGAGGCGGCATTTCGGCACCGCCTTCGCGCACTCCGCCACGGGCGGAGGCGTCCGCGTCTATGCAAGACTCTTGCACGGCGATGTAAGTCTTTTAGATTGGAATAGCACGCCGAAATTATCAGTAAAAACCTATTGCCATACCTCTCCGACTAAGGTTAATCTCACGCGCACGAGCACTCACATACCGGGCGCTCATCCCAACGGTGCTTTCAACAGACACACGAAGACCTAGCCGCCGACTGCTCAGACGCGCGGCGGTCAAGGTCGTTCGTATGCAGCGGGCTAACTAGAACAGAGCCAACACGCCCTGCAACACAGCCGTCGCGACTTCCGTCACCGCGTCGGCTACCGGGGCACCGGTTCCCATTATGCCGTCCGTATCAGCCGCATCACTTTGCATGGTCGATGAAGCAGGCGGCGGAGGCGGAGGCGGCGGGGTCTTCCCTGTTGAAATTATGCCGTCGTCTGCAAGAGCGGAGACGGAAAGTAAGAACGTCAAGGTGATTGAAGCACCTAGTAGCTTTAGTTTTTGCATAATTTTCTCCCGATGGTGAAGCGCAGTTACAGGCTGCGAGAGGTTAATGTAGGGGCAGGGCTTGTTACTGCCTGCCCATG
>DASVQC010000067.1:0-49473 GCA_036389335.1 Pyrinomonadaceae bacterium | reverse complement strand
CGCTCTCGAACAAGGCGCAGCTCGTCGCGGCGCTCGACGCCGCGACGAAGACGCGGGCGCAAGTCCTGCGCGAGGTGGTGGAGAGCCCGGAGGTGCAGCGCAAGATGTTCAACGACGCCTTCGTCGCCATGCAGTACTTCGGCTACCTGCGCCGAGACCCGGAGCCGCAGGGCTTCAGCGCGTGGCTCAACACCCTCAACGCCAGCCCCGCCAACTTCCGCTCGATGGTCAACGGGTTCGTCAACTCGCAGGAGTACCGGCTCCGCTTCGGCACGCCGTAAGCGTCGCCGGAGGAGGGTTAACGCGGCGGGCAGCACGGGCGGAAGAACTACCGTTACAGGAGGTCAACGACCATGTCAGGGATCACCGTCTTAGCAACCTCACTAGCAACCGCGCTGCTGCTCGCCGCGTGCACCACCACGGGCGCGCAAAGTTGGAGGACGCATCAGGACCCGTCCGGGTTCTCGGTCGAGGCCCCACAGGGCTGGAGGGTGAGAAACGATTCGGGGCGCGTCACGGTCGCGGGCGCGAACGCCGAGCGCGTGACGATCTACCCGCTCAGGGTCGAAGGGCAGCTCGACGCCAAACGCGCATACCGTTTGATGACGGGCATCGCCAGCCAGCTCTCGCCCGGGCAGAGGTGGGGCGTGCCGCGCGGGGGATGGCAGTTCGGCACGAACGGCGTCCGCGCCGTCGGCGCCGACGAGAGCAGTCTGCGCGAGACGACCGCGCTCTGGTGGGCCAACTCCGGCAGAGCCGCGAACGGATTCTTCTACGCGGTCGCCGCGCAGCCCGCGCGCTTCCAGACGATGGAGCCCGTCTTCGCGCGCATCCTCGGGAGCTTCCGCGTGACGCAGTCCGCCGCGGGCGGCGGCGCTCGCCCCGAAGCTTACGATCCGCTCGCGGGTTTGCAGTTCCAGCGGTGGGTGGACCCGACCGAGAGCGCCTTCAGCGTCGAAGTCCCCGCGGGCTGGCGCGTGTGGGGAGGCATCAAACGCGCGAGCACCATCAGCAGGCAGCAGGAGGTGGTCGCGCAATCGCCCGACGGGCAGATCAACGTGCGCTCCGGCGACGTGCGCCTGCCCCCTCAATACATCGAGCCGAACCAGACCCTCGACAGTCTGGGGACGCACGAAGGCCAGTTGTATCCCGGCACGACGAGTCTCGTCCTGCGCTTCCGCCCCGCGGCGTATTTCGCCGCCGAGTACGCTCAGCGGAACATGGCGCAGAACTGCGGCAACCTGCGCTTGCTGCGGCAGGCCGACCGCCCCGACTACATACAGGGTTTAGCCTCCCGTGGCCTGCTGCTGAGCAGGAATCAATACACCGCGGGCGAGGTGGTCTTCACCTGCCAGATGGGGAGACAGTCTTACGTCGGCTACCTGTTCGCGGAAACGTCGATTAACCGCAACCCCGGCGTGGGGAACGTCTGGAACGTCTCGCGGCTCGACGGCTTCCTCGCCCCCGCCGAGCGCGCGACCCAGGCCGACGCCGTGCTCCAGAGGCTAAGCACGAGCTTCGCCATCAACCCGCAGTGGTGGCGCGCCGAAGTCGGCGCTGACGAGCGGATCGCCGCGCAGTTCCGAGGCTACCGCGAGTTCACCGCGAACCTCCAACAGCAGACGCGGGACGCGCGCTGGGCTTCTTGGGGGTGGCGCAACGAGCAGGTGGGCGATACCCTGCGGGGCGTGACGCGCGTGGTCGATCCGGAGACGGGCGAAGCCTACAAGGTGGAGCACACGAGCAACTATTACTGGATCGACACGAGGAACGACGTGATCGTCGGCACCAACCTCCCCTACAAGCCGACGTGGGACTTCCGTGAGATGCTGCAAACCTACAGGTGACGACGAGCGGAGCGAGCCGCCGCAATACTTGTAGGGGCGGGGCCCGGCGCCGCCCCTACGAATAAACCCGCCCGCCGAGTCTGTGCGGGGCGCTCTAAGTAACGCTTCAGCTCGCGCGCGCCGAATCCGCCGACAGGGGGGCGGACGCGAGTCCCAAGCCCTTCGCCACGCGCCTCCCGTAATCCGCGTCGCACTGCGAGAGGTGAGCGACCATGCGATCCTGTATGTCGCGGTCGCACTGTGAGAGCGCGCCGACGAGGTTGGAAATCAACTCGTCGCGCTCCTCGCCGGAGAAGGAGCGGTAGCGCTCGCCCGCCTGACCGTAGTTGTTCGCGCGGCTGATCGCCTGCCGGACGACGTTGCCGGAGACGAAGGGCGCGTGATCCTTGCCCGCCTTCGGGGCCTCCCTCAAGCCGCCCTTCGACGAGGGCTCGTAGTTGACGTGCGGGTTCTCGCCCGCCTCCACGCCGTCCACGTGATACGCCATCTGGCCGTCGCGCTGGTTGGTGGCGACGCGCGTCTTCGGGCGGTTGATCGGCAGTTGCAGGTAGTTCGTGCCGACGCGGTGGCGCTGCGTGTCGGAGTAGGAGAAGGTGCGGCCCTGCAAGAGCTTGTCGTCGGAGAAGTCCAGCCCGTCGACGAGCACGCCCGTGCCGAAGGCGGCCTGCTCGACCTCCGCGAAGTAGTTGACCGGGTTGCGGTCGAGCACGAGGCGACCGACGGGCATCAGCGGGAACTTCTCCTCGGGCCAGATTTTCGTCGCGTCGAGCGGGTCGAAGTCCAGCTCCTCGTGGAAGCCGTCGGACATGATCTGCACGCACATCTCCCACTCGGGGAAGTCGCCGCGCTCAATCGCCTCGTACAAGTCCTGCGTCGCGTGGTTGAAGTTGCCGATCCGGTCGGCCTCCGACTGCTTGAGGTTGCGCTCCTTCTGCTTCGGGCGGAAGTGGTACTTGACCAGAACGCCCTCGCCCTCCGCGTTGTACATCTTGTAGGTGTTGACGCCCGAGCCGCGCATCTCGCGGTAGCTCGCGGGGATGCCCCACGGGCTGAAGAGCCACGTGATCATGTGCATCGCCTCGGGCGTGAGCGAGATGAAGTCGAAGATGCGGCGCGCGTCCTGCCGGTTCGTCACGGGGTCGGGCTTGAAGGCGTGGACGAGGTCGGGGAACTTCACGGCGTCGCGGATGAAGAAGATTTGCAGGTTGTTGCCGACGAGGTCCCAGTTGCCGTCCTCGGTGTAGAACTTGACGGCGAAGCCGCGCGGGTCGCGCAGGTTCTCGGGCGAGTGCCCGCCGTGGATGACGGTCGAGAAGCGGACGAAGACGGGCGTGCGCCGGGCGGGCTCCTGAAAGAGCTTCGCGCGCGTGTAGGCCGACGCGGGCGAGTCGCCGATCTGCCCGTAAGCCTCGAAGTAGCCGTGCGCGCCCGCCCCGCGCGCGTGGACGACCCGCTCGGGCGTGCGCTCGCGGTCGAAGTGCGTGATCTTTTCGAGGAACTGGTAGTTTTCGAGCACCGCGGGGCCGCGCTCGCCCACCGTGCGGTTGTTCTGGTTGTCGTGGACGGGGTGGCCCTGCCGGTTCGTCAGCGTCAGGGTCTCGCCCCCGTCGCCCGGCTGCGCCCCCTTTTTCTCCTCACTCATGCCGTCTCCTCTCCTCCTTCGTCGTCGGTTCAAGTCAGGAACAATAATTATTATTGTTCGTCGGGCAAAAAAATTAGCGGCGGCAGTCCCGGCAGCGCCCCAAGAGTTCGAGCCGGTAGTCCGTCACGTCGAAGCCGCGGGGCTTGATCCGCCTCAGCGCCTCGACGCCCTCGGCGGCGTCGAAGTCCTGAATCTTGCCGCAGCCGAGGCAGCGCGTGTGGTAGTGGTGATCGGTGCGGATGTCGTAGCGCGCCGCCGCGTCGCCGTAGGTGAGCTTCGAGGCGACGCCGCACTCGACGAGCTTCTCCAGATTCTTGTAGACCGTGGCGAGGCTGATGCGCGGCAGCTTCAGCTTGACGGCGTGGTAAATCTCCTCGGCGGAGGGGTGGTGCGAGACGCCGCTCAGGTAGTCGAAGACGGCGGCGCGCTGGCGCGTCAGGTGCGAGCCCTTCTCGTCGAGCCGCTCCCTGAGCGCGCGCGCCTGCTGCTGTTGATCTCTCGTCGGCATCGTCGTGCGGGAGTTTATAACCCGCGCGCCCGCCAAAAGTCAATAACAACTATTAACTTTCGGCGGGGCGACGATCAGTAGTGTCCCGGTTTCGGCTTCCCCCTGTGCCCGCTCCGTGTCCTCCGTGACTCCGTGGTGAGGTATGGATCAGAAGCACTCACCACGGAGTCACAGAGGACGCGGAGGGGGCACGGAGGAAAATCAAATGATGACACTGCCCGGCGGTCTTACTTGTTGCTCATCGAGACGATCTGATCTTTGGCCGCCTCGGCGGTCGTGCTGATGCCGGAGACGCGCAGGCGGAACTCGTCCGGGTTCGACGCCCCGCGCACCGCCTCCTCCATCGTGATCAGGCCCGACTGGAAGAGGTTGAAGAGCGACTGGTCGAAGGTCTGCATCCCGTACTGCGAGGTGCCCGCGGCGATGGCGTCGCGGATCATCGGGGTCTTCTCCTCGTTGGCGATGTAGTCGCGGATGGTGCCGGTCGAGATCATCACCTCGGCGGCGGGGACGCGCCCCGCGGCGTTGCCCGAGGCGCGCACGAGCCGCATCGAGACGACGGCGCGGAGTATCCCCGCCAGTTGAATGCGGACGGACTTCTGCTGGTGCGGCGGGAACGCCGTGACGATGCGCGTGATGGTCTCTGTGGCGTCGAGCGTGTGGAGGGTGGAGAGGACGAGGTGGCCGGTCTCGGCGGCGGTCAAGGCCGTCTCGATGGTTTCGAGATCGCGCATCTCGCCGACGAGGATCACGTCCGGGTCTTGGCGCAGCGCCCCGCGCAGCGCCTCGGCGAAGGAGCGCGTGTCCACGTCCACCTCGCGCTGCGAGATGAAAGACTTTTTGTCGCGGTGCAGAAACTCGATGGGGTCTTCGATGGTCACGACGTGGCCGCCGCGAGTCGAGTTGATGTGGTCGATGAGCGCGGCGAGCGTCGAGGACTTGCCGGAGCCGGTCGCGCCGGTGACGAGGATCAGGCCGCGCTGCTCCTCCGCGATGCGCTCGCAGACGGGCGGCAGGCCCAGCTCCGTGACGGTGCGCACGCGGTCGGGGATGACGCGCAAGACCATCGAGACCGTGCCGCGCTGCTGGAAGACGTTGGCGCGGAAGCGCCCGACGCCCGAAAGGCCGTAGGCGATGTCCACCTCGGACGCCTCCTTGAACCGCTGCTTCTGCCGGTTCGACATGATCGAGAAGGCGAGGTCGAGCGTGTCCTCCTGCTTGAGCCGCGGGGCTTCGAGGACGGGCCTCAGCTCGCCGTCCACGCGCATGACGGGGATCGAGCCGGCTTTGATGTGCAGGTCGGACGCGCCGCACGCGGTCGCGCTGCGCAGCAGATCGTCAATCTTGATGGGCATAAGTTCCTGTGTCTGACGGGTCGCGTTTTAGACGGCGGGTGGCGCGGGGCCTACCTGATTTCGTCGCGGGCAATTTTCTGAAGCCGACGGGCGCGGGCGGTTGAGGCGGGCGGGGCCTGGATCGGGCGCCGCGGGCGAGCGTCGTGCGGCGTCACGAGAACCATTCTCGCACGCCGTTTCGGCGCGCGTCAACGGGCCTCCGGCGCGAAGAATTCTGTTGACGCGCGCGGGCGCGCGCCTTAAACTCCGCGTCTTTCCGCGGCGTGCCGCCAGAGAAATCGCGCCGGGGCGACGCGGAAAAGCTCTCACCAACGCCCCGAGCCGACGGCCCGTCGTGTGACGCGTGCGCGCGACGCGCCCGCCCAACCCCGCGAGAAATGAAGACCACAGAACCGCAGCAGACGCCGGGCGCGCCGCCCCAGATCGCGCAGGAGTCTGAGACGCAGGCCGCCCGCTTCCCGAAGGTGTTCCGCACGGAGTGGGATGAGATTCGCACGCGCCGTCACCGTTGCGGCGTGTCGGACGAGGGCGCTACCTCCCCGCCGCGCGATCTGGTCGGGCTGGCGCTCTCGGGCGGCGGCAATCGCAGCGCCACCTTCTGCCTCGGCCTGCTGCAAGGCCTGCACGCCGGAGGGCTGCTGCGCGTCTTCGACTACCTCTCGACGGTCTCCGGCGGCGGCTATCTGGGCGGCTGGTGGAGCGCGTGGCTGGCGCGCGCGCCCGAAGCGCAGCGCGGCGGCGGGCGGTTCTTCCCGCCGCGCGAACTCATCTCGCCGCTCGCGGGCGAAGGGGAGTTGGACTCCGGCGAGCCCGCGGGGTCGCCCCGCGATGGCGCGAAGCGGCGCGTCAAAGAGGAGGAGGTCGAGGACTTAAAGAGCGCGGGGCGCGATCCCGTCAAACACCTGCGCCTGTTCGCCAACTACCTGACCCCGCGCAAGGGGGCGCTCAGCGCCGACACGTGGCGCGCGGCGACGGTCATCGGGCGCAACCTGACTCTGACGTGGAGCATCCTGCTGCCCATCCTCATCGCTTGCGTGCTCGTCGGGCAGCTCTACTTCGTCTTGCAGCCGGACTCCTACAACCCCCAGAGCCAGTTCTTTTTCTTCACCTACCCGGCGACGGCTTCGACCGCCGCCGTGCGGGCGCGCCTCCTCCTCATCGCGGTGCCCCTCGTCCTGCTCGCCGGGCTGATGTTCTTCACGACGGCGCTCTGGATGAAGTACAGCGGCGACGTCGAGAACCCGCGCGAGCAGATGGGCGGCTGGTTCGGCGCGGGCACGGTCTTTTTGCTCCTCTCGATCCTCGGCCTGATCGTCTACGCGCGCGCGACGTCGGCGTCGGGCGCGGGCGTGTTGGGCGCGCTGCCCGGGTGGGCGAAGGGCCGCGGGCTGTTGGGCTGCTGGGGGCTGTCCGTCGTCCTGATCGTCGTCTACGGTCTCTACCCGCCGGTCGACTTCCCGCCCTCCTGGATGCGCCGCTGTCTCAACTGGATGCGCCGCAGGTTCAAGTGGATGCGCCGCTTGTTCAAGTGGATGGGCCGCTTGTTCAAGCGGATGCGCCGCTTGTTCAAGTCCCGCGCGGGCCAGTTGATGACGAAGGAGGAGGCGCGGCGCGAGCGGCGCTGGCGCAGGGAGGAGCGGCGCAACAAGTTCATCGGCATCCACTCGAAGCTGCTCGTCGCCTTCTTCCTGACGGCCATGATCCTCATCTTCGCGGGCTTCGGGCACGAGTTGGTCAACTACATGCTCGCCCGCGACACGCGGCTGCGGGGCGGCTTGGCCGCCTACGCCGCGCGCAGCGGCGGCTGGCTGGCGCTGGCGCTGGCGATTGGCGGATCGATCTACACGGCGGTGCGGACTTCGCCCGCGGGCGGGCACGACCGGCGCGACGTCGCCGCGCCGTCGCGCTTCAGCCGCGTCATCTTCGCCGTCACGCCGACGCTCGTCCTCGTCGTCTTGGCCGTCCTCGCCTCGTGGCTGGCGAACGTGTTGATGACGCTCATCAACCGGCGTTACGTGGCGCTCGACGTCATGCGCGGCGCGGCGGGCGCGCAGCCCGACGCGAGGCTCACGCTCTTCCTCTCGCTCACGACCTGCGTCGGCGTCGCGCTCGCGCTCTACTTCGCGCTGGCGGAGACGAGGTGGCGCGACACGCGGGGCGCCGAGAGGGTGAAAGGGCGAATCAGGAAGAGGGCCCCGCGCGAGAGGGCCACGGCGCGCGCGCGCGAAAGCCGCGGCGCGGGGGCGGCGCGGGGCGAGTTCCTCGCGCCCGGGGCGGAACCGCCGCCCACGACCGGCCCGGGGGAGGCGCGGGCCGGGAGGGGGTGGCCCTTCAAGCTCCTGTTCGTCCTCTGGCTGGGCCTCGCCTCCCTCCTGCTGAAGTCGCTCGTCAACGCGGGGCTCGCCCTCAAGGGCGTCGCGGTCGCGCCGCGGCTCGCGCGGCTGATCGACTGGGACGTGATCGACGGGTTGGGGCCCATCGCCCGGTACCTGATGATCGTCGTCTACGCCTGCACGATCATCATCTACCTGTCGTGGGGGGACAAAAACCCCTTGAGGCCGGTGCGGGCCGGGGCGGGCGCGGAGCAGAAAAGGAGGTGGCCCGACAGCGCGGGCGTCCTCTGGCTGGGGTTCCTCGGCTGGGCGGTGAAGAGGTTTCAGCAACTCCCGGCGCAGGAGCGGCTGCCGACGCCCCACGGCTTCGGCGACTTCCTCGCCGCCGTGCCCCTCTTCTGCCTCCTGTACCTGCTGCTGGAGGTCGGCGTCGGCGAGCGCGACAACAACCGACCGCTGGCGCTCGTCCAGTCGGCCCTCGTCGTTTTGACGGCGTTCATCCTCTTCACCCTCGTGCAGCCGGGCGGCGGGTTCTACCACACGGCGCTGCTCGGGCAGACCGTCTTCGCCTTCGTCGGCGTGATGCTCACGTGGGTCGTCGCGCTCGGCTGGCTGCACGACCCGAACGCCACCTCGATGCACACCTTCTACAAGGGGCGGCTCGTGCGCGCCTACCTCGGCGCGTCGAACCCGATGCGCCAGACGAGATACATCACGGAGTACGCGCGCGACGACGACGTGCTGCTGCGCGAGCTGCGCAACTGCGAGCGCGGCGCGCCCTACCACCTCATCAACACGACGCTCAACCTCGTCGGCGGGCGCGACCTCGCCACGGCGCAGCGCTCGTCCGCCTACTTCACCCTCTCGAAGCACTACTGCGGCTCGCTGCCCACGGGCTACCGCTCGACCGCCCACTACCTCGACGGGCAGCTCTCGCTCGGCACGGCGGTCGCCGTCTCGGGCGCGGCGGCGAGCCCGAACATGGGCGCGATGACGCTCTCCTCCTCGCTCGCCATGCTGATGACGTTCCTCAACGTCCGCCTCGGCTTCTGGGCCCCGACGCCCAACAAGCGCGACTGGCGCGAGCCCTACGCGCGGCTCTGGCCCTTCTACATCCTGCGCGAGCTGCTCTCGCAGACCAACGCCCTCTCCAACTACTGCTACCTCACCGACGGCGGGCACTTCGACAACACCGGGCTCTACTCGCTCGTCCAGCGCGGCTGCCGCTACGTCGTCGTCGCGGACTGCGGCGCCGACCCCGCGCCCTGCTTCCAAGACCTCGGCGACGCGCTGCGCCGCTGCCGCATCGACTTCGGCGCGGAGATCAGGCTCAACATCGCCGCGCTCGAAAAGAATTCGCGAGGCTTGTCCGAGCAGCCCTTCGTCGTCGGCACGATCCTCTACTCCGAGGATCACGCCGTCACGCTCGGCTGGACGGACACGAGCCGGGGGGCGCGCACCGGCGTCGTCGTCTGGTTCAAGCCCTCGCTCTCGAAGGACAAGAGGGAGGCGGCTGACGTGCGGCAGTACCGGATGCAGAACGGGCAGTTCCCGCAGCAATCGACGGCGGACTTCTGGTACGACGAGGCGCAGTTCGAGAGCTACCGCAGGCTCGGAGAGAACTGCGCCGAGCGGTTCATCGAAAGTCTGGGCGACGCCCTGACGCCGGGCGCGGAGCGCCCGCTCGACCGCGACGACGTCACAAACATCTTCGGGCGGGTGCTCGCCAACTTCTCCGTCTCTCACGACCCGGGGGCGGCGGAGGCGGCAGTCGCCGCCGAGACTTCGCATCTCCTCCCCGGGTCGCGCCCCGAAAAAGATGCGGGCGATCAAACACGCGTTTGATCGCCCGCACAGCCCTGCCGCGTCCGCGCCGCGCGCCCCTAGTCGCTCGCCGCCGCCGAGAGGATCGTCGGCTGCGACTCGGCGGGCTCGGCGACCCGCTCCAGAGGTTCGGTCGCGGCGTTGACGCGCGGCGCGCTCGCCCTGTGCCCGTTGTTGTTCTCGTTCGCGGCGGCGCGCGGCGCTTCGTTCACGTAGGTGAGCCACGCGCCGGGCGCGGGGCGCTCGCCGGAAGTGATCTCGAAGAAAGTCTTCTGGATGCGCGCCGTCACGTCGCCGCGCGCGCCCGCGCCGATCTGAATCCTGTCGACAGAGCGGATGGGCGTCACCTCGGCGGCGGTGCCCGTGAAGAAGACCTCGTCGGCGACGTAGAGCGCGGCGCGCTGGATCGACTGCTCGACGACGGGGATTTCGAGCGCGCGGCAGATTTCGATGACGCTGTCGCGCGTGATGCCGGGCAGGATCGAGGAGGAGAGCGGCGGCGTGACCACCTTGCCCTGATAGACGATGAAGATGTTCTCGCCCGAACCCTCCGAGACGAAGCCGCGGTCGTCCAAGGCGATGCCCTCGGAGTAGCCGTTCTTCAGGGCCTCCATCTTGATGAGCTGCGAGTTCATGTAGTTCGCGCCCGACTTCGCCATCGCGGGCATCGAGTTGGGCGAGAGCCTCTGCCACGAGGAGACGCACACGTCCACGCCGCGCTCGATGGCCTCGTCGCCGAGGTACTTGCCCCAGTCCCACGCGCCGATGTAGCACGAGAGCGGGTTCGGGAAGGGGTTGACGCCGAAGGCGGGGCGCGACTCGTCCAGACTGCGGAAGATGATCGGGCGGATGTAGCACTGGCCGAAGTCGCTGCGCCGGACGAGTTCGACCGCCGCCGCGCACAGCTCGTCGAGCGCGATGCCGTGCTCCATCCGGTAAATCTTCGCCGAGTTCAAGAGCCGCTGCATGTGCTCGCGCAGGCGGAAGACGGCGGGGCCCTTCTTCGTCGCGTAGCAGCGGATGCCCTCGAAGACCGACGAGCCGTAGTGCAGGACGTGCGACATGACGTGGACGCGCGCGTCGTCCCACTTGATGAACTCGCCGTTGTGCCAGACCTCCTGCACGATGCGCGGGGTCTTGATGTCTTTGCCGTGGGCGTCGTCTGCGAACATGGCTGCTCTGTGCTCCTTAAATTTTGTCCGCCCCGGTCGGAGTGAGGCGGACGATTCCCGCACCCGATGGTACGAAAGTCTCTTGTAGAAACTGTGCTGATCTCTTGGCGCGCGTGAATTAAACGGCACGATACCGTAAACCGCGAACGCTTGGCAAGCACGCGCGCCTCTCGCCCTCTTGCGGCTTCAGCCGCGCGCGACGTACCATTTCACCCGGCTTGAATAAACGTCGATCACCACCCGCTTTCCGCATTGTCGGACGCCCGGGCGTCGCGCCCGGCGCGCTCCGCGCCCGCGCGCACGCCCCGGCTCTGCCGCCTTCATCCCGCCCCGCGCCGGCCCTCGCATGACCGAACGAGCTTCGCACGCCGACCCCGCCGCGCGCGCGCGAGACGACGCGGGCCCCGCCCCCGACGCGCTCGCCCTGCACCGCCGCGCGATCCTCGTCGACATGCACGCCGACACCGTGCAGCGCGTCGTCGATGAGGGGGCGAACATTAACGCGCGCCTCGCCGACGGCCATCTCGACGCCGTGCGCGCCCGCGAGGGCGGGCTCGACGCGCAGTTCTTCTCGATCTGGGTCGAGCCCGAACACTTCGGCGCGGGCGGCGCGGCGGCGGTCGAGCGGGCGGACTTGCAGATCGCCGCGGTGCGCGCGCTCGCCGCGGAGCGACCGGACGTCTGGCAGCAAGCGGGAAGCGCCGCGGACATCCGGCGCATCGCGGCTGAGGGGAAGATCGCGACGCTGATGGGGCTCGAAGGCGGCTACGCGATAGACGGGAGGATCGAGAACGTCGAAAAATATTTCCGCCTCGGCGTGCGCTACCTGTCGCCCGCGTGGACGGTCTCGCTCCCGTGGGCCGGATCGTCGGGCGACGACGAGGGCGCGGCGCGCGGGCTCGACGGGTTCGGGCGCGAAGTGATCGGCGAGATGAACCGGCTCGGCATGATGCCCGACGTGTCGCACGTCTCCGACAAAACCTTCTGGGACATGATCGGGGCGTCCACGAAGCCCGTCATCGCTTCGCACTCGAACGCGCGCGCGCTCGTCAACGTCCCGCGCAACCTCACGGACGATCAAATCCGCGCGCTCGCCGCGATGGGCGGCGTCTGCTCGGTCGTCTTCTACCCGCGCTTCGTCGAGGCGGGCTGGCAGGACGCGCAGCGCCGCGTCGACGCCGAGATCGCCGAAGCCGCCGACGAAGCCGAGCGCAGCGCGACGGGCACGCCTTCGCAGAAGAGGCGCGCGCGCGAGCGCGTGCGCGCCGCGGCCTTCGCGAGCCGCCTCCCGCCCGTACACGCGGCGCGCGTCGTCGATCACGTCGATCACATCGCGCGCCTCGTCGGCGTCGAACACATCGGCGTCGGCTCCGACTTCGACGGCATTAACGCGACGCCAGCCGATCTCTCGTCCGTCGCCGACTTCCCGAATCTGACGATAGAATTACTCCGGCGTGGCTACGCCGAAGCCGACGTTGAAAAGATTCTCGGCGGAAACATTCTGCGCGTGATGGAACAGACGCACAGCGGCCCGTGACCGGCGGGGGAGATCGACGGACTGAGTCGATAACCTCGATTGAGGTTGTCGACCGTGCTCCAGCTTTTCTCTGTGCCCCCTCCGTGCTCTCCGTGTCTCTGTGGTGAGTCTTGATCGGAAGCACTCACCACGGAGACACAGAGGACACAGAGGACGCACAGAGTAGAAATCTAATCAGGGCACTACCCAACACACTAAACCGATGACTTCGCGCGCCAGTAAGCCGACCGCAGATCAGCCGCGCTCTCAAGACGCGCCCGCGTCGCCGGAGCGGGCGGCTGATGATCCGACGCCGCGCGGGCGGCTCGCGAAGATCGGCTTCCACGCGCCGATTGCGGGCGGCTTGCAGAACGCGCTCTTGAAGGCGCACGCGCTCGGGTGCGACGCCGTGCAAATCTTCTCGCGCAACCCGCGCGGGTGGAGCGCGCGCCCGCTCGCCGACGAAGAGATCGAGACCTTCAAGCGCGTCCGCGCCGAGACGGGCATCTCGCCCGTCGTCATCCACGCGAACTACCTGATCAACCTCGCCGCCGCCGACGACACCATCCGCCGAAAGTCCGTCGCGTCGTTCCGCGAAGAGATCGCGCGCGGCGTCGCGCTCGGCGCAGACTACCTCGTCGTGCACCCGGGCAGCGCGAAGGGCGCGTGCGAGGCGGACGGCATACGCACCTGCGCCGAGAGCCTGCGCGAGGCGTGCGACGGGCTCGACCTCACGCGCTTCCGCGTCCTGCTGGAGAACACCGCGGGGCAGGGCGCGTGCATCGGCCACCGCTTCGAGCACCTGCGCGAGATCGTCGAAGCGTGCGACGGGTTGAACCTCGGCGTCTGCTTCGACACCGCGCACGCCTTCACCGCCGGGTACGACCTGCGCGACGCGGACGGCTGCGCCGCGACGCTCGACGCCATTGAGCGGAACGTCGGCGCGCCGAGCGTCCGCGCCGTCCACTTCAACGACTCGAAGGCCGACTACAACTCGCGCGTGGATCGTCACTGGCACATCGGTCAGGGCCACATCGGCGCGGAGGCCCTGCGCCGCGTCGCGCGCGCGCCGCAGCTCGCACACGCCGCGTTCCTCCTTGAGACGCCGCTCGACGTGGAGGGCGACGACGCGCGCAACCTCTCCGCGCTGCGCTCGTTCGTCGAGGCGGGCGACGAAGGGGTTGATGAGGAAAGGGGCGCGCGGGCGGGCGGTTCGGGCGCGGGGGTTGAGGATGAGCAGCCGTAAGTGCCCGCGGTGCGGGATGGTGAACTGGGCCGAGGGCGGCGCGTGCAAGCGTTGCGGCGCGCGGCTCGACGGCCCTGCGCCGCCCGTCGTCGAGGTGGCCGAGGCGCGCGGCGGGGGCGGGATCGTCAGGCGCGCGCTCGTCGTCTCCGGGATCGTCTCGCTGATCCTCGCCGGCTTCTACGTCTCGCTCCTAGTCACGTCGGAGCCGGTCACGCCGGAGCAGCGGCTTCTGGTCGAGCGCGCCGTGGCGCTGCTCGAAGAGAAGGGCTTGGGCGAGCACACCTTCGCGCTGCGTCGCCTCGCCAGTTACCGCGCGACCGACAGTTGGTGGAACAAGTGGAACGGCCACCGCGACGCCTACGCCGCGACGAATTTCCCCTTCGAGGTCGTCACCCTCTACCCCGACTTCTTCACGAAGCCGACGGACGACACGGAGCGCGCCGTCATCCTGCTGCACGAGGCTTACCACCTCGCGGGCGCGAACGAGCGGGGGGCGTTCGCGGGCGTCTGGCGCGACAAGCAGCGGCTCGGCTGGACGCGGGACGGGTACGCGCAGACGCACGTCTGGCGCAGCGTCCGCGAGTTCACGGCGCAGAACGCGCCGGAGCTTTTCCGCTGCGGCGCGGACGGCAGGGGCGACTGTCTGGAATGAAAGGCGCGCGCCGCCGGGCCTCGCGGCGTCGCAGAGTCTCTAAGGGAGTCGCGCCGCGCGGCGCTAAGGGGGTCGCGCCGCGCCGCGCGCTCAGTTCGAGCAGCGCGCGTCGATGATCGTCTTGGCCTTGCGCGCGAACTCCGCGGCCCACGCCTCGGGGGCCTGATCGCGCTCCTCGTTGCGCGAGGCGCGGAACACCCTCGTGATCAGGTGATCGCTCTGCTCGGCGTCGAGGAGCCTCTGAAGCCCGTCGGCCAGCAGCTTGCGGCCCTCTTCGCTGACGCCCGCGTCGCCGACGCTCTTGGCGGTCGTGGAGCATTTGCCGCCGCTCACCTTGATCGGGTCTTTGCCCCTCCACCCGGCGAGCGTCGCCTTCTTCTCGCTCGAAGCGGAGTAGCCGAAGGTCGAGCCCATGTCGGCGACGTAGAAGACCGCCTGACCCGGCTCGCACGTCCGCGTGTTGTCGTCGTTCTTCTTCGCGTCGAGGCAGGAGAACTTGTGGTTGTCCATCTTGGTGTCGCCGTGATCGATGAAGGCGAGCCAGAGTTTGAAGGCGTCGATCTCGGCGCGCGGCGCGCCGTTCTTGAGCAGCCTCTCGAGCGACTCGGCGAGCCCGTCGGAATCCTTGTGGTTGCAATTCACGTCGATGCCGTGCCCGAGCGGGAGCTCGATGCCAGCGGCGGGCTGGACGGGCGTGAATTTCGCCCCCTGGAAGGGCTTGTTGAGGCTCTTCTCGCAGTCGGGGCAGGTCACGTCGGCGACCCACTCGTCGTCGGCGAAGAAGCCGAGCGCCTTGGAGAAGCGCGAGGAGAGGAACTCGCCGTAGATTTCGCCGTTCCTCTTGTCGCGCGCCTGCCCCTTGAAGTGGGGCTTCACTTTATAGCGGACGAGTTCGCCGTCCTTGTCGACGACGCCGGGGACGGAGCAGTGGAATTTCGGCGTGGTGCCCGTGCCCTCGACCTCCTTCTTGTTCGCGACGCACTGGACGGGCTTCGCGAGCCCGTCGGCATCGACTTCGGGCGCGCCGACGCGCGGCCCCGTCTTGGTGTTGTAGCCGAGCACCGGGTCGTAGTCGGGGTCGGGCTCGCGCCACACCTTCGCGCTCCGCTCGGCCTGCGCGCGCGCTTCCTTAGTGAAGCAGACTTCCTGTGCCGCGGCTGTGGCCGCGAGGAGGAGAAGTAGGAACGGGGCGATGAGATGTTGCGGCTTACGGAGCATGAAGGGGCCCTTTCGTCACGAGAAGTTGGGATGAATGTATTTATTGACCGGACCGCTGTCAACAGTGAGAGCCGAGACCCCGCGAGGACAGAAGAACTCACCGCGGGGCCGCGGAGATCGCGCAGAGTTGTGGTGTCCCGATCTGATTTTTCTCTGTGCGTCCTCAGTGCCCTCTGTGACTCTGTGGTGAGGTAAGAGTCTTAAGCACTCACCACGGAGTCACGGAGGACACGGAGACGCACAGAGGAAAGCCGGAACCAAGTCATTACTCCCGGCGGGGGAAAGGTTGGACAGGCGGCGCGGCCTGCGTTAAGATGGCGGCAAGTTTGACGGCGGTTGTGAAGACTCTGATGAGACGCTTTCGACGATCAACCAAACTCCTCCTTACGTAGCCGTCACCGCGGCGCGCTTCTCTCAACTCGCGCGCACGACCGTTTGCGGGGGCGGCGAAACTTTCAAAGCGACAATTAAAGGATCGAAGGCGGCGCTCCTGTGCGCGCCCGGCGCGGGCCGGCACCCCGCGCCGCGCCTTGCGCCGCGTGTGAAGTTGTGTAAGTTTGGGTGAAAGGTTGGCGAGCGATGGACGAAAAATATTATCCCGAAAAGATCGAAGAGAAGTGGCAGGGGCGCTGGGCCGAGTCGGGCGCGTTCGAGGTCGAGCGCGACGACGCGCGGCCTAAGTTTTACTGTCTGGAGATGCTGCCCTACCCGTCCGGCTTCCTGCACATGGGGCACGTGCGCAACTACTCCATCGGCGACGCGCTCTCGTGGTTCAAGCGGCTGCAAGGCTTCAACGTGCTGCACCCGATGGGGTGGGACTCCTTCGGCCAGCCCGCCGAGCAGGCGGCGATCAAGCGCGGCGTGATGCCGAGGGAGTGGACCGAGGCGAACATCGAGAAGATGCGCGGGCAGTTCAAGCGGCTCGGCATCAGCTTCGACTGGCGGCGCGAGATCGCGGCGCACACGCCCGAGTACTACAAGTGGGATCAGTGGTTCTTCCTGAAGATGCTGGGGCGCGGCCTGATCTACCGCAAGAACTCTCCCGTCAACTGGTGCCCGCAGGAAGAGACCGTGCTGTCGAACGAGCAGTCGTCGGGCGGCGTCTGCTGGCGCTGCGGCGCGCCGGTGGAGAAGCGCGATCTGGAGCAGTGGTTCGTCCGCACGACCGACTACGCGCAACAACTGCTCGACGACATGAAGGAGATCGAACGGGGCTGGCCCGAGCGCGTGCTGACGATGCAGCGCAACTGGATCGCGCGCAGCGAGGGCGCGTTTCTGGACTTTCAGATCAAGGACTCCGACGAGCGCGTGCGCGTCTTCACGACGCGCCTCGACACGATCTACGGCGCGACCTTCGTCTGCGTCTCGACCGAGCACCCCGTCCTGGAGCACGCCCTGTTGAAGGAGGAGGTGCGGCGCTTCGGCGAGCGCGTGAGAGCGTCGCGGGCCGCGGCTGCCGGCGCGCCGGGCGCGGACGAGGTGAAGGAGGGCGTGAACACGGGCTTGCTCGCCGTCAACCCGTTCAGCGGCGAGCAGGTGCCGGTGTGGGCCGCCAACTACGTGCTGATGGAGTACGGCGCGGGCGCGGTGATGGGCGTGCCCGCGCACGACGAGCGCGACTTCGAGTTCGCGCAGCGCTACTCCTTGCCGATCCGCCGCGTCATCGAGCGCGTCTCGCACGAGCAGGAGCAGATCGCGCACGACCCCGTCTCGGTCGATCAGTCCGCCGTCATGCCGCACGCCTTCACCGACTACGGCATCCTCGTCAACTCCGGCGACTGGAGCGGCAAGCTCTCCGAGGACGCCAAGCGCGAGATGGCCGCGTTCGCGAAGTCGGAGGGGATCGGCGAGCCGGCCATCACGTACCGCCTGCGCGACTGGGGCATCTCGCGCCAGCGCTTCTGGGGCGCGCCGATCCCCATCGTCTACTGCGGCCGGTGCGGCGCGGTGCCCGTGCCGGAGGAGCAACTGCCGGTGCTGCTTCCGGAGCGCGCGGAGTTCACGGGCGCGGGCGGCTCGCCGCTGGCGGGCGTCGCGGAGTTCGTCAACACCACCTGCCCGGAGTGCGGCGGCGCGGCGCGCAGGGAGACCGACACGATGGACACGTTCGTCGATTCGTCTTGGTACTTCTTCCGCTACTGCGATCCGGCGAACGACTCAGCGCCGTTCGACGGGGCGAAGGCCGCCTACTGGACGCCGGTCGATCAGTACATCGGCGGCGTCGAGCACGCGGTCATGCACCTGCTCTACACGCGCTTCTGGACGAAGATGATGCGCGACATCGGCCTCGTCGATTTCAACGAGCCGGTGAAACGTCTGATGACGCAGGGCATGGTCGTCGCCGAGACTTTCTACCGCGAAGGCGAGAACGCGGGCTCGAAGGTCTACTACAACCCCGCGGACGTGGACGTGGTGCGCGACGACAAGGGGAAAGTCTCGTCCGCCACGCTCGTCGCCGACGGGCTGCCCGTCACCGTCGGCGCGTTCGAGAAGATGTCGAAGTCGACGAACAACGGCGTCGATCCGGACGAGATGATCGAGGCTTACGGCGCGGACGCCGTCCGCATCTTCTCGCTCTTCGCCGCGCCGGTCGAGAACGACCTGCGCTGGCAGGAGGCCGGGATCGAGGGCGCGCTCCGCTTCCTGCGCCGGGTCTACTCGACCGTCTACCGCTGGCGCGACGCGCCCGCCGACGCCCGGCGCGAGGCCCCCGGCGGCGAAGAGTTGTCCGACGCGGCGCACGCCCTGCGGCGCATGACGCACCGGACGATCCGGCGCGTCACGGACGACCTCGAAGAGATGCACTACAACACGGCGATCGCCGCGCTGATGGAGCTGATGAACGAGGTGGGCGATTCCGGCGTCGCGCCCGAGTCGGCTTCCGCGGCGGAGAGGTACGTGGTGCGCGAGGCCCTGGAATCGGTCGTCCTGATGCTCGCGCCGTTCGCGCCGCACGCGGCGGAGGAGATGTGGGAGGGGCTCGGACACGCGGGCGGCATTCTGGGAGGCGGCGCGCGTTTCCCCGCCGCCGACCCGGAGCTGGCGAAGCGCGAGCTGCTGGAAGTCCCCGTGCAGGTCAACGGCAGGCTGCGCTCGCGCCTCGTCGCCGCGCCCGAGGCGACCGAGGACGAGCTGCGCGCCTCCGCGCTCGCCGACGAGAAGGTGCGCGGCTTCATCGAGGGGCGCGAGATCGTCAAAGTGATCGTCGTCCCGCGCCGCCTCGTCAACATCGTCGTCCGGTGAAGAGTTGTCAGTAGTCCGTCGTCCGTCGTCCGTCGTCCGTGGTCAGTTGTTTTCTCGCTCGTGAACGCCAGTGACTTGATCTACGCGACGAGCCTTGCGAATCCAGCGCGACGGGCGACTGACCACGGACGACTGACGACTGACAACGAACAACTGACAACGGACAACTGACAACGGACGGCTTTTGCTTTAAGCTCACGGGCGGAGAACCGGAGTAACTAAACTTTGTCGCAAACGACGCCGGAACATCACGACGCCCCGCCCGCCGGCGAGACGCCCGCGCCCCGGCAGGGCGGCTCGCGGACGACGGCCCGCGTCCTCCTCGTCGCGCTCGTCTTCGTCGGGCTCGCGCTCGTCTTCTCGTCCTCGCACTGCGGGCCGACGGACGACACCGCCAAAGCGCCGCGCGCCGACGCCAACGCCAACGCCAACGCGGGCGGCGCGACGCGCGCGCCCGGCACGCCCAACGCGAACCCGACGCCCGTCCCGCTCCCCGACGAGATCAGGAACACGGAGCTGCGCGCGCTCGACGGCACCGGCTTCAGGCTCGCCGACTATCAGGGCAAGGTGCTGGTGCTGAACCTGTGGGCGACGTGGTGCCCGCCGTGCCGCGACGAGATACCGCAGATCGTGGACTTCTACGACGACTACCGCGGGCGCGGCGTCGAAGTGTTGGGGCTGACGATGGAGGACGACCGCGGGAACACGCCCGACGCGGTGAAGGAGTCGGTGCGCGATTTAAAGATCAACTACCGCGTGGCGTGGGCCGAAGAGAACCTCTACGCGCGCTTCCTCGCGCCGGGCTTCGAGATACCGCAGACCTACATCATCGACCGCGAGGGGCGCATCCGCCGCAAGATACGCGGCGGCGGCGCGCACGTCGGCAACTTCATCCGCGCCACGGTGGACGACATCCTCGCCAATAAAACTTAATGATGAATTAAGAACTGTCCGTGGTCAGTTGTCCGTGGTCAGTTGTTTGTTTGCGCCCGAACAGGCCGTCAACAAGCAACGAGCAACTGACAACTGACCACGGACAACTGACAGTTCTTAATTCATCATTTCTCGTCCCTCTGCTCTTCCAACTCGCGCTCGCCCTCCTGTTGCAGGCGCTCGCCCTCGCGCTCCAGCCGCTCGTCCTGTAAGCCCTGCGCGACGCCCTCCTTGGCGCGCCCCTCGATGATCTTCATCTCGGCCTCGACGCGCCCCTCCACCTCGTCGATGGGGGCGGGCTCGCCGGTCTCTTCCTGCGTCACAACATGTTCGGGATCGATCTGCATCGCGTGCCTCCTTCGCGTGATCATTGCCGTGCGGAAATTTTAACGTGCGGCAATCCTCGCATTGACCGAGCCCGCCGGTCAAACAGCGACCCTCCGACTCCGGGGACGGGCCGCCGGGCGCGCGTGTTGGTGCGCGTTCAGTCGCCCGTGTTAAATTAACTTCATCGAGTCTCCCTTCGGTCGCCACCGAAAGCGCGTGATCGCACCCGTGAGAAATCGCCCGACGAAATTCTGCGCCGCACTGCTCGCCGCCTCGCTCGGCGCGTCGGGCGTCGTCGCGTCCTTCGCCGCGTGCCGCCGCGAGGCGCGCGAGGCGCGCGCAGAGGTGGCGCGGCACGACTGCTGCCACGCCCAACGCGCGCGCGCCGACAGACGCGACGCCGGAACGCCCCACGCGCGCCACGCGAGCGCGCACGCCGACCTCCGAGTCGGGCCGGGAGTCTCTCCCCGGCGGTCGCACGAAGCGGGGCGCGCGCCGCACGACGCCGAAGGCTCCGCGCGCGTCGGGCCTCAAGACGACTCCGGCGCGCCGTGCGCCGACTGCTGC
This sequence comes from Pyrinomonadaceae bacterium, assembly GCA_036389335.1. Lineage (GTDB taxonomy): Bacteria > Acidobacteriota > Blastocatellia > Pyrinomonadales > Pyrinomonadaceae > JAIVGV01. Next base: position 29,090 of record DASVQC010000067.1, on the reverse strand, counting down.
GCGCCGCCGTTCGCCGTCGCGAACTCGCTCGCGCTCACGCCCGCGCGCGGCGCGGGCCGCGCCGACGGCGCGCCCCCCGCGACCGCGCCTCAGCCTCCGCCCCCCGCGCCCGCACTCCGCCGCGAGTTGCACCCGACGCAGCACGCCCCGCCCGCGCCCCGCGCGCGCCTGCACGCCCGCAACGGCGTCCTTCTCATCTAACGCCCTCCCGCGCCCGCGGCTCGCACCGGAGCCGCCGAGGCATAGCCGCGTCCGTAGGAGACCGCCAACCGCGCGACGCGAACACCGGCGCGCGCACGCGCCGCAGGGCCATTCCGGGGAGGGAAGATGAAACACGCCGAGGGCGTCGCGCTCATGCTTAAAACTAAAATACTGATCGCAGCCGCGTTCGTGCTGCTCGCCGCCGCCGCGTCCGCCGCGCGCGCGCAGCACGAAGGGCACGATCAGCACAAGGGGCACGAGGCCCCGAGCCCGACGCCGAAGCAGGGGCCGGAATCGAAACCGACCCCGCGCGGGAGCGCGCAGGAGACGAAGGCGGCCCCGCCTGCGACGCCCGGCCCCGCGACGGCAGACCCACACGCCGGTCACGACATGAAGGCGGGCCACGGGGGCATGAAGATGCCGGGCGACGCGGCGCAGCCGGGCGGCGTCGAGACCATGTCGGAGTCGGACGTCGGCGAGTTGATGGTCATGCGCGGCGAAGAGATGGGCGTCCGCGTCGGCGCGAGTCAAAACAATTTCACGCCGATGGGCCGGATGGGGTCGGGGACGGCGTGGCAGCCCTCGTCCGCCCCGATGCACATGATCCACAAGAGCGCGGGCGACTGGCTGCTGATGTTCCACTACAACTTCGTCGCGGGCGTGAACCGTCAGGGCGGGCGGCGCGGCACGACGAAGTTCGAGTCGGCGAACTGGTTCATGCCGATGGCTTACCGCCGGGTGGGGGCGGGCACGCTGCAACTGCGCGGGATGTTCAGCGCCGAGCCTTTCACCTTCCCGGCGGGCGGCTCGCCGCTGCTCTTTCAGACCGGCGAGACTTACCGGGGCGAGCCGCTCATCGACCGCCAGCACCCGCACGATCTCTTCATGGAACTCTCGGCGCAGTACACGCTGCCTCTGGGCGAGCGCGGCACGTGGTTCACCTACTTCGGCTACCCGGGCGAGCCCGCGCTCGGCCCCGTCGCCTTCATGCACCGCGCGTCGGCGTCGGAGAACCCCTCGGCCACGCTCGCCCACCACCTGCAAGACTCGACGCACATCGCCTTCGGCGTCTTCACCACCGGGTTCACCTACCGCTGGCTCAAAGTGGAGGGCTCGCTCTTCAACGGGCGCGAGCCCGACGAGAACCGCTACGACTTCGACGCCCACAGGTGGAACTCGCGCTCGGCCAGAGTGTCATTCGCGCCGAACAGGAACTGGGCGGCGCAGGTCTCTTACGGCTTCGTGCGAAGCCCCGAGGGGCAGGAGCCCGACGCGGACGTGCGGCGCGCCACCGCCTCGGTGCAGTACAACCGCCCCTTCGACCGCGGCAACTGGGCGAGCGCCTTCGTCTGGGGCCGCAACCACGTGAGCGGGCACGGCGGGGCGCGCAACCTGAACGGCTACACGTTCGAGTCGACGGTCAACTTCCTCGACCGCAACCACCTCTACACGCGGCTCGAACTGGTGGATAAGGACGAGCTGTTGCGCGAAGAGGATCGCGCGCTGCTCGGCATCGCCGATCACCACGCCGCCTTTCGCGTCGGCGCGTACACCTTCGGCTACGTGCGCGACGTTTACGAGAGCGACGACTGGTCGGTCGGCCTCGGCGGCGATCTCACGTTCTACTCGAAGCCGGAGGCGCTCGATCAGATTTACGGTTGCAGCCCGACCTCTTACAAACTCTTCCTGCGCGTGCGCCCCGGTCGCATGAGGATGGAGCACGGCGCGCACGAGGACACGAAGGCGCAGGGCGCGACGCCCGCGCACAAGCATTAGACGAGAGGAAATTCGATCATGCGCAGAGAGATGAAGATCAAGCTGGTCGGCGTCGCGGTCTTCGCCGCGGCAGTTCTGGCACTGGCGTGCGGCGGGTCGGGCGGCGACGCGGCGCGCAGCACCCCGACGCCTTCGCCGTCGGTCATGCATTCCGAGGCGCACGGTCAGGGGGCACACGGCGCGGCGGGGGCGAACGAGGCCGCGCCCGCCGCGCCCGCCGCGGCGGAGCCGGTTCCGGCGTTCATCAGGACGGCGGCGGGGCTTAAGGGGCTCGCGCCGACGCTCGCGCCGGAGCAGTTTCCCGGCAAGGCGCGCATGGCCTATCAGGCGGTCGGAGAGATTCCGCAGACCATCGCGCAACTGCCTTGCTACTGCCACTGCGACGTGGGCTTCGGGCACAAGAGCCTCCACTCCTGCTTCGAGGACGACCACGCCGCGCACTGCGCCGTCTGCGTGGACGAGGCGCTGCTCGCCTACAAGCTGCAGAAGCAGGACGGGCTCAAGCCCGACAAAATCCGCGAGCTGATCGTCGCGCAGTACTCGCGCGCACAGTAGCGGCGGGCGGCCACGTTTTCGTCCGAGACGTATTTAAGGGGAGAGCGAAGTGAGAAGAAAAGTTGTCGGCTTCCTCGGCCTGATCATCCTCTTCGGCGGCGCGGGCGCGTCGCGCGCGGAGGTCAAGCGGGTGCGGATGCACATCGCGGGCTACCTGTGCGGCAATTGAGTGTACAACATACAGAAGGCCGTGAGCCGTCTGGACTACGCACCCAAGCTCAAAGAAATCCGGATCACGAACATCAAGCGGGGGCTCGCCGTCTTCGCGCCGCAGCCCGCGAGGGCCGTCTCGTTCGCCGCGCTGCGCGAGACGCTGAAGAAGGCGGGCTACGCGCTCGACTCCGCGGAGATCACGGTCGCGGGCGTCGTCGCGCGCGACGCCGACGGATGGTGGCTCGTCGCCGAGCCCACGGGCCAACGCTTCGCGCTCGCTGGCGCGGACGTTGAAAAGACGCTCGCGGGCTCGACGGACGGCGCGCGCGTCGAACTCACCGGCGACTGGGAGACGACGGGCGCGGGCGACGCGGCGCGAGAGACGATCACGCCGCGCGCCCTCGGTAAGTCCGTGGGCGCGCCGGGCGCGCCGCCCGACGGCGGCGCGCCCGCGTCGCCGCGCGAAGGGCCAGCCGTGACATTCGCCTCCGCGGGCTTCGACGGCTCGCGGCAGAGTTGGCTCGGCGTCCCGCTGGCCGCTGCGCTGCCGCCCGAGTCGTCAACGACTCTCGCGCCGATCCGCGCCACGTCGCCGGGGCTGACGGTCTTCAAGGGCGGCGCGGTCGTGCCGCGCCTCTTCCTCGTCGAGCAGCACCTCGGCGGCCTCAGCGTCAGCCGTCAGATTTTTCAACTGGGCGTTTCATACACGCCCTCGCCGCGCGTTCAGCTCGAAGTCGAAGTGCCGGTCTCGCGCACCTCTTTCGAAGAGGGCGCGAGGGGGGGCGACAGCGCGGGGCTCGGCAACGTGACGCTGTGGGGCAAGTACCGCTTCTACCGGACGCTGAAGACTTACGGCGACAGGCAGGCGGCGGCGCGCGTCGGGCTGGAGCTGCCGACGGGGAAGAAGGCCGCGCCGTCGGCGCGCGAGGTTGATGCGCCCGCGTTCGTCCGGCAACAACTGACGCCGATCAGCGGCGGGCTCGCGCCGCACCTCGATCTCGCGTTCTCGCAGGCGGGCGGCAGGTTCATCTTCGGCGGCGACGCCGAAGGCGTCCTCCGCACGGCGCGCGACGGCTTCCGCACCGGGCACGAGCTGCGCGTCAACACCGATCTCGAATACGTGCTGCTGCCGTTCAAATACGAGAGTCCGGGGCACGAGCTGTTCCTCGTCCTCGAATCGAGCTTCGTGCACCGCGCGGCGGGTCGTCTCGGCGGGCTCGCCGTTCCGGGGAGCAAGGCGACCGAGTATTACATCGAGCCGGGGCTGCAATACGCAGCCGACCCGCGCTTCGTCGTCGAGGGCAGCGTACAGTTCCCGCTCGTGCGTAACACCGGCGCGCTGGCGCTCCGCACCGACCGGAACATCCTCGTCGGCGTGAGATACCTTTTCTGAGGGCGAGAGGTCGGAAGCGTTGGCCCTCGCACGGCTGCCCTTCGCGGGGCGGCCCGCGCCGGTTTCCGCCGCGGCGAATACGCTCTCGCGTCGATTAGTTGTAAGATGATCGGCGTCACACCCCCGCAGGTTAATAAACTGATCTCTCCCTTAGCGTTCAAGGAGGAGGAATGATTATGAGTGTCCGTCGGAATACGTCTTCGCTCGCGCTCGCGCTGGCGATGCTCATGAGTCTCGCGGCGGGCGCGCCCGCGCAGAAGAAGGAGGCGAAGGCCGAGAAGGAGGCGCGGGAGAAGTCGCAGAAGGCGGCCAACGTCTTCCGCAAGGTGATGTCCACGCCCGACAAGGCGATCCCGAAAAACCTGCTCGACGGCGCGGAGGCGGTCGGCGTCTGCCCCGACGTGATCAAGGCGGGCATCCTGCTCGTCGGCGGGCGGGGCGGGACGTGCGCCATCACGCGGCGCATCCGCGGCGGGTGGAGCGCGCCCGCGTTCTTCAAGCTCGGCGGCGGCAGCATCGGCCCGCAGATCGGCGCCTCGTCGACCGACTTCGTGCTGCTCTTCATGAACGAGGGCGCGATGGAGGGGCTGATGTCCGACAAGTTCGAGATCGGCGGCGAGATCGGGGCCGCCGCCGGCCCCGTCGGGCGCACCGCCTCGGCTTCGACCGACGCCAAGCTCAAGGCGGGCATCCTGTCGTACTCTCTCAGCAAGGGCCTCTTCGCGGGGCTGGAGCTGAAGGGCGTCGTCATCAACCCCGACAACGACTTGAACGAAGCGGTCTACGGCCTCAAGGCGAAAGACCTGCTCGTCGGCGTCGAGATCAAGAAGGCGATCCCGCCGAGCGTCCGCGCCCTGCCCCTGCAGATCGCGCGCTACTCAAGGAAGTAAAGATGTCCGTCGTCAGTAGTCAGTAGTCAGTGGTGTGTGCTTGCCAGCCGTGTTTCTGTGAAAAGGAGACCGGCGGCTGACAACGGACAACGGACAACGGACTACTGACTGCTTTTCATATTTCTTGACGCTCGCGGCGCGCGCGGCATAGAATCGGCGTGACCCCGAAGAAAGTCCGCCGCGGTTCACCTCGCAGCGGTGGAGGACTCCGAAGAAGATGCAACCCCGCACGCAACGCCAGAAAGAGATCTTCGACTACATCAGCCACTTCATCGAGCGGCACGGCTACGAGCCCTCCTACGCGCAGATCGCGCGCCACTTTCAAATCTCCTCGAAGGCGACCATCGCCAAGCACATCGAGGCGTTGGAGAAGCGCGGACTCCTCTCGCGCGAGCACGCCAACGGCTCCTTCGCCCTGCGCGTGCAGTTCGAGGACGTGGCGACCGACGCCACGTGCGACGTGCCCCTGCTCGGTCGCGTCGCCGCGGGAGCGCCGCTCGAAGCCTTCACCGACGCGGCGGCGCAGACCGTCACCGTCCCGCGCTTCCTGCTCGGTCGCGTCCGCCCCGAACAGGTCTACGCCCTGAAGGTGACGGGCGACTCGATGATCGACGAGCACATCTGCGACGGGGACATCGCCCTCGTCGAGAACCGCGTCGAAGCGCGCGACGGCGAGATCGTCGTCGCCTTAGTCGACGGGCAGCGCGCCACGCTCAAGCGGCTCTTCCGCTTCGGGCGTGAGGTCGAGCTCCGCCCCGCCAACTCGCAGCTCGAACCCATCCGTCTGCCCGCCTATCAGGTGCAGGTGCAGGGCATCTTCCGCGGCCTGCTGCGCCCGGCTGTCTGAATCAATCGTTAGAAATTAAAGTGACGAAAGGGCGTCGGACTGTTAAGTCCGACGCCCTTTTCCCTCGCTCCGCCGGGGGAGATGATCGGTTGAGGATTGAAGCAAAAACAAGTTTGCCGTATAACTGTGAGCCAGCTATACGGCAAACAAAATTCGAGAGCCACCTTGGAGACTCGAACTCCAGACCTGTCGATTACGAATCGACTGCTCTACCAACTGAGCTAAGGTGGCCGGCGCTGCGAACGCGAGGGCAAGAATAAGGACGCCGCACGCGGGCTGTCAAGCGGTCGCGCGGGCGGGTGAGAAAGGGGACGAGCGAGAGATGGCGAAAGACGCTTGGAAGAATCAGCCGAACTACAAGATCGGCGGCGGGACGATCAACGAGTTCGAGTTCAACCGGCAGCACGGCGCGCTCACCGAGCAGGAGCAGGCGCACCTGCCGGGGCAGGGCCAGGGCGCGCCGGGCGTCGCGCCGTGGGACGACGCAGACCCGACGGCGAGCCCCGAAGCGCAGCGCATCCAACGGCTGACGGCAGAGGCGCACGAGAAGGTGGAACGCCGCAAGCGCAAGGCCGGCGGCGCGCGGCAGGGCGCGGGCTCGGCGGGCGCGGGCCGCGCCGCGCAGACCGGCGGCGGCGAGGCTTCCGGCGCGAAGAAGTCCGCGAAGAAGAGCGCGCCGCAGAAGTCCGCAAAGAAGTCAGCCGCGAAGGGCGCGGCGAAGAAGCCGGGCGGCGCGAAGAAAGCGGCGAAGGGCGGCGCGACCGGCGCGAAGGGCGCGGCTGCTGAGAAGACCGCGGCGAAGAAGTCGCCCGCGAAGAAGTCGTCTGCGGCGAAGAAGTCGTCCGGCAAGCGGGGCGGCGCGCGCGGACGTTGACCCGTGCGGTCGCAGGAGTCGCGCGGCTCGTTGCGGCTCGGGGTTAGTGAGACGAACCGACGAGGAGGGAAGACGATGGACGATCGGCAGGAAGGGCGTGCGGCGGCGCGTGCCGCGGGCGCGCAGCAGCAGGGCGGCGAGGCGGGGCGCGCCGAAGAGGAGAACGAGCTGGAGGCGGAGCAGGAATCAGCCGAGGCGATGGACGCCGAAGTGCCGCAGCCGCCGGGCGCGGCGGCGACGACCGAGGGGCAACCCTCCTGAGCGACGCGCGCAACCAACACGAAACCCTCTGAAGGGCGACCGGCGTCAAGAGCCCGGTCGCCCTTCGGGCCGTCGGGCGGCGGCGATTCCGTCAACTCCGAACAGGCCGACCGACGCGCCCCGCACGGTCGAAAGCTTTTGCCCCCATGCGAAACAAAAACCGCCCGCGCCCGCAAACGACCCTGCGCCCCGCGCCGCAGCCTTCGCCGGGAATCATTCGCGCGCGAGCGCCCCGCGCTCGGGCGGTTGACGCGACGCAGAGCGCGCGCGTCCCCGTCCGCGTGCTCGCCGCCGCGCTCTCGCTCGTCTTCGCCGTCGCGCTCGCACCGTGGGCGCGCGCGCAGTCGCCGGGCGCGAACTCCGTCCCGGCGAAGCTGCCCGCGCCCGATAAGATCGTCTCCGATTACTTGAAGGCGGTCGGCGGGAAGAAGCGGCTTCAGTCGATTCGGGACGCGACCTACGAGTGGGACGTCGAGGGGCAACAGGACGCGCGCGCGCGCACCTCTTTGAAAGCGCCCGCCTCCGCGCGCGCCGATCTCGTCGTCCCGAACGGCGAGACGAACGAAGCGGCGAACGCGCGCACCGCCTGGGCGCGCACGCCCGACGGCACGCTCGGCACGCTCACCGACCGCGAGGCCCACGCCGCGCGCCTGCGCGCCGCGCTCGACGCCTCGCGCCTCGTCGATTACAAAAAGCAGGACGTGCTGGCGCGCACCGCCTCGGTCGAGCAGCTCGCGGGCGAGCCCGCCTACGTCGTCGAGTTCTCGCGGCGCAACGGCGCGCGCCTGCGCTACTACTTCGGCGCGTCGTCCAAACTCTTACTGCGAATCTCCGACGAGGCGCGCGCTCAGGACGTGCGCTTCTTCGACTACCGCCCGGCGCAGGGCGGCGCGCTTGAGCCGCACCGCGTCGAGACGACGGCGCGCGACGGGCCGACCGTCAGGCTCTCGCTGCGCGAGGCGCGCTACAACACGGGGCTCGGCGACAATCTGTTCGAGCCGCCGAGCGACGCCGCCTTGAACGTCGTCGAGCTGATGCGCGAGGTCGCCCGCAACCAGAAGGAGGACGACGAGCGCGTCGGCCAGTACACCTACACGCGCAAGCAGACCGAGCGCGAGATCAACGACAAGGGCGAGGTGAAGAAGGAGACGGTCAGGGTTTACGAAGTGTACCCGGTGGCGAACGCGGGCGAGGTGGAGAAGCTCGTCAGCGAGGGCGGCGTCGCGCTCACGCCCGAGCGCGCGGCGAGGGAGGAGAAGCGCGTCGCCGAGGAGATCGAGAAGCTGGAGCGCGAACGGGAGAAGCGCCGGGAGAAGAAGGAGCGCGCGCGCGCCGAGGCGGCGAAGAAGGGCAAGGCCCAGGACGAAGACGATCCGGACTTGAGCACCTTCCTGCGCGTCAGCGAGTTCGTCTCGCCGCGCCGCGAGCGTTTCCGCGACCGCGACGCAATCGTCTTCGACTTCCGCGCGCGCCCCGGCTACAAGCCGCAGAGCCGCGAGGAGTCAATCGTCGGCAAGCTCGCCGGGGTGGTGTGGATCGACCCGGCGGACAAGCAGATCATGCGGCTCGAAGCGCGGCTCGTCGAGGGCTACAAGGTGGCGGGCGGGTTGGTCGCGAGCCTGCGCCCCGGCTCGGCGATGACCTTCGAGCAGACGCGGCTCGCCGACGGCGTGTGGCTGCCGAAGTTCGAGCAGATCAACTTCTCCGCCAAGCTCTTCCTCTTCGCGGGCTTCCGGATCGACGCCACGCGCGAGTACAGCAACTACAAACGCTTCGCCGCCGCCGGCGACGAGAAACTCGACGCGCCGAAGATTCCGCCCGCCCCGACGCCGACCCCGGCGCGAAACTGAAAGGCCCGACCGGCGAGTTGCGCCTCGGTCTCGACTTTCCCCGCGCCCCCTCCGTGTCCTACCGCGCCCCTGTGGTGAATCCGCCCGCCGCGCAAGATCGAACTCGACCACAGCCCGTCTTGGACTATTTGCGGTTCACCATTTACGATTCCCCGCATGGAAGAGATCACGATCATCGGCGGGGGGTTCGCGGGCGTCGAGGCGGCGTGGCAGGCGGCGGAGGCCGGCGCGCGCGTCGCGCTCTACGAGATGCGCCCGGTGCGGACGACGCCCGCGCACCGCACCGACAAGCTCGCCGAGATCGTCTGCTCGAACTCGCTCAAGTCGGACGAGCCGGGCACGGCCCCGTACCTGCTGAAAGAGGAGCTGCGGCGCGGCGGCTCGCTCGTCCTCGAAGTCGCCGCCGAGACGCGCGTGCCCGCGGGCGCGGCGCTCGCCGTCGACCGCCACCGCTTCGCCGAGTCGATCACGCAGCGGATCGGGGCGCACCCGCGCATCCGGCTCGTGCGCGAGGAGGTGACGCGCGTGCCCGATGATGCGATCACGATCATCGCCGCCGGGCCGCTCTGCTCCGACGCGCTCGCCTCCGAGATCATGCGCCTCACCGGCGACGATCAGCTCTACTTCTACGACGCCATCGCGCCCATCGTCTCAGCCGACACGGTGGATCAGTCAATCGCCTTCCGCGCCGCGCGCTACGGCAAGGGCGGCGACGACTATCTGAACTGCCCTTTGAACGAGGAGGAGTACCGCGCGTTTTACGAGGCGCTGACGACGGCGCAGGGCGTCCCCCTCCAGCGGTTCGAGGAGACGCGCTGGTTCGAGTCGTGCCTGCCGATTGAGGAGATGGCGCGGCGCGGCTACGACACGCTGCGCTTCGGCCCGATGAAGCCCGTGGGCCTGCCCGATCCGCGCACCGGCAGGGAGCCCTTCGCGGCTGTCCAGTTGCGGCAGGAGAACTTGATGGCGGACGCCTACAACCTCGTCGGCTTCCAGAATCATCTACGTTACGGCGAGCAGGCGCGGGTCCTGCGCCTGATCCCCGGGCTCGAACGCGCAGAGTTCTTGCAGTACGGGCAGATTCATCGTAATACTTATATCAGCGCGCCGCGCGTGCTCGCGCCGACGCTCGCGATGCGCGACCGACCGCGGGTCTTTTTCGCGGGGCAGATCAGCGGGGTCGAGGGCTACGTCGAGTCGGTCGCGACGGGGTGGCTCGCCGGGTTGAACGCCGCGCGGCTCGCCTCTGGCCGCGCGCCCGTCGAGGCCCCGCCGAAGACGGCGACGGGCGCGCTCGCACGCTACGTCTCGCAGGCTGAGGCGAAGAACTACCAGCCCGTCAACATCACCTTCGCCCTGCTCGAACCCCTGCCCGAAGAAGATCGCCGGCGCGTCAGGCGCAAGCGCGAGCGGCGCGAGCTGCAAGTCGGGCGCGCGCTGGAGGAGTGGGACAACTGGCTACGCGAGAACTACACGAACGACAGGGGGGCGACCCCGCCGCCGCTCGTCACGAACGCCTGACGCGCGCCGACCTCTCGCGCGCGCGCCCACGAACACGCCACATGAACCCTCGCCACCTCGCACTCGTCCTCCTCCTCCTGCTCGTCGCCGCGCCCGCCGCCTCGCGCGCGCAGTCGGGGCGGCAGCGGCCCGCGCCGCAAGCATCGCCCTCGCCCGCCGCGCAGCGCCCGCGCCGCGCCACGCCCGCGCCCGACGCGCCGGGGCAGCCCTCCTCGCCCTCCGCGCCGAGCCGCACCGGCGAGACCGATCCCGTAAACCCCGCGCCCGCCGCCGCCGACAAGTCCGCGGCGGCGGGCGCGCCGGTCGAGATCGAAGACGACGAGGTCTACAAGGTCAACTCGAACCTCGTGCCCGTCTCGGCGAACGCGACGGACGCGGCGGGGCACGCCGTCACCGATCTCAAGTTGGAAGACTTCGAGCTGCGCGTCGACGGCCAGCCCAAGCCCATCAGCGATCTCGCGCACTCCGAGACGCCCGTGCGCATCGCGTTCCTCTTCGACAACAGCTCCAGCATCCGCCCGACGCGCGAGCTTGAGAAGCAGGCCGCGATCCACTTCTTCCGCGCCGTCCTCCGGCCCGTCGATCAGGCCGCCATCTTCTCCATCGAGACCATCCCGCAGCTCTCGCAGCCGCTGACGAACGACGTGGCCCGCCTCGCCCGCACCATCGAGCGGTTCGGCGACGTGCAGGAGTCTTCGACGCCGCTCTTCGACACCATCGTGATGGCCGCCGACTACCTCAGATCGCAGCCCGGTCGCAAGGTCGTCATCATCCTCTCGGACGGCGTGGAGACGACGAGTCAACTGCAAGACTACGGCGAGATGGTGAGGCGCGTGCTGGCGAGCGACTGTCAGGTCTTCGTCATCCAGCCGGGCCTGAGCGAGAACGCCAACCTGCGCGATCTGATCGCCGAGCGCAGGATGCAGGACTTGTCCTCCTACACGGGCGGCTTCGTCTTCGTCCCCAAAGCGCCGTCCGATCTCGAAGTCGCCTTCACGCAGATCGCCGCCGACCTCGCGCAGCAGTACGTCCTCAGCTACTACCCGACCGACGACGGGCGCGACGGGCGCTTCCGCGTCATCACGCTCCGCGTCACCTCGCGCCCGAACGTGCGCGTGCGCGCGCGCCGCGGCTACTACCCACGCAGGCGCGACACCCTCTCGTCGCTCCAACAGAACTTCGACACGGGCGCGGGCGAGCGCCCGACCGACGCCATCGACGATCCGGCGTTCGCGGCGACCCGGCCGCAAGCGGCGCGGCGCGGCGCGGCGGCGACCGACGCGCCCGCCGCCGCCGGCGCGAGGCCCGACCCGGCGCAGTCGCGCGCGCCTTCCGCCCCCGGCCTTTCGTCGCGCGCCAGCAAGAACCTCGACCTCGAAGCCTCCGGCTCGTCCCAACCGGACGACGCGGCGACGAACACGCGCCCCGTCGTCAGGCTCGCCGCGCCCGACCCGGCGCGCGGCGCGGGCGAGGCGCCGACAGCCGGCCTCGCCAACAACTCGCCGCCCGTCCGCGACGCCACCGCAGACAAGCCGCCCGACGCGAAACCGCAGCCCGCCCCGCCCCGGACGAAAGCCGACAACGACAAGCCCGACGCCTCGCCGCCTTCGCCTTCGCCGAGCCCCGCGCCAGCCGCAGAGGCGAACGCGCCCGCGGCGAAGTCAGCCGCCGAAGCTAAGACCAACGAACAGCCGCGCGCGGACGGGCCGCGGCAAACGTCTGCCCAAGCCGCGCCGTCTCGGCCCGCGCAACCTTCGGCGCAGCCCGCCGCCGAGCCGCCGAAGAAGTTGGTCGTCGCGGGCGGGGTGCTCAACAGCCGCGCGAAGAGTCTGCCCGTGCCGGTCTACCCGGACGCGGCGCGGAGGATGCGCGTCGGGGGGGCGGTCGTCGTGGAGGTGACGGTTGACGAGAGTGGTAGAGTGTCGGAGGCGAGGGCGACGAGCGGCCCGGCGCTGCTGCGGGACGCGGCGGTCAGCGCCGCGCGGCAGGCGCGCTTCCCGCCGCCCGTCGTCGCGGGCCAGCCGGCGCGGCTGAGCGGCGTCATCAACTACACGTTCACGTTCTGATCGAAGGCGACGATGGAACAGCTACTCGAACAGTTCTTCGAGCACCTGCGCTACGAGCGCAACGCGAGCGAGCACACGCTGCGCAACTACCGGATCGACCTCAGCCAGTTCCACGACCACCTCGCGCCGCCCGACCCGCAGACGGGCGCGCGCCGCGAGTTCGACATCAGGCAGATCGATCACATCACGATCCGCGAGTGGATGTCGGCCCTGCACGACGCGCAGAAGAAGAAGTCTTCCATCGCGCGCAAGGTCGCGTCCCTGCGCACCTTCTTCCAGTTCCTCCTGCGCGAGGGCGTCGTCGAGACGAACCCGGCGAAGATGGTCGCCACGCCGCGCCTCGACAAGAACCTGCCCTCGCACCTCTCGGTCGAGGAGATGGTGCGCTTCATCGAGACGCCCGACGTTTCGACCGATCTGGGCAAGCGCGACCGCGCCATCTTGGAGGTGCTCTACGGCACGGGGATGCGCGTCTCCGAGCTGACGAAGCTGGACGTGCGCGACGTCGATCTGAGGGAGCGGATGGCGCGCGTGCGGGGCAAGCGGCGCAAGCAGCGCATCGTCCCCTTCACGGTGCCCGCGGGCGAGGCGCTCGTGCAGTACCTGCTGGTGCGCGACAACTTCCTCCACCGCGCCCCGGCCACCGAGCGCAACGATCAGGCGCTCTTCCTCAACTATCAGGGCACGCGCATCACGACGCGCTCGGTCGGTCGCATGGTGGACAAGTACATCGCCGAGTGCGCGGGCATCCACAACATCAGCCCGCACAGCCTGCGCCACTCCTTCGCCACGCACCTCCTCGACAACGGCGCAGACCTCCGCCACATACAGGAGTTGCTCGGCCACGCGCGCATCTCGACCACCCAAATCTACACGCACGTCTCGATGGAAAGACTGATCGAGGTCTACGAGCGCACGCACCCGAAAGCGTGACGGGCCAAGGCCGTGAACGGCGAACGGCGACGGGTGACAGGAAGGGCCGTAAACGGTAATCGGTGACAGGTGACAGGTAAGAAGAAGTTTTACCTGTCACCTGTCACCTGTCACCGTTCACGGCTTTTCACCGTTTACGGCCTTTAGAGCGTCGGCATGTCGGCGTCGAGGCCTTGGCGGGATTCGATCTGTGACTGGCAGGCGGCGTCGAAGCGCGCGGCGGGGAGGGCTTCGAGGCGGCGCTCGTCGATGGGCTTGCCGCAGCGTTCGCAGTCGCCGTAGGTCCCTTCGTCCATGCGGCGCAGCGCCTCGTCGATCTCGGCGACGGTGTCCGACTCGCGCTCGCCGAGGCGGAAGGCGAGTTCCTGATTCGCGTCCTGTAGCGAGAGATCGAGGCTGTCCTTGACGCCGTCGTCGTTGGCGATCATCTCGTGCGCCTCCTGCTGCTTGTCGCGCACCTGCCCGTCGTGCTGTCGCAACTGCTCTTCGAGCAGGCTGCGGAAGTGCTTCAGTCTCTCTTTGTTCATCGCTGGTACGGTCGCCCCCTTAAACTCCCCGCGTCGGCGCTGACGGTTCACCGCGCGCCCCGAAGCAGTCGAAATTTTTTAACGCTCGTGGGCGCGGATTATAACCCGGCGGGCGCGCTTCGCGCGACTTCGGAGTGAAGACGGCGCGGGCCCGTGCGGCTGCTGAACACGCACGGGCCCGCGCGGCGCGCCCCGCCCACGCCGATCAGAAGACGAGGCGCGCGCCGAGCTGGAACTGCCTGCCGGGATCGACGTTCTGCACGCCCGCGAGCGGCGTCAGGAACCTCGCGTCCGCCGCCGCGCCGTTGCCGTAAGTCCCGTTGAGCCTGACGAAGTTGGAGCGGTTGAAGAGGTTGAAGACTTCGGCGCGCATCTCCAAACGCGCCCCCTCCTTCAGCCGGAAACGCTTGGCCGCGGAAGCGTCGAAGCTCGCCTGCGCGGGCGCGCGGAACGAGTTGCGGGCGAAGCCGGCGGGGCGATCCGCGCGGAAGCCGTCGCCGTCGTCGTCGAGCCCCGTCAGCGGGTTGACCGGCAGGCCCGAGGCGAGCGTGGCGACGAATGAAACTTGCGTGCCGAGGGGCGTCTCGACGAGCGCGTGCGAGACGAAGCGGTGGCGCTGGTGGAAGTCGGAGGGCGCGCGCTCAAGGCGTTCGGCGACGCGGAAGAGGTTCGGCACGCCGGTGTCGGGCTCGCCGAAGAACATCGAGGTGGTGAGCGCGGAAGAGTAGACGTAGTGCGACTCGAACTGGAAGCGGCGCGTCATGCGCCGGACGAGCCCGAGGTCGAGCGCGTCGTAGGTGCTCGACGCCGTGTTCTCGACGAAGATCACCTTGTTGACGCGCACGCCGTTGTAGACGGAGGCGCGCAGCGCCGCGTCGAAGAACGGGCGCGTCTGGTTGGCGGCGGAGGCCGGGCGCGTCTGGCCGGGGGCGGTGCGGGCGAAGGGCGCGGGCGCGTTGATGTCGTTCACGCGCGGCTGCTTGAGCGTGCGCGAGTGGATCACGTCAGCCGTGAGCGTCCAGTCTTTGAACAGCTCGCGCTGGACGCCGAGCGAGAACTGCGCGCTGTAGGGGTTCAGGATTTTTTCGGGCCGCAGGTAGACGTAATCGCGCACGGCCTCGCCCGCGCCCGCGGGGAGCGCGGCGAGCGCGTCGGGGAAGGCGGGCGCGCCGGGCGTGGTCTGCGCCGCGCCGCCGCGGCGCGCGTAGTCGAAGCGGTAGGTGCGCACGGGGGCGTCGATGCCTTCGAGCAGGAAGCGGCGCGTGATGTAGAGGTAGTACTGATCGTAGAAGACGCCCGCGCCGCCGCGGATGACCGTCTTGCCGTCGCCGCGCGCGTCCCACGCGAAGCCGAGGCGCGGGGCGAAGTTGTTGCGGTCGTCGGTGACGGACTGGTGGTCGTAGCGCAGGCCGAGGTTGACGGTGAGGCGCGGCGCGGCGCGCCAGTCGTCCTGCGCGAAGGCGGAGGCGAGCGTCTGCCCGTAGCGCACGAAGCCCGTGCCGAACTTCTGCGTGTAGTCGCTCAGCACGGTCGGCACGGCGGGCGGCTGGCCCGCGGCCCGCGGGACTGGGACGAAGCGGTACTCGCCGAGCGGCGTGAAACTGAAATCGTCCGCGCGCTGGCGCGTGAAGTCGCCGCCGAGCTTCAAGGCGTGCGGGCCGTGTTGGAGCGTGAGCTGATCCGCCGCCTGCCACGTCTGCGTGCGCACCCACGAATAGCTCGAACCGCCTTCCGTGCTGTAGTCGGGGCGGACGACGGAGACGCGCGGCCCGCCGAGCGGGGAAGTCGCCGAAGGGATCGAGTTGACGTAGCTCAGGCGGAACTCGTTGACGCGCGAGCCCCAGACCGTCTGATCGGTCAACTGCGCGCCCGCGCTTTGCGTGCGGCTCAAAGTCGCCGCGCTCGGCTGCGTGAAGCCGCTGACGCGGTCGTTCGAGTTGTCGTTCGTCGAGCGGTTGCCGTTCGCGCGCAGGGCGAGCGAATGTTTCTGGCCGAGTTGGTAGTCGAACCGCGCGAGGCCGAGTTGATCGCGACCGTGCCCCGTGAAGGCGAGCGGGGAGGGGGACTGCACGAACGAGCCGCGGTTCTGCCGCGAGCGCTCGTAGTTGACGAAGAACGTCGCGCGGCTTGAGAAGAGGGGCCCGCCGAGTGAGCCGCCGAACTGTTCCAGCTCGTTCGGGACGTGGCGGTCGGAGACGGGCGGCGCGGCCTGCGGCCCGCTCGGTCGCGCGAAGAAGAAGCCCTCGCCGTGGAACTGCTGCGTGCCCGCGCGCGTCACGGCGGAGACCAAGCCCGTGCTCGATCCGCCGTGCTCAGCCGAGTATTGGTTGGTTAAGACTTTGAACTCCCGGACGGTCGCGGGCGAGACCTGCTGCTGCGGCGCGTTGGCGAAGACGAAGTCGTAGTTGGAACTGCCGTCGAGCTTGAAGTAGGTCTGGCGGTACGAGCCGGAGTTGATCGAGAGTCGCTGCGAGGTGGAGCCGTCGGAGCCGAGGCCGCCGGTGTTGCGCACGTGCGGATCGAGCAGCGCGAAGCGGTTGAGGGCGCGCCCGTTCGACGGCAGCTCTGTGAGCTGGCGCGCGCCGACGAGCTGGCTCACCTCTGGCGCGCCGGTCGCGAACGCCTCCGGCGCGCCCACGACGTCCGCCGTCGCCTCGACGCCCGCGACCTCCAACTCGAAGCCGAGGACGAGCGGCTCGCCCGCGGCCAGCCTCAGCTCTTTCCTCTTAACCGGGGCAAAGCCTTCGGCGCTCGCCTCGATAGCGTAGCCCTCGCCCGGCGTCAGGTCTTTGATCGAGAAGTTGCCCTCGCCGTCGGCGACGGTCGTGCGCTCGATGTCGAGGGCGGGGTTTCGCACGACGACGCGCGCGCCCGCGATGCGCCCGCCGCCCGACCGCGCCGAGATCGTGCCGCGAACACTAACCGTCGCTGTGGTCTGCGCGAAGAGGGGGGCGGGGACGAGAAGAAGGGCGATGAAAGAGAGAATGAAGCGCGGCGCAAGCGCACGCGGGCTTTTGTCGCAACGAGCCATGATGCACTCCCGAGGGATTCGAAGGGCGCGGCGGGCGACACTAGAATGCGGGCGTCGCCAGCCCGTCGAGGGTTTGACGTCAACGGGGCTCCCGCCGACCCGCTTTGCCGAGTCGGCGGCGGGAGCCTCAACCGTTTCCG
Source organism: Pyrinomonadaceae bacterium (assembly GCA_036389335.1). Classification (GTDB taxonomy): domain Bacteria; phylum Acidobacteriota; class Blastocatellia; order Pyrinomonadales; family Pyrinomonadaceae; genus JAIVGV01. The sequence goes on along the minus strand of DASVQC010000067.1, from coordinate 12,072 downwards.
GACTGACAGGAAATCAACTCTCCGCCAAAATTGAAATCGGTTTTCAATTTCACGAAGTCAGTTTAGTGATTTAGCGGGGGAGTGTCAAACGGTTTTTCGGCGGCGTTCAGGTTTTATCTCGGGTGAGGGAGGTTCAACGCGGAGGCGCGGGGTTGGCGCGGAGAGTTCGTCCTTCCCCGCTTTAACTCCGCGACCCGCCCGCGCCCCTGCGTTGAATCTTCTGATCTCTCGGCGACTCTGACCGAATCGCCACGGGTTTTTCGGGGTCGAGAGGCGCGGCGAATTAAGGGGCCGAGGGCGCCGCGACCGAATGAGGTTTCTTACTTCGTGCCTTCGCCGCAGAGGATGGCGGCGGCGAGCAGGGGGATCATCAACTCGTGGTGCCCGGTGAGGGAGTAGCCGCGGCCCGCGCCGTCGCTCGTGGGGCGGCGGACGACGTTGGTGAGCGGGCGGTAAGATTGGATGAAGTCGAAGTTGGCGGTGGTGAAGTCGGAGAGCTGATGGCCGAGGTTGCGCACCAGCGTCACGCACTTCAAAAAAACTTCCGGCAGGATGACCGCCGAGCCGACGTTCAGGTAGACGCCGCCGCCGTCCATCCTCCGCACGAGTTCCGCGAGCAGGCGGAAGTCCGTGTGCGAGGTCTCGCCCAGACTCGCGCCGGAGGCCGAAGGGTGAAAGTGCGCGATGTCCGTGCCGATGGAGAGGTGCGCGGTGAAGGGGACGCGCTCGCGGTAAGCGGCGCAGAGCAGCGACAGATTTTTGTGCGGCGGGTCGAGCCGCGTGAGCGCGCGGCCCAACGCCTCGCCGAGCCCCGTCTGATCGCGCGCGCCTTCGTCGGCGGCCTCGTTCAGAAGTTTGCCGGTCTCTTCAGCCGCGCCGAATGCGCCCGCGCCTAACGTCGCGTCAACGTCCTCCGAGGTCGAGCCGACGAGCGCGATCTCAAGATCGTGAACGAGCACCGACCCGTTCGCGGCTATGCCCGTGACGTAGCCGCGCCGCATGAGGTCGACCATGACGGGCGCGAGCCCCGTCTTGACGACGTGACCGCCGACGCCCCAGATGATCGGCTTCCCAAGCGCGCGCGCGCGCCGAATCTGCGCGGCGAGTTCGCGGAGACTCCTCACGGCGAGGATGTTCGGGAGCGAGTCGAGGAAATCTTTGAGCGCGGCGGACGCCGCGACGGGGCGCGCGAAATCTTCCGCCGAGACCTTGCTCTCCCGCGAACGAAGCGGGTAAGTGTTCACGCCTTCGAGCGAGAGCGGGCGCAAGTCCTCGTCGTAGATCGACACTGTGCTGGTTCGCTCCTTGAGGCAAGCAAGGCAAAGGCATTCACCGTGGAGACACAGAGAACACGGGGCTACACAGAAAAGACTCCGTGCCCCCTCCGTGTTCCCTGTGTCTCCGCGGTGAAGTTTTGAAACATTCTCATTCTCTCCCGTCAGGGAAGAGCGTGCGCTCGACGAGTTCGCACAGGATGTGGCAGACGAGGTTGTGCGTCTCCTGTATGCGCTGCGTGTCGTCCGACGAGACGACGAGCGCGAGGTCGCACAGCGCGAACACCTCGCCGCCGTCGCGCCCCAGCAGCCCGATCACCTTCAACTCCCGCTCGCGCGCCGCCTCGCACGCGCGCACTACGTTCGCCGACGTGCCCGAAGTCGAGATCGCGACGAGCACGTCGCCCCGCTCGCCGAACGCCGCGACCTGCCGCGCGAACACGTTCTCGAAGCCCGTGTCGTTGGCGATGGAGGTGACGACGCCCCCGTCGGTCGAGAGCGCGAGCGCGGGCAGCGCGCGCCGCTTCCGTCTCCCGAATTGATTCACGAACTCGCCCGCCACGTGCTGCGCGTCGGTCGAAGACCCCCCGTTGCCGCACAGCAGCACGCGCCCGCCCGCCCCGAAGCACGCCGCGATCATGCTCGCCGCGCGCACCACGTCCTCCGCGTGCTCCGCGAAGTAGCGCCGCTTGACCTCAAGGCTTTCGGCGACGATGGCTGAGATGCGGTCGTGCATGAGCGTCCGTTAATTGCCTAAGACCAACTCGGTAGCCATACGAGATTGGGGAATGCCGGGCCGACCGCGTTAATAACTTTCTCGTCGGCAGTCACGCACTGGCAATTCTCGCGTGTGCTAAGCGCGATGAAGAGGGAATCATAAACAGAGCGGCGATGCGTGGTCGCAATCTTAAAAGCGTCTTCCAACAAGTCAACAGCCGGCAACAGCGTGAAGTTTAATAGGCGAAAAGCCGTCAGAATACTTCGGGCGTCATTCTCCGAGAGAATTCCCCTGCTATGTTTCTTACCGATGACGTTGTAAAACTCTGCGACAAGTAAATCCGGCGCGAGGAAGGAGACTGTGCCGTCTTGGTATTGATCGAGGATGCGTCTTGCTGCGACGGAGTGTTGTTCTGCGACAAACCATTTCACGGCAACGCTCGTGTCAACGACGACTTTATTCATCGCCTTCTCGAATTTCGCGCACCAACTCTACACTGTCCGGCGTCTCGCCGTACTTCGCGAAAAGCTGCACGCGCAGGGCATCGATGCTACTAACAGCTTTTCTGCGCAGGCTCAAATCTTCGCCGTTGAGACCACCTCCGCCAGTTTGGCGGACGTAGATTTCGCGCATCACGTCGTCCCAGGTGGCGTCGTCGGGTAGCTTCTCGATCAAGCGGCGCGCTTCCTCTTTGATGTTCACTGCTTCCACGCGAAGTCTCTCCTCATGCCTGAGATTCGCAGGCAGTATAGCGGCTCAAAAGTTTGGCGGGCAATCTATTTGAGGTCGGCGCGGTAGAGCGTTACTCGGCGTCTTTGCGCTTGCGGCGACCGTTGCCATTCGCGTTGTTGCCGTTGCGCGCGGGGGCGTGGCCGTTGCCGTTGAGGTGGAGGAGGGGCCTGAGGGCTTGACCAGTGTGGGACTTTTTGACGCGGGCGACCTCTTCGGGGGTGCCGGTGGCGACGACGCGACCGCCGCCTTCGCCGCCTTCGGGGCCGAGGTCGATGAGGTGGTCGGCGGATTTGATCACGTCGAGGTTGTGCTCGATGACGATGACGGTGTTGCCGAGGGAGACGAGGCGCTGGAGCACGTCGAGGAGCTTGTGGACGTCTGCGAAGTGGAGGCCGGTGGTCGGCTCGTCGAGGATGTAGATGGTGCGGCCCGTGGCGCGCTTGGAGAGTTCGCGCGCGAGCTTGATGCGTTGGGCCTCGCCGCCCGAAAGCGTCGTCGCGGACTGGCCGAGCTTGATGTAGCCGAGGCCGACGTCTAAGAGCGTCTGGAGCTTCTGCTTGATCTGGGGGATGTTTTCGAGGAGCGGCATCGCCTCTTCGATGGTCGTGTCGAGGAGCGCGGCGATGGATTTGCCCTTGTACTTGACGGAGAGCGTCTCGCGGTTGTAGCGCGCGCCGCGGCAGACGTCACACAGCACGTAAACGTCGGGCAGGAAGTTCATCTCAATGCGCTTCATGCCGTCGCCCTCGCAGGCTTCGCAGCGCCCGCCCTTGACGTTGAAGGAGAAGCGTCCGGGCTTGTAGCCGCGCTCGCGCGATTCGGGGAGCATGGCGTACAGCTCGCGGATGGGCGTGAAGAGCCCCGTGTAAGTCGCGGGGTTCGAGCGCGGCGTGCGACCGATAGGCGACTGATCGATCTCGATGATCTTGTCGATCTGCTCCATGCCCTCGATGGAGTCGTAGTCGCCGGGCTCGGTGAGCGAGCCGTAGACGTGCTGCGCGAGCGCGCGGTACAGGATGTCGTCGACGAGCGTTGACTTGCCGGAGCCCGAAACGCCCGTGACGACGGTGAGCGTGGCGAGCGGGAACGTCACGTCGATGTTCTTGAGGTTGTGCTCGCGCGCGCCGCGCACGGTGACGTTGTGGCCGTTCGGGGCGCGGCGCGCGGCGGGCGGCGCGATGGCGCGCTGGCCGCAGATGTAGAGGCCGGTGACGGAGGCGGGGTTGCAGGCGATCTCTTCGGGCGTACCGTAGGCGACGAGCTGGCCGCCGTGCGCCCCGGCGGCGGGGCCGAGATCGACGACGTAGTCGGCGCGCCGGATAGTCTCCTCGTCGTGCTCGACGACGAGGACGGTGTTGCCGAGGTCGCGCAGCGCGGCCAGTGTCTCCAACAGCTTCTGGTTGTCGCGCGGGTGCAGGCCGATGGAGGGCTCGTCCAGGACGTAGAGCACGCCGCGGAGCTGCGATCCGATCTGCGTGGCGAGGCGTATGCGCTGACCTTCGCCGCCGGAGAGCGTCGCCGAGGGGCGGTCGAGCGTGATGTAGCCGAGGCCGACCTGCGCGAGGAAGCGCATCCGGTTGCGTATCTCGCGCAGGACGAGCCCGGCGATCTGGTTCTCGCGCTCGCTGAGCTTGAGGCCGTCGAAGACGGCGACCGCTTCGTCGATGGGGAGCGCGGTGTAGTCGGCGATGCCGAGCTTGCCGACGCGGACGGAGAGCGATTCGGGTTGCAGACGTTTGCCGCGGCAGTCGGGGCACTCGACGGGCGAGACCAGCTCTTCGAGCGCGAGCCTCACCTTTTCGGACGGCGCGTTGTTCATGCGCTCGCGCAGGTGTCGGATCGCGCCCTTCCAGTCGCTCAGGTAGCTGTAGAGCCCCTGCCGGAAAGTGATCTGGCCGTCGAGCCCGTAGAAGAATGCGTCGCGCGCCGTCTTCGGCAACTCCGCGAACGGCGCGTCGAGCTTCGCGCCGAAATGCTCGGCGACCGCGGCGAGCGCGCTCTTCAAATACGCCGCGCCCTGCTTGTCAGCCGCGCCCATGAAGAGGAGGCGGTCGGCGCGCTCGTTGGCGTCGGGGATGAGCAGCGCGGGATCGATCTCAAGCACGGTGCCGAGGCCGTGGCAGCGTTTGCACGCGCCGTAGGCCGAGTTGAAGGAGAACGAGCGCGGCTCAAGCGGCGGGATGTTGATGCCGCAGTTGACGCACGCCATGCGCTCCGAATACAACTTCTCTTCGCCGTCGACCACGGAGATCAGCACCGCCCCGCCCGTGAGCTTGAGAGCCGTGCGGACCGACTCGGTGAGGCGGTCGTTGATGCCGGGCTTGATGAGCAGGCGATCGACGACGGCCTCGATGGAGTGGTTGCGCCGCTTGTCTAATTTAATGTCTTCGTCGAGCGAGACTAATTCGCCGTCGATGCGCGCGCGCAGGAAGCCGTCCTTCGCCAGCTTCTCAAGCTCCTTCTTGAACTCGCCCTTGCGCCCGCGCACCACGGGCGCGAGCACCATCACGCGCTCGCCTTCGGGCAGCGCGAGCACGCTCAAAGTGATCTGCTCGACGGACTGCCGCGTGATCGGCGCGCCGCAGAGGTGGCAGTGGGGCTGGCCGACGGAGGAGAAGAGGAGGCGGAGGTAGTCGTAAACTTCCGTCACCGTGCCGACCGTGCTGCGCGGGCTGCGCGAGACTGTCTTCTGCTCGATGGAGATGGCGGGCGAGAGCCCGTCCACCGAGTCGACGTCGGGGCGTTCGAGCTGATCTAGGAACTGGCGCGCGTAGGCCGAGAGCGATTCGACGTAGCGGCGCTGGCCCTCGGCGTAGATCGTGTCGAAGGCGAGCGACGACTTGCCGGAGCCCGAAAGCCCCGTGACCACCGTGAGGCGGTCGCGCGGGATTTCGACGCTGATGTTCTTCAGGTTGTGCGTGCGCGCGCCGCGCACGGTGATGCGGTCAATTGCCATTGCCTAAAACTTCATCAGCCGCTACAGTTGCGAATCTTCGGGAGTAGCGAAACGAGTATTTTACGCGACCCGAAAGCCGATCACAAGCGACCCACTCCGCGCGCCGCCGAATCTGAGTCTCCCCGCGGCGGCGGGGTAAGGCACGGCCCTCCTCAAACTGTCAGCCGGGAGTTCCCGCCATGCGCCTGCTCCGCATCCCACAGGCATTCTCGCTCGCGCTCGCACTCGCCGTGCAAGTCTGCGCGCAGCCGCCCGCCGGGGCGCAGCGCAAGCCGAGGGGCGCGGCGGCGACGCCCGCGCCCGCGTGCGACGATCAGCGCGCCGTCGCGCTCGTCCAGCAGCAGGTCTCGGAGGCGCGCTCGTTCGCGAGCCCCGTCGCGCAGATCGGCGTCATGACGCGCGCCTCAGACCTGCTGTGGGCGTACCGTGAGGACGCCGCGCGCGCGATCTTCGCGGAGTCGTTCGATCTCGCGTCGAAGTATTTCGCGCAGAAGGGCGACGAGTCGCGCACGGAAGGGCGCGGACTCGTGACGACCTTCCCCGACCAGCGTTTCGTCGTGCTGCGCTCCGTCGCGAAGCGCGACGCCGAATGGTCGCGCCGCCTCGCCGTGCAGGTGGCCGAAGACTCGAAGCGCGAGTCGCAGAAGGCGGCGACCGGGGCGGGCAGTTTCCAAGAGACCGGGATGAAGCTGATCGATCTCGCCGACTCGCTCCTGCCGGTCGATCAGTCGGTCGCCATGACGCTCTTCCGCAACAGCTTCAACTACCCGCTGACGCTCGCGCACGCGCGGTTCCTGTTCGAGCTGGCGAAGACCGATCAGAAGGCGGCTGACGCCCTCGCCCTCGAAGCCGTCGCCGCCTACGCCGCGCGCGGCACGACCGAAGACCTCTCGCACCTCTCGGTCTACGTCTTCGCCATCCCGCGCAACATCTCCTCCGTGCGCGCCTACACCTCGTACCCGGCGCAGCCGGGCTTCGCGCTCAACGCGGCGTTGCAGGAGGCGTTCGTCAAGGCGGTCTTCGCGCGCGCCGAGACGATCATCAAGACGCCCGATCAGTTCAGCGCGGGGAAGAACCCCTACTACTGGGAGACGGCGCAAATCCTCTCCGCGCTCGTCGCGCTCGAACCGCTCGTCGCCGAGCGGCTGCCCGCCTACGCGGAACGCCTCGGCGATCTCAAGGCTTCCGTCCGCGCGGCGATCAGCGATCAGGCGCGCGAGGGGTCGGAGAGCTACCAGCAGTCCGTCAAGGACTGGCAGGTCTTCGGCAACTTCGACGCGCAGGTCGAGAAGGCCGAGCGCGAGACCGACCCCGAGAAGAAGGAGTACGCCTACGCGAGCGCGGCGTCGTCGGCGAAGACGCTCGAACAGTTGGAGCGCGCCGAGTCGCTCGTCGAGAGGATCAATGATGCGAACGCGCGCCGCCAGCTGATCAACTGGATCAGCTTCAAGCGCGTCGAGCTGTTCGTCAAGGACGGCCTGTTCGACGAGGCGAAGCGCGCCGCCGAGCGCGTGGACGAGCTGGATCAGCGCGCCATCCTCTACTTCGAGATCGCGCGCGAGAGCATTAAGAAGATGAGCGACAAGGCGCGCGCCGCGGAGCTGCTCGAAGAGGTGCTCGCGGCGGCGGCGAAAGCCCCTCTGACCGACGTGCGCGCGCGCTCTCAGCTCGGCGTCGCGCACCTCTACGCGGAGTTCGACGGCCTGCGCTCGCTGGAAGTCGTGAACGACGCCGTCAAGACGATCAACCAGCTCAAAGACCCGGACCTCGCGGGCACGTTCCTCACGCGCCGCATCGAGGGCAAGACCTTCGGCATCTACACGGGCAACCCCGTCCCCGGCTTCAGCCTTGAAAACGCTTTCCGCGAGGCGGGCCCGCACGACTTCGAGGGCGCGCTGCTCGCCGCGCGCGACCTCGCGGACCCGGCGCTGCGCGCGACCGCCGTCATAGGGCTCGCCGCGCACTGCCTCGAAGAGTCGGCGAAGCGGGCGCAGCCGAAGAAGGCGACGGGCAAGGCGGCGCCCAACAAGAAGACCCAGCCGTGAGTCGGCCCGCGCGCCGCGGAGAAAGTTGAGGGTGAGGCTGTGGAAGCGTCGGTCGAGATGCTCGCCGCCGTGTGCTTCTTCGTCGTCGGCGTTTCGCACGTCGCGCAGCCGCGCGCGTGGGCGGAGTTCTTCATAGAGATGCGCGGGCGCGGCGTGGCCGGGAGTTTTCAGAACGCGCTGCTCCACTTCCCGCTCGGCGCGGTCGTCGTCTCGTTCCACAACGTCTGGACGGGGCTGCCGACCGTCCTGACGCTCGTCGGCTGGGGGCTCGTCTTCAAGAGCCTGCTCTACTTCACGCTGCCGAAGTACGGACTGCGGAAAGGGCTCGCGCTGGTGTCGGTCGAGAAGGCGCGCGGCTTCGTCGTGGCGGGCGTCTGCGCCATCGCGCTCGGCGGCCTGTGCGCCTACCTCGCGCTGCGGCGCTGAGGCGGGCGGGCCGAGATTCTTGACACCCTTCGCGGGCGGCTCATACACTCGCGCGCGTGACGGAAGGGAAGAGGGCGACGATCTGGAACCTGCCGAACGCGCTGACGGTGTCGCGCATCTTCGTCGTGCCGCTGCTCGTCGTCGTGCTGCTGACGCCGTTCTCGGAAGACTGGTTCGGGCTGCCGCGCCACGTCCTCGGCGTCGCGCTCTTCCTCGGCGCGGCCTTCACCGATTACCTCGACGGCAAGATCGCGCGCAGCCGCCAGCAGGTCTCGCGCCTCGGCCAACTCCTCGACCCCATCGCCGACAAGCTGCTCATCTCCGCCGCGCTCATCTCGCTCGTCGAGAATCAACTCGCGCCCGCGTGGGCGGTCGTCGTCATCGTCGGTAGAGAGTTCGCCGTCACGGGCCTGCGCTCGATTGCGGCGACCGAAGGGATCATCATCCCGGCGTCGCGGATGGGGAAGGTGAAGATGCTCGCGCAGGTGGTGACGGTGGCGCTCCTGATCGTGGCGGGCGCGGCGGGCCGCCCGCCCGTTTCGAACTTCGGTCGCCCCTTCCCGGCGATTGAGTTCTGGACGGTGCCGGAGCTGCGGGCGGCGCTCACGCACCTCTTCGGCGCGGGCGCGACCGCGGCCAACGACTGGCAGGTGCTGCTCTACACGGCGGGGCGCGCGATGCTCTGGGTCGTCGTGCTCTCCGCGTGCGTCTCGATGTACGGCTACTTCCGCGCCTTCTACCTCTCCGCCGTCGAGCGCGCCGCGAGCGGCGGCGGCGGCGACGGGCGCACCGGGCGCGCGGAGACTTCGCGCGCCGCGGCGGTGACGACCGCCGAGTGACGTAAGACCCCACGACGAGACTCCCCGGCGACGAGAAAGTCTGACGACGAGAAGAGGCGCGACCGTCATCGTTAACGGTCGCGCCTCTCTAGTCTGTAAAGTGTCCTGAAGGCGAATCTTTAAAGTGTCGTGAAGGCGAAGCGGGTTCGTGTTACGGGGCGAGGCCGACGGCTTCGCGCCCGTCGCCCGCGCCCGGCGCGTAAGCGCCGACCCTGCCGGAAGGGGCCGGGCGTTCCCCGAGCGGCGAGGTCGCGTTGCTCGCGCGCGCGCCCTGCTCGTCGCCCGCGCGGGTCAGCCCGTCTTCGGACGAGTAGTAGAAGGAACGCTTGCCGGAGGTGGGGTACTTGACGGGCGTCGCCAGCACGGCGAAGTTATCGCCCTCGACTCTCACCTCGAAGCGGTATCCGTGCGACTCTCCGCGCGTTAACTCCTCCGTCAGCAACCCCGCGCTCCTCAGGTCGTCATAAACGCCGGGCGCGCCGCCGTGGGTGGAGATGAAGACCTCTTCGGCCTTGGCGAGCACGCGCAGGTTGTTCAGTGCCGACGCCTCGTTGGCGGCGCGCGCGGAGGCGAGCAGGTTCGGGATCGCGACGGCGGCGACGATGCCGACAACCGGCACGAGCAGGAGCGACACCCCGTTCAGGATTAAGCCGCCAATCGCCAAGCCGCGACCGCCGTACTCGTGCGGTCGCCGGTTCGCGCGGGCGAGGGCCATCGCGCCGAGGACGAGTCCGGTGATCGCGCCGACGCCGAGTAAGCCGAGCGTGGGCAGGCCGACGACGCCGAGCACGAGCGACGCGACGGCGAGCCCCGCGCGCTTCTTCGTCCCGTCCTCGAACGCCTGAAAGGGCACGGGGTAGTGCCCCGCGCCCGCGCCCGCCTGCGCCGGCGGCAGCGCGTTGCCGCACTGCTTGCATTGCCCCGCGCCCGCGAAACTGACGAACCCGCAACGAACGCACTTGACGCTGCCCATCTCGAAGACTCCCCTTGCACTTGACCGAGAGAAAAATTATCGCCGGTCGCGCGGGCAAACTTCTTCCGGCCCGCGCGACCCGAGGCGTGCGGTGCGTTACTGGATTTCGACCTCGTCGCCCGTGTGAATCTCTTGGCCCGCGCGCGTGACGATGGCGGTCGCGGCGCGACCCTGCACGTTGAGGATCACCAACTCCCCGACGACCTTGCGCGGCATCTCCGGACGCTTGCGCTTGATCTCCGGCGTCTCGATGGGCGGCCCGAACGGGTCGCTCTTCGTGTCGCGCACGCGCTGCGACTTGTTGGAGAACTTGCCGCCCTTGAAGACGTCGCTCTGGAAGCCGCCACTCGCCGAGGGCGTGATCTCTTCGGGGTAGTCAACGATCCGGCCCTTGCCGGCCTTGCGGAAGATCGTCAGCCGGTCGCCCACGCGCACGTTGTCCTCCGAGCCGAGATCGACGTAGACGATCTGTTCGACCGTGACCATCTCTCTGGCGTCGCGCGCCAGCACGATGTGGCCGTGCTGCTTGCCCGACGGGTCGGAGAACTGGTTGAACGTGACGCCCTCAACTCTCGACGGCGGGGTCGAGCGCACCTCCGCGGGCTTGAGCAGATCGCCCAAGAGCATCTGTTCGCACGAGCGCACGACCTGCGCCACCGAGGCGCTGCCCTTCACGGAGACGACGCGCAAACGGCCCAACTCCTGCGTGAAGACGCCGAGGCTGCCCTTCTTCGCGGAGAGGTCGGACTGGAACTGGCCGCGCGGGCGCACGACCGTGAACTCCTGCCCGACCTTCACGCCCGCCTGCGCGCCGCCGTTGATGTACACGAAGTCGCCGACGGCGTAGGAGTTCTGCTCCTGCTCCTGCGCGCCGCCGACGAGCGAGAGCGCGCCGTCGTAGCCGGGGTTCTGCTCGATGTAGCCGGCGCAGTAGAGTTCCGAGTCGCGCGCGGCGGGCCTGAGCGCGCTCGTCACGGGCGTCTCGGCGGGCATTTGCGCGCGGGGCTGCTGGAGGGGCGCGGTCTGCGCCTGCGCCGCGGCGTTCAAGAGGGCGACGAGCGTGAGCAGGGCGAGCAGGATGGTCAGGTCTCGCAGTTGACGCAGGGGCAGGTGACGGAGGGGGAGTTGGCGACGGGAGTTTAGAGTCCGCACGGAAATTCTCCTTGAAACTTTAGGCGGAAGCAACAGAACGCCTCCGGGAATCTTCAAAGGTTGGTCTGCAAACGGGGACGAAGAGTGAGGCTGAACCTGTGGGGCTCGCGCGTCGCGCGCCGACCGGGGCGGACGCCTCGCGGGGCGCTTTCAATCCTACCGGCTGGCCGCGCGGAGCGTCAACAGATTTCTTTTCGCGCGCCGGGCGGCTAAACCCTTCCGGCGGCTTGCGTTTTAGAGACTCGATTGCTAGTATTTGCGTTTTGTCGGATAACGTTTCACGGCGTCTGTGTGGGCGTTAGCCGGTGTAGCTCAGGGGTAGAGCGGCAGTTTTGTAAACTGCGGGTCGGGGGTTCAAATCCCTCCACCGGCTCTTGCCGTTTGACAAGTTAAGCGCGCAGGGGTGGTCGAGTGGTTAATGGCACCGGGCTGTAAACCCGGCGGGCTCACGCCCTACGTAGGTTCGAATCCTACCCCCTGCACCACGAAACCAGAGGCTGGAGGTCAGAGATCAGAGGTCAGTCGAGCCTTCTTTTACTGACCTCTAGCCTCTGACCTCTGACCTCTCCGGTCGGGCGGGAGTAGCTCAGTTGGTAGAGCATCAGCCTTCCAAGCTGAGGGTCGCGAGTTCGAGCCTCGTCTCCCGCTCCAAACTTCAGGTCTCGCGGCGGGGTCAGGTTTTCGTCGGCGGCGGTAGCAGTGCCCGCGTAGCTCAGGGGTAGAGCGCCTCCTTGGTAAGGAGGAGGTCATGAGTTCAAATCTCATCGCGGGCTCCACCAAAACGTTTTTCATCCGAAATTACCGAAGAGGCTATTAGAGAAATGGCGAAAGAGAAATTTGACCGGTCGAAGCCGCACGTCAACATCGGGACCATCGGGCACGTCGACCACGGGAAGACGACTCTGACGGCGGCGATCACGAAGGTCTTGGCCAAGCACAACCCGAAGATCGCGGTGC
>DASVQC010000066.1:0-80627 GCA_036389335.1 Pyrinomonadaceae bacterium | reverse complement strand
GTGCCCTCCACTTTCGCGCGGCGTTGAATCTGTTCTTCACGTCCGGGTTCCCGGTCGTCAGCGGGCGGGGGCGGGCCCCGCCCCGCAAAGGTCGCCGCGTTATTAGTTCATCACCTCGCCGAGGAGCAGCGTGAGCGCGTTGTCTTGGATGGTCTTGTTCTTTTGCAGGTCGCTGTGGAGGTCGCAGGCGAAGACGGCGTAGGCGAGGGCGAAGGGGCTGTTGAAGAGCGTGCTCCGTCGCGGCGGGACGTGCGCCTCGCCGAGCAGCGAGCGGCGCGTGACGCGACCGTCGCCGGGCTCGTACATCGCGCGCTCGACCTCCTTGCGCTTCCACTCTCTCCCAGCCGTGTTGCGGAAAGGGCGCGGCTGCGTGATCGTCTGCCAGCGGTTCGTCCGCGGGTCGCGGCGCAGGACGGGGGCGGACAGAGTCTCCTCGCAGTCGCCGCCGAAGGCGAAGAGGCCGACCGGGCGCGAGGGGTCTGGCGCGGCGGCGTCGAGCGCGTCGTGGAAGCGGCGCGCGCGCTCCAAAACGGCGGCGAAATACTTCTCCAACTCTTCGAGCGAGCCGGGCGCGCGCCGCGCCTCCTCGTCGCGCCAGCGGCCTTCCACGTAGCGCCTGCGGAAATCGGGATCGTCGAGCGGCGACCAGCCGTACTCCCTCCACGTCGCCGGGTCGTAGAGATCGATCTTGATCTCTTGCAGGTTCTCGTCGAGGAAGCGCGCGCCGCCGTCGTGCGGGAGCAGTTGGAAGATGGCGGGCGCGGTCAGGGCGTCCTCGCGCGAGAGCTTGTTCAGGAGGTGTACGCGGCGGCGCAGGCCCTCGGTGACGGAGTAGCCTTCGAGCAGCGTGACGAGCGCCTCCGCCGAGCCCTCGTTCGGCGTGCCGATCATGAAAATCTTGGAGATGTGCGACGCGCCCGCCCACGTGGGCTGCGGCTCGGCGCCCGCGGGCGGCAGATCGCTCGCGCCGTAGGCGGCGGCGTAGCGCGCGACGAGCCCGCCCATCGAGTGCGCGACGACGTTGAAGCGCAGGCCGGGTTTGCCGAGCTTGAGCTTGAGGGCTTCGATCTTCTCGACGAGGAGGCGCGCCGTCTCGACGTTGTCGCGCCGCCAGTCGTAGGGGAAGACGAAGAAGGTGTCGGCGTCGTCGCCGGGCAGTGGGTTGTCCCAACTGCCCTCGCGGTAGCCCGCGTAGGCGGTGAGCGCGCCGAGCAGCTCGCGGTAGACGAGGACTTCGGGCGAGAAGCGTTCGAGCTTGGGCACGAGCCGCGCGGTCGTAACGATGCCGTCGGCGACGAGGTCGTCGCGGTTGTCGGCGAGCGCGGGCGTCGTCGGCAGGCTCAGGCCGTCCACGTCGGAGCGGATCGCGGAGGGCCAGACGATCTCGCCCGTGTGCCGGTTGCGCAACTGCGAGCCGAGGATGCCGGGGATGATGATGAGCGGCGGCTTGCCCCGGCGCGCCTTCGCCCGCTCGAAGATGCGCGTGAGGTCGGGCGTGCGGCGCGCCCCGCAGCCCTGACTCATCGTCACTAACGCGACGATGAGAGTGATGAGTGACGGGTGACGAGTGATGAGTCGCGCGCGGCGCGACGATGTCTTTTTACTCATCACTCATCACTTCGCGCTTGCGGTTGATGAGGCTCGCGACGAAGCCCGCGCCGAAGCCGTTGTCGATGTTGACGACCGTGACGTTCGAGGCGCAGGAGTTGAGCATCCCCAAAAGCGCCGCGACGCCGCCGAACGACGCGCCGTAGCCGACGCTCGTCGGGACGGCGATGACGGGGACGCCGACCAGCCCGCCGACGACCGAGGGCAGCGCGCCCTCCATCCCCGCGGCGACCACGACGACGCGGAAGGCGCGCAGCCGCTCGCGCTCGGCGAGCAGCCTGTGAATGCCCGCGACGCCCGCGTCCCAGATGCGCGAGACGCGGTTGCCCATCGCCTCTGCGGTGAGCGCGGCTTCCTCCGCGACGGGGATGTCGCTCGTCCCGGCGGTGACGATCCCGATTTCGCCGACGCCGCGCTCGGCGTGGTCGCGCCGGATGCGTATGAGCCGCGCCGCCTCGTGCCACTCGGCGTCGGTGGCGATGTTGCGCACCTCGCCGAAGGTCGCCGCGTCCGTGCGCGTCACCAGCACGTTCGGCGCGCGCGCCACCAGCTTCTCGACGATCTCGCAGACCTGCGCGCGCGTCTTCCCCGCCCCGAAGACGACTTCGGGGAAGCCCTGCCGCTCCGCGCGCGCGTGATCGACGCGCGCGCTCGGCGTCTCCTCGAAGTGCAGGTTCGCGAGCCGTCGCGCGGCGTCGTCGGTGTCGAGCGCGCCCGCCTTGTGTGCGCGCAGGAGCTGTTCGATCTCGCTTAAGTTCATCTCGGCAAGTCGTCGCGGCGTCAGCTTAAAGTGTGCGCCGTCATTCTAACACCTGCGGCGAACTGGCTGGCAAACACCCGGCCCGCGAACGGCTCGCGCCCGCGCCGCCCCAAAAAAAATTTCTCCCCGGCTGTTAATCCTTCGCGCGCCGCCCCGTTTTATGGGTGAAGACGACGTGTCGTCGTCCCGCGGCTCGCGCGCGCGGCTTTAGGATGCGCCGGGGAGCGCGCAAGCGTCACGCAATAATTTCCACGACCCACGCGCACGCGCGCACGCGCGCACCCCCAAACCCCGAAAGGACGACATGAGCCACGAAAGACGACCTCGCCGCACTGCCCTGCTCGCCGCCTTCCTCTTCCTCCTCCCCGCGCTCGCGGCGGCGCAAGACCTCGGCCCGAAGATCGACGAGTACATGCAGGCCGCCGTCAAGGCCGAACGCTTCAGCGGCGCGATCCTCGTCGCGCGCGACGGCAAGGTCGTCGCCGCGAAGGGCTACGGCATGGCCGATCTGGAGAACGACGTGCCGAACACGCCGGAGACGAAGTTCCGCCTCGGCTCCATCACCAAGCAGTTCACCTCGGCCTCGATCATGCTCTTGCAGGAGCGCGGCAAGCTCTCCGTGCGGGACTCCGTCTGCAAGTACGTCGCGCCGTGCCCCGAGGCGTGGCAGCCCGTCACGCTCCACCACCTGCTCTCGCACACGGCGGGCGTGCCGAACCTGACGGGTTTCCCCGACTACCAGAAGACGAAGCGCGAGCCCGCGTCCGTCGAGAGCGTCGTCGCTCGCTTCCGCGCCATGCCGCTCGACTTCAAGCCCGGCGCGGACTGGAAGTACAGCAACTCAGGCTACATCCTGCTCGGCTACGTGATCGAGAAGGTGACGGGCGGCCCTTACGAAAAGTTCGTCACCGAAAGCATCTTCGAGCCCCTGAAGATGACGAGCACCGGCTACGATCACGCCGACGAGATCATCAAGCACCGCGCGCACGGCTACGCGCCGAGGGGCGAGCGGAGCGTCAACGCCGAATACATCGACATGAGCATCCCGCACGCGGCGGGCGCGCTCTACTCGACGGTCGGCGATCTCTACCTCTGGGATCAGGCGCTCTACACCGACAAGCTGCTCAAGAAGCAGTCGCTCGACGCCGTCTACACGCCCGTCCTGCGCGACTACGGCTACGGCTGGAACGTCGTGAAGCTGCTGAACCGCAAAGCCTACGCGCACGGCGGCGGCATCGAAGGGTTCGTGACCTACATCGTGCGCTTCCCCGAAGAGCGCGCGACCGTCATCGTCCTGAGCAACCTCGAAGGCACGTCCGCCTCCCGCGTCGGGCGCGACTTGTCGGCGATCATGTTCGGAGAGAAGTACGAGGTGCCGGTCGAACGCGCGGTCGTCAAGGTCGATCCGAAGATTTACGACGCCTACGCCGGCGAGTACGAGGTCGCGCCCGGCGTCGTCCTCAGCGTCACCCGCGAGGGCGACAGCCTGATGGCGCAGCCCACGAACCAGAGGAAGCTCGAACTCTTCCCCGCCTCCGAGACCAACTTCTTCTCGAAGGTTGTCCGCGTCGAGGTCACCTTCGTCAAAGACGCGCAGGGGCGCGTCACCAACCTCGTCGTCAACCAGGGCGGGCGGCAGCAGACGGCGAAGAAGATCAAGTAGCCGTTAGCCGTTAGCCGTTAGCGAGAAGCTGCCAGCCGCCGACCGGCTGGCAGCTTCTTGCTTTTGGGTTTGCTAAAGGCTAAAAGCTAATAGCCAATAGCTTCCCATGGAACTGACCGTCGGCATCACCGGGGCCTCGGGCGCCATCTACGCGCAGCGCACGCTCGTCCACCTCGCGGCGAGCGGCGAGGTCGAGCGCGTGAATCTGATCACGTCTCAGTCGGCGCTCGTCGTCGCGAGGGTCGAGTTGGGCGTCACCTTGCGCGAGGGCGACGCGGGCGCGTTGAACGGGTGGCTGGGCCTCGCGGCGGACTCGAAGCTCGTGCGCTGGCACCGGCTCGACAACATGGCCGCCGCGCCCGCCTCCGGCTCGCACCCGCAGGCCGGCATGATCGTCGTGCCCTGCTCTATGGGCACGCTCGGCGCAATCGCGTCGGGCGCGGGCACGAACCTCATACACCGCGCGGCGGACGTGACTTTGAAGGAGGGGCGCAGGCTCGTCGTCGTCCCGCGCGAGACGCCCTACAACGCCATCCACCTCGAAAACATGCTGCGCCTCTCCCGCGCGGGAGCGCGCATCCTCCCCGCGAGCCCCGCCTTCTACCACCGACCGCAGACGATCACGGAGATGGTCGATCACCTCGTCTTCCGCATCCTCGATCAGTTCGAAGTCCCGCACACGCGCGCGACCGAGTGGAAGCAGGAGCAGGCGGAGGAGTAGTCTGGTGGCCGGCGGCCCTTGAGTCTCCACTTCGGGCGGTTCCGCGCGGCGGGAGGAGGCACGCGGCCCGCGAGAACATGGGGCTCTAAGACCTGCGGAGAACTTAAGCGGCGACGCTAATTTCGGCGGGGTGCGGACGGGCATGGCGGGCGCGTGCGGACCGATGAGTGGAGGCCCGAGGACGTTCGATGGCATACGAGCAGACGCGTGACGACTACTTGATCAGCGACGACGGCGCGCGTCTCGATCTCGATCTCATCTACGACTTCCTGAGCGGCGAGAGCTACTGGGCGCGCGGGCGCAGCCGCGAGCGCGTCGAGTTGTCGGTCGCGAACTCGCTCCCATTCGGCCTCTACAAGGGCGGCGCGCAGGTCGGCTTCGCGCGCGTCGTCACCGACTACGCGACCTTCGCGTGGCTGGCGGACGTGTTCGTGCTCGACTCGGAGCGCGGGCGGGGCCTCGGCGTCTGGCTCGTCGAGACGATCTTGTCGCACCCGGATTTGCGCGGGGTGCGCCGCTGGCTCCTCGCCACGCGCGACGCTCAAGAACTCTACCGCCGCTTCGGCTTCAGCGACCTGTCCGGCTCCCGGCTCGGCTGGATGGAGAAGCTCGACGCGCAGATCGTCTGAGGCCCGGCGGCGCGCGGCGCTTTGTTAGGGAGGGCGCGTCGCTTCGCCGCGTCGCACTTTGCCAGCCGGGGCGCGGCGCGTGGCGATTTGCCAAGCCGCGCCCCGCGCGACGCCGCGCTTCTCGCGCCCTCCCGCGCTGGCATCGCGCTTGCTCTGTCGGAAGGCGCGCGCGACGGCGCGGGCGCGGGCGGCGGATTGATTCAAAAGATGGCGACGACGGCGAAAGCGACTGGGGCGGGCGCGGGCGGGAGTCTCCGCACGACGCTCGACATGATCAAGATCGAGCACACGCTCTTCGCGCTGCCCTTCGCGCTCCTGGGCGCGGTCTTGGCGGCGCGGGGGCTGCCTTCGGCGTGGCAGCTCGCGTGGATCACCGCGGCGATGGTCGGCGCGCGCTCCGCCGCGATGACCTTCAACCGCATCGCCGACCGCCGCATCGACGCCGCGAACCCGCGCACGCGCGCGCGCGCCATCCCCGCCGGGCTGCTCTCGCTCCGCTTCGCGTGGGCGTTCACCATCCTCTCGTCGGCGCTCTTCTTCCTCGCCGCGGCGATGCTCAACCGCCTGACGCTTCTGCTCTCGCCCGTCGCGTTAGCCAGCGTCCTGCTCTACTCCTACACCAAGCGTTTCACGTCGCTGTCGCACCTCGTCCTCGGCTGGTGCCTCTGCATCGCGCCCACGGGCGCGTGGATCGCCGTGCGCGGCTCAATCGACTCGCCCACGCCCCTGCTGCTCTCGCTCGTCGTGATGCTCTGGACCGCCGGGTTCGACGTCCTCTACGCCTGTCAGGATTTCGACTTCGACCGGCGCGCCGGCCTGCGCTCGATCCCGGCGCGCGTCGGCGTCTCGCGCGCGCTGCGGGTCTCGCGCGCGCTCCACGCGGGGGCGTTCGGCGCGCTCGTCGGGTTATACTTGACGGTCGGCCTCGGCTGGCTCGCGCTCGCCGGGCTCGTCGCGACGGGCGCGCTGCTCGTCTATCAACATTCGCTCGTGCGCGCCGACGACCTGTCGAGATTGAACGCCGCGTTCTTCACCACGAACGCCTTCGTCAGCGTCATCCTCCTCGTCACCTTCGGCGGGGCGGCGCTGCTGGCAAAGTTCTGAGCCGCGAGGATCGAGCCATGACCACCCGCCTCAGGGACGACGAAGCGCCGGCGAAGGCCGCCGCCCGCACGAACGCGGCGGCGTCCGACCCGTCCGACGACGCCTCCGTCGGGCCCATCGTGCTGCGCTTCGCCCCCGTGTTGAAGAAGATGAGCGAGCAAGAGTTCTTCGACTTCTGCCAGCGGCAGGGCGACGACGTGCGCCTCGAACTCACCAGCGAAGGAGACCTCCTCATCACGTCCCCTACTGGCGGGCAGACCGGAATACGTAGTTCAAAACTGATGGTCAGGCTCGGCTCGTGGGCGGAGCAAGACGGGACGGGTCAGTATTTCGACTCTTCGACCGGTTTCACCCTGCCGAGCGGCGCGATGCGCTCGCCCGATTTCGCGTGGGTCACGAACGAGCGCTGGGAAGCGCTCACGGAAAAGCAGCGCGGGAGGTTCGCGCCGCTGTGCCCCGACTTCGTCGTCGAGCTGCGCTCGCGCACCGACTCGCTCAAGGCCCTGCGCCGGAAGATGGAGGAGTACGTCTCGAACGGCGCGCGGCTCGGCTGGCTCATCGACCCGTCGGGGCGGAAAGTTTACGTCTACCGCCCGCAGGCCGAGGCCGAAGAGCTGAGCGATCCGCAGTCCGTCTCCGGCGAGCCCGTGCTGCGCGGCCTCTCGCTCGATCTGAAAGAGATTTGGGGCTGAGAATTTTTACCGGCGAGTTTAACGAACAAGGCGCTCATGAATTTTTCACACGACCCGAAACTTAACGACATCGCCCCGCGCGTCGAGGCGGGCGAGCGGCTCACCTTCGGCGACGGGCTCGCGCTCTTCGCCACCGAAGACCTGCCCGCGCTCGGCAAGCTCGCCGACGCGGCGCGCCGCCGCCTGCACGGGCGCACGACCTACTTCAACGTCAACCGCCACTTCAACTACACGAACGTCTGCTACGCCGACTGCAAGTTCTGCGGCTTCTACCGCACGCCCCGCCAGCCCGACGCCTACACGCACAACGTCGAGGAGGCGCTGAAGATCGCGGGCGAGGCGGTCGGAGAGGGCGCGACCGAGCTGCACATCGTCGGCGGCCTGAACACGAAGCTGCCGTTCAGTTATTACACGGACTTACTGTCGGGCCTGAAGCGCGCCTACCCGCGCCTGCACCTCAAAGCGTTCACGATGGTCGAGCTCGATCACATGGCGGGCTTCTACAAGATGTCGGACGAGGACGTGATCGCGCGGCTGAAGGACGCCGGGATGGACTCGTGCCCCGGCGGCGGCGCGGAGATTTTCCGCGAGCCGACGCGCTCCGCGATCTGCGCGCACAAGACCGACGCCGCGCGCTGGCTCTCGCTCGCCGGCAAAGTCCACGCCGCGGGGCTGAAGACCAACGCGACGATGCTCTACGGGCACGTCGAGTCCGTCGAGGATCGCGTCGATCACTTGATCCGTCTGCGAGAGCAGCAGGACGAGTCGGGCGGCTTCCAGTGCTTCATCCCGCTCGCCTTCTACCCGCCGGGCACGAAGCTCTCAGACCGCCCGGGGCCTTCCGGCGTCGACAGCCTGAAGACGATGGCCGTCTCGCGCCTCATGCTCGACAACTTCCCGCACGTCAAAGCCTACTGGGTGATGCTCGGCAAGCGGCTCGCGCAGGTCGCGCTCCACTACGGCGCGAACGATCTCGACGGCACGATCACGGAGGGCGGCGAGCTGACCGAAAGCTACTCGGTCGAGTCGGGCGGCGAAGTGAAGATGAGCAAGCAGGAGATCGCCGCGCTCATCTCGGACGCGGGCTTCGAGGCCGTCGAGCGCGACACGCTCTACCACCCGGTCGCCGAGTTATCTGTTGCCTGAGAGGGCGCGGGCCAATCGCTTCAGCCGATGAGTGAGAGATACCTGATCCTGATCATGCCCGGCGTGGGGCTGCTGCTCCTGCTCATCGGCGCGTTCGTCCTCTACAGGGTCAGGCGGTTCGTCAAGGAGTCTTTACGCACGACGGGGACGGTCGTCGGCTTCGACGAGCGGAGGGGCGGCAAGGGCGGGCGGACTTACGCCCCCGTCGTCACCTTCGAGGTGCGCGACCGGGGCGCTTTCCGGTTCACCGACCCGCTCCACACCAGCCCGAAGGGGTACGACGTGGGGCAGCAGGTCGAGGTGCTCTACCACTGGCAGGATCACAGCCGCGCGCGCCTCGCGTCGCCCTTCAGGCTCTACTTCGTGCCGGGGCTGCTCGGCTTCCTCGGCCTCGTCTTCACCTCGGTGGGGGCGATCATCTTCTGGTTCACGTGATGGCGGGCGACGAAACGACAGGCGAGGTCAAGACGGCGGCGCGGTTCGACGCCCGCGTCGCGGATTACGTCGCCTACCGTCCAAGCTATCCGGCGGGCGTCGTCGATTTCCTGCGCGACGGGATAGGGCTCGCGCCCGGCGCGGCGGTCGCGGACGTGGGATCGGGGACGGGGATTCTGTCGGAGCTGTTGCTCGGCGGCGGCTACGAGGTCGTCGGCGTCGAGCCGAACGACGCGATGCGGGCGGCGGCGGAGTCGCGCCTGAAAAGTTACGCGCGGTTCCGCAGCGTCAAAGGCACGGCGGAGGCGACGACGCTCGGGGACGGGAGCGCGGACTTGATCACGGCGGCGCAGGCGTTCCACTGGTTCGACGCCGCGGGGGCGCGCGCGGAGTTTCGGCGCGTCCTCAGGCCCGGCGGCTGGGTCGTGCTCGTCTGGAACATGAGGCGCACGGACGCGACGCCTTTCCTGCGCGACTACGAGAAACTTTTGCGCGAGTTCGGCACCGACTACGCGCAGGTCAACTGCGAGCAGGTGTCCGAGGATCGGATCGCCGAGTTCTTCGCGGGCGACTTCGCGTCGAAGTCCTTCGACAACTTCCAGTCGTTCGACTTCGCGGGCCTGCGCGGTCGCCTCCTGTCGTCCTCTTACGTGCCGCTCGCCGGTCACCCGAACCACGAGCCGATGCTCGCGTCGCTGCGCCGCCTCTTCGACGCGCACCAGAGGGACGGTCGCGTCCTCGTCGAGTACGACGCGAAGCTTTATTACGGGAGGCTCTCGTGAAGAGCCCGTCCGTCGTCAGTGGTCGGTAGTCAGTGGTCCGTCGTCCGTTGTGCCGCGCACTCGGTTCGCTGATGCAAGGACTCGCGATCACGATTACGAAGCAACTGGGCACGGACAACTGACAACGGACTACTGACTATTTATGACCACACGCACCATCACCGTCGCGCACTCGCCCGACTCCGACGACGCCTTCATGTTCTACGGGCTCGCCACCAACAAGCTCGACACGGGCGGCCTGCGCTTCGAGCACGTCCTCGAAGACATCCAGACCTTGAACGAGAAGGCGATGCGCGGCGTCTACGACGTGACGGCGGTGAGCTTCCACGCCTACGCCCACGTCGCCGACAAGTACGCGCTGCTGCCGCACGGCGCGTCGATCGGCGACAACTACGGGCCCATCGTCGTCGCGCGCGAGCGGGCGTTGCCCGAAGAGATGTCGCGCCTCAAGGTCGCCGTCCCCGGCGAGCTGACGAGCGCCTTCCTCGCGCTCAGGATTTTCTGCCCCGAGTTCGAGTACGAGGTCGTCCCGTTCGACAAGATCATCGATCACGTCCTCGGGGGCCGCTCGGACGCGGGGCTGCTCATCCACGAGGGGCAGCTCTTCTACCAGCGGCTGGGGCTGCACAAGGTCTTAGACCTCGGCGAGTGGTGGCACGCGCGCACGGGCCTGCCGCTGCCGATGGGCGGCAACGTCATCCGCCGCGACTTGGGCGGCGATCTGATGCGCCGCGTCTCGGCGGCCCTGCGCGCGAGCATCCGCTACTCGCTCGACCACCGCGCCGACGCGCTCGACTACGCCATGCAGTTCGCGCGCGACATGGACGTCCAGACCGCCGACCGCTTCGTCGGGATGTGGGTCAACGAGCTGACGCTCGACTACACCGACCGCGGCAGGGAGGCCGTGCAACGCCTGCTCGACGAGGGCGCCGAGCGCGGCATCATCCCGCGCCGCGTCGAAGTTCGGTTCGCGGAATAAAGCCCGGAGTCCGGAGTCTAAGCGCCCGCGGTCGAAGGCGAAAGCCCTTACCCTCCGGCCCCGGACTTGGGACTCCTGACTCCCGTCTTCGGGCCGACTTTCGCGTGGCAACAGCTACGCGCCCCGTCGCATCTTAAGTGTTCCCGCGAGTGTCGCTCTCGGCGTCGCGCGCCGCCGCCGGGCGCGGCGGATGCAAACCCCGTCAGGTTTCAAAGATAAAGATTATGAGACTGATACGCTTCTACAGCCTTCTCGCGGCGGCTCTGTGCGGGCTCGCCCTCGCCGCCGCGTCGCCGCGCGCGAGCGCCCAGCAGACACAGTCGGCGTCGGCCCGCGTCGACGCGTCGGGCGTCGACGTCGATCGCATCATCCGCAGCTTCGTGAGCAAGGAGCGGGCCTTCCGCGTGGCGCTCAACCAGTACAGCTTCAAGCGCGACGCCGTGGTGCAGACCGTCGGCATGGGCGGGCAGATCACGGGCGAGTTCTACCGCGTCTCGCGCTACACTTTCGACGACAAGGGCCAGCGCTACGAGAAGGTGCTTTTGGCCCCCGTCCCCACGCTCACCGAAGTCCAGCTCACGCCCGAAGACATCGACGACCTGAGCGGCGTCCAGATCTTCGCGCTCGAACCCTCCAACATCGATCAATACAACTTCACCTACGCCGGCAAGGATCACATCGACGAACTCGATCTCTACGTCTTCGACGTGGCCCCGAAGGTGATGCCCGATCCGAAGACGAAGGTGCGACTCTTTCAGGGGCGCGTCTGGGTGGACGTCGAAGACCTGCAAGTCGTCAAGGTGCGGGGCAAGGGCGTGCCCGAGGGCAAGCAGCGCTTCCCCACCTTCGAGACCTACCGCGAGCAGATCGACGGCAAGTACTGGTTCCCGACCTACACCTCCTCCGACGAGGTGCTCACGTTCCCCAACGGTCAGGTGGTGCACATCCGCTTCCGCGTCAAGCTCTCGGAGTTCGCGCGCGCGCGCGGCACCTCGAAGATCGTCGAAGAGGGCGACATCATCGACGACGCCGCGCCGAAGCCGAAGCCCACCCCGAAGAAGCCTTAACGTCAGCCGTTCACGAAGAAAGCCCGCGCCCACCGTCGTCCGGACGACGGTGGGCGCGGGCTTTTACCGCCCACGACTTCGACGGCTGGCCCGCCGGGCCGCCGAGAGTTCAGGAGGCCCCGTCGCCGCCGCGCGCGAGCTTGACGGAGTTGGCGAGGCCGAGCAGTTCGAGCGCGCGGATGCCCCACCAGTTCACGTCGATCTCGTACCACTTCAAGCCGTGACGGGCGGCGCGCGGGTGCGCGTGGTGGTTGTTGTGCCAGCCCTCGCCGAAGGTGAGGAGCGCGACCCACCAGTTGTTGCGCGAGTCGTCGCGGGTCTTGAAGCGCCGCGTGCCCCACATGTGCGTCGCCGAGTTGACGAGCCACGTCGCGTGGAGGCCGAGCGTGACGCGCAGGAAGACGCCCCACATCACCCAGCCCGCGCCCCCGACGACGCCGAGCGCGACGCCGACCAAGACGAGCGGCAGAAACCACCAACTCAGCAGCCCGCGGTAGAAGCCGTCGCGCATGAGGTCGGGCGCGTAGCGTTCGAGCGTGGCGCGGTCGTGCTGCTGCGCGGTGCCGACGAGTACCCAGCCGACGTGCGACCACCACGCGCCGTCGCGCGGCGTGTGCGGATCGCCCGGCGCGTCGGCGTGGGCGTGGTGGATGCGGTGGGTGACGACCCAGTGGGCGGGGCTGCCTTCGAGGGCGAGCGTGCCGCAGAGGGCGAGGAAGTATTCGACCGGCTTCGGGACCCGGTAGCCGCGGTGCGTGAGCAGCCGGTGGTAGCCCATGCCGATGCCGAGGCTGCCGGAAACCCACCAGAGGAGCAGCGTGACGAGGAGGGCCTGACGACTCCAGAAGAAGACGGCGGCGACGGCCCCGGCGTGGAAGACGAGCATGAAGATCAACGTGTTCCAGTTGATCCTCGTGCCGCTCGCCGCTGCCGACGCTTTCGCCTGCCGCATCGTCGTCGTTCGGGAAGGTAGGGGGCGCGCGACCGCCCTTAGCCCTGCGGTCGCCCGTGGATGAGCCGCCGCATCCGGTCGGGGAAGAGCACGTCGATCTTCTGCGGCTCGATGACCGCCGTCACCTCGCCCTCGCCGAAGACGGGGTGTGTGAGCGACTGGCCGGCGCGGTAGGTGCGCGCGCGGTCGTAGGGCGCGCCCGCCTTCGAAGGGGAGCGGCGCGTCGCCGCGTCGCCGTTCTTGAAAGTGCTGCGCGTGCCGCACTGCGGGCAGCTAACGCGCGCGATCTGACCGCGCTTGGTGATCGACGCCACCACGTGCCCCCGCTCCTCTCCGCACGGCGCGCAGAATTTCTCCACGCGCTCGCCGACCGTGTATGTCTGCTTCTCCACGAAATGCCCTCCTGCTGACTGTCCGTTACCCGTTTGAAAAAGTTACCTGCTCGCGCGCCGCGGCCTGAACGACCGGCGGGTCGAAGAGCCCGTGCGCTTGAGCGCGCGGACCGGCTTCCCCGCGCTCGACGCGGAGCCGAAACTCGCGCCCCCGAAGCCCGGCACGACCACGCGCTCGACCGCCTGACCCGTCAAACGCTCGATGGCGCGCATCGACAGCTCCTCGACCGGCGTCACCAGCGTGATGGCGCGACCGCCCTTCCCGGCGCGCCCCGTGCGACCGATGCGGTGGATGTAGTCTTCGGGCTGCTCCGGCACGTCGTAGTTGATGACGTGCGAGACGGAGTCGACGTCGATGCCGCGCGCGGCGATGTCGGTCGCGACGAGGACGCGCGTCCGGCCCTCCTTGAAGCCGCGCAGGGCCGCCTCGCGCTGCGGCTGCGTGCGGTCGGCGTGGATGCGGTTGACCTTGTGCTCGCGCGCTTCGAGGATGTGCGAGAGCCTTTCGGCGGCGCGTCGCGTGCGCGTGAAGACGAGCACGCGCTCGAAGTTCTCGCTCTCGCGCTCGCGCTCCAGGAGATCGAGCAGCAGCGCCGTCTTCGACTCGCTCGCCACGGGGTACGCCTTCTGATCGACCGTCACCGCCGCGCGCCCGCGCGGGCTGACCTCGACGAGTTTGGGCGAGCGCATGGTCGAGCGCGCCAGCTTCTCGATGGAGTCCGACATCGTCGCCGAGAACAGAAGCGTCTGCCGCTCCTTCGGGAGCAGCGCGAGGACGCGGCTGATCTGCGGGAGGAAGCCCATGTCGAGCATCCGGTCGGCCTCGTCGAGGACGAGCACTTCGACGTGCGCGAGATCGACCCAGCCGCGCTCGACGAGATCGAGCAGGCGTCCGGGCGTCGCGACGACGACGCCGACGCCGCGGCGCAGGGCGTCGCGCTGCGCGTTGAGGCTCGCGCCGCCGATGACGTTGACGCAGCGCGGGCTGCCCTTCGGGGCGAGCTCCTTGTAGCTGCCTTCGATCTGCGAGGCGAGCTCGCGGGTCGGCGCGAGCACGAGGACGCGCGTGCCGGGGCGCGGCTTCTCGCCCATGCGCTGAATCGTCGGCAGCAGGAACGCCGCCGTCTTGCCGGTGCCGGTCTCGGCACAGCCGATCAGATCGGAGCCGGAGAGGACGATGGGGATCGCCTGCTGCTGGATGGGGGTCGGCGCGATGTATTCGAGTGACTCGCAGCGGCGCGCGAGCGCCGGGAGGAGTCCTAGTTGAGAGAATGTCTGCATGAGGTCTGTCTTGTCTGTCGCCCTGTGACGTTCAGGGCCCTTTCCTGTGTGTGTCGCCATAATAATCACAAAGCGTCTCCGGCTGAACCTGTGTTTTTGCCAGAGACGCTTTGTGGAAAGATTCGCTGGTCGCCTCCGGGGGCTCTTTACCAGCGGGGCTCGCGGTTGCCGCCGCCGCCGCCGCCGTAGCCGCCGCCGCCGCCGCGGTTGCCGCCGCCGCCGCCGCCGTAACCGCCGCGACCGCCGCCGCCGCCGCCGCCGAAGCCGCCGCGACCGCCGCCGCCGCCGCCGCGATTACCGCCGCGATCCTCGCGGGGGCGCGCCTCGTTGACCGTCAGGTTGCGACCGCCGAAGTCCTTGCCGTTGAACTGCTGGATGGCGGCGTCCGCCTCTTCCTTCGTGGACATCTCGACGAAGCCGAAGCCGCGCGAGCGGCCCGTCTCGCGATCCTCGACGACCGAAGCCGACTCGACCGTGCCCGCCCCGGCGAACAGATCGCGGAGATCCTCGCTGGACGTGTTGAACGAGAGGTTGCCGACGTAAAGTTTGATTGACATGAGTGTATCCTTCTCCTCTAACGGAGCATCTAGGGAAGCCTCCAAAGCGGGTTTAACTTCGGCAGTAACGGTACCAGCGAAGGCTCGCGTTCGGTGCTCTGACGAGAGCGGCTTCTACCAAGTTGAAATCCAGCCTACTCTCGAACCATCCAAACGCCGTCGCCTATCCCGAGGCGGGGGGCGCATCACCGTTGACACGCCGAGAGAAGGAGTAACTGTCTTATGATGCAACAGATCACCCTCCCGTTGCAAGCCCTATCCGGCGACCGGAGCCCTAAATATTGAAATGGCGGGATTTCCTAAGGCGGGTCAGAAGCGCCCAACTCGGCGGCGATCTGCGCGCGCGTCTCCGCGATGAGCTTCGCCACGTCCTCCTCGCGCGCGGTCGAAAGCCCCGCGGTGGAGAGGGGTGGCATGATGACCATCTCGATGGTGCCCGGTCGCGCGACGCCCGTCCCCTTGCCCATCAAAACGTCCGTGTGCTTGATCGCGACGGGCACGACCGCCGCGCCCGCGTCGATCGCCATGTGGAACGCGCCCTTCTTAAACGGCAGCAGCTCGCCGGGGCGCGCGCGCGTGCCCTCGGCGAAGACGCCGAAGGAGACGCCGGAGCGGATGCGCTCGGTCGCCGCGCGCACGGTCTCGATGGCGCGCTCGCGGTTCGTGCGGTCGATCGCCATGATGTTGACGAAGCCCATGCCGGTGCCGAGGATGGGCACTTTGAGAAGTTCTTTCTTGGCGAGCAGGCCGATGCGCCGCCCCATGTAGTCGAAGAGCGTCGCGGTGTCGAGGTAGGAGCGGTGGTTCGAGATGAAGATGTAGGTGGCGTGGGGGTCGAGGCGTTCGCGCCCGCTGACGACGACGCGCATCCCGCTCAGGCGCAGCCACGCCTTCCCGCCCCAGATCGCCCACGGGTAGACCCACTCCTTGCGGCGCGCGAGCCACGCGACCGTCATCACGGGGGGCCCGACGATTAACAGCAACAGCCCGGCGACGAAGAAGACCCACCACTGGTGCAGCCTGCGCGCGAGGGTCGGTCGCAGGGCGTCGGGGTCGAGCGGCGTGAGCATCACGTCGCGCCCCCGCGCCCCCTCGCGCGCGACGCGCCGCGCGGCTGTGATAGACTCTGCGCCGCCGCTTCTCAGCTCTGAATGTTCTTCGATCAAAACTCTCGAAAGAGGTTCGGGATGCCTCGTCAACTGCCCCGTCTCGCGCTCGCCGCCGCCTTCGCCCTCTCGCTCCTGCCGCGCGCCGGCGTCAACTCGGGCGACGCCCTCGGGCAGGCGAGGCGCGCCCAACCCGCGAGCGCCTCGAACGCCGCGCCGTCGCCGCAGTCCGTGCTCGGCTTCGCGCCGGGCGACGACCGGACTATCGCCGACTGGGCGCAGATCACGAAATACTTCGCGCGCCTCGACGACGCGAGCGACCGCGTGCAGGTGAAGACCGTCGGCGAGACGACGCTCGGTCGCCCCTTGATCGTCGCCTTCATCAGCGCGCCTGAGAATATACGCAATCTCGCGAAGTACCAAGAGATTCAAAGGCGGCTCGCGGACCCGCGCCTCGGCCCGAAAAACGGGGGCGCAAACTGGGGGGATCAACTCGCGCGCGAGGGCAAGACGGTCGTCGTCATCTCCTGCTCGATCCACTCGACCGAGATCGTCGCCTCGCAGATGTCGATGCAGTTGGCCTACGAGCTGGCCTCGGCGCAGGACGAAGAGTCGCGCGAGATTTTGCAGAACACGATCCTGCTGCTCGTCCCTTCCGCCAACCCGGACGGCGTGGACATCGTCGCCGACTGGTACCGCAAGACGATGGGCACGCCTTACGAGGGCACCGAGCCGCCGGAGATTTACCACCACTACGCCGGGCACGACGACAACCGCGACTGGTTCATGCTGAATTTGAAAGAGACGCAGTCGCTGACGCGCCTCATGTGGAAGGAGTGGTTCCCCGAGATCGTCTACGACGTGCACCAGCAGGGCCAGACCTCTTCGCGCTTCTTCGTCCCGCCCTTCTTCGACCCGCCCAACCCGCACATCGCGCCCGTCCTGCTGCGCGAGGTCGGCCTCATCGGCCACAAGATCGCGGCGGACGAGCAGGCCGCGGGGGTGCAGGGCGTCGTCACGAACGCGCTCTACGACACCTGGTGGCACGGCGGGTTTCGCACCGCGCCCTACTTCCACAACTCAATCGGCATCCTCACCGAGGCCGCGTCGGCGCGCTTGATGACGCCCGTCACGGTCACGCGCGAACAGCTCGCGCGCTCGTCGACGCGCGGCATGGACTCGGCCCTGCCCGCGTCGCCGCAGACCAACTTCCCCGACCCGTGGCCGGGCGGCACGTGGAGGGCGCGCGACATCGTGCGGATGGAATTGATCGCGTCGCGCGCGGTGCTCTCGCAGGCGGCGAAGTTCCGCGCGCGATACCTCAAAAACTTTTACGATCTCGGCGCGCGCGCGCTCGCCCTCGCGTCCGCCAAGGACGCCCCGCTCGGCTACGTCGTCCCGCCCGGGCAGGGGCGCGACGAGGCGGTCGCCAAGATGATCGGCGCGCTCACGGCGCAGGGCGTCGAGGTGTTCCGGCTCGAACGCGAGCTGCACGGCGAGACGGCGACGCAGCGCGTCGTGAGAAGGACTGTCCGCGAAGACGCGCGCGCGCGCGAGGGCGAGCCGGGCGATCAATCTGCCGCGCAGCGCGACGCGCGGCCCGCCGCCCCGCGCGAGGTGACTGAGATCGAGACCGCCTCGGACGGCGGCGCGCACGAGATTCCGGCGGGCAGCTATTTCGTCCCGCTCGCGCAGCCCTACCGCGCCAACGTCCTCGCGCTCTTCGAGCCGCAGGTCTACCCGGATCGCCGCACGGCGAACGGTTCCGCCGAGCGCCCCTACGACGTGGCGGGCTGGACGCTGCCGATGCAGATGGGCGTCGAGGCGAAGCTCGTGCGCGCCGTCGCCGAGTCGGCGGGCCTGCGGCGCATGACGCCGATCAAAGACGAGTCGGACGTGCGGCGCGATCTCGGCCTCGCCGCGAGGTCGGCCACCGGCTCGCCCGTCGCGAACCCGCTCGGACAAGACGCGCCGCGCCTCGCGCTCTACAAGAGCTGGACGGGCTCGATGGACGAGGGCTGGACGCGCTACGTCTTCGACACCTTCAACGTCAAATACGAATCGCTCTTAGACAAGGACGTGCGCGCGGGAAACTTGCGCGCGCGCTTCGACGTGATCGTGCTGCCGTCGATGCGCATGAGGGAGATTGTCGAGGGCCGCTCGAAGGAGACCGCGCCCGCAGAGTTCGCGGGCGGCATCACGGAGGCGGGCGTCGAAGCCTTGCGCCGCTTCGTCGAAGAGGGGGGCACGCTGGTCTGCTTCGACGCCGCGACCGAGCTGGCCGTCAAGCGTTTCAAGCTGCCGCTCAAGAACGTCCTCGAAGGCGTGCGCTCGTCCGAGTTCTACTGCCCCGGCTCCGTCCTGCGCCTCGACGTTGACACGGCTAGCCCGCTGGCGCGCGGGCTGGCGCGTGAGACCGACGCTTACTTCATCAACAGCTCGGCCTTCGACCTCGCGGGCGACGACGCGAGGTCGGTGCGCGTCGTCGCGCGCTACAGTGAGCGCGACGTGCTGCGCTCCGGCTGGCTGCTCGGCGAGAAGTACCTCGCCGGGAAGATCGCGCTCGCCGAAGTCGCCCTCGGGCGCGGGCGCGTCGTCCTCTTCGGCTTCCGCCCGCAGCACCGCGGCCAGACGTGGGGCACGCTCCCCTTCCTCTGGAACGCGCTCTCCGCCGGGGCGCGGCGGGGCGCGGGAACAAACGACTGAGGCGCGCCGTCTAAGGAGCGCGCCCCGTCAAAACCGGCCCCGCGTGAAAGGAGTTTGAGCGCCGTGAGAGAAACAGCCCGCGCGCGTTTCCGCCGCGCCCTGCTGCCGCTGCTGCTGCCTTCCTGCCTCCTCGTCACACTCGCCCCGCACGCGCCCGCCCAGAGAGCGCGCGCGAAGCCCTCGCCGGAGCCGCGACAGGAGGAAGAGGTCGAGAGCGTGAGCACGACGCTCGTCGCCGTGCCCGTCCGCGTCTCGGACAGGGCCGGGCGCTTCATCACCGACCTCAGGCGCGAACAGTTCCGCGTCTTCGAGGACGGCGTCGAGCAGGAGATCAGTTTCTTCGAGCCCGCGGATCACCCCTTCACCGTCGCGCTGATGCTCGACGTGAGCGACTCGGCGAGCCTCCAGCGCGGCGCGATCCAAGCGGCGGCGCGCGCCTTCGTCGGGCAGTTGCGCGCGGGCGACCGCGTGATGATCGCCACGTTCGACCACGACATCGCGGTGCTGACCGACCCGACCGACGACCGCCAAGTGCTCTTCGAGGCGATCAACCGCGTGCGGACGGGCGGCGGCACGAGCTTCTACGACGCGGTCGAGGAGCTTGTCGGCAAGCGCCTGAGCCGCGTCCCCGGTCGTAAGGCGGTCGTCATCCTCACAGACGGCATCGACACGACCAGCCGCGCCACACAGAGCGCGGCAGAGCGCGCCGCCGACGAGTCGAACGCGCTCGTCTACGCCGTGCAGTACGACACGGTCGGAGCCGCCACCCCTTCACAGGGGGGCCAGCCCGTGTCGCAGGTCATCGCGTCCACGGGCGAGCCCGTGAGCGCGGCCTACAAGCGTGCGACCCTGTTCCTGCGGATGCTCGCCGACCGGACGGGCGGGCGTTTCTACCAAGCCGCCAGCGTGAAGCGTTTATCGGAATCGTTTGCGCGCATCGCCGAGGAGCTGCGTCAGCAGTACAGCCTCGGCTACTACCCGAAGAACCGCGAGGGCGAGGGCAAGAGGCGCAAGCTCAAGGTGACGGTCGACGCCCCCGAAGCGCGCGTCCGCGCCCGCGGGGCTTACGTCTACAAGCCGCGCAGGGTCTCGCGCCGCGGCGACCGGCGCGACGCCGTCGCGACCCTCGACGACTGAAGCGCGGGCGCGCGACCCGATCTCGCGCGCGCCCGCGCGCCGCCTGCGCCGTGCGGATACCGGAAGCCTCCCGTGCTAATCTTTCCGAGCATCTTTCGCCGCCCCTCCCCAATCTAACGAGCGCCCGCGCCACCCGCCCGAAGGGCGGGTCTGCCCGAAGGAGTCAAACTCGAAGATGAAAAGATTCGCCGCGCCCGCGCTCGCACTCGCCTTCTACGCAGTCTCCTTCGCGCCCGCCGCCCCGGCGCAGACGCGCGCGCGCCGCGTCGGCGCGGGCGCGCCCCCGACCGCCACGCGGCAGGCGGACGGCGCGTCGCCGGCTGAAGCGACGACGCCACAGCGCCGCCCGCCGACTCTGGGCGGCACGGTGGCGACCAACGAACCGCAGCCCGCGGGCCGCCGCGCGCCGCAGCCGGACGGGCCCGTCGAAGTGGGCGATGACGAGGTGCTGAGCGTCAACACGACGCTCGTGACGCTGCCCGTCAGCGTCACGGATCGCTACGGCAAGTACATCCCCGATCTGCGCAAGGAAGACTTCCGCGTCTTCGAGGACGGCGTCGAGCAGCAGGTCGCGTATTTCGCGACCGTGGAAAAACCTTTCACCGTCGCGCTCGTCATCGACACCTCGGCCTCGACCCGCTACCGCATCGAGGAGATTCAGGACGCGGCGATCAGCTTCGTCGATCAGCTCCGCCCCGAGGATCGCGTGATGGTCGTCTCCTTCGACGAGGACGTGCGCGTCCTCGCCGAGCCGACGAGCGACCGCCGCACCCTGCGCGAGGCCATCCGCCGCACGCGCACCGGCGGCAACACGCGGCTCTACGACGCGGTCGATTTCGTCATCAACTCGCGCCTCTCGCGCATCGACGGGCGCAAGGCCGTCGTCCTCTTCACCGACGGCGTCGACACTTCCAGCCGCCAAGCGACCTACCAGTCGACGGTGCGCGACGCCGAAGAGATCGACGCGCTCATCTACCCCGTGCAGTACGACACCTCCGGGGACGTGAACGGCGGCGGCGGGGGCGGCGGTTTCCCGTATCCCGGCGGCGGCGGCTCGCGCCGCGGCGGCGGCTCGTCGGGCAAGATCGCCGACATCCTCGGCAGCATCATCTTCGGCGGCGGCGGAGGGGGCGGCGGCACGACGAACTGCGCGGGCTGCTCGCGCTCGGACTACGACCGCGCCGGGCGCTACCTCGAAGACCTCGCGCGCATGACGGGCGCGCGCCGCTACGACGCCGAGCGCCAGCGCGATCTCTCCGCGACCTTCGCGCTCGTCGCCGAAGAGCTGCGCCGCCAGTACAGCCTCGGCTACTACCCGAAGCTGACGCCGCGCGCGGGCGAGCGCCGCCACGTCAAGGTGCGCGTCACGCGCCCCGACCTCGCCGTGCAGGCGCGCGACACCTACGTCTTCGGCGAGCCGAAGGCCGACACCGCGCAGCGCAACGGCACGCAGCAGCCGTCGCAGCAGCGCACGCGCCCGACGATCAGGAGCCAGCCACTCGCCAACGCCGTCGGCGAACGGGAAGATTAAAAGTTGAGCGGGGCGGGCGAGGGCTTGGCCGCGGGGGCGGGCGTCGCTTCACGCCGGGGGCGGCGGCGCGTGCTTCGCGCGGCGGAGTCGCGGCAGCAGCAGGACTAGAAGCGGCGGCGCGAAGATCAGAAATTCGACCGCCAGCCACCTCAACACCTCCGCGGGCGGGAGCCTCGAAGGGAGTTCGGAGAGGCCCCACAGCCGGAGCCCGAACCTCTCCCGCGAGAAGGGCCAGAGCAGTTTCACGCCCCCTCCGGCCTTCGTCGTCAGGTAGTCCAGCAGCCCGTGCGACGTGTAGCACGCGCCGTAGGTCAAGACCTCCCTCCGGCGCGCCCGGCCCCACAAAGCCAACCCCGACACGGTCAGCAAGAGGCCGAAGGCGAGCGAGTGCGTGAACCCGCGGTGCCACGACTTGGAGTGCGCGAGCAGGGCCGGCACGAAGTCGAGATCGGCGCAGTTAGCCAGCAGCGCGCCGGCGACGAGCGGCAGACCTTTGCGCCTGAGCGGCTGTGGGTGGAAGGCGGCGACGACTCCCGCGCCGACAAGGCCGTGTGCTACGGGTAAGGGCATGAAGGATGATCCGCGAAAGGAGCGCACATCTTCAGCGCGCCTTGTTCGGCTTTGCCTGAAAACCCTCGCTCGTCCAAAAGTATTTCGTTGACAGGGTCATTCCTGAAGAATAGCATTTCGATCCATCCTCGTTTGACCTGCCTCCCACGCGCTGTGATCTTGATAACAGTGCTTTCACCGCACCTGAAAGGAGTCAAGATACGATGGCAACGAAACGCCCCACATCCTCTTCGACGAAGAAGGCAACTACCAAGAAGCGAGCTACGAAAGCCGCTGCCCTTCCGAAACCAACCCCCTGCGTTACAGCCTGCGTCAGGCAATTCGTCGCTTGCCTCAAGGCGGGCGGCAACAAAACAGCGTGTCGCAACCAACTGATTCAGTGTATAGAAGACTGCCTGTGAGCAGCATCAGACGGGCGGAAGCATCAGACCGGCGAGGCGTCGACGCCTCGCCGGTTTCGCTTCAAGCGGCGCGGCGGGTGGCCCGAAAACCTTGCGAGCCCGATCTTAATTTCTCACACCGCCGTCCCGTCCCGCACCGTCGCGTTCTTCGGCACGATGACGATGCGGTCGCGTATGTAGTAGCCCGCCTCCTCGTTGTCGGCGTTCTCGACGTTAGACTCGTTGACGAGGCGGCAGTTCGCGCCGATGCGCGCGTTCTTGTCGATGATGGCGCGGCGGATGACGGTCCCCGCGCCGACGCCGATGCGCGGGACTCCGGCGGCGGCGTCGGCGCGCATCTCCTCGACCGTCTGGTAGAAGTCCGCGCCCATCAGGCAGGTGTCGTCGATGAACGTGCCCGACTCGATGCGCGCGCGGAGTCCGACGACCGAACGCTGCAAGCGCGCGCGGTTGATGATGCAGCCCTCGCTGATGATCGAGTCGATGATCTCGGAGTGGTGAATCTTCGACGGCGGCAGGTAGCGCGCGCGCGAGTAGATGGGCGCGACGGCGTCGAAGAGGTTGAAGCGCGGGACGGGCGCGGTCAGGTCGAGGTTCGCCGTGTGGAAGGCCGAGATGGTCCCGATGTCGGCCCAGTAGTCGTCGAAGAGGAACGCCTGCACGTTGTAGTTTTTGATCGCGGCGGGGATGACCTCGCGCCCGAAGTCGAGCCACGACTTGTCCTGCGCGAGCAGCTCTTCGAGCCGCCGGTAGTCGAAGACGTAGATGCCCATCGAGGCGAGGAACGGGCGGCGGGCCGCCTCCTCGGCGCTCAGGCCGAAGGCGGTCGTGTCCACGCGCATCTCTTCCAGAGCCTCGCCCTTCGGCTTCTCGCGAAACTCCGTGACGCGCCCCGTCGCGTCCACCTTCAGGAGCCCGAACTCCTCCGCCGCCTCGCGCTGGAACGGCACGACCGAGACCGTCACGTCGGCCCGCGACTCGAAGTGGCGCGCGAGGAATTTCCGGTAGTCCATCCGGTAGAGGTGATCGCCGGAGAGGATCAAAAGCGTGTCGATGCGCCAGTCGCGGATGTGCGGCAAGACCTGCCTCACCGCGTCCGCCGTCCCCTGAAACCACTGCGGGCTGTCGGGCGTCTGCTCGGCGGCGATGATCTCGGCGAAGCCGTCGGAGAAGCGCGAGAAGCGGTAGGTGCGACCGATGTGGCGGTTCAGAGACGCCGAGTTGTACTGCGTGAGGACGAAAATCTTGATGATGTCGGAGTTGATGCAGTTCGAGATCGGGATGTCCACTAAACGATACTTGCCCGCGAGCGGGACGGCGGGCTTCGAGCGGTGCTGCGTCAGAGGGAAGAGCCGCGAGCCCGCGCCGCCGCCGAGGATGACCGCCAGCACGTCGTGCTTCTGCTCCATTGAGAGTCCACCGCCTGTGTCGGATTGATAAAAGCGATTGCGCGCAGCATAGACGCTCCGGGCCGCGCGTATCAAGCCCCGCGCGCGGCGGGTCGGATCGACCCCGAGCGGCGGCGTGAGGAAAGTTGATCGCGAGGGCGCGTGGATCGCGCGGAGGGTTGAAGGAGCTTTGCCCGACAAGTCTCCGAAAAGTTTTCGTACCCGAAAAGCCGGCGAGTCACCCGAAAAGTCATCTGGGCGCCCTGTCCGAAGGCCCCCAACGATACTGGCCCGGAGGGGACTTTATTCAAAGAATACCAACTATGTCAGCTATTTGATTTCGGAATTCATCCCAATCTTCACCCTGCTGACCTATCACTTGGGCAACATCGAACCACAAATCAGTAGTGGGGGATTCAGCCCTCAGCTTGTTCATGACTAATCCTTTTTTGTGTATGACGGTCCAAAAGGCAAGGAAGCCTTGGTTCCGAGCTTTCAGGTGTGATTTCTCAGCCTCGCCTGCGCGGTTATGAGCGTTGCTTTTATCTGTCCCGCCCTTTATCTCTATAGCCACTCGTTTGCGGAGTCGGCTGGCTGAGTCTTCTTCAATTGTTACATCTGGGTCACTGGCAAGTTTAATGATGAAGGTGTGGCCTGCCGGGTTCCGAATCGTCAGCCTATTCTCTTCCCGCTTTGTGATGTACGACTCGACCGCATGAGTTATGGCAAGAAAAACGTTGACCGTTGCCAGTTTGCCAATAGCAGTATTGTTGCTGCCTTGAAATTGAGAGCCGAGGGTTAGTAACAGTAGCTCGTTAATGTCGCGCGGCGTTACAGTCGGGGACAGTTGACGCACTAGATCAGCAAGGGCGGCACTCATTGCTTCGCAGAAGGCCCCTAAATTGTCGCGCTGGCGGGCGTTGATAGTGCCCTTGGCTTCCATGCTTTTGAACTGACCCATGCCACTGCCAGTTCCGTAAAAGGTTTTCTGAGAAACGCCGAGCAGGAGGCGGTAATAACCGACGAGCGTGGGGGCAGTTTGCAGCACAATCGGCGTCGGGAACACATGCTCATCCCGTACCCCGGCACCCGCAAGGGTCTGCTGCGCATCTGTGGGCACATATTTGATCAGTTGGGTTTTAAGCTCGGTGGGGTCAATGCCGCTGAGGGCTTCGTTCAACGCGTCCATGAGCCATGTTTTTCGCGCCCCGACGAGCAATTGGTGAAAGGTGACTTGTCGTGAGGCGCTAGGCGGCTTAACAGCGCGATTAGATTTTGAGCTTGGCATTGTTCAGCCGGTGCTCTGCGATGGCTACATACTCTGGATTGAATTCAACGCCGATGAAGCTGCGATGGAAGCAGCCGATGCCAGCATAAGCGTCATTCACACTTCTTTGACTTGCGGAAGACTAGCCAGTAGCAGTGATGCCGGCGCGTGTGGTGTGCCGTCTTCCATCGAGGCGAGACAATCGGGGCGCGCCTGACCTTAATGATGCAGTCGCAGGGGCAGAAGCCGACCGAAGAGGCAGCCTTGACGAGTTCGACGTGCGCCCACTGGTAACGGTGCCCGTGAACGTAGTCGGTGACTTTCGCCAACAATATGCCTTCCGACTTTAGAACGCGGTAAGCCTCCGACACGAACGGCGGGAATGTGTGGGTGAAGTTGTAGCCGTTCTCAATCGGCGACTTCAGGACGAGACCGAAGCGCGTGTTGAAGTCCTTAGACTGGTCTTTGCCCTGATTCGGTATGTGAGGCGGGTCATAAACAACAACGTCGAACGTCGCGTCGGCGAACGGCATGTTCGTGTTGTCGGCAACTACATCAGGGCGGTGCGCCGGGTCAATATCCATGCCGATAACAGGGCGCGTGCTGCCTATCCAAAAGCGGCCAGCGTTCACGGTCGCGTCCAAGATGAGTTGCGGCATACTCTTTGGGTAGAAATCGAGCATCTTTTCCAGTAGCTCGGCATCGCCGCCGTCCCACACCGAAGCGAGGGGTTGATACTCCTGCACACTCTTGCCGTTCTCCGCTGCGCCCTCAAAGGGAAGCAGGCTCGCGTTAGTGCTCATTAAATCGTCCTTCGGTTAATAGCCCGACAGCCCCGACTTCGTATCCTGACAGCTTTCGCCGTCGTTGGCATTGCTCTTCGAACCGCGTCAGCATACAAGAAAAGTGCGACAGCGAACACCAATAAAATCCAATCAGGAGGAGTTCGCCCGGCATCACCACGAGCGGAGCACCAGCGAGTTGGTCTTTGCTAGGATGAATGCCCGGTTCTGCGAGCGGCTGAGGAGCAAGACGCGGGCGACGCAGGTAAATGAACTGCTCCTAAAGGCGCTCTGTCACGACCTGTGAGTGATCGCGCAATCAATCTTCGATATTGGGATCGAGTCGGTGTTCCGGCAGGAGGACTTTTCGGGTGAAACGGCGCACGACCCGAAAAGTACCCGATAAGTGATTATCGGGTACTTTTCAGGCAACGCCGGTTGAAGGGTTTTCTCCGCGCCCCCTTGTGCTTTAACCCTGCGCCCCCGCGGCGAACGTCTGATCGCGCCACGCCCGGACCGACTCACTTACCGTGCGGGCGTGTGAGGTCACGCCCCGCTCCGGGGCGTTAGCTTCTCGCAGTGATCGCAGACGGGCGCGTCCTCGGGCTTCTCTTGGACGCCCTCGCGCGGCGTCGTCCCCTCCTTCAGCCGCGCCAAATCCGATCTGTTCAGCCGCGCGCCGCACGGCGCGACCCCCGTCTTCGTATCATGTAGGACGTGGTACACGTTGCCGCCCTGCGTGCGGAAGTACATGGCTCACCCCCTGACGAACGATTTACTTACATCAAAGAGTTTCGCGCCTATCCGGGGTTGCAACCGGAGTGCCGCGGCGCGCACGCGACTTGTGGAGAAGGTGTTGAGGTTGCGTGGAAGACGTTTTGTAAGCTGACCCACAGATTGAGAGCGGCCCGCTTGACTTCCCCGTACGGCGGCGTACAATCGCAGTCCTGTCCCGCTGGTTCCACAGCATTCCTCTTGTAACTTGGGCCGCGCTCGATAGCGCGGCTCTTTTTTGATCGTCGCGCCCGCCTCGCCGCCCGCCGCATCGACCTCCGCGACCCTTGCGCGAGTCTCAGCCCGACCCGACTTCCGCGCCGACGCCCGCGGCGTAACTTTTCCGCCCGTCCGCCAACCAAACGGCGGCGGCGCGTGTCTATTGGATCGGGCGCGCGATGAGAGAGGAAACTTTGACGAGCGAGACGGAACTGATCGTGCGCGCGCGCGCGGGCGACCGAGAGGCGTTCTGCCGCCTCGCCGCTCTCCACGCCCGGCGCGTCCACACGCTCGCCCTGCGCTTCTGCCGGGACGCGGCGGACGCCGAAGACTTGTCGCAGGAGGTCTGGCTGCGCGCCTTCCGCTCGCTCGACACCTACCGCGCCGAGTCGTCCTTCTACACGTGGCTGCGCCGCATCGCCGTCAACACCTTCCTCAACGAGCGGCGCGCCGCGCGCTCGCGCTTCGACGACGCCGCGCGGCGACTCGAAGACGCCGACGCGGAGGCCGGGGCGCGGGGGCGCGCGCCCGACGCCGAGTCCGCCCTTCACGAGCGACTGCTCGCCGGGCGCGTGCGCGACGCGCTCTCTGAGCTGTCGCCGCAGCAGCGGCTCGTCTTCCTGCTCAAGCACGACGAGGGGATGACCTGCGAAGAGATCGCGCGCACGCTCTCCTGCTCCGCGGGCACGGTCAAGAAATCGCTCGCCCGCTCACTCGCCAAACTCCGCGCCCGACTCCGCGCCGACGCGCCGGCGGGCGGCGAGGCGGGCGAGGCGACCGACTTCACGCGCCTGTCGGCGCGCGAGGGTTACTAGCGGAGAAAGTTTGAGGTGAGATGAGAATGCACGACTGCACGAGGGCGAAAGAACGACTGATCGATCTCGTCTTCGACGAAGCGCCGGACGCGGCGCGCCTGCGCGCCGAAGTCGAGTCGTGCGCCGACTGCCGCGCCGAGTACCGCGCGCTCGAAGAGACCCTGCGCGCCTACGCGCGCGCGACCGAAGCCGAGCAGCCGCCCGAAAGTTTCTGGGAGGGCTACCACGCGCGCCTCGCCGCGCGCCTCGCCTCGTCCGACCTCGAAGCGGACGACGCCGCGCCGACGCCCTACACGCTCGACCGTCCGACGGCAGGTCTCTCATCAACTTCGGCGGGCTGGCTCCCGCCCGCGCCGGACGGGTCGGGGCGGCTCGCGCCCGCGGCGTCGCGCCGCCCGTCCCGCGCCGCGCGACTGCGCCGCGCGCTCTCGACGACGTGGCGCGTCCCCGCGCCCGCCGCGGTCGCCGCCGCCCTGCTCTTCGCCTGCGTCTCGGCCCTCGCGCTCCTGCGCCCCGCGCCCGAACCCCTCGCCGTCGCAGCGCCCGCGCTCGCCGCCCCCCCCGTCGAGGTTCGCACGGTCGAAGTGCCCGTCATGCGCGAGAGGATCGTCGCGCGCACGGTCTACGTCGCGCGCGGCGACTCGCGCGGCGGTCGTCCCGTGCGGGCCGCGCGCGACGAAGAGGCGCGCGCCTCTGAAGAGGCGCGCGCGGGCGGCGGCGCGCGTACGCGCGAGGGCGCGGCGACGCTCGCGGGCTTCCGCCCCGCGTCGGACGTGAAGCTGCGCGTCATCAAGGGGGGCGACGCGAATGAGAAGTAGCCCGCGCGCGGGGTTCGTCTGCCTGTCGCTCGCGATCTGTTTTTCGGTCGCGGCGGGGCAGGATCGCGCGCGCCAACAGTTGGTCGTGCCGCTCGCGGGCGCGGGGTTCGTCGGCTTCCGCCTGGAGACGACCTTCGAGGGCGCGCGCGCGCCGGGCTTCAACGAGATTCAGGCGGCGCTCTTGCCGCAGGCCCTTTTGGACGACGGCAACACCATCCACCGCGTCGTGCTCGACCGCGAGGGCAACCCGGTCTTCGGCTACGATCTGGTCGTCGAGCCGGTCGGCGACGCGAAAAAATTTCGCGTCACGGCGCAGCCGCTCGCCGCCGACTTCGAGCAGCGTCTGCGGGCGCGCCGCACGGGCGCTGCGCCCGTCCCGACGCTGGCGCGCGCCGCCGCGCCGCAGACCTTGGACGACGGCGACGCCGTCGCGCTCGATCTCCTCGTCAACTCGCAGACCGGCGTGCGCGTCGTGGACGTGGTGAAGGTCGCCTCCGACCGCGCGCGCCTGTGGCAGTCCGCGCCGCGCGACTTCACGCTCGACAGCGTCGAGATCGCCGTGAGCGATCAGCGCCTGCTCGTCAACGGCGAGGTCGCCCCGTCGGCGCGCGAGCCGCGCCCCGTCTCCGGCGCGCTCGTCTGGTTCTACGTGCCCGGTCGCGGTCGCTTCATCCTCTCGCTCGTGCCGCGCGAGGGCTACGACTTCCGCAAGACCGCCCTCATCGAAGACAACCGCGTCAGCTTCGACTACAAGGGCGATCACTACGAGCTGGTGTCGAGCGCGCCCGTCGTCGGCACGGGCGGCGACTGGTACGCGTGGGTGCTCTTCGATCCCGCCTACGCGCCCGAAGTTAATTCGGCGGAAGAGATCAAGCGCGGCGCGGGAGGGCGCGGCGGGACGACCGAGGCGAGCCCCGTCCGGCAGGCGCTCGAAGGCAAGACGCCGCAAGCCCCTCCGCGCGCTGACTTCGACTCGAAGCAGCGGCGTGAGGACGCGGCGCGCGCGTCGGCGGCGCGGCGCGTACGCTTCGGCGCGGCGGCGCGCATCGAGAGCCTGATCCCGAAGAGGTGACGGCACGACGGGGGAGACCGAGATGACGAGAGGCACACTACTCAGGGCGTTCGCCGCCGCCGCGCTGCTCTGCGTCTCGACGACGGCGCGCGCCGACGTGCGCATCCGCTGGCGCGACAGCGCGGCCCCGACCTACGAAGAGACGCTCTACCTGAAAGGCTCCTCGCAGCGGCGCGAGGGCAAGTCCACGCAGCCGGGCGGCGGCGTCATGCGCTGGGCGTTCATCAACGACTGCGCGCGCCACCAGTTCATCTGGCTCGATCTCGTCAACAGCCGCTACAACCTCTGGTCGGGCGGCGTCCCCTACGCCGTCATCGCCGCCTTCAACGAGCAGCAGTTCCCCTCGCCCGCGCCCGCGCCGCCCGGCATTAAGGGCACGATCTTCGAGACCACCTCGGTCACGGACACGGGCGAGCGGCGCGAGATGTTCGGCTTCGAGGCGCGCCGCCTGAAGACGCTGACGACTTGGCGCGTCGAGCCCGACGCCTGCGACACGGGCGCGGCGCGCGTCGAGACCGACGGCTGGTACGTCGATCTGCTCTACGGCGTCGACTGCTCGCCCGATCTCTCCGGGGCGCTGCCGCGCACGTTCGTCGAGATCGGCGGCAGCAGGTGCCTCACGAAGCGTTTCAACACGCGCAAGTATTTCTTCCGGCGGCGCTACGAGGGGCAGGCGCGCCTCGGCTTCCCGCT
The DNA here is from genome assembly GCA_036389335.1 of Pyrinomonadaceae bacterium. Lineage (GTDB taxonomy): Bacteria > Acidobacteriota > Blastocatellia > Pyrinomonadales > Pyrinomonadaceae > JAIVGV01. The sequence continues at coordinate 50,580 of DASVQC010000066.1, read as the reverse complement.
CCTGGAGACGACGCGCGCCTACGACGAGCGCGGCGTCGTCACGGAGAAGACGCGCGAGGTGCTGGAATTATCGACCGGCGCGCTCGACGACGCGCTCTTCGCCGTCCCGGCGGGCTTCGCGCGCTTCGAGCCGCGCGAGGGGCGCAGGCCGAACGCGCTCTCGCGCGCGCTCTCGATCTTCCGCCGGAGTTAGAACCGGTCTCCCCTTACCGGCCACGGGCCTTACCGACACGGGACCGAAAACCCCGCAAGCGGGTGAACAATGAAGGAGACACAACCGATGAAGAAAAGTTTCTCTGCCCTCCTCGCGCTCCTCGCGCTCTCTCTCTCCGGCGCGACGGCGGCGCGCGCGCAGAACGCGCCGGACGATCCGCCGCGGCGGGAAGTCGGCATACACTTCTCCGCGCTCACGCTCACGCCGAGCGCCGGCTACCGCACGGAGATCGGCTTCGGCGGCAGGTTCACTTTCAACGTCAACCGGAATTTCGCGCTCGAAGCGGAGACGACGTTCTTCCCGAATTCGGGCCGCTCCATCGAGCCTCGCGCTTCGGGCCGTGCGGTCGAGGGCCTGTTCGGCGTCAAAGCCGGGAAGCGTTGGGAGAAGTTCGGCGTCTTCGCCAAGGCGCGGCCCGGCTTCATCAGCTTCAGCCAGGGCAAGTTCGCCGACGATCCCTCCTTCATCTTCCGCCTCGAACGCGCCACACACTTCGCCGCGGACGTCGGCGGCGTGCTCGAACTCTACGTCACGCGCCACTGGACGACGCGCTTCGACGTGGGCGACACCATCATCCGCTACGGCAAGCAGACCGGCCTGACCGGCGCGCCGCCGCCCTTCGCCACCTTCACCATCCCCGACAACACGCGCCACAACCTACAGGTCAACGGCGGCATCGGCTACCGCTTCTGAAGCGCCCGCCGCGACGAGATCGCGCGCGCGATGAACCGCCGACAAAATCGGAGGGCGGAGGGGTGATGACTCTCATCACCCCTCCGCCCTCCGGCGTTCGCGTCTCTTAACAGCCTCTCACAAGACCCGACGGACTGGATAGTTTGTGAGGGCAGGGACGAGCCCCGCCCCTACGAGTACGAGTGTTCGTTAGCGGCACCGAGTATCTTCCGCGCCTCGCGCGGCTCAGTAAGCCGCCGCGCCGGAGGTCGTCTTCACGCCCGAAGCCTCCTGCGCGATCTTGACGCCGACGCTCGCGCCGATCCGCGTCGCGCCCGCCTCCAACATCGCGCGCGCGTCGTCGATCCCCTTCACGCCGCCCGCCGCCTTGACGCCCATCCCCGCGCCCACCGTGCGCCGCATCAGGGCCACGTCCGCGACGGTCGCGCCGTGCTTGGCGAAGCCCGTGGAAGTTTTAACGAAGTCCGCGCCCGCGCGCTGCGCCGCGAGGCAGGCGCGCACCTTCTCTTCGTCGGTCAGCAGCGCCGCCTCGATGATCACCTTGACGAGCACGTCGTACTCGTGCGACGCCTCGACGACCGCGCGGATGTCCTGCTCGACGGCGCAGTCGTCGTTGCTCTTCAAAGCGCCGATGTTGATGACCATGTCCACCTCGCGCGCGCCGTCGAAGATGGCGCGCCGCGCCTCGTAAGCCTTCACGTCCGGGAGCGTCGCGCCGAGCGGGAAGCCGACGACCGTGCAGACCGGCACGCTCGTCCCGCGCAGGTTGCACGCCGCCGCGCGCACCCACGAAGGGTTCACGCAAACGCTCGCGAAGCGGTACTGCGCCGCCTCCTCGCACAGGCGTCGGATGTCGGCGTCGCTCGCTTCGGGCTTTAAGAGCGTGTGATCGACGAGGCCCGACCAGTCGCGCGCCGTCGCCGTCTCGCCGAGGACGAGCCCGATGCGCGCCGCCCCCGCGTCCACCACCCGCTGCATCCTTTCGGGGCAGCGGTTGAAGCACGTCGAGCCGCACCCGCACATCCGCGCCTGCGAGTCGGCGTCGCCGTTCAGCCGCGCCACGATCACGTCCGTGATCTGCTCGACGAGGTGTTCGAGATTGCCGTTGTTCGGGTAGGTCATGAGACTGACTGCTCCGGAGTTTAAGCGCGCTCCTTCCGCGGCTTCTCATCAACGCGAATCTTGTCGGGGGGGGTAATCACTAACTTGCCATCTTCCCACGACGAGACAGAGCATCCCGCCCGCTTGTGAACCAGCAGCGCGTGCTCGGCGGCTCTTCGCACAGCCTCATCGACCGCCTCAGCCTCTGCCAGGAAAAGCTCTTTCAAGTTCTTTGGCTCGACCCTCATTTTGCGCTCGCTTGAAACTGAAGCCACCGGCTTTCGTCCAGTACGTTTGCCGTCAAGTTAGCGACCCCTGTAGCAACCCGCCGCCTTTCGCCCGACAAAGAATTATCATACACCACCCACGAATCAGCTAACGGACGATACAAGTCGAAGAAGTTCCTGATCCCCTTCGCATAGCGCCTTCGGATAACCTGCTCCGGCACGTCATGCCCCCCCAAAAAAACGCGCTCGCTGACGCGCTGCGTCGCCAATTCAGGACTATCCAGCCAAAGGAATAGGAGGTGGAAATTATAACCCTCACGTTTCAACTCTGCGATCCAAGTCGCATATGAGCGAGTGGCAAGAGTGGTTTCGAAAGCGAAGCTGCTGCGCGCCCCGGCCAGATCATGCAGGCGTTTGAGCATGACGCGCCCCGCTTCGACAGCCGCAACCCTCCGGCTGGAAAACGGAGAGTCCTGTCGCAATATTGTCCGCGTTAACGAACTCCATCAAACCGAAAGCGTCTCGCAGCAGAAACGGTGCGAGCGTCGATTTGCCCGCGCCGTTCGGACCGGCGATGACGACTACTTGCGGGTTGGGCTCGTCCATCCTTTTAACATCTGTACTGCCGTTCGACGGCCTCGATCTTCGCGACGCGCTTCCGGTGGCGGTCTTCGCTGATCTCGGCGGAGAGCCACGCGCGGACGATCTCGCGCATCTCCGCACTCGTGATCGTGGCGCTGCCGAGGGTGAGGACGTTGGCGTCGTTGTGCTCGCGGGAGTTGACGGCAACCTTGACGGAGTAGCAGGCGGCGGCTCTCACGCCCGGCACTTTGTTGGCGGTCATCGCACTGCCGACGCCCGCGCCGTCGATGACGATGCCGAGGTCCGCCTCGCCTTCGGAGACGGCGCGCGCGACCGCGTGCGCGAAGTCCGGGTAATCGACGGCGTCGGTCGAGCCGGTGCCGAAGTCGAGGGCGTGGTGGCCGAGTTCGTCGAGGAGCGTCTTCAGCTCCTCCTTCATCTTGTAGCCGCCGTGATCCGCGCCGACGGCGACGCGCTTGTGAGTGCGCGAGCCGCGGCGCGAGGCGCGGCGGACGATCTCGATGCGCCGCTCGCTGACGATGTCGGCGGCGAGCGGCGTGAGGCGCGCGCCCTCCGCGACGCGCAGGCGCGCGCCCTCTTCCAGACCGCGCACGTCGTCTTCGGTGATGACGGTCTTCGAGGACTCGTCGCGCGTGAAGGGCCGCTCGCCGGTCGCCGCCGCGGCGGGCGGGGCGACATCGACGGCCCGCGCGCGCTCCGGCGTGCGGACGTTGATCTCGGAGGTCAGCGCGGTGCGCGAAGTCGAAGGGGCGGTCGTCGGCGCGATCGGGCCCGCGGTCGCGCCTTCGCCCGCCTCTTCGGGCAGCGCGTGCGCGAGGACTTCGCGGACGAGCGCGCGGACGCGGTCGCGTGTGGGTTGTTCGTCGGGCATAAGATAGCTGTTAGCTGTTAGCTGTTAGCTGTTAGCTGTTGGCGGTTAGCATTCAGGTTCGAGCCAGATTCCGGCTGATAGCTAACAGCTAACAGCTTTTCCATTGACCTCTGCGCGGGGCTTTCATAGTATGTCGCACCGGGAGTCGCGGGTGCAAACGGATCGGCTGAGCGCGTTCGACCATTAGCTCAGCCCCGCCAATCCAACCTTCGAAAACGATGGAGAGAGTTGAGGAGAACCGCCAGTGTCAGCTTCGACCGCACAGGGCCCTTCGGAGTTTTCCAACACGAACTTAGAGCCGCTGATCACGGGCGAGCGGATTCAGACGCGCATCGGCGAGATGGGCGCCGAGATCGCGCGCGACTGCGCGGGGCGCAACCCGCTTTTGATCGGCGTGCTCAAGGGCGCGTTCGTCTTCCTGAGCGATCTCGTGCGCGCCATCGACGCGCGCGTCTCCGTGGAGTTCATCGCGATATCGAGCTACGGCGAGAGCACGCGCTCTTCGGGCGAGGTGCGGATCGTGAAAGATTTGGACGTGCCGATTGAGGGGCGCGACATCATCGTCGTCGAAGACATCGTGGACACCGGGCTCACGCTGAGCTACCTGATGGCGAACTTGGAATCGCGCGGCGCGACGAGCGTCAAGCTCGCGGCGCTCCTGAACAAGCAGGAGCGGCGGCTGCGCGAAGTCAAGATCGATTACCTCGGCTTCGACATCCCCGACGCCTTCGTCGTCGGCTACGGGCTCGACTTCGCCGAACGCTACCGCAACCTCCCCTACATCGCCGTGCTCACAGACCCCTCGCAGGGTTAGCGCGCGATCCCTTTTTTTCACCACGCGCATAAACCCCGCCCGCGCGCGCCGCGTATAAGTGTCGGCGCGGCGCGGGCGCGGCCCGCCCGACCGCAACACCCTTGAGTCACGGAGCATCGCATGAAGTTGAGTCGGACATTCCTCGCGGCGGCGCTCTGCGCGTCCGCCGCCCTCGGACACGCCGCCGCGCAGTCGCCCACGCCGCAGACGCCCGCCGCGGCCAACGCACAGCCGCAGACGCCCGCCGGGCAGACGGCGGCGCAGGCGAACGTCGAAGGCGAGTGGCAGGGCGCGCTCGAAATCGCGGGCGTCGGGAAGTTGCGTCTGGTCGTGAAGCTGAAGCGGCAGGCGGGCCGGCTCGCGGGCGCGCTCGACAGCCCCGATCAGGGCGCGACCGATCTGCCGCTCTCGGACGTGACTTACGCGGATCGCGTCCTGCGCTTCGTCCTCCAAATCCCGGAGGCCCCCGGCACGTACGAGGGCGCTCTGAGCGGCGACGGCAGGGAGTTCACGGGCTACTGGACGCAGGGCGGCGTGCGCCGACCGCTCAACTTAACTCGCGCCGGCGCGACGAACGCGACTCAAGCGACGCCGCCGCAGACCTTCACGCGCGGGCGCGTGCAGTTTCAGGCGTGCTCGAAGCCGGGCGCGCCGAAGAACTCTCTGTGCGGCAAGTACGAGGTCTTCGAGGATCGCGCCGCGAAGGCGGGGCGCAAAATCAGTCTGAACATCGTGATGCTGCCCGCGCTCGCCGAAAAGCCCGCGCCCGATCCCATCTTCTACTTCGCGGGCGGCCCCGGCGCCGCGGCGTCGACGTACGCGGGCGCGCCGTTCATGACGCGGCTCAGCCAGCACCGCGACGTGGTGATGGTCGATCAGCGCGGCACGGGCGGGTCGAACCCTTTGCAGTGCGATCTCTACGGCGACCCGAACGACATGGGCGTCTACTTCGGCGAGACCTTCGCCGAGGCGCGCGTGCGCGCCTGCCGCGCCGAGCTTGAGAAGATCGCCGACCTACGCCTTTACACGACGGCCATCGCCATGGCCGACCTCGACGAAGTGCGCGGGGCGATGGGCTACGACAAGATCAACGTCAACGGCGGCTCTTACGGCTCGACCGCCGCGCTCGCCTACCTGCGCCTCTACCCGCAGCGCGTGCGCGCCGCGGCGGTCTCCGGCGTCGCGCCCGTCGATTACAAGATGGCGCTCCCCTTCGCCAAAGGGGTCGAGCACGCGCTCGACCGCCTCTTCGCCGACTGCGCGGCGGACGCCAAGTGCGGCGCGGCGTTCCCGAACCTGCGGAAAGAGTTTGCGGAGGTCGTCGCGCGCCTCGCGAAAGCGCCCGCGACGTTCGAGGCGACGAACCCGTTGACGGGACAGAAGCAGACGATCACGATGACGCGCGAGGGGTTCATGGAGCACGTCCGCGCCGCGCTCTACCTGCCCGAGGTGATGAACTACCTGCCGCTCCTCGTCCATGACATGGCGGGCGGCGACTTCACGCGCTTCGCCTCGATCTCCTATCAAGTCTTCCGGCAGCTCGACGGTCAGATCGCGCGCGGGATGCACCTCTCGGTCGTCTGCTCGGAGAGCATCCCCTTCATCACCGAGGAAGAGATCAGGCGCGAGACGGCGGGCACGTTCTACGGCGAGGCGCGCCTGCGCGCGTACCAGCGCGCGTGCGGGCTCTGGCAGAGGGGCGACGTGCCCGCCGCCTTCCGCGACGCGAAGAAGCTCGACGTGCCCGTCCTGATGATCTCGGGCGACTTCGATCCGGTGACGCCGCCCTTCGTCGGCGCGGCGGCGCTCGCGCAGTACGCGCAGGGCAAGCAGGTCCTCGTGCGCAACGGCACGCACTCCAGTTACGAATGCACCGAGCGGCTCATGGCCGAGTTCTTCGACCGCGGCACGTGGCAGGGGCTCGACACCTCCTGCGTCGATCAGGTTCAGCGGCTCCCCTTCTTCATCCCGCCGCCCGCCGCCCCCAAGACGCCCCCCCCGCCGAAGTGACGCAAACGAAGCGGCGCGGGCGAAGTGGCGCGGGCTTCCGGTTCTCCCGCCTCGTTCCGACGCCCACTCGCTTTGCCCCGACGACGATTGGCGGCGGGACGTCTCTGCATCAACTGTTTGTCTCAGTCGTGCCCGACGACCGCGCTGCGGCGTTCGAGCAGCACCACGTCGCGCCAGACGCCTTTCAGTTTCCCCAGCCGCTCGCGCCTGCCGACGACGCGGAAGCCGCAACGCTCGTGCAGACGTATGCTCGCCGCGTTCTCCGCGAGGACGCCCGCCTGTAGCGTCCACAGATCGTTGCGCTCCGACGCCTCGACGAGCGCCGCGAGCAGCGTGTGCCCCACGCCGCGCCCGCGCGCCGACGCCGCGACGTAGACGCTCACCTCCGCGACCCCGCCGTAGACGCAGCGGGAAGAGACCGGGCTGAGCGCGGCCCAGCCGACGACCTCGCCGCCCTCTCGCGCGACGAGGCGGCACGAGGAGAGGTGCGCCGCGTCCCACGCCCCGAACTCCGGCGCGCCGGTCTCGAACGTGGCGTCGCCCGTCGCGATCCCCTCAAGGTAGATCGCCCGCACGCGCCCCCAGTCGCCGGCGCGCATCTCTTCGACCGTGATTCCCATCGTGTTCTTCAAAACGTGACGGCGAAACTCTCGGCGAGTCGGGCGGCCCGTCCCTCAACCCGACACCGCCGAGAGGAAGCTCTCGCCCGCGCCCAGCTTCAGGCCGAAGTTTTCGGCGACGGTTTGACCGATGTCGGCGAGCGAGGCGCGCGTGCCGAGGTTGACGCCGGCGCGGGCGCGCGCCCCGTAGGCGAGGGCGGGGACGTACTCGCGCGTGTGGTCGGTGCCGCGGTAGGTCGGGTCGTTGCCGTGGTCGGCGGTGATGATGAGAAGATCGCCGTCGCGCATCGCGGAGGTGATTTCCGGCAGGCGCGCGTCGAAGTGTTCGAGGGCGCGCGCGTAGCCTTCGGGGTCGCGGCGGTGCCCGTAGAGCATGTCGAAATCGACGAGGTTGGAGAAGATGAGGCCGCGCGAGTCGCCCCTGAGGGCGTTGATCGTCTGGTCGATGGACTGGTCGTTGTTCTTGCCCGGCAAGTCGCGCGTCACGCCCGCGGAGTCGTAGATGGAGGCGATCTTGCCGACGGCGACGACGTCGAGCCCCGCGCCGGAGAGCATCTCCAACAGGTTCTCGCGCGGCGGCGGCACGGCGTAGTCGTGGCGATTCTCGGTGCGGTAGAACGCGCCGGCCTCGCCGCGGAAGGGGCGCGCGATGACGCGACCGACTTCGTTCTCGCCGCGCAGAATCCTGCGCGCCGCCTCGCAAATCTCGTAGAGGCGCGGGACTGGGATGACCTCTTCGTGCGCGGCGATCTGGAAGACGGAGTCGGCGGAGGTGTAGACGATGGGCTTGCCCGTGCGGACGTGCTCCGCCCCCAGCTCCTTGATGATCTCGGTGCCCGACGCGGCGTAGTTCCCCAATATGCCGGGGACATTCGCTTCCCTGACGAACTCTTCGACGATCTCCGCGGGGAAGCCGTGCGGGTAGGTGGGGAAGGCTTTTTCGAGGATGATGCCGGCCATCTCCCAGTGGCCCGTCGTCGTGTCCTTGCCGTTCGAGCGCAGGGCGCAGCGACCGTAGGCGGCGCGCGGCTCTGCGGCGGGCGCGATATTTTCGAGCGCGCGCGCGTTGCCCAAGCCCCACGCTTGCAGGTTCGGCAACTTCACCACGCGCGACTCGCAGATGTGGCCGAGCGTGTCCGCGCCCGCGTCGCCCCACGCGGCGGCGTCGGGCATCTCGCCCATGCCGACGCTGTCGAGGACGACGAGGGCGATGCGGTCGAAAGTGTTTTTGTTAGTCATTCGCTGATTACCATTGCTCGTTCAAGATTTCACTGCCTTAAGACGATTATGGGGTGAAGCACAAAGGCTGAATTTCTAAACGCGCTTTCAACAATTTACAGTAAGTGTAGAAGTATTTAATCAGAAAAGGCTGAATCATAAAAGATGAAAAGCCGTTAACGTCGAATCGTATATTCTGAAAATCCCGCCGGCTTTCATTTAATCCGGCGAAGCGATGCTGAACAGGGAGAACTCATCACCTCTTCTCTCTAAGAAATCCTGCCATCTCTCTTCAAGAATCTCCGCCGCCTCACCGCGGATGCCAATACCCGATACCTGCGTGTTCCAGTTAACCTTGGATAGTAAGCCACTGGTAAGCCATTCGCGGGGAAAGATGGACTCTTTATCAGGATTCAACAATGTCTCCCATCGGACCTTCACGTACATAGTGGTTCGGCCAACCTTAGCTTTCTCATTCCGCCAATGAACCGCTTCATAGGGTTTAGAGACAGCGTGCCCCGCCCCGACGATGCCCCTCCGCTCCTCGCCCTGACGTAATAGGAAAGCCTGTCGCCTTCGGCGATTGACTTGTTATTCTCGCAGCTCCAATCGGTGGCGCAGAATCCCTTCTTCTTGATTTTGCTGATTTGTTGTGTGAGGTCTGTCCATTGCCACTTCTTAGGGCTCCATGTCAAGAGGTAGGTACTCACGTTGGTAAATGCTGATATCTGGTCGTCCGTATGAAGGAATTAAACACCAGTTCCCCGATGGGAGAAATTCTCTAATCAAATCCCATCTCTCTCGATATGACCCCCGCTCAGGAATATACCTGAGCATTATTTTGCCCCAACTTTCAGAACGCGGCACGTTCCAGAGTGGAAGCATAAGCTTGGCGGGCGCTATTGGAAGCCTCAGCTTGCCGGGGCGGCAAAGTTATGCTTCCAATCACATCTATAAAAACGCCTGTAGGTTCGCGCATAAACAGAAAAATCCCCTCGCGGGTAATCAATAACTTACGGGCATTATTCTCCCATATAGTGACAATTAATTCGTGCATAAGATGCAAAAATCCAATAGTTCTCGTTCATTTAATGAAAATCCGTGGCCGCACCTACTACCCTTTCTTTCCTCTCAGAGAGGTGCCGCCAACCGCAATGGGAAATGTAAGCGAAGACGCTGTGAACCAGCACAATAGGCCACCCCGCCATGAACCGCGTGCGTTCACAACAAGGTGGCCTACTGCAATAGACCTGGGGGTCACCCATTCGGGCTGAGCGAGCACGGAGGTGACGCGTCCGCTTCTCCGGTCATCAATATGTCACCTTAATGCCTGTGGTGAACTTATTCAGGTACTCGAAATTCGGGGCGAGGCGACCGTTCTCGTACTCGAAGGTCAGGCTGTAGTGCTTGGCCGGGTCAAAGCCTAAGTCGATGGAAGTCTTCAGGTGCGGGTGGAAGCCGCGCACGCGGCGCAGGAAGACCCCGTCGTCGTTCGAGTAGCCGATCTGTTCCGTCGCCGCCATGTGGACGAACGACTCGTCGAAGTTGAGCGACATCGGGAGGTCGCGGACACGCCACTCGATGATCCCGGTGAAGCCAGCGTAACTCCGGAAGATGCGGTGGCGCGGGACGAAGACGCTGGCCGTGTCCTTCGACACGGTCTCGTTGTTTACGTGCCCGCCGAAATCTAACGAGACGTAGGGCACGAGCTTGAAGCCGAAGTTGATGCCTTCGAGCGACTTCCCCTTCTCCGCGCCGATGCCAAAGCCCTCGTCGGTTATCCGGCTGCGCTTGTCGGCGATAGTGCCGATGAAGCGGTGGAAGTTGAAGTCGAGGCGCGCATTGCCGAGCAGATTCTTGCGCCTGAACTGGCGGTCGAACTCGGCCTTCGGGCCGAGGTAGACTTTGACGTTTTCGAGAAAGCCCCACGGCGTGTTCTTCCACCTCGCGTAGTTTTCGACGGCGATGCTCTTTTCGTCACGGCTCTTTTCGTCCTGCGGTCGGGCCTGAGCGTCACGCGTCTTGATCCGGGGCGGCGTAGGAGAGGGCACGTCTTTCAGGTCCTTCACGTGGTACGTTCTGGTAAAGGGCAACGCCAGCGTGACGGAGTTGTTCGACTTGGTCGAGCGCAGGCCGAGGTCTACCACCAAGCTCGGCTCCCAGAAGACGAGCGTGTCGCCGACGCTCACGTCGTGCAACGGCGTGAAGCTGCCCGACAGTTCGAGGACGGACTTCTGCCCCGCGGCCGAGGTGAGCCCGAAGGTGCCGGTGATCTTCGGCGCAGCCGGGGCGGCGGGCGTGCCGGGCGTCTTCAGAGTGCCCTTTGCCGTCAATGGCTTCATCAGGTCGTCCTTGATCCCCGCGGTGGAGACGCTGTACTCCATCCCCTCCCGCAGCCTCTTTTCGAACTTGTAGGAGAGCCGACCCGTCTGCGCGGACGACAGGCCGTCGAGCTTGGCCGTGAGGTTCTCCTTCTCCTCGATAGCCCGTAACATTTGTGGGTTGTCGCCCCTCACCCTGTAAACAGTCCGCTCGACATTCAACTCGGGGGCGGGCGTCAGCGGGACGTTGGCCTTAACGACAAAACCTTTCCCAACGTCGTCGGCGCTGAACGGGTCAACTACCTCCAACTTCGGCTCTCCGGAGAAGGCTATCTTCGCGGGCTTCCCGTCGAGAAGGTAGTTCACGACGAGGATGTAATTTTTGTCGGCGGGCAGCGCGGCGCTGAGGTAAAGGTTGAGCTTTCCACAGCCGTCGTCCAAGCACTCAGGGTTGCGGCCGGGGGCGAGAAAACCCGTCCACTCGTTGATGCAGCGCTGGTAGACGCAGGGCCTGTCGAGGTCGGGTGTCTCGACTTGGTAGAGCTTGTAGGTGTTCGGGTCTTTCGAGTGACGGCTGATGAAGTCGTGCGGCGGCGTCCGGGGAAAGCTCACCTCTATCGTCTGCCTGCCGTCCTTGAAAAAGAACTCGGGCTTCTCGTTAGCCTTCGACGGGTCGTCCTGCGCCGTGACTAGAAAGGCGGCGGACAGGATGAAGAGCGCGACGGCCACTTGGCGGAGTAGTAATCTCATATTCATCTCCTTTGAGCGCGTATCGGAAACTGATCGCAGGGGCTGCCCCGGCTCGGGCCGTCAACTAGCGAGGAAGTCGTGTAAGTCCCCCTGATTTTGTATCCTGCCGCCAACCAGGAAGAGGCCGCGGCTCAGTTGCCCCGCGCGATCTTTGACGCCCGGAGTGGACTTGAAGAAGTGATGGTTTTGGATCTTGAGTATCAGGCTCCTTATCCCCTCCTTGTCGTAGCGCTCGGACGAGTGATTCAAAAACCACATGCTGCTGAGCGGAGTCTTGCGTTCGAGTTGGGCTAATTCGATCCCGCTCCATGTATGCAGGACGTCAACGAGGTTGTCGGCGATGGGGTCTTGGCTCATGGCTGTTATATCCTCCTGCGGCGTGGGGCTCTGCGTGGGAGTCATGAGCCCGACTTGGTTGTTTGTGTTGTTGACGTTCTCCGTGTTAGCCGTCTGGTTGTCGTTGCCGCCACAGGCGGGGCCAGAGAGTGTCAGTGCCGCGACCAGTAGGGCCGCCGCGAAGACCCTCAAACGCCCGCCGTCTCTCGGCCTCAAAGTGGTTGTGGGCATTCCTCCTCCTGATGTTTTCACCCTTCGGGGCGAAGGGAAGGTGTCGGGGTGCGCCCCCGATCTCGGCGCGCCCCCGCTGGCTCGGGGCCAGGCCGCGCGGCGCGACCCCTTAGTCGGCGCGCGGCCGGCCCCCCTGTGCGTCCACCGGCGGCTCAGAACCTGACGGAGACGCCGGCTTTACACTCGACGTTGCCCTTCTCGTTGACCTTGCACTCGGCGCTGAACTCGCCGCCGCGCGGTGCGTTGACGCTCGAGATGTTGAGGTACGCCTTCATGAGTGCGTCTGCGCCTTCTTGTTGGAGGAACTTGTAGACCTCCTCGTCGCTGACGCTGATCTTGCTCCACGAGCGATCGGGCAGCTCGATCTCGAATTTGCACCGCGGCAGCACGTCCTCCCCGCCGCCGTTAAGGTCGACGGCGCGCGTCCCCTTCAGTTGCGCCAGACGGTCTTCGACCGTCGTGTCGAACTCGACGCTTGTTCCTCTTGACATGTTGAATCCTCCTTCGGGTTTCAGAATGGTCTCCTGGCCCACAACAGGGTCGTGGGAGGGGTACTGTTTCTTGTGGACGCCCGCCGCGCTGGCGGCGCCTTGCTTGGTGTTGAATCCGGTCTCGGCCATGCCGCAATCGCTGCAGGCCCAACTCCAAGTTGTAGCCATCTGCTTTCCTGCTCCTTTCGTGGCCGAGGAGATAGGCACCCCGGCTGGTCGACTCTTACACGCGTGACCCACGTCGAAGAGATCGGTCCGTCAGCGACGCCCGTCCCCTGCGGGCGGTTGCGGGCGCGAGGCCGCCTGCGGGGCGGCGTCCCGCTCGCGCCTCAGTGCCTTCAGCCGCGCCAGCCGCTCCTCGACCGACAGCCCCCCGCTGCCGTTCGCCCCGCCCGACGTCGCCGGCGCGCCGCCCCCCCCGGCGACGGACGGGCGCGCGGGGTCGATCGAGAACGGGCGGGAGCCCTCGAAGAGCGGGTTGGCCGTCCCTAAGAACTCGTACTGGGGTGACTGCGTCGGCATCTGGCGGAAAAGGGTGGTAATCTGGCGGAGGAAAGATTTGTAGTCGCCCTTGAAGTTGCCCCCGTCCCAGGTCGCAAGGAGCGCCGCCGTAAAGACCCCGTGCTCGCGGCCGTCCCCGGCGGTCTGGTTATCCTGACAGGCCGCCAGGAGCAGCACGCTCGCCCCCACCGTCGCCCTGTCGCTCCTGACACCGGAGGCCTGTATCTCCCGATACCGGGCGGCGGCTTTGTTGTATGCGAAGATCGCGTCGTCCGGGGGCAGCGCCCTGAAGACGAGATCGTCCAGGTCCCGCGCGTCCGTAGGCCCGTCAAGCATCAGCGGGCCGAGCGTGAACTTGTTCTGCACGACGAACCGCAGCACGTCGCCGCTGTGGCAACTGTCCGAGACTACGACTATGCGTACGCCGTCCCTGAACTGAGTCCAGAGGCGGAAGAGCTCGTCGTCTATCAGCATGCGGTCGTACAGACACCAAGTCTCGTCCTGCCCCTTCGAGTTGCCCGGCTCATCGCTGTCGAGATCGGGCACTTGCGAGCCATGGCCGGCGTAGGTCAGCAGCAGGATGTCGCCGCGCTCCAGCTGTTCGGCGGCGCGCGAGATCGAGCGCAGGACGTTCAGGGCCGTGGCCTCGGCGGTCAGCAGCCTACTCGTCTCGTAGCCGAGGCCGGCCGCGAGTTCCTGCATCGCCCTGGCGTCGTTCTCACAACCCCTGAGCCTCCCGGGCGTGCCATAACTCGCCGGGTCTATCTCGTTAAGTCCGATGTGAATGGAGATTCCTCGTGCCATAGTTCCTCCGTTAGGTAAGCCTGAGGTGCGTTTGTTGAATCGCCTGCCGTGTGGGCCTCACCTGTAGCCTCGCCGGAACTTGGTCCGAGTCTGCGCCCGGACGCCCTTCCAGCGGTGACTGTTTTAGCGACTGCCGTGCCGCGCGCGCACGCCGGCTGGCGGACAGACGGACTACCCTCTTTTCGGTCGTATTTCCGGAGGTCTTGCCGCGAAGCGCCCGGCGCGAGGCGGCCCGGCCCGCGTCGCCAGCTATCAAACCTGATTGTCCGAGAATCAGGTTTGATAGCGCCGCGGCGCGCGGTAGCAGCCGCGGCGCGCGCGCCCAAAATATTTGTTGACAGCCTCTGGCGGCGTCATTAGCGTATCTCCACGCGACTCCGCTCCCGCAGCACGGCTCCCACCGCGCGGCACGCCGGTCGCCACAGGTCTGTTCAAATCACTTCCCTACAAGGAGCGAATCATGGGCGGCACGAAGAAGAGCTTCGCACCAGTCGTGGACTTTGCGGACGCGAGCAAAGACATTTCGAACTGGGCGGAGAGTCTGCGCGAGAGCATCGGCGAGACTGAAATCGCCGCGCTGAGGCTCGGCGACGGCGAGACGTACGGTATTAGAAAGGATGACCAGAGATTCGAGGACTGGGCCGCCTTCCTGAGCCATCGGCGTGGGCTGGGGCAGCCCGTCTACGTCGAGGCGGACGAGGACACGCGGGCCGTGCGGATGCTGCTGCCACCCATCCCGCGCCGCATCGAGAGCGTCGGCGGGCGGCTGGCGGAGGACGGGCGGGTGCCAGTGAACGTCTTCATCTCGCCGTCCGTGCACCACCTAAATCCCGGCCACCCTAACTTCGACCGGATGCGTGAAATTCTGGAGCGCGCGGCCGATAGCGGCCGCGAGGTGCTAGTCACGACCGACCCCAACAACGGGGAGATTCTGCACGTCCACGAACCGGAGGGCGAGCCTCTGGGAAAAGACTTTCTTCTCCCTAATAGAGTGGTGACGGAGGACGAGGCGAAGTTGCTCTTCCGAGACCTCACCGAACATTTCGAGAGCCGCTTCACCCTGCCGGAAGCTCAGGCTAAGACCGAGTTCCAGAACCTCGTCCAACAGAAACACATCCCCTTCGACTACACGTTCGACTGCTGCACCGCGCGCGCGCACGAGATGTGTCGGATACTCCGCGCGCGCGGCGTCGCACCGCGTAAAATCTGGAACTACGGTAACGGGTGGACGAAAACACCGAAGGCCGCAACGTTGATTGTAGAGACGCCCAACGCGGCCGGCGGCTTTGAGCAGTGGGTCTATCACGTGGCCCCTGTCCTGTCCGTCAAGAGGCCGAGCGGTGCGATCATCACGATGGCCCTAGACCCGGCCATCATGGAGGGCCCGGCCACGACGCTGGAGTGGCGAGCGCGGCAGCAGGACGAACTCTCTTATTGGGACATCACCGACGACGATATCTACTACAGGGACTATTTCGACTTGGATAACCAGTTCGTGGTCCGCGACCCGGAGTTCATCGAGACCGAAGCCATGCTCGCAGCGCACCGCGCGAGCCGCGCGTCGCGAAGGCATTAGGTCGCTCCCGCTCTCGGGGCACGCGGACGCCCTCAGCGCGGCGATTAGAAGTCGTTGATAAGCACCACGTTGCTCGTCAAAGTGCCGCGCGCGCATGCTAACGCCTCGCCGTCCTTCGACCAGTCGAACCAGAAGATCCTCCCCGACGCGAACTTCGTCAACTGTCGCGGGGGCGTGCCGTCGAGCGGCTGTGCCCAGATGTTGAAGACGCCGTCGCGACCACCGATGTAGGTCAGGGCCTTACCGTCCGGCCTCCATTTGATGACGCTCGAAATCTGCTTCGGAGCGTTGGGCGCGGGCTTGAAGACCTTCGAGGGCGGGCCGCCCTCAAAGGGCAGGACGGCGAGGCTCACGGGGGAGTCGGTCTGCTCGTCCCAGTACTCGCAGGCTATCGAGCGGCCGTCCGGCGCAACGGACGGCCAAGCCGTGTACGACTCGGTCACCTGCGTCGAATTGCCGCCGTCTATGCTGACCCGCCAGAGCATCCTGCGGCCGGAGGCGAAGCTCTTGTAAACCACCCACCGCCCGTCGGGCGAGCAGTCAGGCAGGTTCGCCACCGGGTTGTGCGTGAGCCGCAACGCGTCCTGACCATCCGCATCCATGCGCCACACGTCGAGCGCGCCCTCGCGGCTAGAGATAAAGACGATGTAGCGCCCGTCGGGCGTGACGGCCGGGTGGTAATTCGTGAAGTTGCCGTAGGTCAACTGACGCTGGCCGCTGCCGTCGGCGTTCATCACCCAGATGTTCTGCCCGCCGCCCGAGTTGGAGACGTAGACGAGCCTGCCATCCGGCGTCCATGCAATCCCATTCAATCCGTCGGAGACGCCGAAACTGACTTGCCGGGCGCGGCTCGCATCGCTGCGCGGGGCGACCCAGATACTCGAGTTGTATGTGACCTGCACAGTCACCAGATGCTTCGAGTCGGCCGATGTGCTGATGCCCCGCGCGCCGTAGTTGTTCAGGTCGTTCGTTATTCGCCGCACTCCGCCGTCCGGGTAAGAGACACGCCAGACCTGCATCAGCGCCGAGTCATACTCCTTGGCGCTCATCAGCAGGCCGCTGCCGTCCTTGAGCCAGGCCATGCGCCCAATCCAGGCCCAGTCTTTCAGCAACATGCCGGCCACGTCGCCGCCGGCCGCGCGCACGAGCAGCACGGCCATCTTCAAGTCGTAAGTCCCCACAGCACAGGCGATGGTCTGCCCGTCGGGTGACCACGCAGGGCCGCTCTGCCAGCCGAAGTAGTCGGGCGCTTTCCGCGTCGCGATGCGTCGCTCGCCGGAGCCATCGGCGAACGCCACGAAGAGGCCGGTCTCCTTCTGGTCGGGGTAGCCGCGCACAAAGGCGAACTGGCCCCCGTCCGGCGAGAAGGCGACGGGCGAGTCTACGTCCTCCATAATCCGCCGCGCGACGCCGCCCAGCACCGGCGTCTGGTAGAGCACGCCGTAGTTCTTTCCCTTCTCGAAGAGGAGTGAGTAGACGAAATTGCTGTCAGGCGTGAAGGTCAGCCCGAAGTAGCGCACCGGTGCAGTCGGGGCGAGTTGGAGTCTGCTGCCGCTCGCTACCTGTAACACCCAGAGCGCCTGCGAGCCGCTGTCCCCGACAGCGTATACCACGTAGTTCCCGTCAGGAGATATTATCGCGTCCACCACGTTGCCGGTGTCCACCAGCATCCTCAACTTCATGGAGGGCACGCGGGCCGCGTCGCTTTCCGCGCCCCTCACCTGTTCGCCACGCGGCCACAACTTCAACGCGGCGGTGAGCGCGATGACGGCGACGAGTGAGGCCGCGACCAGAACCGACGCGAGCCTGCGGCCGAAGCCGCGGCCTGCGTTCGAGACCGCCCGCTCAGCGTCGCCGGAACCCGACTCGCGTGCGGCGCCAATCTTTGAGCCACTTGTGTCGCCGCCCGCCCCGTTACTCTCCTCCCGCCCCACGTCCCGGAGCAGGAAACGCTCCATACGCTTCAGCTCGGTCAGCAACCCCTTTGAAGTTTGGTACCGCTCCTCCCTGTTCTTCGCGAGCATCCGTGTCACTGCCTCGCAGACCTCGGCCGCGCAGTCAGGGGCCAGCGCGGACAGCGGCACCGGCTCCCTTTCTAGGATGGAGACCGTAACGTCCGCCGGCGTTGCGCCGGGAAAGGGCGTGCGGCCAGCTATTAATTCGTAGAGCACCACGCCGAGGCTCCAGATGTCAGAGCGGGCGTCTACATCGTGCCCCCTCAACTGCTCGGGCGACATATAGCTGATGGTGCCGAGCACGGCACCGGAGGCGGTCTTGACGTTGGAGACGGTCGGCTCTTCGGCGGCCTGCGACGCGGGCGCTGGCGCGGGCTCGGTCAGCTTGGCGAGCCCGAAGTCGAGCACCTTCACGTAGCCGTCCGCGCGCACGATGATGTTCTCGGGCTTGATGTCGCGGTGGATGATCCCCTCCGCGTGGGCCGCGGCCAGACCGCTCGCCACCTGGCAGACGATCTCCAGTGCCCGCGCGGTGTCGAGCGCGGATTCCTTATCCTTAATCAGCCGACGCAGCGTCCGGCCTTTGACGAACTCCGTGACTATGTAGTGGGCTTCCTCAAACCGGCCGATGCCGTAGATGGTCAGGATGTTCGGGTGGTTGAGTGCCGAGATGGCCCGCGCCTCCTGCTCGAAGCGGCGCAGGTGCTCCTTGCTCAGCGTGAGTTCGGGCAGGAGGAGTTTGAGCGCCACGGGGCGTCTGAGTTCCAAGTCATGCGCGAGGTACACCTCGCCCATCCCGCCCTTACCCAGGGGTTCCCGAATCTCGTAATGGTCTACGCGTAAGCCAGGGGCAAGTGACATCGGCAACGCACCCGGCGGCGGCCCATCTCGCTAAACCAGCTCGATGTGCCAGCCGCTAACCGCTGAGGTTTGGAGTCTCAACTTACGCCGCGACGAGAGCAAAAGTTACCTCTTTGATGCGTTAACGCGCAAAGGCGATCAGGGGTTTCGGACTTATCGGTGCTTTATTATCCATCGGGGCGAGGCCCCGCACTGATATGGGCTTAGGGGCTGCGGGCGGAGACCATTCGGCTGGGCTAAATCCATCTAATCGGAGGGGGGCCGAGAAGCCACGAGACGAGGACGTACTTCTCCCCGCCGCTCACCGGTTCGGCGCGGTGAAAATATTTTGACGGGAAAAAGATGGCCTTGCCAGCCTCGGGCGTGACTGTGTGGCCCAGTGACGGGAAGTACGTGCCGCCTCCCTCGAAGTCGTCGTTCAGGTAACATAAGACCGTAAAGAAGCGAGCACCCAGGTCATGCGAATTGTCCGTGTGGGTGTGGTAGTAACCGCCCGACGAGTAGCGCACCAGTTGCGTGTCGGCGTGTTCATTATAGTTCGCGCGCCAGAGGTGCTTGACGAGGGGCTTAATCAGGCAGTCGAGTTTAGCGTGGAAACCTCTGTATATCTCCTCGCCTCTGGCGGGCCAGAGGATGCTCGCCGCCCGCGCCTCGTACACCACTTCTGTTTGATACCCGCCGTCCCACTGCCACGTCCTCACTTGGGCTGGCCCCCAACAGTCGTCGGCCCGCACGCTCTCGACCAGCTCCTTGCATGCGCGCGGGCGGTAAAGCGGCACCGCATAAATCCCGAGCGACTCTTCGGTGTATTGGATCATCAATTCGCCCCCTTCCGCGCCGACGAACGGGCCTAGCTGGCATGGCAAACGGGGGACCCTGTCGTTATCGATAAAACTCCAATTCTATTTCGGGCCTCTAGGTGTCGGCGGCTGCGGTGATGCCCCTCCTCCTCCGGGCGATGGCGGCTGCGGTGGCACTCCCCCCGGTGTTGGCGGTTGGGGCGGCACTCCTCCGGGTGTCGGCGGCTGCGGCGGGACGCCCCCCGTCCCGGGTGTTGGCGGTTGTGGAGGTTTAGACGCGCCGGTCGGCTCCTGAGGTGTGACCACCTCGCCCCCGAGCCCTTCTCCGGGCAGCTCCTCGCTGACGGCAAGGGTCAGCCGGGATAGCAGATCGTCTGACACCGTCACATCGTGCATCGTAAACAGAATAGACAAGGCGGCATGAAACTCCAGCTTTAGTCTCCTGTTTCTTTCGAGATGTATACGTAGGACTATTATCTCCGGCGGATCATTCTTAGCGCTCATAACAAGCATTCTCCTTCTGGGTTTTGGTGGTCGGGTGGGTGTACCGCAGTGGACTGAACACCTGACCGCAGGCAGGGACATGAGCCTGCGCAGTCTATACGGGCTATGCAGATATTACAAGAACGATGTGCGCCGTAGCGGAGGCCGTTCGGCGGGAGAGATACACCGACACTCACTGCGGCTTCAACCCGAGGTTGCGTATCAGCCGGTGCAGATTATTCGGGTGGATGCGCAACGCCCGCGCGGCATCCTTGTGGTTCCCGCCGGCCGCCGTCAGCGCCCCGGCGACTATCTGCCTCTTTGCCTCGCGCAACGCGTCCTGATAGCCAGCGGAGTGTACGTCGTCCGTCATGGTTTCGAGGATGGCTTCGGGCAGGTCTTCCGGCTGGATGCGCTCGGTCGAGCCGAGGACGACCGCGCGCTCGACGGCGTTCTCCAACTCGCGTACGTTGCCGGGCCAACCGTATCTGAGCATGCAGGCGCGAGCCTCGGCCGTAAGTCCCGTCACGCGCCGCTTGCACTTTTCGGCGTACTTCGCCGTGAAGTAGCTCGCCAGCAGCGTTATGTCTTCCCCCCTGTCGCGCAGCGACGGCATCGTGAGCGTGACGACGTTCAGGCGGTAGTACAGGTCTTTGCGGAAGCGTCCCGCGGCGACCTCATCCGCCAAATCCCTATTCGTAGCGGCCACGATCCTCACGTCCAGCTTGACGGGCCGCGCGCCACCGACGCGGTCGAACTCCTTCTCCTGTAGAACGCGGAGCAGCTTCGACTGGGCAGTAGGCGACACCTCCCCCACCTCGTCTAGAAAGATGGTGCCGCCCGCGGCGGCCTCGAACTTCCCCTTCTTCTGGGCGACGGCGCCGGTGAAGGCACCCTTCTCGTAGCCGAACAACTCTGACTCTATCAGGGTCTCCGTGAGCGCAGCACAGTTAACGGCCACGAAAGGCTTATCCGCCCGTGGGCTGTTAAGGTGTATGGCGTGCGCTGCCAACTCCTTGCCGGTGCCACTCTCGCCCTGTATCAGCACGGTCGTGTCGCTACGCGAGACCTTTTCGATAAACGCGTAGACCTCCCGCATGCGCGGGCTCTCGCCGACCATGTTGTGCTCGATCCGGGAGGCCGTCTTCAGTCGCTGGTTCTCCTCCTCAAGGAGTTGCATGCGTTGCGCCCGGTCAAGCACGCCGGAGGCCAGCCCCGCGATCGCCGCGACCATCTGAAGGTGGCTCTCATTGAAGCCCGCCGTGGCGCCAGTGGCGTCGAGGTATATTACGCCGATTACGTCATCGAGGAGCATTAACGGCACGCATAGCACTGAACAGACCTTCAACGAGATTAAGCTCTCTGACTTTAACCGGTCGCTCTCAACGACATCGTTGCTCATCAGCGCGATGCCTTCCCTGAGAACCTGCTGTGCGACCGTACGGCTCACCTGAATGGGGTGCGGCGCGCCGGGCGGTTTGCTAATCCCGAAGGCGGAGAAGTTATGGTCAAGACTCCTGTCCGAGAGGATAATCGCGCCACGCTCCGCCGGTACGACCTCAAATATGGAGTTGAGCAGTTCTTGTTGCAGAGCGGAGACGGATGTGACCGAGTTAATCTTGGCACATACCTTCATCAAGATGTTGAGGTCGTGCGCCACCATGTAAAGGACGTCCTCCAAGCGAACCCGCACGGTGGACCTAGTTATTAGAGTGCCCTCGTCAAGCTGCACGCCGAGCGCAGGCCCCGGCCCGACCTCCTCGTGTGTTAGGAATAGAAAGAATGTCTCGCCAACATGGATCACGCTCCCATGTGAGAGCGGGTGGTCGCTCACCGGCACGCCGTCCACAAAAGTACCGTTATGACTTTCCAGGTCAATGATCCTGAAGCCCCCGCCGTCCGGGCGGATGAGGCAATGATGCCGGGACACGGACCTGTCATTCAGCGACAGCCAGTTAGATGTGTCGCGCCCGACAGACACCTCTTCCCCCATTAACTCGAAGACTGTACCCTTTCGAGCGCCCGCGATACTTATCAACTGAGGGTTCATAACAGGACGCATTTCCTCAAATTAGCTGGGGCAGGCGGACGGCGTCTTCGCAATCGGCGAATGAATCCCAGAAAGATTCCATCGCCCTCCAGTATACGTAGATGTCCGAGCTATGGCTCTCTCGCGAGCGGAGCAGTTCCAACAGCATTGAGCGATTCTGAAAGCTCTTACCATCCTCGCCGTCCCTGACTGCCTTCTCCATGCTCAGCCGCAAGATCCGCGTGAAATGGGTATCTCTCCTTAGCCATTCAAAGGAGTATATGTTTCCGTCCAGGCTCCTCTTCTGCGACTGTCCCGCCTCCTCCCCTTTGAACATAAACACTGAATAAGGGAATGAGACATGATAGACGGGGCGAATTCTTCTGCTGTTGAAGAAATCCGCCGCCGCCCGCACTGCACCCTGCGCATGGTGAAAATAGTCGTCGATTATTATCACACCTCCCTCGACGACGCGGTCATATACCCCCTCAAGTGAGACCAAGATCGACTCGTAAATATCCGAGTCCAAGTGGGCCAAGCAGAACTGCTGCTCCACCGGCAACTGCCCTAAGGTTATAGAAAAGAATCCTTTAATGGGTCTGACCGTCTCCTTCAAGCCGAAGTGATCAATGGCTGTTTGAAACCTTACAAACAAGTCGGATGCGTCTGCCCTCGGCCCGTAATCTCCCTCTTTGAAGTAGGGGTTATCCTTTGCGGGATCGGGCGCGGGTAACCCTACAAAGCTATCTAAACTCCACACCCGTTTGTCTGTCTCTTTCACCAGAGAGCCTAAGAAGATAGACATCCCCCCCAAGCCAACCCCTAACTCGATTAAGTCCCCCGGAAGGGTTAACCATCTATCTCTGAGCAGCCGCCCGTAAAACCACTGCCCCCATGGAAAAGGCGGAAACATACTCAGATGGCGAGTAGCCCTTATTAGCTCTCCTACGATCCCCGGCATCCTGTCGTTATTGAACAGGTCGAATGGAAAGTGTGGGGTTGTCATTTTCATGCCATAAACACTTTTAGGGCTAGTTAAGATCCGTCGAAAGGTTCACGCCCCTACACTGCTCTTATCAACATGTAAGTCAAAAACATTTACACCACATCCGCAAGTAAAAGGTAGGCAATAGTAGCTGTTATAAGAAACATAATGCCAATTCTCAGACTCATGGGAGGTGCCGTTCCTGTTTCACCGGTTTTGCGTTCATTCTTTCTAGGCGCAGATATTCGATATCGCTACGCAGATAACGGTTACGCCCGAAGCCATCAACTCCGGGGCCGGAAACAACCTTAAGCTTATCCGAATCAACCAGCTTATAAATACCCTTAGGATATACGCCTAAAATTTCAGCAGCTTCAGCCGTCCCAATAGCCT
Source organism: Pyrinomonadaceae bacterium (assembly GCA_036389335.1). Classification (GTDB taxonomy): domain Bacteria; phylum Acidobacteriota; class Blastocatellia; order Pyrinomonadales; family Pyrinomonadaceae; genus JAIVGV01. Next base: position 27,693 of record DASVQC010000066.1, on the reverse strand, counting down.
GCCTCTTTAATTCGACAAGTTCATTTACGTCTTCTAACCTAAAAAATTGATGGCTACGCGTGCTACGTGCTTTAATAGCCGTTATACGCCCTCGGTGAACATACTTTTGATAAAAGTAGATTGAGGTTGTTCCTAGAATCTTCGCGGCGGCTCGGGACGAAACCAGCCCCGCGAGGGCGCTCGCCCCGTCTCGTCCTCCTTTGAATTTCGGTAATGATCTGTGCGTAGGGGGTAGCCTCCGGCGTCTTACCGGCCGTGGCGATGAGTCCCAACTCCAGGGCTTTATCCGTGATGGCCCGGTAGTGCATTGGCGACTTGTCAGCGTACTTGTCCAGCACTTTTTCGGCGGCGTCCGTGAATGACAGGTGTGTAGGTGGTGCGGGAGATGGTGCGGGCTGGGGCTGTGGGTTGGCGGGTGCCCAAGCTCTTAAAGCAAAGACGCCCTTGTCGGCCCTGCGGAATTTGGAGGCTTCGCCACGTCGCTTTATGTCAACGGCCAACTGTGCGTTGACCGTGGCGTCCGGCGTTTGGCCGGATGTGGTCCAAAGCCCTCTATTTAGTAAACGCTTGGTAATCTCTTTGTAGTGGAGCGGCTCGCCGGCATCTGCCAAGACTGTCTCAACCGCTGTGAGGATATTCATCCTTTCACTACTCCAAGAACATGAAAATAAGGTACAAGCCTGTTAGGCGTGGCCTGACACCTTACACCATCTCTTTTGCAATTTATGCTTCAAATTTTCGCGCTTTATGCTTCCTGATTCACGCTTTATGCTTCATCTGACAACGATGAGTGCCCGGCTGCGCCTTTTCGTCCCTTTGAGAACTTTGTGGACGGTGACGTAAGCGGTCTGATCGTAATCGTCGGCGGTCTGCCCCACTTCAGTCGTCGCCGGGACGATCCTCCTGACCTCGCCGACGAAGATCGCGTCGGCCTTCGCGCCCGCCTCACAAATCGTTGCGCCGTAATCGCAGGCGCGCTTTTGGGCGAGGGCGGGCGCGCAGAGCAGGAGGAGGGCGAGAATGGGGAGCGAAATTTTTTTCATCCGGCCTAGCCCTTCGGGGCCTGATAGCCCTCGCGCGCCGTGACCTGCGCGCCGGGGACGCCGCGCACCTCGACGTGAATCTGGCGGAAGGAGCCGTCGCGCGCCTTGTTCGTCGAGTAGTAGCCGAGGCTGTAGAGCTTGCCGATCTCTTCGGCGACCTCTGCGAAGGCGCGGCGCGCGTCGCGCAGGTCGAGGGCGTCGAAGGTCTTGCCGCCGGAGTCCTTGGCGAGTTGCTGCATCTCGGAGCGCGCGAGCTGGTAGAGGCGGCGGCTGATGTCGATGCGCTCGAACTGCCCCATCTGGCAGAAGTTCGCGTAGTCGGCGGCGTCGGCCCCGGCGGCGTAGATGCGCCGGTAGCGTTGGAGCTGCACCTTCGAGAGCGAGAGGCGACCGTCGTCGCGGCAGTCGCGCAGCAGCCTCTCCTCGACGAAGTCCTCCGTGTTGACCTGCACGAAGTAGCTGATGATGCCCGACTTCGCCAGGCGCGCGCGCGACTCTTCAAACTCCGCCTCGCTCGTCGAGTCAACCCCGTCGGTCAGCGCGACGAGGGCGCGGCGGCCACGCACCTCCTCGCGCGGCGGCTCGCGGAAGACTTCGAGCGCGACCCGTTCGAGCGCGTCGTAGAAGGGCGTGCCGTTGCTCGATCCGACGCGGTCGAGCGCGTCGCGCAGGCGCTCGCGGTCGTCCGTCAGGGGCGTCTTCACCTCGACGGCGGCGAGCTTGGCCGCCCCCTCCTGCCTCGTGTTGAAGGCGACGATGGAGACGCGGTCGCCGGGGCGCAGGGCTTCGATGAAGAGGTTGGCGGCGCGGCGGATGAGGCCGATGTCCTCGCGCGTGGAGCCGGAGGTGTCGAGCAGCAGCGCGATCTCGAAGGGCGCGTCGGTGGTCGAGAAGTTCGTCACGCGCTGTGGCCGCCCGTCCTCGAAGACCGTGAAGTTCTCCGCGCGGAGATTCGCCACGGGCCGCCCCGCGCGGTCGCGCACGACGACCGGCACGGGCACGAGCTGCGTGTCGACGCGCAGCACCTCGTCGTCGCCGACCTCGACGGGCGCGCCCTGCCCGGCGTCGGGTTTCGCTATCGGCGTAGGCTTCGGCTGCGCGCCCTGCGCGCCAACGCGGCGCGGTCTCTGCGCGGGCCGCCCCTGCGTGGCGGGCGCAGTCTGCGCCTGCCCGTAAACGCTCCGCGCGAAGGCCGCGATGGTAGAGATCGCCAGCAGCACGGAGAACAGGAGCCAGCCGGCGTCGGATTTTTTCGGAAGATGCTTCGTCATGGGCCTACGCTTTCGGGCGAGTTGTGTTAGTAATGATAGCCGCAAAGTTTGACGACCGGAAGGAGCGGACGCGATGCCCGTCATCGGCAGGCTCGACTCACAGGTGAACGACGTGCTCATCGAGCCCGTCGGCGACAGGCGGCGGCGCGGCGAAGGCGACGGACGCGGCGCGGGCGCGACGACCGACGACGCGCGACCCGCCGCGCCCGGCGAGACTCCGCGCGACGGCGCAGACGGATCGGACGATGAGGCGCGTGACAACCCTCGCGGGGAGGCTCGCCGCGGCGAGCAACTCCCCGTCTGGCTCCTGTAAGGCCCCACGCCCCGACGCCCGCGGCTCATGACTCTCGACAACGTCCTCTTCGACCTCGACGGCACGCTCACCGAGCCCGCCCTCGGCATCACCAACTGCTACCGCTTCGCCCTCGAATCGCTCGGTCGCCCCGCGCCCCCGCAGGGCGACCTCCTCAAGCTCATCGGCCCGCCCATGCGCCAGGGCTTCGCGGGGATTCTCGGCACGGACGACGCCGCACTGATCGAGCGCGCCGTCGCGCTCTACCGCGAGCGGTTCGCGCGCGCGGGGCTCTACGAGAACGCGGTCTACGCGGGCGTCGGCGAGATGCTCGCGGCTTTGCGCGCCGCGGGCCTGCGCCTCTTCGTCGCCACGTCGAAGCTGACCGAGTTCTCCGTGCGCATCCTCGAACACTTCGGCCTCGCGCACTTCTTCGTCGCGGTTCACGGCGCGACGCCCGACGGCAACCTCGACGACAAGGCGCTGCTCGTCGCGCGCCTCCTGCGCGAAGAGGGGCTCGCGCCCGCCGCGTCCGTGATGGTCGGCGACCGCGAGCACGACGTCCGCGCCGCGCGCCGCAACGCCCTGCGCTCCGTCGGCCTGACTTACGGCTACGGCACGCGCGCGGAACTCGAAGGCGCGGGCGCGGACTTCATCCGCGACTCGCCCGCGGAAGTCTGCGCCCTCCTGATCCGTTTGCGGAACGGGTGAATTTCACGATCCGTTTGCGGAACGGGTGAATTTCACGCGGCGCGAGCGGCTTGACAGGCGCGCGCCGATTCTCTTAGGATGGTCACGCTTCGGCGGCAGTTTCGTTGCAAACAGTTCTTTGAAGCGGGCGCGTGTCGGAAAGGTTTTGAGCCGCGGGGAGACGGCAAGTCCCCGCGCCAGCAGGCACGTACTGTCAATGGTAGACGACCGCCCTTACAAGGCGGGGGTTGTGGGTTCGAGTCCCACCGTGCCTACCACAGCCCGCGCGCGGTGGCGGAAGTTTTCGCGGAGTCGTAGTTCAGTTGGTTAGAACGCCGGCCTGTCACGTCGGAGGTCGCGGGTTCGAGTCCCGTCGGCTCCGCCACTAAACCCTCTTAAATGAGGCACTTTTGGTCGTCCTTCGGGGCGACCATTTGTGTTTTCAGGGCTCGGGGACAGATTTGTAGACATCTGGCGGGACAACCGACCGGCTATGAGTTCAACGGTCTGCTGCTTGAAGGCAGGGCTGAGGTGCTTGTATCGCTCCAACTCCTCCGATCTGTGGCCGGTCATCTTCCTGATGATGGCGTCCGCCACGCCTTCGATGAAGAGCATGGTGGTGGCGAAGTGCCGCAGGTCGTGGATGCGGAGATCGTGGACTTTGGCGAGGGCGCAGACTCTCCTGAACCGCTTGCCCAAGTCCCAGGCGTGAGGCTTTGAGAATTTCTCAACGTCCTTGAATCTAACGTTGGGCTTCGCCGGGAAGAGATATTCATGAGTCCCGCTTCTGGGACTCAATTGATAACGCTTTTAAAGATGCAGCGAATGCTGTGGCTAACGCGGGCGAATCAGTGGGAGAAAAGATAGCGGTGGCGACGGTCAGCGGCGCAAATTTGTTTGCATCGGGATGGAAGGACGTGTTTAGCGGCAACTTCCAGCAAGGCTTTACTGAAGTAGGCTTTGGAATGGCCAGATGTTTAGGCATTCCTACGCCGGGGATCACCGGAGATAGCTACGCTGACATCGTCGGCCAAGCAGCGCAATGGTCGCTTCAGCAGTATCAAGGATCAGGAGCGCTGATGTGTTTTACCGCCTATGAGGCCAAGGTAAAAAGCAATTTGGCAAGCAATAACATTCCTTGGGACGACTCTATGGACGGACCGCTGAGGGCAGGCGCAGCGCAAATGTCGCGGATTGATATGGGATGTTGAATACAAGAGTTGAGACAAAAAAGCGGCCCGTCAAGGGCCGTTTTCATTTCTGCCGGTACGCGGCGATTAAGCCAACGCGGGAGAAGTAGACAGTGCTAACGGCAGTGCGTGGCCGACCATCCCGGCGAACTGCAGGGACTGATCCTGGGTGCAGGCCGTCTGAGCGGCCAATGCCTTCTATCGTCAGTTGCCAAGGCCAGATATGTTCAGTACTGAGGTATGCGAATCGAAGCAGAGCCATACTTGGAAGGGCTTTAAGAAAAGGAAGGTGACACGGAAGACGTGAGCTTATGCGGGCGTGATGAACTTACTAATATAGTGGCAAGGAGGGGTCTATAGATTTCAGCGTTCAATAGGAACATCCGAGCCATAAAAATACACATAGTGTTTTGGCTCATCGTCCCTGACCCAACCTCTTTCACTTGCTTCCCAGTTGTAATTGAAATTAACACAAATTTTTAGACCCTTCACTAAATGTTCACGTGGAATACTGAAAACAACTGATCGTCCTGATGGTAGGGTAAATAAAGTGGATACATGGCCTAACTTATAACCTCGTGGCAAAGGAGTGATCGCCCTTGATTTTTGCTCTCCTTCGAACTCAATGTCGTAAAACATTCCTAGATCGCCCCACTCCTTGCTCACACCAAAAACCGGGAAGACTATTGGCCACAAGGTATTATTGTGTAACTTTAGCCAGATGCCGTTACCACTCTCTTCCTCATAAAGCGGTTTCCGCGGGCCCGTATGGTCAATTGAGAGGTAAACAGTTGGCTGATTTTTCACAATTCGACCGGCGATTTTGTCAGACCTTGTTCGCTGCTGCCGAGAAGCCGCGTCCGATACCAGCCCATTCAGGCCAATAACGACAATGATTGCCCACTTACAAGTTCGTGAGAATGATAGAGTCATCTAAACTTGGACCCCTTTACAAAAGCTGGTTGCTCACCTCTATTTCCCGCGTAGCCGTAACCACCGTACTCTCTCGGCGTTTTTAAAAAGCCATCTATTGCGGCTGAACGTCTGCTTTCAATGGTTGCGGCATCTGCCGTAGCCCAACCACTGTTCCAAATGTAGTAGTTGGTAGGTAGGCCGCCCGCGTATCCGGGTAAGGGCACCCTGCCTCGGAAAGACATTTGGTAATCAAGTGCTTGGGCCGCCATGCCTTGAACTGTATAAGCATCCATCTCAGTCTTGTACTCGGTGGGATTCTTGCTACCACTAAATCCACTTTTAACCCAATCCTCTCCATCTGCCAGGTGGCTACCTTCGTGAAGCGTGGCCAGAGCAATGGCGGTGACATCAGCGTCCTTGTTGAAAACGGAAGTGTTTAACGTAACACGTGACTGTCTGCCAGTTGGGTTGTCCTTGGTTTTATCTCCTACTACTCCTGCTATCTGAGTTATAGCTCCTCTGTTATCATCATCCTTGAATTTTGCCGCCATGATAGTTACGCCATTATCCACACCTTCCTTTCCATATGTGTCCAATGCCCTCTTAATCTTATTATACTCCTTTGAGCCTTCTTTTAGTTTCCCCAGTGCTTCCTGAGCACGTGTCATAGCAGCTCTGAACACCGTCCGCTGTTCCTCTCCAACCTTCCTGTCAAAAACATACATCCCCGTTGGATCAGTGAACATCAAAGGGTTATTAAGGGCATAGTTGTACCGGTTCCAAGTTTGAGGGTTTTCAATGTCACCAGAAGCAAGCAGTGGGTCAACACTCGTGAATCGCCCTTGCGGTGACGAGTAGTACCTAGCTGCAAAGAAGTCTAAGCTCGTTTCACTGTCTCGTTCTTTCCCAGTGAACTTCTGCCGCAAGTTGCCGTTACCCGTATAACCTTGCCCCGTAGTGCGTCCGCCGATGCCGTCTCCGATCTCCTCCCCGAATGGTAAGTAGTCGTGCCGCCTGATCCCTGAGAGGCTCCCCGACTGATCGGCCACCATCCGCGGCGTGCCGAGTTGATCGGAAACCAGCCAGTTCACACCGCCCCCGCCCTGCGCCTGCGCCGCCAATGCCGCCGCGTACTGCGAGTTCGAGCGGCTCACCCACTCCGGGTTGCCGCTGCTGGAGAACCCGTAGACGTTGGCCGGCCTCCCTTGCGAGGGCACGCCCGCCTCCCACGCCGCCCACCCCGCTGCCTCCGGCTCCCTGCCGGCGAAGGCTACGTACAAGTCTTCGACGAACTGGTGATCCGTGCGCCCGCGGTTCGCGTACTCCTGCGAGAGGAAGAGCGTCTGCCCTAAGTTAGACGCCGCGTTGAAGAAGGCCGTCTGCCCCTGCGAGGCCGCCGAGGTGAGAGCCGAGACCTGCGCGGACAGCTCGGCAGTCGTCGGCTGGCGGTTCAGGACGGACGTGTAGAAGGAGGTGACGAACGCGGGGAGTTGCCAAGAGCCACCCCCGCCCGCGCTCATGACCACGTTGGTCATCTGATCGCCCGTCCAGAAGAGCGTCGTGTCCGCCAGGAGCGGGTAGGAGGGCGTCGCCGCGCTCGTGTAGAAGAGGGTCGGCGTGCCGTTCGTCACGCGGTAGTACTTGACGACCCCGCCCTCGACCGCCACCCGGAACCTGTCCCCGGCGGAGAAGGTGCCGAACGTCCCCTTGTTCACCCCGCTTTCTAACACCAAGACCGCGTTGTTGTAGTGGGAGGCGTAGATGGCGAAGTCGATGTCGGTGTAGTCCTGGTTCGTGTCGCCGTGGCTCAAGCCGCACATCACGTCGTCGGTCGAGAGCGCGGCGGTGAACTCGACGTAGCCGTCGCCGGACTGGATGGACTGCACGGACGACGCCCCGCCCGTGTTCCACCCAGACGACGCCGTCTTCGTCAGGCTGCCCTGTGAGGCCGTGACCCCGACGGCGTTCTGCCACGTCACGGCCTGCGCGCCCTGCGACGTGCCCCCGCCCGGCTCGGCCGTGATGAGCAGCTCGCCCGCGCGGTAGCCGTACTCCTTTTGAGGCGAAGTGGGCGCGGCTCCGCCCGCGTACTCCGCTATCAGCTCCCCGCCGAAGCCGTAGACCTGCCACGTCACAGAGCCGCCCACGTCCCTGCGCGCCCGGTGGCCGTCGGCGTCGTAGGCGTAGCGCGAGAAGACGGAGGTCGCGCTGCTCTGCTCCATCGTCATCCGGCTCTCGGCGTCATACGTGCGCTGCGCCGCCTGGGCCGAGTAAGTGTCCTGCGTCAGGTTGCCCGCCGCGTCGTACAGCATCCCGGCGTTGGTCAGCCGGTTCGTCGAAATGTCTATCGTGAACTGCCTGGCGTTGACGCCCGCGGAGGTGGCACCCGCGTCGATCTGCCGGTTGCCGAAGCGGTCGTAGGTGTAGGCTTGCGAGACCGTGCTCGCCCCCACGTTGTTCGTCTCGCTGACCGACGTGAGACGGTTCAGCGGGTCGTACAAGTAGTCGTCGTGCGCCACGTAGTAAGCGCCCGCCCCGGCGTCGCTGTACGAGGCGTTCGGGTCTGTGGGCACGTAGACGCTCGCCCGCTTGAGGTTCCCGTTGTTCTCGACGCCGGAGAGGCCGTGCCCTTCGTTCGTCGGCGAGTTGATCTCCGCTTGGCTGTAGTAGTTCAGGAGCGCGCTGCGGTTCCAGTCCCACTCGCCGTTCGGAGAGCCCCACGCGACCGAGGAGAGGCGCACGTCGAAGAGCTGCCCGCGCACGTTGTAGTGCAGCTTGTGGTAGAGCGGCGTGGCGGTGCCGAACCTCTCCTCACGCATGCGGCTTGCCTCGTCGTAGGAGACGCCCGCCGAGTAGGTGCGCTGCGTGCCGTCGCCGAGATTTCCCTTGAAGGCGGGGCTCGCGCCGTTGTCGCCGAGTCGCCCCGCCGCGTCGTAGGCGTAGGAGACCGTGTGGCCGGACGGGTAGGTCTCGGACGTGACGTTGCCGACGAGATCGTAGGCGCGGGTGACGGGGTAGTGATGCCACTGCCCGCCGGAGTAGAAGACCTGCCGCCGCGTGCGCGGGCGGCCCATCACATCGTAGGCGTCGATGGCTTGGTGATCGACCGTGCCGTCATCCTTGTTGAAATAGTCGTAGTAGTAGCGGCCCCGCCCGTAGCTCCCGGCCGTCGGGTTGTCGTAGTGGCGATCTATGTCGGGGTTGGAGGCGGTGTTGGAGTAATCGACGAGCGTGTTGCGGTTCAGGGCGTCGTAGGCGTAGGTGGTCGTCACATTCCGCGCGTCGGTGCGCTGGTAGAGGTTGCCGCCGGCGTCGTAGCTGTAGCCCATCGACCACTGGTAGTTGCCGCTGACGGGGTCGGCACCGGTGTTCAAGGACGCGTTGACCGCCTGCTCCGGGTTGCGGGCGCGGATGAGGCGACCCAGCGAGTCGTACATGAAGAAGCGGTGTTGGCCGTCCTGGTCTACCCTGCGCAGGTTCCCCAGCGCGTCGTAGGCGTAGTTCGTCACGAAGCCGTAATTAGCCACGCCGGGTGCCTCGGTCACGGAGGTGGGCCTCCCCAAGGCGTCGGACACACTTCTCCTCACGTCGGAGGTCGCGGGTTCGAGTCCCGTCGGCTCCGCCACTTATCAGGTAAACGCCTGCATCAGAGATGGTGCGGGCGTTTTACTTTTGGGGCGTCCGGCGGCGGGCGCGGCGCGGGCGTGGAGGGCGCGCCCGGACGGTGTGATAAACTCCCCGCAAACGGTGCGCAGGAACAGTGACAAACGGGCCGAGAAGATTCGCAGGCGTGTGCGCCACTTCCGCATCCGCGCGCGCTACGGGCGCAGAGAGCTGGAGCGCATCTCGCAGCACGCCACGCTCGGCGGGCTCTTCCTCTCCTTCCTCAAGATCGGCACGGTCGGGTTCGGCGGCGGGCTCGCCGTCATCGCGCAGATCAGGGCGCTCACGGTGAACAGCCGCGGCTGGCTGACGGACTACGAATTCGTCGAGGGCTTCGCGCTCGCGCAGAGCCTGCCGGGCACGAGCGCGGGCAACACCGCGACTTACGTCGGCCTGAAGCTGCGCGGGTGGCGCGGCGCGTGCGTCTCGCTGGCGGGCTTCATCCTGCCCTCCATGCTGATGATGATCGCGCTCGCGATCCTCTACCGCCACCTGCGCGATCTGCCGAACACGGATCGGCTCTTCCACGGGCTCAACGCGGCGGTCGTCGCGCTCATCCTCGTCACGGCGTGGCGCGTCGGCAGAAACACTCTGGTCAAGCGCTGGCAGTGGGTGGTCGCCGTCGCGGCCTGCGCCGCCGTGGCCTTCTTCGGCGCGACCGTCATCGAGGTCGTGCTCGCCGCCGGCGTCGTCGGCATCTTCATCGACTCGTTCGCCGAGAAGCAGATTCAGAAGTGGCGGCGCGCGCGCGGCGTCTCGCCCCGCAGGCGCACGCGCATCAGGTACCGCATACTCTTGCGTCGCCGCGCCCGCCGCGCCTTTTTCAAACAGGCGTCCGCGGCAGGCGACGTGGCGCGCGCGCCGGGCGACGCGACGCAAGAAGGAAGGGAGTTGGCCGCCGTCGCCGTCGCCGTCGCCGACGACCCCGCGCCGCCGCCGAAGACCACGCTCCGATCCGTCGGCGCGCTGGGCGTGGCGATGCCTTTGCTCGCCAAGCTCGCGCTGCTGTTCGCCATCTCCGCCGTCTTCCTGCGCATGGGCGCGATCACTTTCGGCGGCGGGTTCGTCATGATCCCCTTGATCGAGTCCGAGGTGGTCAACTCGCGCCACTGGCTCAACCATCAGGAGTTCGCCGACGCGACGGCGCTCGGGCAGGTGACGCCCGGCCCCGTCCTGATCACGGCCACCTTCATCGGCTACCGCGTGGCGGGCACGCTCGGCGCGCTCGTCGCGACCGTCAGCATCTTCCTGCCCTCCTTCCTGATGACGATCGCCGCCGGCTCCAGCCTGCGACGGTTCCGCGGCAACGAGATCGTGCAGTCGTTCCTGCGCGGCGTCACCCCGGCGGTCGTCGGCCTGCTCGTCGCCGCGGCGCTGAGCATCGGGCGCGCGGGCATTCACACGTGGGTCGGCCTGCTCATCTCGGCGACGGCGCTCTACGTCCTCGTGCGCTTCCGCCCCAACGCCTTCTGGATCATTCTGGGCGCGGGGCTCTCCCGTTTCCTGATCGGCATGATCCTGAGACGATGAATTGACGAGGAGGGCCAAGCCTTGAGCGCGACAGAGAACCCACTGCTCCCCGTCCCCGAAGCGATCCGCGTCGTCGAGAGGGAGACGCCGCGCCTGCCCGCCGAACGGGTCTCGCTCAAAGAGGCGCGCGGGCGCATCCTCGCCGAAGACGTGATCGCCGACACCGACTTGCCGCCCTTCGACCGCGCGTTGATGGACGGCTACGCCGTGCGCGCCGAAGACACGGGCGGCGCGCGCGCGACGCTGCGGATCGTCGGCGAGGCGGCGGCGGGCCGCGGCTGGCGCGGGGAGTTGAAGGCGGGCGAGGCCGTCAGGATCATGACCGGCGCGCCGCTGCCGGCGGGGGCCGACAGCGTGCAGCAGGTCGAGGTCACGCGCGAGACGCAAGACGGCGCGATGGTCGAGATCGACAGGGCGACCGCGCCCGGCCAGTTCGTCACGCGCCGGGCGACCGAGATCAGGAAGGGCGAGACGGTGTTGCGCGCGGGCGAGCGCGTCAGCCCGGCGATGCTGGCGGCGTTGGCGAGCTTCGGCTACGCGCGACCGAAGGTGGGCGCGCTCCCGCGCGTCGCCGTGATCGCGACGGGCTCGGAGCTGGTGCGCGTCGAAGACGCGCCCGGCGACGCGCAACTGCGCGACTCGAACACCTACTCGCTGCTCGGTTACGCCGAGGCCGCGGGCGCGCGCGTCGAGCCGCTGCCTTTCGCCGTCGACGACGAAGGGCTGCTGCGACGCCTCATCGCCGAGGCCGCCGAACGCTCCGACGCGCTCGTGCTTTCGGGCGGCGTCTCGATGGGCGTCTACGACTTCACGAAGTCGGCGCTGCGCGCGCTCGGCGCGGAAATCCTCTTCGACCGCGTGAGCCTTCGGCCCGGCAAGCCGACGGTCTTCGCGCGACTCGCGAACGCGCGGCGCACGCTCGTCTTCGGCCTGCCCGGCAACCCCGTCTCCGTCAGCGTCACCTTCAACCTCTTCGCGCGCCCCGCGCTCCTCGCGATGCAGGGCTGCCATCAGACGCGACTCGCCGAACACCGCGCCGTGCTCGCGCGCGAGGCGCGCGGCTCGTCGGAGCGCGCGAGCTACCTCCCGGCGACGCTCCGCTCGGACGAGAGTGGAAGAATTCTGGCGGAGCCTTTGAAGTGGGGCGGCTCTTCCGACTTCGTCGCCTTCGCGCGCGCGGGCGCGCTCATCCTCATCCCCGAAGGCACGCGCGCGGTCGCCGCGGGCGACGTCGTCAGCGTCCTGCGCCTGCCTGAGTGAAAGCCACTAACAAACGGAATAACTGTAGGGGCCGCGCCGCACGCTAACGCACAGCCCACACCTTTAACGCACGGCGGGCGGGGCGAGTCCTCCTCTTACAAACAACTCCGCGCGTCGAGCCCTGTTAGATGCGCGAAGGGCGCGCCTCACGTCTGAAGTGGGGCGCGCCCTCGCGCTTCGGCGGTCGGCGTTTGAGCGTTAGCCGCGCGCGATTGAGCTAGTTGGGCATGACGACGGCGTCGACGACGTGGATGACGCCGTTGCTCTGGTAAACGTCGGCGGTCGTGACGGTGGACGTGCCGCCCTTCTCGTCGACGAGGATCACGCTGTTGCCGCTCATGCGCGCCATCAGCTTGTCGCCGCTGACGGTGGTGAAGGTCGCCGTGCCGTGGCCCTTCTTGATGAGCTGCGCGATCTTCTTCGAGTCGTACCTGCCGGCGACGACGTGGTAGGTCAGAATTCTGGTGAGCGCCGCCTTGTTCTCCGGCATCACGAGCGTATCGACCGTGCCCGCGGGGAGCTTGGCGAAGGCGTCGTTGGTCGGCGCGAAGACCGTGAAGGGGCCCTTGCCCGAGAGCGTGTCCACGAGCCCGGCGGCCCTGACGGCGGCGACGAGCGTGGTGTGGATGGGCGAGTTGAGCGCGTTCTCGACGATGGTCTTCGAGCGGTACATCGCCGCGCCGCCGACCATCGGGTTGTTACCCTTCATCCCTTCGTTCATCATCTGCGCCGAGGTGTTCGAGCCGACGACGGCGAACGACACCAGCGCGGCGAACACGACCGCGAAAATTTTCTTCATCATCTATCCTTCTCCTGAGTTTGAATCTGGCAAGAGCCTGTTTTGTTGCGGACACAACTCTCCCGACACCCCCGCCCTGTCTTGACGCGTTCACGCGCGTGAACGCCGCCGGGCGCGAGCATGGCTGAATCAATGTGCGTCCGACTCATCTACGCGGGCGCGCGCCCGAACGGTTTTACCTCCGCGCGCCCGCGCGCCACGCCCGCCCTTGCTAAAGTTTCGTTTTTTGATGTTTAGTTTGTGCGCGCGACGCGCCCGGGCGGGCGGGCCGCAGCATGAACCCGGCGCGGCGCGGGCCGAGCCCCCGCGGCGCGCGCGCTTAAACGTGATGACGAAGAGAAGGAGTCCGCGCGACGCCGCGCCGGAAAAAAGATCGGACGCGACGGCGAAGCGTCTGTCGCACGTTGACGCGGCGGGGCGCGTGGCGATGGTGGACACGAGCGCGAAGGGCGAGACCGTGCGCCGCGCCGTCGCGCGCGGGCGCGTGCTGATGTCGCGCGAGACGGTCGAGGCCGTGCGCGCGCGGCGCACGCCGAAGGGCGATCCGCTGGAGACGGCGCGGCTCGCGGGCGTCATGGCCGCCAAGCGCACGGCTGACTTGATCCCGCTCTGCCACCCGCTCGCGCTCACGCACATCGACGTGCGCGCGACGCTGGAAGACTCCGGCGTCGCGCTCGAAGCCGAGGTCTCGACGCGCGCGCAGACCGGCGTCGAGATGGAGGCGCTGACAGCCGTCGCGGTCGCCGCGCTCACCGTCTACGACATGTGCAAGGCGGTGGACAAGGCGATGACGATCACGGACGTGCGCCTCGAAGTGAAGACCGGCGGCAAGTCGGGCGACTACAAAAGGGGTGAGGGATGAGAGTGCCGCTGTCCGTGGTCAGTTGTCCGTTGTCCGTGGACAGTTGTCAGTCGCCCCGGCGGACGGCGTGAGTGCCGGGAAGCGGGAGTTGGCAGCGGGCAACGGACAACTGTCCACGGACAGCGGACAGTCTTTCCCGATTGCGGAACATCGGCGGGGGCGGCGGCGTTTATGGCATTGTCCCGCGCTGTTCCACTTTCGCGCCGCGCGGCGTAGAATGTGCGCACCGCGTGAGGTAAGCCTTCCGAGTGAGCGGAGTGTTATGAAGATGAAAATTCAGATCGCCAGAGACGCGCGCCCGCAGGCGACCGCGCTCTTAGTCGCCGCCGCGCTCTCCGTCGCGCTGTGGTTCGTGCCCTTCGCGAGCGTGCTGACCTACCCGTTCAAGCTCTTCGTCACCTTCATCCACGAGGGCGGGCACGCGCTCGCCGCCGTGCTGACGGGCAACTCCGTCCGCTCCCTGAGCGTGGCGATTGACGCGAGCGGGCTGACGGAGACCTCGTCCGCGCCGGGCGGCTTCTTCTCGCAGTTGTTCATTTCGAGCGCGGGCTACCTCGGCGCGATCAGCTTCGGCGCGCTGCTGCTCTGGCTCGTGCGCCACCGCGTCAAGGCGCGCGTCGTGCTCGCGGGCTCGGCGCTCCTCGTCGCGGGGCTCACGCTCGTCTTCGGCTTCGTCGTGCCGCTCACCGCGTTCTCCCTGAGCCCGTTCACGGTGCTGGCGGGCGGCGGGATATCGCTCGCGCTGCTCGCGGCGGCGCGGTATCTGCCCCTGCGCGCGGCGAACTTCCTCGTCGGCTTCCTCGCCGTGCAGTGCGTCCTGAACGCCGTCTTCGACCTGAAGACCCTGCTCTACCTCTCGGTCGCGACCGACGCGACGACCGACGCGGCGAACATGGCCGGGCTCTTCCACTGGTATCCGTTCGCCTCCTCGATCTTCTGGGCGCTCCTGTGGGCCGCCGTCGGCTTCCTGATCGTCTCGCTCGCGCTGCGCGCCTACGCCGTCGCGCGCTCGAAGCCCTCGCAGCCCGATCTGCCGTTCGAAGACCCGCTCGAAGTCTAAGGGCCAGCACGTGCGCGTTAATTCAGAGAGGCCGCCGGACTCGACCGAAGCCGTCACGCTTCTCGAACCCGGCGGCCTCGATCCGTCTCCGCGGACGAGCCTCCCGACCGCGCGGCTCACGGGGGCGGCGGGCGACGGGGCGGGCGAGGGCGAGGCCGCGGGCGTCGTGAACGTCGTCACGCTCGCGGGGCTGCTGCCCGGCTCGCGCTTAGTCCTGCGCTGCCGCAAGGACTGGCGCGCGGCGTCGGTCTCGGCCCTGACGCCCGACTGCGTCGTGCTCACGGTCGCCTCGCCCTCCGGGCACACCTACCGCGTGCGCCGCCCGCACGATTCCCCGCTCACCTTCGACGGCTCGATCCCCGTCCTCTGCGACCGCCACTCAGACGGCTGGCGCGTCGCCCTGGCCCGCTACGACGCTCGCTGGTGAAAGATAGCGGTTGGCTGTTAGCTAATAGCGATTAGCTGTTAGCAAGCCGACTACACCGAGTAGAAAACCGGGCGATTGCATTGAGTAGAAAACTAAAGGCGGGAGACGACTCGACGTGAGCGTCTCCCGCCTTCTGTTTTAGCTAACAGCTAACAGCTATTCCTCCAACAGCCCGCGCCTGAGGAGGGGTTGACCGGCGAGCGAGGTGTGGAAGCCGTAGAGGGCGAGCGCGAGGGCGACGGCGAGGGCGATGGTGAAGTCGGTCGCGTACCACGCGGTCAGCTCGGTCGTGAGGGGGAAGAAGACCCAGAGGTGTGTGAAGAAGAGCGCGGAGATGGTCGCCAGCAGCCCGAAGCGGTAGAGCACGAAGACGACGAGCAGCGCGCCGAGTGCGGCCACCGGGATCATCGGCGCAATCGACCGCGTGACCAGCGCGTAGAGGAGCGTGAGCAGGAGCCAGAGGGCGACGAAGGCCAGCCGCTCGCGGCGCAGGACGACGACGAACAGCAGGAGCATGAACAGGGAGATGAAGCCGAGGAACAACCCGGCTGTGATTTGTGACGCGAAGCGGGGGATGAAGTAGCGCGCGCCGAGGCTGATGACGCCGGGGTTGAGCATGAGCCGGGGCGGCAGCCCGAGCCAACGCGGCGCGGCGGCGGTCAGCATGCCGCAGACCATCAGGCCGCCCCCGAAGACCGCGCCGAGCAGGACGTCGCGCCCGACGAGCGGGTCGCGCCACGCCCCCGTCAGCAGCCGGCTCCACGAGATGATGCGCTCGGGCCAACGCCGCCGGACGAAAGGCTCAAGCGCGACGTAGAGGAGCCACAGGAAGACCGACATGAAGACCGCCGACGACAAGTTTAAGAAGAAGAGCAGGAACTCGCGCCCCGGCGACCCGTTGTGGTGCTCGTTAAAGAGCCAGACCGCCATCAGCACCGCGAGGTAGAAGAAAGCCACGCGCGCCCCGCCGCGCCGGTCGCCGCGCCCGAGCCGCACGTTCCTGCGCGCCAGCAGCGCGCTCCCGACGAGCGCGACGAGGTAGACCGCGATGACGGCGATGATGAGCGCGCGGTCGCGCCCGCTCTCCGGCGGCTGCTCCTGCCGCGCGGGCTGATCCCACGGGTAGATGGTCTCGAAGTAGGTCAGCCTGCCGCGGAAGGCCGCCGCCTCGACGTGGATTTTCGAGTCGGGCTGCGAGGGGTCTGAGCCGTCCCACGCGGCGCGCGCGTCGTAGGCGTGCAGCGGAACCCACGTCGAGGCGACCGTCCGGAAGTCGGCTATGTCGAGCCCCGCCTCGCGGAAAAGCAGCGACCAGTCGGGCGCGGGCGGCGCGGGCTCCGCCGGCTCGCGCTGCGGCGGGACGCCGACGAACCAGTGTAGCCGCCCTTCCATGTCCAGATAGACGCTCGCCATGCCGGAGACGTCGAGCGCCGGCCTGTCGATCGCGATGTCTTCGACGGTCTCGAAGTAGCGCGGGCTCTGCCGGTACCAGAAGCGGTAGGCCCCCGGCGCTTCGCCGCGCAGCCTCTCCCAGCGCGACGCCGAGCTGTCACGGTCGGCGACGTATTGCAGGTAGTCGTCCTTGATGATCATGCCGTCGGCGGCGTCGAAGGGCTGCCCCGTGTAGCCCATCCTTTTGATCACGTCGCGCGCGCGCTCGCGCAGGGCCTCCGGCGGCTTGTCGAGCGGCGACATGCGATAGACGGACGTGTACTTCGACATCCAGCAGCAGAGCGCCAGCACGGCGACGTAAGTGCCGAGGAGCGCGACGGCGACGGCGGGGCGCAGCACGCCCTCCTTCGGCGCGGCGGCGACCATCTCCGGCGAGGGCGTCTCGCCCGCGGCGAGCGCGGCGGCAATCGGGTCGCCTCCGGGCAGGGCCGCGGCGACTTGCAGCGCGGACGCGGGGCGACGCCCCGGCTCCGTCTCAAGGCACCGCTCGATGACGCGCTCGACTAACGGGTCGATCTCTTTGACGATGCTCGAAGGAGAGGTCGGCGTCGAAGTCGTCTCGCGCAGCCGCAGCAGCTCTTCCACGCTGCGCGCCTCGAAGGCGCGGCGGCCCGTGAAGATTTCGTAGATGACGAGCCCGAGCGCGTAGAGGTCGCTCCTGATCGTGACTTCCCTGCCCGCGAGCTGTTCGGGGGCCATGTAGGCGGGCGTGCCCGAAGCGACGTCGCGCCCCTGAAACTCCTCGGCGAGCCCGGCGAGGCCGAAGTCTGTGACGCGGACGTTGCCCGCGTCGTCGATCATCACGTTGGCGGGCTTGAGATCGCGGTGCAGGACGCCGTTGTCGTGCGCGGCGGCGAGCCCGGCGCACAACTGCCGCGCCACCTCGACCGCCTTGTCGTGCGGCAGACGCCCGATGCGCCTGAGGAGCGAGGCCAGCTCCTCGCCGGGCACGAACTCCATCGAGAGGAAGTGCTGCCCCGCGGCCTCGCCGATGTCGTAGACGCGGCAGACGTTGCGGTGCGAAATCTGGCGCGCGACCCGCACCTCGCGGTAGAGCCGCGCCAGCGCCGCGCCGTCCGACGACAGCGATTCGGGCAGAAACTTCAGCGCGACGGTCTGTTCGAGCTTCAAGTCCTCGGCCTTGTAGACCTCGCCCATCCCGCCGCGACCGAGGAGCGCGATGATGCGGTAGCGATCCGCGAGCATCGTCCCGGCGACGAAGCGGCCGCGGTCGAGCGTGTCGAAAGACGAAGGCGCGCGCGCTGCGCGGGGCGCGGGCCTGTGCGCGGGGAGAAGCTGTGTCGCGACGACGGAGTCTTGCGACAGGCTCGCGCCGCACGTGGGGCAGAAGCTCGCGGCGGCGGCGACGGCCTGCGAGCAGGAGGGGCAAGTGGTCATCGGCGGCGCATTGTATCAACGCCCGCGTGCGACGCATATCAAAAAATGTAGTCCGTTGTCCGTTGTCCGTTGCCCGCTGCAATTCTTAACAACGGACAACTGACAACTGATAACGGACAACCGACTACTTCCCAAGTGAGCCCCCGGACGCTCGCGCACGCCCCCGCGTTCGGGTTACAATGCATGGTTCGCCGGGGCACAAGATAGTTCACCGTGGGGCGCGGGCGATCTTTTTAAGACATGGCAGAACAAGCGATCAAGGTGCGCGGGGCGCGCGTCAACAACCTCAAGAACATCGACTTCACGATCCCCATCGAGCAGTTGACGGTCGTGACGGGCGTCTCCGGGTCGGGCAAGTCGTCGCTCGCCTTCGACACGATCTACGCCGAGGGCCAGCGCCGCTACGTCGAGTCGCTGTCCTCGTACGCGCGGCAGTTCCTCGAACGCATGGACAAGCCGGACGTGGACGAGGTGCGCGGCATCCCGCCCGCCATCGCCATCCGGCAGAAGAACTCGACGCGCAACCCGCGCTCGACCGTCGGCACGCAGACCGAAGTTTACGACTACCTGCGGCTCCTCTACGCGCGCGTCGGCACGACCGTCTGCCGCGTCTGCGGGCGCGAGGTTCACAAGGACTCGCCCGACTCCGCCGCCACGGAAGTCTTAGCCGCGCTGCCCGAAGGCGCGCGCTTCTACGTCCTCTTCCCCGCCGACGCCGGGATGCGCGTCGAGGAGACCGTAGGCGCGGGCAAAAAATCCGGCAAGTCGCGCAAGCCCCGGGCGGAGTCGGGCGGCGCGCTCAGCCGCCAGCAGATCGTCGCGCACGTGATGAGCCTCATGCAGCGCGGCTTCACGCGGCTCTTCGCGGACGGCGAGATCGTCGAGCTGCGCTCGCCCGACGACTACACGCGCCCCGACTTCGCGGACGTTTACGTCTTAGTCGACCGCCTCGCCGCGCGCGCCGACGTGCGCGCCCGCCTCGTCGATTCTCTGGAGACGTGTTTCGTCGAAGGGCACGGCGTCGCCGTCGTCCGCACCGCGCCGTCGGGCGGCGAGGAGGCGCGCGCGCTCAACTTCTCGGAGCGGTTCGAGTGCAAGTACGACGGCACGGTCTACGCCGAGCCGGAGCCGCGCCTCTTCAGCTTCAACAACCCCTACGGCGCGTGCCCGACCTGTCAGGGCTTCGGCAACACGACGGGGCTCGACCTCGACCTCGTCATCCCGAACCCGCAGCTCTCGCTCGAAGAGGGGGCCGTCGAGCCGTGGACGAAGCCGCAGTACGAGTGGGCGCGCACGGAACTCAGGCGCTTCGCGCGCTCGGAAAAGATTTCGATGAGCGAGCCGTTCGCCGCGCTCCCGAAGGCGCAGCAGCGCGCCGTCATCGACGGCAAGGGCAACTGGGCGGGCGTGCGCGGCTTCTTCGAGTGGCTGGAAACCAAAAAGTACAAGCTGCACGTCCGGGTCTTCCTCTCGCGCTACCGCGGCTACACGCTCTGCCCCGACTGCCACGGCGGCAGGCTCCGTCAGGAGGCGCGCGACGTGCGCGTCGGCGGCGTGACGCTGCCCGACGTGTGCAAGCTCCCGGTCAAAGAGTCGGCCCCCTTCTTCGACGCGCTCGAACTCACCGCCGAGCAGACGGCCATCGCCGACAAGGTGATGCTCGAAATCCGACGCCGCCTGCGCTTCCTCATCGACGTCGGGCTCGACTACCTGACGCTCGACCGCCTCGCCTCGACGCTCTCCGGCGGCGAGGCGCAGCGCATCCAGTTGGCGACGAACCTCGGCTCGTCGCTCGTCGGCGCGCTCTACGTCCTCGACGAGCCCTCCATCGGCCTGCACCCGCGCGACAGCGAGCGCCTGATCAAGCTCTTGCACGACCTGCGCGACATCGGCAACACCGTCCTCGTCGTCGAGCACGACCCCGACATGATGCGCGCCGCCGATCATATCCTCGACATCGGCCCCTCGGCGGGCGAGCTGGGCGGTCGCGTCGTCTTCGAGGGCGACTTCAACGGGCTCCTCAAAGACTCGGCCACGCTCACGGGGAAATATCTGCGCGGCGAGGCGGAGATCAAAGAGCCGAAGCAGCGGCGCGCGCCGAAGAAGAAGCTGACCGTTCGGGGGGCGAGCGAGAACAACCTCAAGGCGATCGACGTGGAAATCCCGCTGGAGATTTTCACCTGCATCACGGGCGTCTCCGGCTCCGGCAAATCGACGCTCGTCCACGACGTGCTGTTCGCCGGGATCAAGAAGATGCGCGGCGAGTGGCAGGGGCACGTCGGCGCGTTCGCCAAGATCGAGGGCGCGAATCACATAGACGACGTGATCTTGGTCGATCAGTCGCCCATCGGGCGCACGCCGCGCTCGAACCCCGTCACCTACATCAAGACCTACGACGCCGTGCGCGAGCTGTTCGCCTCGACGCGCGACGCGCAGTCGAAGGGCCTCGACGCCTCGCACTTCTCCTTCAACGTGCCGGGCGGTCGCTGCGACGTGTGCGAGGGCGACGGCACGGTGACGGTCGAGATGCAGTTCCTCGCCGACGTGGAGTTGGTTTGCGAGGAGTGTAAGGGCACGCGCTTCAAGCAGACCGTTTTGGACGTGCGCTACCGCGGCAAGAACGTCAACGACGTCCTGAGCATGACGGTCAGGGAGGCGATGCACTTCTTCCGCGACGTGAACAAGATCGCGAACCGCCTGCGAGTCCTCGACGACGTGGGGCTCGGCTACCTCCGGCTCGGCCAGTCGGCCACCACCCTGTCGGGCGGGGAGGCGCAGCGCATCAAGCTCGCCGCGCACCTCTCCAAAAAGACCGGCGCGCGCACGCTCTACATCTTCGACGAGCCGACGACGGGCCTCCACTTCGAGGACATCAACAAGCTGCTCGCGGCATTCCGCACGCTGGTCGAGGCGGGCGGCTCGCTCCTCGTCATCGAGCACAACCTCGACGTGATCAAGACCGCCGACCACGTCATCGACCTCGGACCCGAAGGCGGCGACGCGGGCGGGCGCGTGGTCGCCGTCGGCACGCCGGAAGCCATCATGAAGTCCAGGGAGTCGCACACGGGACGCTTCCTCAAGGCGCACCTCGCGCGCTCGAACGGTCGCGCCGCGGCGTAAAAGGGTAGTTTTTCCGAACTCATTTTAGGGGAACGAATCATGTCTCTGAAGGAGCGCATCACGACCGACCTGACCGCCGCGATGAAGGCGCAGGACGCGCCGCGGCTCTCGACGCTGCGGATGGTCAAAGCCGCGATCATGAACCGCCAGATCGAGAAGGGCGGCGAGCTGACCGACGAGGAGTTGACGAAGCTCTTCCAGTCGCTCCTCAAGCAGCGCAGGGATTCCGTCGAGCACTTCGAGAAGGGCGACCGCCCCGAACTCGCCGCCAAGGAGCGCGCCGAGATCGCCGTCATCGAAGCGTACCTGCCCCAAGCCGCCACGCGCGAGGAGATCGAGCAGGCGGTCGCCGCGGCGATTTCTGAGACCGGCGCGACCTCGATGAAGGAGATGGGCGCCGTGATGAAGGCGGCGCAGGGGCGGCTCGCCGGTCGCGCCGCGGACGGGCGCGCCATGAGCGAGATCGTCAAGGCGAAACTCAGCGGTCAGTGACTGACAAACGGCGGCAGATAAGATTTCGCTGATTTACAGGGCTTTCCTGCTGGGAATTCACTCCCCGCCGCCCGCCGCCTGCCCGCTTGCCTCGCCCGCGAAGATTCCCGTATAATCCGCCTCTTGCACGGAGCGCGGCTGGCACGTTCTGAGTGGGTTCGCGCCCACTTTTTGTTTGCGCGGAAGTGCTTTTTGACAGGGGGTTTGACAAGTAAGGTGGAGACGGTCGAGGTCGAGGAGCGGATCAGGGGGATCGCCGAGCGCGTGGCGACGGAGCACGGGCTGGAGTTCGTCCACGCAGAGGTCGGCGTCATCGGTCGCAGCGCCGCCGTGCGCGTCTTCATAGACAAGCCGGGCGGGGTCACGCACCAGGACTGCTCGACCGTGAGCCACCACATCGGCACCGTCCTCGACGTGGAGGACTTCGTCTCGAACGCCTACACGCTGGAAGTCTCCTCGCCGGGGCTCGAACGAGGGCTCTACAAGCGGGAGGACTACGAGCGTTTCGCCGGACAGTCCGCCAAGCTGAAGTCGCGCGACCCCATCAACGGGCAGCGCAACTTCCGCGGGCGCATCCTGGGCGTCGAGGGCGACAGGGTGGTTTTTGAAGACAAGACGAGCGGGCGCGTCCTGATCCCCGTCGAGCGGATCGCGAAGGCGAATCTGGAGATCGACGTGGAGGAGGAGTTCCGCCTCGCCGCCGAGCGGGAGAAGCAAGCCGCCGCCGAGAAGAAGAAGTCGAAGGCGGCGAAGGCGACCGAAGAGTGACAACTGAATAGCCGACTCGTCTGCCGGGGGCAATGGCAAGCGCCCCTGCGGCGGTCGGTAGAAGGCACACAAGTTTATGAGCGCATCCATCGGTCAGAGCATTGACGCGCTGTGCAAAGAGCACGGCATCGACCGCGACCTCGTCATCGAGGCGATGAAGGAAGCCGTGCGCGCCGCCGCGCGCAAGCAGTTCAAGTCGGGCGAGGAGATCGCCGTCGAGTGGAGCCCCGACGCCGGGATCGAGCTGTTCGCCTCGAAGGTCATCGTCGAGGAGGTCGAGAATCCGGGTCGCGAGATGTCCCTCGAAGAGGCGCGCGAGATGGCGGGCGACGAGGTGGACGTGGGCGACGAGCTGCAACTGCCCCTGCCGATGGAGGAGATGGGTAGAATCGCCGCGCAGACCGCGAAACAGATCCTCTTCCAGAAGGTGCGCGACGCGGTGCGCGCGCAGGTCTACGAGCAGTACATCGACAAGGTCGGCGATCTCGTCAACGGCATGGTCAAGCGTTTCGAGCGCGGCGACATCATCGTCGATCTCGGCAACGTCGAATCGCTCCTGCCCCGCAAGGAGCAGTCGCGCGGCGAGCAGTGGAACCAGGGCGAGCGCATCCGCGTCGTCATCGACGACGTGTTGAAGGAGGCGAAGGGACCGCAGATCATCACCTCTCGCTCCTCGCCGGAACTTTTGAAGCGCCTCTTCGAGATGGAGGTGCCGGAGATTTACGACGGCACGGTCGTCATCAAGTCGGCGGTGAGGGAGCCGGGCGAGCGCGCCAAGATCGCCGTCTCCTCGACCGAGCGCGACGTCGATCCGGTGGGCGCGTGCGTCGGCATGAAGGGCTCGCGCGTGCAGGCGATCATCCGCGAGCTGCGCGGTGAGAAGATCGACATCATCGAGTGGTCTGAAGAGCCTTCGGTCTTCGCCGCCAACTCGCTCTCGCCCGCGAAGGTCAACCAGGTGCGCATCACCGACATCGAGAGCCGCCAGATGGAGGTGATCGTCAACGAGGATCAGCTCTCCTTAGCCATCGGCAAGCGCGGGCAGAACGTGAGGCTCGCGACCAAGCTCGTCGGGTGGAACATCGACATCCGCAGCGAGGAAGAGATCAAGAAGGAAGTCGCCGAGCAGATGGGCGCGCTCATCGCGTCTGGCGGCGCGGTGCCTTTGACCGCGCTCGAAGGCGTGACGGCGGCGACCTCCGCCGCGCTCGCCGAGCACGGCATCGACGACATCGACACGCTCGCCGCGACCGACATCGACACGCTCGTCGAATACCTCGACACGAGTCTCGACGAGGCGCAAGCCATACTCGACGCCGCGCAGGGCATCATCGCCGCGCGCGAGCGCAGCAAGCAGGCGGAGACAGAGGGAGGCGCGGCTGGCGACGAAGAGGCCGCGCCCGCGGAAGCCGCGACATCCTCCGGCGAAGAGACGAATACGGAAGCGGGCGACGCCGCCGGGGACGAACCGGCGGGCGGCGGACAGTCAGCAGCCACGTCCGACACGGCGGGCGCGACTGGCGCGACGGGCGAAGCGCCCGGCGGGATCGAGCAGCACGCCTTCTCGGCGGAGGCTGATCCGGACGCGCCCGCCGCGGAGGTCGAGCCCTCGGAAGCGATGATCGCCGACGGCTACGACGAGGCGGTCGAGCGCGGCGCGCCGTTCCACGCCGAGCCCGACATTCTCGCGGACGACTCAGCCGACCCGGTCGCGCTGAGCGAGGTCGAGGAGATGAGCACGGACGCGCTCGCGCTCCAGGACGCCGGGCGCGATCTGCGACCCGACACGATCACGCCCGCGCCGACTCTGACCTCTTCGGAGGCGGCGATCTTCGACGAGGCGGAAGCCGAGGACGAGGGCGAGCCCCCGGTCGAGGAAGACGCGCCGCTTTCGCCGAGCGTGTCGGCGACGGAAGCGTCCGCCCCGGAAGTGATGGTTTCGTCCGAGCCCGCGCCCGTCTACCGGGAGCAGGCGAACGGCGAAGAAGACTCGGACGAAGGTGAGCAGCAGGATGCTTCCCGAAGCGCCGAGTAGCCGCCGCGAGGGCGGCGGGCGCGCCCCGCGGGGCGCGCCCCGGTGTGACTCGCCTCCCAGGCGAACCGCACGCTTGACGGTCTGACCCGACGGACTCGACGAGCGCGCGGCAAAGCCGAACGAGGAGAGGTTCCTTGTCAGTCCTTTGAAGCGCGCGACGCCGTTTTTTAGAGTAGCGTCGAAGTTAAGGAGTTCATGTCAGCCGTCACCAGCAAGGTTCGTATCTACGATCTCGCCAAAGAGCTGAAGCTCGAAACCAAGCGCCTCATCGAAGAGATCAGGCGCGAGGGCGTCGACGTATCGGTGCCGTCGAACTCCGTCTCGAAAGAGCTGGCGGAGAAGATTCGCAACCGCTACTTCCCCAAGACCGCGCCGCCCAAAGCGCGCGCCATCCGCGTCATCAAGCACGCCCCGGCTCCCGCCGTCTCGCCCGAGGAGGTCGAGGCGTCGGCGGACATCCACGCCTCGGCGTCGCCCGAAGCCCCCGCGCCGCAGACGCCCGTCGAGGCTTACGCGCCCGAAGTGACGGACGAAGGCGCGGCGCCGACGGCGGCGAAGCCCTCGGTCGCGCGGCTCGTCAAAAAACTCCCGCCCGCGCAACGCGCCGAGCCCCCCTCGGCGGCGTCACAGACGCACGCGGAGATCGCCGAGCCGCCCGCCGCGCAGTACGAAGAAGCGGGCGCGAGCGAGGCGGACTTGCAGGCGTCGGCGGTGGCGCCGACCGAGGAAGCGTCGGCTGGCAACGGAGCGGAGCAGGCTTCGCCCGAAGTGTCGGCGGCGCGCCAGGTCAGGGTCTTGCGCCCGACGCAAGCCGCGCTCAACGCCGGCATTAAGCACGGCGAGAGAGCGCCCGTCCCCGTCGTCGCGCCCGCGCCCGCGCCGACGCCTCGCGAGCGCGCCGCGCGCGGCGGCAGGCGCGGCGGTCGCGACGCGGCGTTCGAGCCGCACGGCACGCCCGGCGAGTCAGCCAGCCCGCAGACCGTCTACACGCCCCCGGCGGACGCGCGCCGACCCGGCGGTCGCTCGCGCCGCGGCGGTCGCCCCATCAGCGAGGGTTCGCGCGGCAGGGGCGGACGCTTCGACCGCGACGTGGTCGTGCCCGGTCGCGCGCTCTCGCTCGAAGATCGCATCAAGGGCTCGATGGGCGGCGCGGCGGGAACCGCGGTCGACGAGTTGAAGTCGGTGCGACTGGTCGAGGGCTCGACCGTCAAGGAGTTCGCCGAAAAACTCGGCATCAAGCCGAAGGAGGTGGTCGCGCTCCTGCTCCAGCGCAAGGTCTTCGCGACGATCAACCAGGCGCTCGACAACGAAGTCGCCGCCGAACTCGGCAAGCGCTTCGGCTACGACGTGCAGTT
This sequence comes from Pyrinomonadaceae bacterium, assembly GCA_036389335.1. Taxonomy (GTDB): domain Bacteria; phylum Acidobacteriota; class Blastocatellia; order Pyrinomonadales; family Pyrinomonadaceae; genus JAIVGV01. The sequence continues at coordinate 2,071 of DASVQC010000066.1, read as the reverse complement.
CGTCCCCTTCGAGGAGATGGTCGCCGAGGAGGAGTTTGAAGAACTCATCGCGACCGACGCCGACGACGTGGAGTTGCCGCGCGCGCCCGTCGTCACCGTCATGGGTCACGTCGATCACGGCAAGACGAGCTTGCTCGACGCGATCCGCACGACCGAGGTCGCGGCGGGCGAGGCGGGCGGCATCACGCAGCACATCGGCGCCTACAGCGTGCAGGTTCCCGGCGGCGACGACGCGACGGGGACGCGCCGCGTCGTCTTCCTCGACACGCCGGGTCACGAGGCGTTCACCTTGATGCGAGCGCGCGGCGCGAAGGCGACAGACATCGTCGTCTTAGTCGTCGCGGCGGACGACGGCGTCATGCCGCAGACCATCGAAGCCATCGAGCACTCGCGCGCGGCGCACGTGCCCATCGTCGTGGCGATCAACAAGGTGGACAAGCCGGACGCCAACCCTGCGCGCGTCCGCCAGGAGTTGGCGGGTCAGGGGTTGAACCCGGTCGAGTGGGGCGGCGACACGGAGATGGTCGAAGTCTCCGCCAAGCAGAGGAAGAACCTCGACACGCTGCTCGAAACAGTCCTCCTCACGACCGACATCCTGAACTTGAAGGCGAGCCCGACGCGCCTCGCCTCCGGCGTCGTCCTGGAGGCGAAGCTCGACCGCGGGCGCGGCGCGGTCGCGACCGTGCTCGTACAGCAGGGCACGCTGAGCGTCCACGACCCGTTCATCGCGGGTCAGGTCTACGGCAAGGTGCGCGCGATGTTCGACGACCGCGGCAACCCGGTCGAAGAGGTCGGGCCCTCGACGCCCGTCGAGGTGCTCGGTCTCCAGGGCGTGCCGCAGGCGGGCGACACCTTCCAGGTCGTCGCCGACATCTCGCGCGCGCAATCGATCTCCGAGCACCGGCAGATGCTCTCGCGCCAGAGCACGCTCATGCAGTCCACCAAGCGCGGCATCGAGACCCTGGGTCAGAAGGAGATCAAGGAACTCCTGGTCGTCCTCAAGGCAGACGTGCAGGGCTCGGTCGAGGTCTTGAAGTCGACGCTCCAGAAGCTCTCGAACGAGCAGGTGAAGGTCAAAGTCATCCGTTCGGGCGTCGGCGCGATCACGGAGTCGGACGTTCTGCTCGCCTCGGCGACGCAGGCGGGGGCGTCGAACACGGCGGTCGTCGTCATCGGCTTCAACGTGCGCCCCGAGTCGCGCGCCAACGACCTGGCGAAGCTCGAACACGTTGACATCCGCCTCCACTCGATCATCTACAAGGTCGAGGAGGAGATACGCGCGGCGATGATCGGGATGCTCGACAAGATCGCGACGGAGCGCATCCTCGGTCGCGCCGACGTGCGCGCCGTCTTCAAGGTGCCGCGCGCCGGCAACGTCGCGGGCTGCATGGTCGTGAACGGCGTCATCCGCCGCACGGCGCGCGCGCGCCTCATCCGCGACGGCGTCGTCGCGTGGGAGGGCGGGATCGGCTCCCTGCGGCGCGTCAAGGACGACGTGTCAGAGGTGCGCGAGGGCTTCGAGTGCGGCATCGGGCTCGAAAACTTCAACGACGTGAAGGTCGGCGATCAGATCGAGTGCTACATCGTCGAGCAGATCGCCGCGACGGAACTGGCGTCAACGACGGTGAGTCGTGAATCGTAAGTCGGCGGCTTCGCCCGCCGCGGTTCGGTTAGCGGTTCACGATTGACGATTTACGAGCCATGCGTCGTCCGGAAAGAGTTGGGGAGCAGTTGCGCGAGGAGATCGTGCAGATCGTCGGCTACGAGCTGGAAGACCCGCGCGTGTCGATGGTGACGGTGACGGACGTGCGGATGTCGGAGAATTTGCGCGAGGCGCGCGTCTACTTCACGGTCGCGGGGACGGACGAGGAGGCGCGCGCGGCGCACAAGGCGCTCAACCACGCCGCGCCCTACGTCCGCCGCCAGCTCGCCGTGGAACTCAGCCTGCGCCACGCGCCGCAGATTTTCTTCATCCGCGACACGGTCGAAGAGAAGGCTGCGCGCGTCGACGCGCTCCTGCAGGAGATCAGTCACGACAGCCCCCCGCCGCAACCGGGGGCGGTCGCCGAGG
>DASVQC010000065.1:0-77497 GCA_036389335.1 Pyrinomonadaceae bacterium | reverse complement strand
TCGCGCCTCCAACTGGAAATGCTCGTCTGCGAACTGACGGGCTAACCCAGGAACGGATTAGAGAACCTATTCACCCTGTCGTCGCGGACGCAAAAAGACGGCGGGGCGGATCGTGATTCGATCCGCCCCGCCGTCAGTTCTTTTGATTCCTGTCGGTCTACTTCGCGCCCGCGTCGTTGACGCGCGCCGTCAGGCGCGACTTGTAGCGCGAGGCGGCGTTGCGGTGCAGCACGCCCTTGTTGACCGCCTTGTCGATGGTCGAGACGGTCTGCGCGTAAACCTCCTGAAGCCCCGCGCCGCCCTCTTCGAGCGCCGCGCGCAAACGCTTGATCTCCGTGCGCAGGCGCGTGCGGTTGCCGCGGTTGATCCCGCGGCGCTTCTCGTTCTGGCGCATCCGCTTCTCGGCTGACTTGTGATTCGGCATCCTCTAAACTCCGTGTGAAAGCAGTCTCTTCGGTTCGTCTTTTTTCGCGCCGCGCGCCACGGTGAAGAGTTCCGGGGCGGGCGCAAAGAGCAGAGTATAGGTAGCGAAAAACGGGGTGTCAAGGCGGCCCGCCAGTGTCCGCGTGCGTACGGGGCGGTTTCGTTGACACGCCCCGAAAGCCTGTAGTAGCGTTTCCCCGAAAGATGAGAAAGACACCCTCCCGCACGCGCCCGCCCGCCGCACGCACGGCGGCGCGCCCACTTCACCCCCGGCAAGGAGAGAGCCCGACCTCTTGAAAAAGATCGAACTGCCGCCCAGAGGGATCGAAACGCTCTTCGGAGTCCACGACCAGAACATCAAGTACCTGGAATCGCTCCTCGACGTGCGCGTCAACGCGCGCGGTCAGGACTTAACGGTCGACGGCGACCCGCGCGACGTGGAGACGGTCGAGCGCGTCCTCGAAGACTTCTCCGCGCTCTTCGCCGAGGGCAAGACCTTCACCGACAAGGAGCTGCGCGAAGCCTTCGCGCAGATCGCCGAGGATCGCGCCTACAGCCTCCGCGACTACTTCACCAAGGCGCGCTTCAACCCCTCCGGCAAAAAGCAGGTCGCCCCCAAGTCCGCCACCCAGCGCCGCTACATCGAGGCCATCCAGGAGCGCGACTGCGTCTTCGGCATCGGCCCGGCGGGCACCGGCAAGTGCATTGCCGCCGACTCGCTCGTGCTCACGGGCGGGGGGATGATCGAGATCGGCGCGCTCGGCGCGGACACGCGCGCGGGCGAGCAAGCCCCCATCGCGGCGGAGATTCAAGGGCTCGACGGGGTCGAGCCGGCTTCGCACGTCTACAACGGAGGCGAGTCGGACACCCTGAAGATTACGACGCGGTTCGGATTCTCCGTCGAGGCCACCCGCGAACACCCGCTGCTGACGCTCGATCCGCGCGGCGCACTTTGCTGGAAGCGTGCCGACGAGCTGCGTGTGGGCGATTCGGTCGCGTTGCAGCGCGGGCAGCGGATGTTCGGCTCCGAGACGGCGGTTGATTTCGAGTGTGCCCCGAACGGAGTCCACGATCATTCGTCGAAGCCAGTCGCGCTTGACCGCCTCGACGAATCCTTCGCCTACGTGATGGGCGTGCTGACCGGCGACGGCTGCCTGACGTTCCGCAACCGCGTCATCCTCTCTTCGTCGGACGAGAGCATCGTCGCCGCATTCCACGAGATGGCGTCGCGATTCGGCCTGCACGTCTTCCGCAATGGGGGCGAGCGCCCTTACGACTACATCATAGCCAGCTCGCAGCTCCACAGACTGCTCTCGCGCTTAGGGATGCCCACCGGCAAAGCCGCGACTAGGCACGTCCCGCCGTCGATCCTGAGCGCGCCGGAGTCGGTCGTCGCGGCTTTCTTACGCGGGCTCTTCGACGCAGACGGCACGGTGGAGAAGCGCGACGGGGTGGTCTCGCTCTCGTCGGTGTCCGAGAAGTTGATCCGGCAGGTGCAGGTCGTCTTGCTGAACTTCGGGGTCGTCGCCGCGAAGTCGATCAAGCGCGGGCGCTACGCGGGCAAGGCGCACGTCTCGCACCTGCTTACGATGGCGGGCGCGGAAGCCGAGCGTTTCCATGAGTCAATCGGGTTCGCACTCGCGCGCAAGCGCGCGCGCCGCCGCACCTCACGCGCGAACACGAACATCGACGTGGTGCCGTTTCAGGGCGAACGCCTGAGCGAGGCGGTTAGCGCGGCGACCTTCACGCGCGCCGAGCACAAACTTTTCACCGACTACCGCACGCAGAGGCGGCGACCGAGCTACCCGAAACTCGAACAGCTCGTCGGCGTCCTACGCTCGCGCGGCGTCGCGAACGAATCGGTTGTCGAGCTGAGCGAGCTGATAGATCGTCGCCTACTCTTCCTCGAAATCGTCGGCGTCGAGAAGTCTCGCGCGCGGGTTTACGATCTGACCGTCCCCGGCAGTCACTCATTCGTCGCCAACGGCTTCGTCAACCACAACACGTACCTCGCGGTGGCGATGGCGGTGCAGGCGCTCGTGCAGAAGCAGGTGACGCGCATCGTGCTGGCGCGCCCGGCGGTCGAGGCGGGCGAGCGATTAGGATTCCTGCCGGGCGATCTACAGGAGAAGGTCGATCCGTACCTGCGCCCGCTCTACGACGCGCTCTTCGATCTGATGGACACCGAGCGCGTGACGAAACTGCTTGAGAAGCGCGTCATCGAGGTCGCGCCGCTGGCCTTCATGCGCGGTCGCACGCTCGCCGACGCCTTCATCATCCTCGACGAGGCGCAGAACACGACGGGCGAGCAGATGAAGATGTTTCTGACGCGCATCGGCTTCGGCTCGAAGGCGGTCATCACGGGCGACGTGACGCAGATCGATCTCCCCACCGGCAAGCGCAGCGGGCTCGTCGAAGCCGAGCGCGTGCTCTCGAAGGTCGAAGGGATAGAGTTCGTCTACTTCACCGAGCGCGACGTGGTGCGCCATCGCCTCGTCCAGATGATCGTCCGCGCCTACGAAGAGCACGCGAGCAAGAGCAACCTCTAAAGCGTGACGGGTGACGGGTGACGGGTGGCACCTGTTCCTACCTATCACCTGCCACGGTTTACCCGTCACGATGATCGAAGTGGTGAACAGGCAGCGGCGCGTCGCGGTGGAAGGGAACCGCTGGCGTGAGTTCGCGGCGGCGGCCCTGAAGAAGATCGGGGCGGGCGAGGCGGGCGCGACCGTCGTGTTCGTCTCCGACCGCGCGATGCGGGAGTTGAATAGGAAGTTCAGGGGGCGCAACGCGACGACCGACGTGCTCTCGTTCCCGGTCGAGCAGGCGGAGTTTGAAAGGGCCGCGGGGGAGACGCTGGGCGATCTCGTGATCTCCGTGGAACAGGCGGCGCGGCAGGCGGCGGAGAACGGGCTGACGTTGGACGAGGAGATCGCGCAGCTCATCCTGCACGGGCTGCTGCACCTGTGCGGGTACGATCACGAGGCCGACGATGGTGAGATGAACGCGCTCGAACTGCGCCTGCGCCGCCGTCTTGGGGTATGATTGAGCATTCAGCATTCAGCCCCGTCAGCATTCAGCCGAGCCAAGTCTTTAGCTGAGTGCTGAGTGCTGACGGCTGACGGCTATTTATGACAATCGAGATACTGATCGCGTGCGTGCTGCTCGTGGCGCTGACGTTCCTGTCGCTGGTGGACGTGGCGTTCGGCGAGTTGAGCGACGTGGGGCTGCGCCGTTTGATCGGCGACGCGGAGGAGGAGCCGCGCGGCGGGGTCGCCGCCTTCCTCGGCGAGATTCTGGAAAACCGCTCGCGGTTCCGCCACACGCTTACGGTCTCGATCCTGATACTCGTCGTCGCGATCTCGTTCCTCGTCTTCCACGCCGCGCTCGTCACGCTCTACCAGTCGTCCGCCCTGCAGAACCTTTCGCCGTCGGTGGCGCACGCGACGGCGTTCCTCGTCGCGCTCGGCGCGACGGCGCTGGCGCGACAGATCATCCCGCGCGTCGTCGCCGCGCGCCGACCGGAGGCGGCGCTGCGGCGGCTCCTGCCCGTGCTGCGCCCGCTCTACAGGCCGCTCTCGCTCGTCGCCTTCGCGTGGTTCGGCAAGTCTGACAGGCAGCGCAGGGCGGAGCAGCAGATCGAGGGGGGCGCCGACGAAGACGAGGACGACGGCGGCGACGATCTGCAAGCCCTCATCGACGTGGGCGAAGAGGAAGGCATCATCGAGGAGGAGGAGGGCGAGCTGATCCACTCGATCATCGAGTTCGGCGACACGCGCGTCAACGAGGTGATGACGCCGCGCACGGACATCGTCGCCGTCGCCGCCGCCTCGACCGTGCGCGAGGTGCGCGACCTGATGGTCGAGTCGAAGTACTCGCGCCTGCCCGTCTACCGCGAGCAGATCGACAACGTCGAGGGGCTGGTTTACGTCCGCGACATCCTCCAGTGCTGGGTCGAGGGGCGGGAGGAGGACGCCGTCGCCTCGCTCGTCCGGCCCACCTACTTCGTGCCCGCGACGAAGCCCGTCGCGGAGCTTCTGGAAGAGATGCAGAAGGCGCACGTGCAGCTCGCGATGGTCATCGACGAGTACGGCGGCGTCGCCGGCCTCGTCACCGTCGAAGACATCCTCGAAGAGATCGTCGGCGAGATCGAGGACGAGGACACGGAGGCCGAGGACGTCGTCGAGATCGTCGAGGCGGGCGGGGGCTACTACGAGGTCTTGGGCTCGACCGAGGTCGGCAAGATCGAGAGGCTGTTCGACTTCGAGATCGAGGACGACGACTTCACGACCATCGCCGGCCTCGTCATCAACGAACTCGGACAGGTGCCGCGACCGGGCACGCGCCTCACCTTCCGCGGCCTCGACGTGGAAGTCCTGGAGGCCGACGAGCGCCGCATCGGTCGGCTGCGCCTGAAGCGCGCCGAAGAGAAGGTCGCCGGGGCGGAGTGAGAGAAAATGATGAACGCGGAATGATGAACGATGAATGAAAGACAGTAGCTCTTCATTCGTCGTTCATCATTCCGCGTTCATCATTTATAGTATTCCGCATTCATCATTCATCATTTATAGTATGGTCTGATGCCGAAGAAGAAACTGAGTAAGCACCTGTCGGGGCGGCGCATCGATCCGCGGGCGATCACGGGCGACATCGGCCTCGCGGACTTGATCGACGAGACGTTCCTCGCCTACAACGCGGCGCGTCTGAGGGAGGCGTGCCAGCTCTTCGCGCGCAAGATGCTGGAGCCGGACGTGACGGTCGGGCTCTCGATCACCGGCGCGCTCACGCCCGCGGGCTTAGGCATCTCCGCGCTCATCCCGCTTTTGCGCGCGGGCTTCGTCGATTGGATCATCACGACGGGCGCGAACCTCTACCACGACACGCACTTCGGCATCGGGCTCGCCCTGCATCAGGGCAACGCGCAGACCTCCGACATCACGCTGCGCGAGGAGGAGGTCGTACGCATCTACGACATCTTCTTCGACTACTCGGTGCTGCTCGACACCGACGCCTTCTTCCGCCGCGTCATCGAGGGCGAGGAGTTCCAGCGCGCGATGTCCACCGCGGAGTTTCATTACCTGTGCGGCAAGTACGTGCGCGAGCGCGAGCTGAAGCTGGGGCTCGAATACAAGTCGCTGCTCGCCGCGGCTTACGAGTTCGGCGTGCCGCTCTACACGTCGTCGCCGGGCGACTCGTCCATCGGCATGAACGTCGCGGCGAAGGCCCTGCAAGGCAACAAGCTCGCCTTCGATCCGTCGCTCGACGTGAACGAGACCGCGTCGATCGTCCTCGCCGCCAAGCGCGGCGCGATCCACGGGCGGGGCGACAGAGGGAAGAAGCACGGCGGCAAGTCGGCGGTCTTCATCCTCGGCGGCGGGAGCCCCAAGAACTTCATGCTCCAGACCGAGCCGCAGATTCAGGAAGTCCTCGGGATCGACGAGCGCGGGCACGACTACTTCTTGCAGGTGACGGACGCGCGCCCCGACACGGGCGGCCTCTCCGGAGCGACGCCGGGCGAGGCGGTCTCTTGGGGCAAGGTCGATCCCGACCGCCTGCCCGACGCCGTCGTCTGCTACGTCGATTCGACCGTCGCGCTGCCGCTCATCACGGCCTACGCCCTCGCGCGCCACGAGCCGCGCGCGCTGAAGCGGCTTTACGAGCGGCGCGACGAGCTGATGGGCTTGTTGATGGCGGAGTACGAGAAATCTGAAAGGCGGTGAACGGCGACGGGGGAAGGCCGTAAACGGTAAGCCGTGACAGGCGACAGGGGGGGAAAGGTTTTACCCGTCACCCGTCACCCGTCACCCGTCACGCTCCGGTGAAGTCATGGGTAAACAGACCGTCACGGACGATCAGCCGCGCGTCTATTTCGACTGCGCGAAGTGTCCCGGCTACTGCTGCTCGATCTACGTGCGCGTGCAGGTGACGAAGCGCGACATCAGCCGGCTGGCGAAACATTTCGGCGTCTCGTACGAGACCGCCTACCGGCGCTACACGAAGAACTGGGGGAAGGAGCGAGTGCTCAAGCGCACGCCCGATCCCGTGCTCGGCGAGTCGTGCCAGTTCCTCGATCCCGTCAAGCGCAACTGCACGATCTACGAGTCGCGCCCCGCGGTCTGCCGCGAGTACCCCGACCGCGCGCGCTGCGTCTATTACGACATGCTCCAGTTCGAGCGGCGGCAGCAGGACGACGTGGACACGCTGCCGCTCGTCCAGATCACTTTCCGCGAGACGACGAAGAAGGAGGACGCCGACACCCAGGCGGGCGAGCGCGTCTGGGTGTGGACGCCGGAGAAGCGGTGACGGGGGGGAGGCGTAAACCGTGACGGGTGACGGGTGACAGGAAAATCATGGGTGATGGGTGATGAGTGATGAGGTTCGGCGTGTCACTCATGACTCATGATTCATCACTTCTTGCTTGTCACCCGTCACGGTTCACCGTTGACGTTCAGGAGGAGAGATGGAAGAGTTTCTGTCGAATAAGATCGGGAGCCGGTTGGACGTTTTCTGCGGCGGGAGCGCGAGGCTGCGCGGGGAGGTCTTGAAGGTGGACGGCGGCGTGCTCTACCTGAAGGACGACGAGGGGCAGTTGTGCTACGTCGTCGTCGAGAAGATCGTCGCCGTCTGGGAGGCGCGCGAGAGCGAGCAGCGCGCGGGCTTCGTCCCCGCGAAGCTCAAGTGAGCCGCAGCCGCCTCGCCTGAACGCGTCGCGGGGCGCGGGTAAAAATTCTAGAGCCGGCTCGACCTTCGCGGGTCGGGCCGGCTCTTGGAATTTTTCGGCTCGCTCCGCCGCCGCCTACTCGGCCATCGCGGGCGCGGGCAGCGGCACGCGGCGGTAGCCGACGATGCGGCTCGTCCAGTAGTCGTTGAAGGTCGAGTACTGTACGCCGTGGCTCGAAGAGGCGTGGTAGAAGCCGTTCGCGTCGGCGACGATGCCGACGTGCTTCAGGTTGTTGAAGAAGACGAGCGTGCCGAACTTGTACTGCTCGCCCTCGCCGGGCGGCGTGAACTGGTTCCACAGGTCGCGCGCGCTCACGCGCTCGAAGCCGACGCCCGCCGACTGGAAGACGCTCCAGACGAAACCCGAACAGTCGAAGACGTTGGGCCCCGAAGAGCCGTAGACGTAGGGCGCGCCGAGCCTGCGCTCGATGGCGCTCATCAGCAGGTGGTTGAACTGGAAGATGCGAGGCGCGGCGACGAACGGGCGGTTCAACTCGGGCTTCGCGGCTTCGGCGGGGGCCGGCGCGGCCTCGGAGACGAGGAACACGTCAGTCTCTAAACGAGGCGAGCCGTCGGGCGTGGTCGTCTGCGCCACTTGGCGCGGGCGCAAGACTTCGTTCTGGGCGGCGGCGTTGGCCGCGAGCGAGCAGAGCGCGAGACAGGCTGCGAGCACAAGGGGGAACTTTTTCTGCACGAACATAGACCGGGGGTCGTCCTTCTTCCTTCGCCAAACTTGGAACTGCTTTGGGGTCTTGCGGTGGGAATGACGCTGCAATTTGTGCAGCCTCAGCATCTTACCGGCTGAGGGCGGCGTGCCACAACAGGCAATGTGACTGTTTTGTGACAGGGCATAAAATCCCCGCCGCCTCTGGACGGAAAGGCGGCACGGCATGACGCCGGGATTACATCAGGATGAACGAAGTGTGAGGAGTTGATACGCCGCGGCGTGACGTGCATCACCCGGAGAGTGTGCGTGTTGACGCGCTGAAGAGAAATCTTTTTCGTCGTGATTCGCTTCGTGGTAGGATGCGCGACCGTGAAAGAGGGGTCCTTTGAGTATGTTGTTCGTCGAGAGCAGGGTTCTTGATCGTCACGTTGACGGGGCGGCGCGCACGTCCGTTCTGGAGAGGCTGGAAGACCGCGGGCTCACGCCGCTCGTCCGCACGGCGCGGCTCAGTCTCTTCGAGCTGGCGCTCTTGAAGTCGGATCGCGCGCGCGCGCTGGAGGCGGCGGTGGCGGCGCGCATGGAGGGCGAGGGCGATTCCCCTTACGTGCGCGGCGAGCTGTTCTGCTTCCGCGACTACGCGCACTTCGTCGTCTTCGGCGACGAGGAAGACGGGACGGCGGGCGTGCGCGCCGGCGTCGTCTACGAGACCGAGACGGCAGACCCCGCGCAGAAGCTCGAAGAGTTCTGCCAGAACGTGTCCGACTCTTTGCGGCTCGCGCGCGCCGTCGCGGCGGGCGAGGGCGCGGACGGCGCGGGCTCGGGCGGGGGCGACGAGTGGCGCGCGCGCGGCCCCGTCGTGCCGGAGAGCTTCGCGCGCTTCGCGGCGGACGAAGGCGCGCCGCTTCTGGCGACGCGCGGAGAGATGGTCGAAGGGTGGCTGCGCGCCGCGGGCATGCTCGAAGACTCGGAGGCGCGGCGCTGGCTGAGCCGTCTCCACGACTCGCATCAGGACGGGCGCGCGCCGAGCCTGCGCGAGGGCGAGGGCGGCGAGTCGGTGCCGGAGCCTCTCCTCAGACGCTTCACGGAGGCGGGGCTCGTCCGGCGCGAGATTCTGGTGAGCTGCCGCAAGGCGGGGCGCGCTCTCTTCCGCCTGCCCTCGCCCGACGCGCTCGCCGTCCTCGGCAACGCCGTGTGCAGCGAATGCGGCGCGAGCGTCGCCGACGAGAAGGCCGAGGAGGTCGTCGTGCCGACCTCCCTGACGACGACGCTGCTGCAAGACTCCTCTTGGCTCGTGACGCACCTGCGCGCGATCCTGTCGAAGCTCGGCTTGCCGGAGACGCACGTCGCGGCGCGGCAGGCGGCTGTCGGCGAGACGGACGTGCAGATGATGGCGAACGTCTGCGGCGAGCCCTTCCTCTTCCTGCTGCGCGACGGCGACTGGACGGCGTCGCACGCCCGGCGCGCCGCCGAAGATCACTCGCACGCGGAGGACGCGCACCTCGTCGTCATCGCGAGCGGCAAGGTGCCTGACGACGCGCGGCAGCGTCTGCGCGATCACGTGCGGCGACTCGCGCGCGCCGGTCGCGAGAGCGAGTTGATCTTCGTCGAGGGCTTGGAGGCGGCGCACGAAGAGTTGCAGCCCGCGTTCGAGCGCGCCTGCGAGCGCGCGCTCAGCCGCGAGCTGTGGGAGCTGGACGCGAGCCTCGGCATGAGCGTCGGCTACATGATGGCGGCGCGCGCGCGGCTCCTCCGCGGCGAGGGCGAGCCGCGCGCGGCAGCCGCGTCGGCGGCGGGCGCGGGCGCGGGCAGCCTCGCCGAGTTTTAGTCGAACGGCGCGGACGGGCTCCGCGCCGCCCCGGAAAAACGGTTGACAACCGAGCCCCGCGGGCGCGAATCTTAGGTGGGTCATCCCCGCCCTCCCAACCAACAGCCGTAAAGGGAAGTCCATGAGATCGAAAGTCCTCCTGTCACTCGCGCTTTTTTCATCAGCCGCGGCGGCGCGCGCGCAGACGCCCGACCCTTCGCCTTTCACGCGCCCGCGCACCGTCTCCGCGACGCAGACCCCGGCACAGGCGAACCCGCCCGCGCAGACGACGCCGACGAAACAGCCCGCCGCGCCCGCGACGCAGACGCAGACGACGACGACGCAGCAAACGACCGCGCCCGCGTCGCAAGTCCCGCCGCCCTCCGCGCAGTCGCCCGCGCCGGTCGTCGTGCCCGTCCTGCCCGCCGCGCCCGTCAGCTCAGTCCCGCTCCAGCCCGTCGAGCCGCTCGCGCCGAACAAGATTCGCGCGCACCGCGAAGAGGCGCAGCGCGCCTTCAAGACGCGACTGACGCCGCAGGCCATGGCGTCGCCGCCGCTCGCCTTCGTCACGCTCGCCGCGCTCGACCCCGAAAGCTCTAAGCTCCACCTGCTGACCTTGCCGAAGGACACGCTCTTGCAGCCGGGCGCGGAGGTCACGCTCGCGTCTTCGCTCGGAACCCCTCTGCGCGTGCGCGTCGTCAGGCCGAATTACGTGAACACGGCGGTCGTCGTCTCCGATCTCGGCGGTCGCCAGTTGATGCCGCTGATGGTCGAGTACCCGATCGAGAAGTTCGGTCGCTACCGCGAGATGGCCTACTACACGTCGGCGCACCCGGCGCTGCTCTCGCCCGAGCTGGTCAAGACCGGGCAGGCTTACGTCCGCACGATGGTCGATCTCGCCGCCGGTCGGCTCAAGCAGAAGGGCATCAACATCGCGCCGGAGATTCAGGACATGGCGGAGCGGCTCTGCCTCGTCGAGCACATCGATCACGAACGCTTCCGCAAGGACGCGCGCCGCCCGCTCTTCGAGGAGGTCTACGCGCTCTACGCCTTGAACGAGCTGGACACCTACCGCTACTCGGTCTCGACGGCGGGCGCGGGCGGCATGGTGCAGATGATCCCGTGGACGTACCAGATGCTGCGCCAGCGCTACCCGGCGGTCGGCCTGAACCCGGACTTCGTGCTGGGGATGCGCAACCACGGCAACGCGCTCGAAGCGATGCTGCTCTACATCCGCGACACGTGGGGCGAGCTGAACCTCGACGCCGACGTCTCCGGCGCGCTGCTGAGCGGCATCGCCACCAAGCAGGAGCTGATCGCCGCGGGCTACAACTCGAACCCGGCGAAGCTCGGCTCCTACATCCGCCGCGGCGGCCCGGCGTGGCGTACGCTCATCCCGCGCGAGACGCAGATGTACTTGCAGATCATGCAGTCGTTCGAGAGCCTGTTGCCGATCAAGCCGCGCGCCGAGAAGGCCGAAAAGAAGATCGAGAAGGCCGCCGCCGAGGCGACGCCGGACAACTGACGAGATTTGAGCGAGCCGCCCCGCGCGAGACGACTCAGGCGCGGGCGAGGGCCGCACGTTTTTCATTTCGGACAGCACGGCCCTCAGGCAGATCGAGCCGCGGGGGGCGGACGCCGATCCGCCCCCCGCGCGCGCGTCTGTCGATTTTCGGCGCGTGCTATCATCCTCCTCAAATTCTGAATAAGGAGCACATCTCGTGGGGTCAAAGAATCTCGGACGTAACCTCAGACTCGCCGTCGTCGCGCTGTTCGCGTGCCTCTTCGGCGCGGGCGTGACCTCGAAGTCGGGCGCGCAGCAGCCCGCGGCGGGCGCGGCCCAGCAGCCGCAGCGCCAGCAGCCGTCGCCGGACGTGCCCGCCGAGCAGGTCTTCAAGAACATACAGGTCTTGAAGGGGATGCCCTCGGATCAGTTGGGCGACACGATGCAGTTCATCGCCACCTCGCTCGGCGTGCGCTGCGACTTCTGCCACGTCCCGCAGCAGTTCGACAGCGACAACAACGAGCACAAACTGATCGCGCGGCGCATGATCCAGATGCAGATGGACCTGAATAGCCACCACCTCGCGGACTTGGGCGGCGAGCGCATCAGTTGTTACACCTGCCATCAGGGTCGCAGCGGCGCGCCGCACCTGCCGCGACTGCCCGCCGCCGCGCCGCAGGAGCGCCCCGCGGGAGGGGGCGGCGCTCCCGGCGCACAGCCCGGCGCGCAGGGCGCACAGCAGCCCCCGGCGGGCGCTCCCGGCCCGGGCGGCCCTGCGGCGCAGCCGGGGCAGGCGGCGCAGGCCCCGCGACCGACCGCGGAAGAGGTGCTGGCGAAGTACGTCGCGGCGGTCGGCGGTCGCGAGGCGGCGGCGAAGCTGAAGACGCGCGTCATGCGCGGCACGCGCGAGGGCGCGCGCGGCGGGGCCGCGCCCTACGAGGTGACTTTCGCCGACCCCGACAAGCTCTACATCGTGGCGGCGATGCCGGCGCAGGGGCAGCAGCCCGCGGGCGAGGTGAGGCAGGGCATCAACGGCGCGAAGGGGTGGACGACGGGCGCGCGCGGCGCGCGCGAGCTGAACCCGGCGGAGCTGGCCGAGCTGCGAAACGTCTCGCGCTACCTGATGCCGATCAAGCTCGCCGAGCCGTTCCCGCAGATGCGCCTGCTCGGTCGCGGGCGCGTGGGCGAGAGCGCGGCGTGGGTGCTCGAAGCGAAGCCCGCGCCGAACACGCGGCAGCTCTTCTACTTCGATCAGCAGACGGGCCTGCTCCTGCGCCAGCTCACCGTCCGCTCGCTCTTCCTCAACGACGTGCCCGAGCAGGTCGACTACGAAGACTACCACGACGTCGACGGCGTCAAGATGCCCTTCACCGTCCGCACCTCCGGCGTCAACCCGAACAACCCGTTCACGATCCGCAAGTTCACCGAGATCAAGGCGAACGTGCCCGTGGACGCGACCGTCTTCGCGATGCCCGCGCCGCCGAAGCCCTAGCGGTCGAACGGCGATCCGGCGTAGAGCGCGGCGCGAACGTTGAATCGTTCGCGCCGCGCTTTCCCGTTCGCGGGACGGCCTTGCGGGAAACAAACCTGCCCGCGCCCGCGTACAGAGTCGGGAGCGCGCCTGCGCGTCTGTACGCCGGTCAATCCGAAAAAGCTTTCAGCCGGTCTTCGCAAGATGCGCGCCGCGCTTCAGTCCCCCGCATCAGTTCGTCGTCGTTCGCCACCCCTCCTCAGACTTCGGAAAAGGAGCGCCCACCTGTGAAGACTCAGAATCTCGGACGCGCCGCGAGGCTCGCCGTCGTCGCACTCTTCGCCTGCCTCTTCGCCGCGGGGGTCACGTCCCGGTCGGGCGCGCGGCAGCAGCCCTCGCCCGACGCGCCCGTCGAGCAGACGCGCAAGAACATACAGGTCTTGAAGGGGCTGCCCGAAAGTCAGCTCTTCCACCTGATGAACTTCGTCTCGGCCTCGATGGGCGTGCGCTGCGACTACTGCCACGTGATCGCGGGGAAGAACGCGGAAGGGCAGAACAACTGGGTCTGGGAGAGCGACGACAAGCCGCAGAAGGTCGCCGCGCGCCGCATGATGCGGATGACGATGCAGCTCAACCAGACGAACCTCGCCGACTTTCACAACCAGAAGATCACCTGCTACACCTGCCACCGCGGCTCGACCGATCCCGCGCGGATGCCGTCGCTCCCGCTCGCGCAGTCGGGCCACGAGCCCGGCCCCTCCGGCCCCGCGGACGCGTCCCGGCAGTCGCCGACGCCGACGGCGGAAGAGGTCTTGGCGAAGTACGTCGCCGCGGTCGGCGGTCGCGAGGCGATCAACGGGATGAGGTCGGTCGTCATGCGCGGCACGCGCGAGGCTTCGCAGGGGCGCGTGTGGCCCGTCGAGGTCACGCTCGCGGGCGCGGACAGGTACGCCGTGGTGGCGAGCATCCCGGCGCAGGGGCAGCAGCCCGCCTTCGAAATCCGACAGGCTTACTCCGGCGGCAAGGGCTGGATCAAGACCCCGCGCGGCGTGCGCGAGTTCACGCCCGCCGAGCTTTCCGACATCCGCGGCGGCATCGCGCTCGTCTCGCCCCTCAAGATCGCACAGCCGTTCCCGCGGATGACCTTCGGCGGCGTGCGTCAGGTCGGCGACCGCGACGCCTACGTCCTCGTCGAGAGGCGCGAGCCCGACACGACCGTGCGCTACTTCTTCGACCGCGAGACGGGCCTGCTCGTGCGCGAGCTGAGGCTGCGCGAGACGGTCTTGAACGCCCTCCCCGAACAGGTCGATTACGAAGACTACCGCGACGTGGGCGGCGTCAAGCTGCCCTTCAAGATCACCATCTCGGCGATCGACACCTACGACAGCTCCACGCGCAAGTTCACCGACATCAGGACGAACGTCCCCGTGGACGACGCGATCTTTCAGATGCCCGCCGCGCCGCCGAAGCCCTAGACGGCTCTGGCCGCGCGGCGCGGGTAAGGTCGTAGTTCTTCTCCCCGGACTACACTCTCACCCCGTACCCCGGAAGGGCGTGCCGCCGGGCCGCCGGAGAGATCAAAGAGATGAAGCTGCGCCGGGTGATGACGGTTGCTGCCGTCCTCTTAATCTCGATTCCGATCTGCCCGGCGCAAGCGCGCCGCGAGGGCGGGGTCGCGCCGGGGCCGCCCCCGCCCCGCCCCTACGTCCCCGGCCAGACCCGTGAGCTGATCCTCAAGCGGCGGTTGGAAAAACTACTGCCGGGAGTCTCCGTACCGGACGAGATGGTCAGGGACACGGACGAGTCCCCGGCCCCGAGTAGTTATCGAATGCTACACGTCAGGTGGGAGACGATTGACCCCGCGGCCCCCGAGTTGACTGAACTCCCGCCGGTGGAGACCGGGCCGGGACCGCCGTACGCCGGGCGGGTCATGAAAATAGTGGAGCGCCGGGAGGGCAAGGGGGCGTTGGGGCGGCTGCGCGGTCTGGACCTCAGTTCGGAGAGTCTCCTCTACATCGCGGTGGACGCGAGCCAGCGCCTCCGCCACTGGTACGTCGTCGCCGACCCGCGCGTGGTCACGACCGAGGTGCCGCCCGGCCCGGGGATCGCGGGGCAAGCGCGGCGGGTCTTTCACCGCTCGCGCGCCGAGTTCTACGTCGGCGTCCCGGACGATCCACGGATCACGGAGCTGCGCTTTTACCACCCGAGGTGGACGGGCGAGGAGTACGTCCTTGAGCTGTCGGGCGTACTCGCGTTGTAGGCGGCGACCGCGGAGGCGGCTCGTTAAATGAGACGGCAAACCCCCGGATCGGGAGACGCCGCGGCCTCCGATCCGTAGTCCGCGATTCTTCAGTCCCCGTACTGCAACTGCCCGCTCGTGAGGTCGGGCGTCTCGTCGTCGCGCGAGCGGTCGGCGTACTGGAGTTTGTAGAGCCGCCAGTAGAGGCCGCGCAGCGTGAGCAGCTCCTGATGCGTGCCCATCTCGCGGATTTCGCCGTGGTGGAGGACGACGATGCGGTCGGCGCTCTGGACGGTCGAGAGGCGGTGCGCGACGACGATCGACGTGCGGTCGCGCATGACGCGCTCGATGGCCTGCTGGATGAGCTGCTCCGTCTCGGTGTCGATGGAGCTGGTCGCCTCGTCGAGGATGAGGAGCGCGGGATCGAAGGCGAGCGCGCGGGCGAAGCTGATGAGCTGCTTCTGCCCGACCGAGAGCCCCGCCCCGCGCTCGCGCACTTCGGCCTTGTACTCTTCCGGCAGGCGGCGTATGAACTCGTCGGCGTGCACCTCGCGCGCCGCCCACTCCACGCGCTCCCCCGCGATCTCCTCGCGCCCCAGACGGATGTTGCTCTCGATCGTCCCGCTGAAGAGGAACACGTCCTGCAACACGACGGCGAAGTTCTCGCGCAGGCTTTTCAAGTCCCACTCCCTCACGTCAACGCCGTCGAGCAGGACGCGCCCGCGCTGCACGTCGTAGAAGCGCATCAGGAGGTTCGTGATCGTCGTCTTGCCCGAGCCGGTGTGGCCGACGAGCGCGACCGACTGTCCGGGCTCGACCGTGAAGGAAACGTCCTTCAAGACCCAGTCCTCGCCCTTGTAGGCGAACCAGACCCGGTCGAACTCGATGCGACCGCGCGCGCGCCCGCGCATCTTGGGCGCGGCGGGCGGGAGGACGAGCACGGGCTGATCGAGCGTGCGGAAGATGCGGTGCGCGGCGACCATCGCGGCCTGCAGCACGTTGTACTTGTCGGAGATGTCGCGGATCGGCTGGAACAGCGCCTGCGAGTACTGGATGAAGGCGACGAGCGCGCCGAGCGTCAAGAGCGTGCCGCCGGTCTGCATCACGCGGTGGCCGCCGTACCAGATGACGAGCGCGATGCCGACGGCCCCGATGAGATCGACGAGCGGGAAGAAGACCGCGTAGTAGAAGATGGTCTCGACGTTGGCGTTGCGGTACGAGTCGTTCAGGTCGTGGAACTGCGCGTTGGACTTGCGCTCGCGGTTGAAAATCTGGACGGTCTGCGCGCCCGACAGGTGCTCCTGCAAAAACGAGTTGATGCGCGCGAGCCGGGTGCGCACGGCGTCGTAGCCGCGGCGCGCGTGCTTGCGGAACCACGTCGTCGCGGCGAGCAGGAGCGGCACGGTGATGAGCGTGACGAGCGTGAGCCGCCAGTCCATCAGGGCCATGATGACGACGATCGCGCCGATCATCACCACGTCGCCGAGGACTTCCGTGATGCCCGAAGTGAACAGCTCGTTGAGCGCGTCCACGTCCGAGGTGAGCCGCGTCATGATGCGCCCGACCGGGTTCTTGTCGAAGTAGGCGACCTCCTGCTGTTGCAGCTTCCGGTAAAGCTCGCTGCGCAGGTCGTACATCACCTTCTGCCCCACCGTGTTCAGCAAGACCGACTGCACGTAGGAGAAGACGAAGACGAGCAGGCGCGCGCCGAGCGCGACGAGGGCGATCCACTTCAGGCCGTAGAACGCGCGGTCGAAGTCGAGACGGCCCTCGACCGCGGGCTTGATCTCCCAGTCGATGGCCCACTCGGTGAACTTCGGGTAGAGGACGTTCAGCCCGTTGAGCGCGAGCGTCAGCAGGAGCGCGGGCGTGAGCACGCGCAGGTAAGGGCGCAGGTAGCGCATCAGGCGGCGCGCGATCTGCGAGTCGTAGGTCTTGCCTATCGCCTCTTCTTCGTGAAACTGTTTGACCGCGGTTGACATCGTGCCTCGGTAGAAAACTTATAACGCCCCTGACGTCGGGCAGCCCGCGCCGATCCCGAGCCTAACTCGCCGCCAGCTCTTCTTCGAGCAGTTGCCGCTCGTAGAGCGCCGCGTACTCGCCGCCGCGGGCGAGCAGCTCCTCGTGCGTGCCGCGCTCGGTGACGTGGCCCCCGTCGAGGACGCAGATCAAGTCGGCGTCGCGGACGGTCGAGACGCGGTGCGAGACGATGAGGCTCGTGCGCTCGCGCATCACGCCGCGCAGTTGCGCGAGGATCTTCTCCTCGGTGTAAGTGTCCACGGACGAGAGCGCGTCGTCGAGGATGAGGATGCGCGGCTGGCGCATGACGGCGCGCGCGATGGCGGTGCGCTGCTTCTGCCCGCCGGAGAGCGTGATGCCGCGCTCGCCGACCAGCGTGTCGAAGCCTTCGGGGAAGCCGCGCACGTCGTCCGAGAGGCCCGCGATCTCAGCCGCCCACTCGACCTCGGCGCGCCCCGCGCGCTCGACGCCGAACGCGATGTTCTCGGCGAGCGCGTCGCTGAAGAGGAACGTCTCCTGCGGCACGTAGCCGATCGCCGCGCGCAACTGCGCGAGCGGGTAGTCGCGCACGTCCACGCCGTCGACGAGCACCGCGCCGGGCGGCGGGTCGAGCAGGCGCGGGATCAGGTTCATCAGCGTCGATTTGCCCGTCCCCGTCCGACCGACGAAGGCGACGGTCTGCCCGGCCTCGATCGTCAGATCGATCCCGCGCAGGACTTCGGGCAGGCCCTCGCCGTGGCTGAAATGCAGGCCGCGAAACTCGATGCGCCCCTTGATCGGCGGCTGCTCCCGCACGCCGGGCTCGTCCTTGATGGCGGGCTCGGCGTCGAAGATCGCGTTCATCCGCTTGAGGCTCGCCGTGCCGCGCTGGTAGAGGTTGACGACGTAGCCGAGCGCGATGAGGGGCCAGATGAGCCGCGTCAGGTAGAGGCTGAACTCGGTGAACTGCCCGACCGACATCGAGCCGCGCACGGCGAGCGAGCCGCCGTACCAGAGGATGAGGACGTAGCCGAGCCCGATCAAGAATTGCAGCAGCGGGCGCATCATCGCCTCGACGCGCACGAGGCTCAGGTTGCGCTCGGCGTACTCCCGGTTCAGCCGGTTGAAGACCTCGATCTCCGCGCCCTCCTGCGCGTAGGCGCGCACCACCCTCACGCCCGTGAAATTCTCCTGCGCGCGCGCCGAAATCTGCGAGAAGAACTCCTGAATCTTCTCGAACCGCGTGTGCACCTGCTGCCCGAAGTACTTCACCGTCAGGGAGACGAGCGGCATCGTGACGAAGAGCAGGAGCGTGAGCCGCACGCTGATCCGCAGCATCAGCGGGAGGATGATCACGACGACGAGGACGGTCTGCAACGTGTACATGATCATGGGGCCGGCGAGCTGGCGCACGGCGGCCAGATCGTTCGTCGCGCGCGCCATCAGGTCGCCGATGCGGTTCGCCTGGAAGAAGGAGAGCGGCATCTGTTGGAGGTGCGCGTAGAAGTCGCGGCGCAGGTCGTACTCGACGTGGCGCGACATGTTGATGAGGATGCGCCGCTGGAAGAAGAGGAAGACGCCGCTGACGAGGCTCACGCCGAGGATCGTCAGCGCGTAGCGCAAGAGCACGCCCCACGTCACGCCCGCGCGCAGCAGGGCGTCGACCGACTGCCCGACCAGCCTCGGGATGTAGAGCCCCGTGAGGACGGACGCGAGGATGCAGACGATGCCGACGGCGAGGTGCGTTCTGTACGGGCGGAAGTAGAGCGCGAACTTTCTTAACTCTTGCATCGCGAAGGCGGACGGGCGCCGAGCCCGTCGGTTAGACTCTGGATGAAAAACCTCTCGCGCCTATGATGCGCGATTTTCCACCCAAAGCCAAACGCACAGGTCTCAGCCGGACGGCCTCGGAATTGTAAGGGGAGCGGGTCGCGGGGGGGCTGGAATGTCGGGGCGCGGCGCGCTAGACGACGGGCGTGACGGCGGAAAGATGTGCGCCCGCCTCGGCCTCGTTCATCGGCGTCTCGCGCACCACGTCGAACATCTCGTCGGACACCTCGCGCGGCTCGGTGTCGGGCGTGCGGACGCGGTTGCGCCCCTCGCGCTTCGCCTCGTAGAGGGCGCGGTCGGCGGCGGAGACGAGCTGGTTGCGCGAGTTGGCGTGCAGCGGGAAGGTGGCGATGCCGAACGAGGCGGTGATGCAGCCGATGCCGGGGATGTCCGTGGTCTCAAGGCGCGCGCGCAGCCGCTCGGCGACGATGAGCGCGCCGTCGAGGTTCGCCTGCGGGAGGATGACGGCGAACTCTTCGCCGCCGTAGCGCGCCGCCGTGTCCACGCCGCGCAGCTCGTCGCGCAGAACGTCCGCGAGGAAGCGCAGCGCCGCGTCGCCCGCGTCGTGCCCGTGCGTGTCGTTGACGCGCTTGAAGTGGTCGATGTCGAGCATGATCAGGGAGACCGGCTGGCGCATCCGGGTGGCGAGCCTGAGATCGCGCTCAAGCTGCATCTCGAAGGAGCGGCGGTTGACGCAGCCCGTCAGGCTGTCGGTCAGAGCGAGCTGCTGCTGCTTCTCGTAGAGGCGGGCGTGGTTGACGGCGACGGCGACCTGATCGGCCACGGTACGCAGCAGGAGCAGCTCGCTCTCCTGCCAGATGCGCTGCGAGTTGTCCGAGCGCACCATGAGCGCGCCCATGAAGCGGAGCTGGTAGACCAGCGGCACGACGGCGACGGGCCGCGTCTCGTCCTGACCCTCGGCATTCGCCTGATCGCGACCGTCCTGCACGAAGCTCTTGTGCTTGCGCGAGAGGCGCGTGTAGTAGGCGTTGAGGTCGTTGACCAGCTCGTCCGTCTCAGACTCGCCCGGCTCGCCGTCGCGGAAGTAATAATTGTTCGTCGGCTGCTGATCGATCTCGCCGTCGACGCGCAGGGCGCAGTGCTGCGCGCTGAGGGCGTTGCCCACCTCGTTGACGGTCGTCTGAAGGATGCTCGGCAGCTCCAAAGAACTGCGGATGGCGGACGCGATGCGGTTGACGGCGACCTCGCGCGCGGCCTGCTCCTGAAGCAGGCGCGCGAGCTTGGTCGTGACCGAGACGGTGAGTTGCAGCGAGGTCGCCTTCGGCATGCAGGTGCGCACCGCCCCGGCGAACTCCTCGGTCTGCGGCAGCCGCTCGGCGGTCACGCGCGCCATCAGGTATTCGAGGGCCGAGTAGACGATGTCGGGCTCGAACGTCCAGACGACCTCGGAGCCGGCGGCAGAGTCCGCGCCCTCGGCCTCGTCGTCGCGCAGCGAGACCAGCAGGGCGGAGAAGCGCGCGTCGGCGATGATCACGAAGTGCTCGTCCCGCCCCTCCTGCATCGTGCGGTTCAGCAGCACGAGTTCGCGCGCGCCTTCCTTCGCCCGACCGAGCGGCAGGTTACGCAGGTCGTCGTTCGGGGCGGCGAAGAAGAAGGCGTGGCGGGCCGAGCGCCCGAGCGACATGATGTGTTCCAGCGCGCGCTGCGGGCGCTCGGCTTTCGCGGGCAGGCTCTCGATGACCAGCGCGGCGAGGTTGTTCTCCAGCACCACGTCCTCGAAGTAGCGGTGCAGTTGCGCGATGGTCTGCTCCGCGCAGCGCATGGGCGAGAGCTGCCGCGGGTGCTGTGAGAGCAGGGCTTGGTAGAGAGAAAGCATGAAAGCCGTCGTCGGAAGGCTGAGAGGAGACTCGGGAAGAGGTCTCTCGGTGTGACGCCGCGGAAGCACGGCGGTGACAAACACATTTTTACAAAAATAAATGGTTTTGTCTATGACAATTTACGCGCGGCTCGGTCAGACTGAAAGCGGGCCGCCGGGGGGCGATATTCCCACTAAATCAACGACTTACGCGGTCTTCAGGTAGGTCGTCAGGGCGGTGGCGACGATTTTACCGGCGTCGTCGGTGGCCTCGATTGAGACGGTAAAGACGCGCCGACCGGCCCGGAGCACGTATCCGCGGGCCTCGACCAGACCCTCGGAGACGGGGCGCAGGAAGTGCAGTGCGAGGTCAACCGTCACGGTCTGCTCGCCTGCTTCGAGCAGCGTGAGGACGGCGAAGGCGGAAGCGGAGTCCATCAGGGAGGCGAGCGCGCCGCCGTGAAGGATGCCCTCCATGCGGGTCAACTCCGGGCGGACGCGCATGGAGAGGACGGCCTCGCCCGCCGCGAGCCTGACGATCTCGATGCCGAGCAGGCGGGCGTAAGGAACCTGCGCGAAGGCGGCGTGCAGCCGAGCGACGACATCGTCGGGGAGTTGCGCCGCGCTCAAGAGTTGTAAATCCCCGCGCCGTCGAGCGGATCGACGACGACCGCCGTGCCGTAGGCGAGGACTTCCGTGACGCCCGTGGCGATCTCGGTCGCGTCGTAGCGCGCGCCGATGATCGCGTTCGCGCCGATCTCCGTGGCGTGCTGCACCATGATGTCGAACGCCTCGCGCCGCGCCTGCTCGCAGAGGTTCGTCCATGCGGTGATGTTGCCGCCGACCATCTGGTTGAAGATCGCGCCGATGTTGACGAAGAGGTTGCGCGAGCGGACGACGATGCCGCGGACGATGCCGAGGTTCTGCCGGACGCGGAAGCCGGGCAGCTCGAACGCCGTCGTCACCATCTGCGCCGAGACGGAGAAGCGCGGGTCGCTGATCGCGTAAGGGGTGCGGGCCTGCGGCAGTTGATCGCTCATCGGGTTACTCCTCTAAGTGTGAAGGAGGGAGCCGGTCGTTAAGTGCGAAGCGGGAGTCAGCCGGCGAAGAGGCTCGGCTGCGCGTCGTCCTCTCCGTCGTCCGACGCGGCGAACTCTTCCGGCGTCCAGCGCAGGCGCGCGAGATCGCAGCGGCCCCGCGCGTCGAAGGCGACGCCCTCGGATTCGAGCATCCGCTGTTGGAGATCGGGCGGGAGCACGACGCGGCCCGTGGAGCACGCGCCCTGCGCGTTGACGACGCGCTGCCACGGCACCGACCCGCCCGCGGCGTGCATCACGTAGCCGACCGTGCGCGCCGTGTAGCCCTCGCCGAGGATGCCGGCGAGCTGGCCGTAGGTCATCACGCGCCCCGCGGGGATGCGGCGCACGATCTCGAAGACGCGCTCGCGGTAGCCCGCGTCGTCAACCGCCGCCGCGGAATCTTCGGCGCGCGGCTTCACGCCCCCGGATTCGCCTCGCTTTTGTCCCGCCATCGCTTTTTGAAGACCCCCCGCCGCGCGCCCCACCACGCGCGCCACTCCGCTATCGAACGTTCACGCTCCGCCCGCGGGGCCGCGGGCCGAAAGCTCAGTCAAGTGCCCGCCGCGTCGCGCAAACACATCTCGGCGAGGAACCGCGTGCGCAGGTCTTCGCTCGCCAGCAGCCCGATCAACTCGGGCACGGACTTCTCGGCCACGCGCCGACGCTCGGCGGCAAACTCTTCGCGCGCGCCCGTGCCCGAGGCCATCACCCCCGTCCCCTCATCTCAATCGAGCGTCCGCAGGATCGCGCGGGCGGGCGCGCCGTCGCCCGCGCCGCCCTCGATCTTCAGCGGCAGACAGATCAACTCGTACTCGCCCGCGCCGACCGCGCTCAAGTCCAGCCCCTCGACGATGACGACGCCGCGCGAGAGCAGCGTCGTGTGCGTCTCGAAGTTCTCCGACTTGAACCGCTCGACCGACAGGTAATCGATCCCGACGAGTCGCACGCCCCTCTCGGCGAGCGCGTGCGCGCCCGCGCCCGTGATGTACGTGAAGTCCGGTTGAAACTCGCCCCGCCGCCCCGACCAGAAGGCGGAGTTGCGCGTCTTGAAGAGCACGCGCTCCGTCCCCGGCGGCACGAACCTCTCGACGTCGCCCGCGCCCACCGCGCGCACGTCGTCGGCCAGTCGCACGACGCGCGCCCTGCCGACGAGCGCGTCGAGCGGGAGGTCGGCGACCTTCGGCGCGCCCTCGATGAAGTGCGCGGGGGCGTCGACGTGCGTGGCGGTGTGCGCGCCGAAGCGCAGCAGCGTGACGTTGGCCGCGTCGCCGCGCGCTATCGCCGCGTGCTGGACGATCTCGATGCCGGGATCGCCGGGGTAGACGGGCGTCCCGGTCGAATCGATGCCGACGCTGATGTCGAAGATTGGCATACGCCCTTGTTCGCGGCTCGATGGTAATGAGCGCGGGCGAATGCTGTCAACACTCTTGAAGAACGAGTAGTGTCATAGTTTCAATTTCCCTCTGTGCCCTCTCTGTGATCTATGTGCCTCTGTGGTGAGTGTTCCTGATCCCGACTCACCACGGAGGCACAGAGGACACGGAGGGGGCACGGAGGGAAAATCAAATGTCGCGGGACGGCGTTTCTTGCCGCGCCGCGCCGCGTGGGTTAGCATTCGCGCTGAAGGGACTTCCCGTTAAAACTTTTCCGACCGTGGGCACCACTCTCGCCGCCAACGAAGCCAGAACAGCGCCCCGCCTCGCGGCTTCGAGCTACCTGAACTCCGCGCCGCTCATCTGGAGCTACACGCGCGGGTCGCGCCGCCGCCGCGTCGAGTTGCTGACGGACGCCGCGCCCGCGCGCTGCGCCGACATGCTCGCGCGCGGCGAGGCGGAGGCGGCGCTCGTGCCCGTCATCGAGTACCAGCGGCTCGCCGGGGTCGCGGTCGTGCCCGGCGTGTGCGTGGGCGCGCGGCGCGCGGTGCGCAGCGTCGTGCTCGCCACGCGGCGCGCCGATCTGCGGGAGGTGCGAACGGTCGCGCTCGACGAGTCGTCGCGCACGTCAGCCGCGCTCGTGCGCGTCATCTTCCGCGAGTTCTACGGACGCGAGATCGAGACGACGACGCGACAGCCGGACGTGGGCGCGATGCTCGACGCGGCGGACGCGGCGCTCGTCATCGGCGATCCGGCGATGACGTTCGCGCGCGAGGGGCTGCGCGTCTACGACCTCGCGAGCCTGTGGAGGGAGCACACGGGGCTCGGCTTCGTCTTCGCCATGTGGATGGCGCGCGAGCCGGCTGCCGGGGCGGCGCGCGCCGCCGACTTCGCGGGCGCGCGCGACGAGGGGATCGCGCACCTCGAAGAGATCGTCGAAGAGTACGAGGGGAAACTGGGCCTGCCGCGCGAGGAGCTGCGCGCCTACCTCACGGAGAACGTCTGCTTCGACCTGAACGAAGAGATGCGCGCCGGGCTCGAACTCTACTTCCGACTCGCGCACAAGCACGGCTTGATCGAGCGCGTCCGGCCCTTACGCTTTTTCGACGCCTTCGATGAATGAGGGGCGGCGGGCGATGCGCGCCCGTCGCCGGATGAGCGGCACGCGAGTTGATTCGGTTGTAAGAGGCCGGTAAAGACCTCCTGCCCTTTGCGTCTTTGCGCCTTTGCGTGAGAATTTAACATCACGCAAAGGCGCAAAGACGCAAAGCTGAAGGCGGGCAAATCGCGAAAGGCGTCGCGGGAGTTGGCGTTTTGCCCGCGGCGGCGGCGCGATTGCCGCGCGCGCGTCATCTGGGCAATAATCGTGAGTGAAATGACGAGAGACATTCAACCCATCCTCGACCGCGCGCTCGCGGGCGTGCGCCTGTCGGGCGAAGACTGCGCGGCGCTGCTCGAATCCGACGACATCGCGCGCATCGGCGTCGCGGCGGACGAGGTTCGCAAGCGCCGTCACCCGGCGGGCGTCGTCACCTACATCATCGACCGCAACGTCAACTACACGAACGTCTGCAACGTCGTCTGCACCTTCTGCGCCTTCTACCGCAGGCCCGGCAAGCCCGACACCTACGTCACGACCGTCGAGCAGATTTGCGAGAAGATCGACGAGACCATCGCGCTCGGCGGGACGGGCGTGCTGATGCAGGGCGGACTGCACCCGGACTTCGGCATCGAGTGGTACGAGGACTTGCTGCGGACGCTCCACGCGCGCTACCCGGAGTTTCAGCTCCACTGCTTCTCGCCGCCGGAGATTCACAACATCCACCTCATCTCGAAACTCGGCTACGAGGAGATTCTCGCGCGGCTCAAGGCGGCGGGGATGTCCAGCCTGCCCGGGGGGGGCGGCGAGATTCTGGACGACGAGGTGCGCAAGCGCGTCTCGACCAAGTGCACGACCGACGAGTGGCTCGCGGTGATGCGCGCCGCGCACCGCGTCGGGCTTCGCTCGACGGCGACGATGATGTTCGGCATCGGCGACCGCGTCGAGCACCGCGTGCGCCACTTGGAGCGCGTGCGCGGTCTTCAGGACGAGACGGGCGGCTTCACCGCGTTCATCCCGTGGACGTTCCAGCGCGAGAACACGGCGCTCGGTCGCCGCATCAAGGACGAGCCGACCGGCGTCGATTATCTGAAGATGCTCGCCGTCTCGCGCCTCTTCCTCGACAACGTGGAGCACCTCCAGTCGTCTTGGCTGACGCAGGGGCTTCGCCTCGGTCAGGTCGCGCTGCGCTTCGGGGCCGACGACATGGGCTCGATCATGATCGAGGAGAACGTCGTCTCCGCCGCGGGCGCGCACAACGAGGCCGACGAGAAGATGCTCCGCCACCTCATCCGCGCCGCGGGCTTCCGCCCGCAGCAGCGCGACATCCTCTACAACCACGTCCACCGCGACGAGGCGGCGGCGCAGGACGCGAGCGACTCGGCCAGCCTGCGCGAGCTGTCGGTCGCGTTCGCCGACTGAGCGAGGGGCTGCGGCCCTGAGAAATCATCCCCGCCCCGCGCTCGTTCCGCCGCCCCGTCAGTAGTGTCCTGGTTTAAGCTTTTCTCCGTGCCCCCTCCGTGAACTCCGTGCCTCTGTGGTGAGTGCTTAATTCTCTTACCTCACCACAGAGTCACGGAGGGCACGGAGGGGGCACGGAGGAAAATCAAATTAGGACCCACCGCCCCGTCCTGGCTGTTGACTTCCGGCGGGAACGTAGATATAAGTTCATCCCCCTGCGGTCGGTCTTGGTCTGACGTTTAGCCTCACTGTAAATTCCCAGCTTGAAATTAAGGAGTTCCCTCATATGAAAAGCATTGCGTGCGCTTCGGTTATGGCGCTGCTCTTGTTGTTCTGTGCGACGACGCGCCCGAGCACGGCGCAGACGGCGGGCTCGTCCGCCAAGGGCAGCTTTAAGTACATCATGGAAGACGACCTCGTGAAGTCCGTCGAGTTCTCGGCCAGCAGCGACGAGAAGGGCAACGCGACCGGCTCGATGATCTTCAACGACGAGGCGAGGACCCAGTTTCAGGACGTTGACGGCGTGGGCGAGAGGGGCGACGAGCCGGTCCCGTTCTCGATGACGGTGGCGTTCGACACGCTGACGGTCGAGAAGAACCGCGCGCTGATGAGCGGGATGATCAGGGATTCCAGCTACCCGAGCTACGTCGGCAAGTGGGTGCAGCTCGTCGTCGAAGACAACGCCCTCAACCGGGAGTTGCCGGACAAGCTGGTGTGGCGGGTCTGCCAGCAGCAGCCGGGCGGGTGGATACCCTCGGACTACGAAGTGCCCGGCGACAGGGGCGCGTTCATGAGCTGGTGGGCGACCGACTTCGAGCAGAAGGGCGACGTCGGCATACCGTCGAGGAGCGCCATCCCTGACGAGAAGAGTCGCTGCGAGAGCCTATCGCTGTGGGCCTACTCCTTCGCCGACTTGAAGAAGTGGAGCGGCGACATCGTCGTCGCCGGGCAGTAGGGCGCTCGCGCGCGGCGCGACGCGAAAAGGGCACGCCCCCGCCGGGGGCGTGCCCTTTTCGGTTTCGTGCCGGTTGAAAGTTGCCCGGTCTTAGTCGCCGAAGATTTTGTGGAAGCCGCGGCTCAGCCAGTTGCCGGTCTTCTTCGCGCCCTTCGCGGTCTTGTCCTTCACGTCCTCGGCTTTGTCAGCCGTCTCGCCCGCGACGGCTTTCGTGCCTTTGACGGTCGCGTCCTTCGCGTCGCCGGCCTTGTCGGCCACCTTCGCGCCGACCTTCTTCGTCCCGTGGCCGACGGCCTTCGCGCCCTCGACGGTCGCGTCCTTGGCGTCGCCCGCCTTATCCGCCACCGCGCCGCCGACGTCCTCGGCCTTGTCGGCGACGACCGCGCCCGCCGCCTTCGTCGCGTCCGCCGCCGCGCCCGCCGCGTCGCCCGCCTTGTCCTTGGCGTCCTCGGCCTTGTCGGCGGTCTCGGTGGCGACCTTCTTCGCGCCCTTGGCGGTCTTCTTCGCGCCCTTGGCGGTCGCGTCCTTAACGTCGCCGGCTTTGTCCTTGACCTCCTTGCCGGCGTCCTTCGTCTTATCCACCACCTTGTCCGTCTTGCTTTCGGACTGTTCCTGCGCCGCGGCCTGCTGCGCCGCGCCCGCCGTCAAAGCCAGCGCACACAACGCCGTCAACAAAAACTTACGCATACCGCACACCTCCACGTGTAATGAAATTGACCAGTCTCCGCGTCCTCACCCGTAAGGTAGCAAGGCTGGTGCCACGCGCGGCGGCGGGGCGTTCACCCGCCCACGACTTCGTACAGGCTGAGCTGCGCTTCGGCGGCTTTGACGCCCTTGACGAGCTTGACGAGCCGCCCCTTGAGCGTCGCGTCGAGCAGCGCGCCCTTATCGACCTGCCCCTTGTGGAAGCGGCCCGTGAACTGGTAGCTGACGCCGCGCACGGCCTCCGTCTCGAAACTGATCTGGTCGCCCGCGATCTCCACGCGGCGCGACTTGAACTGCCGCCCGCCCTTCGTATCGACCACCGCGTGCGGATCGGTCGAGACGGAGACGACGCTCGCGCCGTCCGCGCCGAGCTTCAACAGCACGCCGGGCAGCTCCAGCGCCGTCAGCTCCGCGAAGCCCGCGGGCGGCTTGCCGTCGAAGACGTATGCGCCCTCGCCCGCGTCGAAGACGTAGCCGCGACCGGCCTCGCCCGGCGATGCGTCCGACGCCGCCGGCGCGCCGCCCGCCGGGGCCTCAGCCGCGCGACCGGCCCCGCCCGGCGGGGGCGACGACGTGATGGAAACTTCGAGCGTGAAGGAGCCGCCCTCGTCGTTGCGGACGGGGTAGAGCGCGATCACGTAGTCGCCCGAGGCGGGCAGCGCGCCGCTCCATTCTTCCGCCTCGCGGGCGATGGTGTGATCCTTGCCCGGCGCGAAGACGTTGAAGCGCGCGACCGAGTGCACTGAGTTGACGCTCACGCGCATCCACTGGCCGCCCTGCGCGCGCAGCGTGTAGCAGGCGTCGCCCCTGATGACCAACTCGCCGTTGACGACGGCGGTCGTGCGCCCGCGCTCGAAGGCGACGCGGGCGGGCGCGCCCGTGCGGCACTGCGCGAAGGTGCTGGCGGCGAACAGTAATGAGAGGGAAGCGGCGGTCGCGAGTCTCTTCAAACGAAGCACCTCCGTTATTGTTTAGTCAGTAGTGTCCTGATTTGAATTTTTCTCTGTGCCCCCTCCGTGTTCTCCGTGACTCTGTGGTGAGCTAAGGATCGTAAGCACTCACCACAGAGGCACAGAGTTCACGGAGGCGGCACAGAGCAGAATTTAATTTAGGACACAACCGTTTAGTCGAGTCGAGTAAATCACCTGACGCTAAGACGCGCCCGCGCGCGGCGCGCGGGCGAGGGGATCGTGTCGTCGGCGGCTCTTGCTCACCTGCCCCACGAAGGGCTCTGCCCGTTCCTGACTAAGAGCCGCAGGTCTTTGCCGTCCGCGCCCATCACCCACAGGTCGCAGTCCTTGTCGTCTTCGTAAGACTTGGCGCGCTCGAAGACCACGCTCCGACCGTCGGGCGAGACGCTGAAGGCGCGCGCGAACTCGTTCTCGAAGTGCGTCAACTGCGTCACGCGCTTGGTCGCGAAGTCGTAGCGGAAGATGTTGGCGGAGTCGCGCATCAGCGTGACGTTCGAGAAGAGGAAGCCCGACGCGTCCGGCAGCCAGCGCAGATCGGAGAGCAGTTGGTACTCGATGTCCGAATAGGTGGTGAGCTTCGCGCCGGGGTGCGTGCCGCCCTCGGCGATGCGGTAGACGGAGGAGTCGCCCGAACCGTTCTCGGTGTAGATGATCTGGTTCGCCGTCGCCGCCGACGGCCCCCAGTCCCACGCGCACGTGCCGAGCGGGTTCTTGCCGCCGAACAGCGGCGCGAACTCGAACTCGCCGGGCGTCGGGTCGGCGGAGACGGTGTCGAGCGTGCAGAGCCCGGTGCGGTAGCTCAGGCGCGAGCCGTCGGCGCGCCAGACGGGGCGGAACGCGCCGAAGAGATCGATGCCGTCGCCCGTGATGCTGAAGGCGGGGGCTTTCACCGTGCGGCCCGCCTGCACGTCGAGGCCCGGCATGAACCAGCGGTACTTGCCCCACATGGCGACGACCGCCTGCGCCTTATTGCCGAAGTCCGCGACGTTGTTGAAGAGGAGGGTTTTGGCCGAGCCCGGCGGCAGGGTGATCTGCTGCGGCTCTGCGGCCCCGGCGACGTAGACGATGAAGATGCCGGCGCTCGCGTGCGTCTGCTGGTAGGCGGGCTGATCGTTACGCACGGTGACGCTGACCGACCCCTTCGGGTAGCGCGCGAACTCGGGGCGGTCGGGCGGGTTCGTCAGTTTACGCAGACCCGTGCCGTCGGGCCGGACGGCGTAGATGTCCGCGTGGTAGAGCGAGTAGGCCGCGGCGTGGCCGCTGGAGAAGGCCAGCTCTTTGCCGTCGGGCCGCCACGCGACGCCGTAGATGCCGAGGGCCTCCGTCAAATCGGGGTGCGTCCAGAGCCGCCGGTCGTTCGCGCCGTCGGGAGAGATGAGGCGGATTTCGGTGCTGCCTCTGACATACGCGATAGTCCCGCCGCCCGCGGGCGCGACGGGCCGGGGCGTCTGCCCGGTCTGCGTGAGCGCGCCTTCGGTCTGCGACGACGCGGGCGGGCGCGGCGCGGGCGGGGAGACGGAAGAAGGTGGCGAGGCCGGAGCAGACTCCGGGGCGGCGGAGGGTTGCGAGGCGGGGGAAGGCCGGTCGGCTGACGACGCCTGCGGTCGAGCGGTTGCCGCGGCGGGGGTTTGAGCGAGGCCCTTCGCTTTTCGTCCGAAGGTGAAGTTGTCGAGGACGAGTCCGGTCTGACCTTTCGGGAGCGTGAAGCGGAGCGAGGTGATGGGCGCGTCGGAGGTGAAGCCGACGAACGCGCCCGCGGGCCGCTGCGGCGTGTTGACCGTCACCGTACGGCTCGCGCCGTCGCCCGCGCTGACCACTACTTCGACGGCGGAGACGAAGGGCTGCGCCGCCCACAAGTCCGCGCCGACGGCGGTCGTGCCGGCGGGCGGCGTCACGTCGAGGTGCGCGTCGCCCGTCTGGTTCGGCGGGGCCCAGATCAGCTTCGCGCCGGAGGCGGTCTCGTAGATCGGCCCCGCCTGATACCACGCGCCCGCGACGACGACCGCGCCCGGCCCGAACCTGCCGCCGCCCGCGGGGCGAAACTCCGTCCCCGCCGTCAACAACCGGCCCTCGCGCTTGTAAGCGACGAAGCCGCTGTCGGGAACCAGCCCCTCGAAATCCACGACCGTCAGATCGGACGCGGCGGCGCGGAAAGTCTCGCGGTCAGGGTGGGGCGTAATTTCCGGTTGGGCGGAGGCGGGTGAGCCGGGGCAGGCGGCGATGACGAGAAGTGAGACAAGAAATTTATAAAGCATTCCCCCTCCCTCGATGCACACGTTACTCGCGCGCGGGCGCGAGCCGCATTCGCGCGCGGGCGCGAGCCGCCCGCAAAGCGATCCGCCGCGCGCTAGAAGATCGTGTAGATGAACGGCGCGAGCGCCGACGACTGCGCGAAGATGAGGAGCGCGCCCATCAAGACGAGGACGACGATGATCGGCAGCAGCCAGTATTTCTTGTTCTGCCTGAGGAAGAGCCAGATTTCGTTGGCGAGAGCGATCTTGCCCATCGGTTAAACTCCTTGCCGGATCGTTTCAAACCGCCGCGCGCGGCGAAGGGCGACGCCCGCGCCGGGGCGTCAGAAGAGCCGCTCGAACTGCTCCGCCGACTGCCGCGTCGCCTTGCGCGTCGTCCAGTAAGTCTCCTGCCCGGCCTTGCGACGCCCCAGCGGGTCGCGCCCCAGGAGGCGCGAGATGAGGCCGTAGGGCACGAAGACCCCGTAGAAGAGGATCGTCAGCAGCACGCGGCTGTTGACGTAGCCGAGCGCGGAGGCGAACCTCATCCACGCGGTGTGGAACGCGCGCGCGGCGGGCGGGACGAAGAGGCCCGCGGCCAAGAGCAGCGCGCCGAGCGCGCCGAAGGCGTAGACGACGCTCATGCGCCCGCGGTGGAGGTTCCAGCCCGCGACGGCGAGCAGGACGCCGCCGACGAGGAGCGCCGTCTTGCGCGCCTGCGCGTTCGTCACCCGCTCGCTCGCGCCGTGCTTGCGCTTAGTCAAGCTGGAACTCCTCCTGCCACGCCGCGTCGTCGACGAAGGCGGACGCGTCCTGCGCGCCTTTCTCCAAGATGAACTCGCCGAGGACGAGGCAGTCCATCTCCGTGCGCATGAAGCAGGTGTAGGCCTGCTCCGGCGTGCAGACGATGGGCTCGCCGCGCACGTTGAAGGAGGTGTTGACGACGACGGGGCAGCCCGTCTGTCGCCCGAACGCCGCGATCAGATCGTAGTAAGCCGGGTTGTCCTCGCGCCTCACGGTCTGCACGCGCGCCGAGTAATCGACGTGCGTGACGGCGGGGATCGTGGAGCGCGGGACGTTCAGCTTCTCGACGCCGAAAAGTTTCTCCTCCGCGTCGGTCACGGGCACGCGCAGGTGTTCGCGGACGGGCGCGACCAAGAGCATGTAGGGCGAGTCGCAGTCCAGCTCGAAGTATTCGTGGACGCGCTCGCGCAGGACGGAGGGCGCGAAGGGGCGGAACGACTCGCGGAACTTGATCTTCAGGTTCATCTGCGACTGCATGCGGGGCGAGCGCGGATCGCCGAGGATCGAGCGCGCCCCGAGCGCGCGCGGCCCGAACTCCATCCGGCCCTGAAACCAGCCGACCACCTGCTCGCGCGCGAGCAGCGACGCCACCGCCTCCGCCAGTTCCGACCGCTCGACGCGGCGGTAGCTCGCGCCGACCGAATCGAGGAAGCCCTGAATCTCGTCCGGCCCGAATTCGGGGCCGAGGTAAGAGCCGCGCATCCCGTCGGCGTGACCGCCGCGCACCTGCGCGAGGTCGCGCGGGTTGTTGAGGTACTGGTACCAGACCGAGAGCGCCGCGCCGAGGCTCCCGCCCGCGTCGCCCGCGGCGGGCTGAATCCAGACGTCGTCGAAAACGCGCTCGCGGAGTATCCGCCCGTTGCCGACGCAGTTGAGCGCGACGCCGCCCGCGAGGCACAGGTTACGCTCGCCCGTCTCCCGGCGCGCGTGGCGGGCCATGCGCAGCATCGCCTCCTCGGTCACGTCCTGGACGGAGCGCGCCAAGTCCATCTCGCGCTGCGTCAGGCGGCCTTCGGGCTCGCGCGGCGGGCCGCCGAAGAGGCGGTCGAACTTCTCGTTCGTCATCGTCAGCCCGTCGGCGAAGTTGAAATACTCCATGTTCATGCGCAGGGAGCCGTCCTCGCGCAGATCGACGAGCGTGTCGAGGATCTGCCGGACGTAGCGCGGCTCGCCGTAGGGCGCGAGGCCCATCACCTTGTACTCGCCGCTGTTGACCTTGAAGCCCGTGTAGTAAGTGAACGCCGAGTAGAGGAGGCCGAGCGACTGGGGGAAGTGCAGCTCTTTCAGGAGGTGCAGCTCGTTGCCGCGACCGTAGCCGTAGGAGGAGGTGGCCCACTCGCCGACGCCGTCCATCGTCAGCACCGCCGCCGACTCGAAGGGCGAGGGGAAGAAGGCCGACGCGGCGTGCGACTCGTGGTGCTCGGTGAAGAGGACTTTGCCCTTGTAGCCCTCGCAGCGGTCGCCGATCTGCTCGCGTATCCAGAGCTTCTCCTTGATCCAGACGGGCATCGCCATCATGAAGGAGCGCCAGCCGCGCGGCGCGTAGTCGATGTAGGTTTCGAGCAGGCGCTCGAACTTCAACAAGGGCTTGTCGTAGAAGGCGACGAAGTCGAGGTCGGAGCCTTTGACGCCCGCGCGCTTGAGGCAGAACTCGACGGCGTTGGCCGGGAAGTCCTGATCGTGCTTCCGGCGCGTGAAGCGCTCCTCCTGCGCGGCGGCGACGATCTCGCCGTCGCGCACGAGGCAGGCCGCGGAGTCGTGGTAGTAGGCGCTGATGCCGAGAATGTACATGGGGATGAACGCAGCGGGACGCCGAGGGGGTAGTGTGCCAGCCCCGCCGCGGCGTGTCCACTGAAGATAACCCGCGGGCGGCCCAAGGCGGGGGCCCGCCCGCCCCGCCCGCTCACTTCACGCCGACCGCGCCTTCGCGCCCGATCTTCTGAGCCCGGGCGTCAGCCGCGCGCTCGATGCCCTCCCGCGTCCAGTGGACGCTGTCGACGTGCAGAGACCAGTCGCCGTGCGGGAGCGCGCGGTCGAGGTAGTTGATCTGGTTGCGCTCGAAGAAGGCGCGCGCCTCGTCGTTGAAAGCGCGGACTTGGTCGGGGGCGCGACCCGGTGGGCCGTGGCGGCCATGAAGTTGCTGCCGTACTCGCGCGCCGCGCCGCGCATGAGCCTGATGTTCCGCTCGAAATAGGCGACGCCGTCGATGGGGTCTTTCGACGGCTTCAACTTGTCGGCGCGCATCACCTGCGAGCCGATGTCGGACGCGCCGCCCCGCAGCACGTCCAACTTGAGCGACGCCCACGTGACCAGATACGACCTGAACGCCCACGCGGGGAGCCGGGACTGGAAAGACTGGTAGCTGTCGTCGAACCGGGCGTAGATGTTCCGGTAGTCGGGCGCGGCGCCCTCGCGCCCGACGAGCGGTATGTCGTTAACGCCGTCGTAGCTGATGACGAGATCGGGCTCGTACTCGACGCCGACGAACGCCAGATCGACGAGACTCGTGGGCGAGGCCGCCATGTCCATCGCCAGGTTGACGACCTCGACCCTGACGCCGCGGTCGCGGTAATAATCGTTGAGCTTCACCTCAAGGCGCGCGGGCCACGTCGCGTCGTCGGTGAAGCCGTCCACCGTGGTCGAGCCGCCGAGGGTGACGATCCTCTTCACGCCCGGCCCTTTGTGGAACGGTCGCTCCGGCGTCCTGAAGCCGAGCGAGTTGAGGGCGTAGGCGCACGAGTAAGTCTGATTCTTATCGGGGCGGTAGACGTAGAGTGTGCGCGCGTCGAGCGGGCGGGCGGCGTAGGGCAGGAAGGGGCGCGGGATGAACCTGCGCTTGTCGGCGAGCGTGGCGTTGTACGCGCTCGAAGGCTGGTAGCGCCTGATGTCGTCCCCGCGCAGGGAGAAGACCACCCGGAGCGCCCCTTCGAGCGCGGCTAAGGTCAGTAAGACGCTGATACAGACCGCGATGGTTTTGAGCTTTGCGGAGGGCTTCAATCGCTGCGCTTCGCTGCGTGGAGTGATCCTTACGTGGAGTGCCGCCGAACGGACGCTATCCTACTGGGGGGCCCCCCCGCCCGTCAACGAATCGCATAACCGGCGTGTTAACAGCTCTCCCGCCACCCGGTGCCCTTCCGCGTTCCAGTGCCCGTTGCCGAGCCCCGCGCCGAAGCCGTGGAGGAAGACGCGGTTGCGCTCGGCGTAAGCCTGTAGCTCGGGCGCGAGCGTGAAGACGGCGAAACCCTCGCGCGCGCCGAGCGCGGCGACGCGCTTGTCCGGGTAGAAGAGGTCGGTCGCGCCCGCCCGGCGCATGAAAGCCTCGCGCGCCGCCGCCGAGGGGTGGACCTGTATGCCGTTGCTCAGCGTGACGACGGCGAAGCGCGCGCCGCGCGCCCCGACCTCGTCGCGCATCTCGACGATCAACCGCTCCGTCACGCGCCACGCCTCCTGCCACACCTCATTCAGGGGCTCGCGGTAGATCAGGTTATCGATCCCGATCTCGTCCGAGCGCGCGAGGAGATCGGAGGCGTCAACCGGCGCGGCGTCGCCCTTCGCGGCGGGGGTGGCGTCCGCCGCGGGCGGCGGCGCGCCCGCCGCCGCCGCGTCACTCTGCGCGCGGCGTCGGGCGAGGTAGCTCTTGATGGCGTACTGGCTCTGGTGGATCGCCTGCACGACGCGCGACGAGTCCCTGATCCACGCGCCGAGGCGGCTGAGGCGGGAGGAGCGCAACCGGAAAGCGCGCGAGTCGCGGAACGAGTCGTCCGGCGCGAGCCGACCGCCGCGGAGGACGAAGTAGGGTATCTCGTCGGTGCGCTTGAGGGCGCGCGAGTTGTCCGTGACGTCGTTGTTGGTCGTGAAGGCGAGCAGGACGAGATCGGGCGAGTAGGCCCAGACCTTCTCGCGCAGCGTCAAAAGCTCCTGCGCCGTGCCGTAGCCGGAGACGCCGAAGTTGATGACCTCGACCTCGCGCCCGCCTAAGCCGGGGCACGCGCGCAGGCCGGTTTCGAGCACGTGCCAGAACGCGGCTTCGGCGGGAACCTGCAACGCCTCGGCGTACGAGTCGCCGAGGACGGCGACGCGGAAAGTGTGCGGCGGCTTCGCCTTCGAGTGCTCGCGGTCGCGCAGGCCGTCGGAGTTGATCTCGACGTAAGACTCGCCCTCCTTGCGATACCAGCCGCGCATGCCGGGCTGGAGATGGTAGCCGCGCGCGGCGTCGGGCGCGTAGAAGGTCGGGAAGGTGTAGCCGGCGACGCGCAGCGCGATCTCCGCGACGAAGAGGCCGGCGACGACGCCCAGGAGGATCAGCGACAGCTTGACCGCGCGCCTCTTGCGCCCGCTCCAGTGCCGACTAACGCTTTGCGAATCCTTCGTCACGAGTGGGCGATGATAAAGCAACTCTGCGCGAACCGCGATCAGCGCCACTTGAGGATGCCGACGATGTTCGAGTAGTCGTCCGTCCAGACGCGGCGCGCGGGGTCGCCCGGGAGCGGCTGCCACTGCCCGGCGGCGGCGAGCGGCGCGAGGTCTTGCGCGTCGCGCGCGACGGCGATCCAGTGTGAGGGCTCCTTGTCGGGGTTGCGCGTGTTGTCGTCGGACGAGAGTGCGGCGAGGCCGCGGCTGAGCGCGAGGTCTGCGACGACGGGGTGGAGGTCGAGGCTGCGGTTCGAGACGTGGAAGAGGATGACGCCGCCCGGCGCGAGCTTCGAGAGGTAGAGGTCGAGCGCCTCGCGCGTCATCAGGTGCACGGGGATCGCGTCCGAGCTGAAGGCGTCGAGGACGATGAGGCCGTACGCGCCCGCGGGGGCGTCGGCCAGGCGCAGGCGCGCGTCGCCGAGGACGATGCGGACAGGCACGGCGCTCGCGCAGTATGAGAGGTAAGTGAAGTAGTCGGGCGTCTCGGCGACGCGCAGCACCGCCGGGTTGATCTCGTAGAACGTCCAGCTCTGGCCCGCGCGCGCGTAGGCGGCGGTCGCGCCCGTGCCCAAGCCGACGACGGCCACGTCGGGCGAGCCCGTCTGCGCGTCGAAGGCGGCGAAGACGGAGGCGAGCGGGCCGGTGCGGTGGTAGTAGGAGAGCGGCTCGCACTGCTTGCTGAGTTGCGTCGACTGGCGACCGTGGATGGTCGTGCCGTGGTAGAGCCAGTGCACGTCGCTCCCCGCGTCCTGCGTCACGCGGAGCGTGCCGAAGAAGTTGCGCTCGATGAGGAGCGTCCGCGTGTCGAGCGAGCGGTGGAACGCGCTGCCGAGCATGATCGCGCCGAGCGCGAGGGCGAAGCGGAAGGGGCGGTGTCGCAGCAGGTACGAGAGGACGAGCGGCACGCCGACGACGAGCGCGAGGCTCTCCTGCGTCGCCCAGCCGAAGCGGACGACGGCGAGCGCGAACGCGAGCGTCAACGCGCCGAGCGCGGCGGCGTAGCCGAGGTCGAGCCAACGCTCGCGCGCCGCGCCGCCCGCCCCGACGCCCGCGCGGCGCGGGAGGAGCGCGCAGGCGAGGACGATTGCCGCCGGGTACTCGACGACGTGCTCGAAGACGGCGGGCGCGACGAGCGCGTTGAAGAGCCCGCCGAGCGCGCCGCCCGCCGACATGCAGAGGTAGAACTCGGCGAGGCGCGCGGCGGCGGGGCGGTCGTCGGCGAGCCTGCCGTGGCACATCAGCGCGGCGACGAAGAAGAAGAGCAGGTGGAGCAGGACGAGGAACCACGGCGGCTCGGTCGCGCCCGACAGGTAGGCGAGCAGGAAGACGAGCGTGACGCCGGGCATGACGAACTCGACCCGGCGGCGGCGCACGATCCTCCGCCGCGCGAAGGCGACGACGAGCGTCACGAGGTAGAGCGCGAGCGGCACGACCCAGAGCAGCGGCAGCGAGGCGATGTCGGTCGAGATGTAAGTCGTCACGCCGAGCATCAAACTCGACGGCACGAAGGCGAGCAAGACCCACATCGCGCGCCGCGCATTCGTCAAAGCCTTCTCTTCGAGTTGCTTCTCTTCGAGTTGCTTCTCTTCAAGTTGCGGTTCGGGCTTAGCCGCTTCGCCGTCGTCGAGTGACGGGCGCGCGTCGTCGGGAGTGTTGACGAGGGCGAGTGCGCCGCAGAGGGCGACGAGCAGCGCGAGCGCGCCGTAGCCGAGCGCCCAGAGCCAACTCTGGCGGCGCAGCGCGACGAGCGGCTCGACGGCGAGCGGGTAGGAGACGAGCGCGAAGAGGCTCCCGGCGTTGCTCGCCGCGTAGAGGAAGTAGGGGTCGCACGCCGACTCGTGGCGCGTCGCGGCGAACCAGCGTTGGAGCAGCGGCGAGAGCGTCGCGAGGACGAAGAAGGGGAGCCCGACGAGGAGCAACAGGTGCGCGAGCAGCCAGAGCGCCGGGTCGCCCTCGCGCGGGACATCGGCGGCGGCGGCGGGCGAGACCCGGATCGGAAAACTGATCGCGGCGACTAAGAAGAGGAAAACCTGCGCGGCGATCTGCTGTCGCAGCGTCAGGCGGCGCGAGGCGAAGAGGGCGTAGGCGTAGCCCGCGAGCAGCACGGTCTGGAAGAAGAGCAGGCAGGTGTTCCAGACGGCGGGCGTGCCGCCGAGTAGCGGCAGAAGCATCTTCGCCACCATCGGCTCGACCCAGAACAAAAGCGCCGCGCTCAGGAAGAGCGTCGCGGCGAAGAGGACGGTCGGCGCGCTTTTGTAATGTGTCATGCGGCGCGAGCTTCACACCCCGCTCGGCTCATGTCGGCTGCCTGATCGGATTGCTTCGCGAGTATAACAAAACCGCCCGGCGGTCCGTGGCGACTGCCGGGCGATCTCTCCATCCGGTTGATTACTTTCTACCGGCCGCGCGTGAGGAACACGTCCCACGCCCAGCGTCCGAGTTGCGCGCCGCGCGCGTCCACCAGTTTCGCCCGGTAGCGGAAGCGGTTGCCGTACTCGTCCGTGCGCTTCGACTCCTTGTAGTCGAGGGCGACAGATTGCAGCCCGAGCCCCGCGAGCGTTTGCAACTCGGCGGGCTGCGAGACGCCGTCGTGGTTCGCGTCGCGCCACAGCCGCAGGCCAGAGAAGACCGCGTCGCGGCTGTCGATCAGGCCGTCGCCGTTGCCGCCGTTAGCCAGCTTGTCATACTCTGCTAAGGCGTTAAAGCCGCTTCGCGCCACCCCGGCGGGCGGGGCGGGCTGCTCTGTGAAGTTGCCGAACAACTCCCGCCCGTCGGCAATCAAGCCGTCGCCGTCACGGTCGAGAGCCAGCCATGCGTCATCCGAGTCGCCCGCCGTCCACGAAATATTCTCCGGCGCGCCGTCACTGTCCAGATCGAAACTGACCCCGTGAGAGGCGTCGGTGAGGGCGAACCCGTCGCCCAGCGTGTCAACCAGAATCGGCGAGGAGAAATCTTGGCACGTGCAAGTTTCAGGATCGAAATATCCGAGGTGAAACTTGCACCACCGCAACTGGGCGGTAGTGGCGGTACAGGGAGTCGGAGACGGTGTGGGCGTCGGCTGATACTTGGGCTCGGAGCTGACGGCACCCTGATCACACTGTGTGATCTCGATTGATTGGTTATTGCTGGAATCATTAACCCCATCGCCGACGTTCATCACGCTCGACTGCGCCGTCTCTTGGGATGGGTGGCCTAGACCCATCGTGTGTCCTATCTCGTGCAGAGCTAGTTTCTCCACGATCGATCTGAACCCGGCTGCGTCGTTCGGATCAACCCCGCCCTTAGTGTGGGGTCAAGCGTGATGATCGCCGAAGTGAGGGGCACGCCGGTATCGGCCACCTGCCCGCTCGTGCGCCCGGCGGCGAAGATCGTCTGCCCCGTGTTGGGATCGACGCGAGAGTTAGTGCCGTTCTGAAACGTCAGAGTGGGAGCCCCGGTGGTCGGCGTTTCAGTGAAGGCGACGCCCGAGCCGTTCGACTTGTTTGCGGTGTTCCACTTAGCAACCGCGCTCCTGATCGCGTCCTGCTCAGCCTGTGGCATGTTGGGATCGATGGCTACCTGGACCGTTCCCCGATTCCATGAGTTCCTATCGACCGGCGGACATTGCGGAAGCGTTTGCCCGCGCGCGGCGGAGAAGGAAATAACTGTAAGAAGTAGAAGTGTGCCGAGCCGGGCTAAGGAGAGTCGCCGACGGGTGAGGAGGTGTTGCACAGTCGTTCTCCTTCAAGTCTTACCGCGCTCTCTGTTACTTTGCGCAACCGCCGTGAGCCATGGCCGCGTGAGCTTCGGCGAGAAACGTAGTCAAGCTCTCGGATTGATCTTTCGGCGGCTTGCCCAAGGCGATGACCTTATTACCATCTAACTGGAAACTGCCATTGGCGTAAGCCAGGTAGGCACCGGTGGTAGGTATGTAACGAAGGAAGAGCAGGTAGCGTTTGCCAACCGCGAAGGGTTTAAAGCCTTCGACCTCGGCGCGGAAAGCCCTGCCGCCCTGATGCAGCGTGCCGCCTTGGCGCGTGACAAGAATCTTGTCTAACCGGGGCACAGCCGAGGCGTCGGGTTTAATAGCCTCCTCGACTGTCATCTCGTAGTCTGTGAAGATGAAGTTCTCCGACGGCGGAAGTTGCGGCGTTTCGCCGGTCAGCGTCCCGATGACGACGGCGTTGGCATTACACACCGCGAATTGCATGAAGGGGCGCTGTGAGACAGGATCGTCCGCCCGTCTTATCACGTATGGTTCTTCTTCCCAGACTGAAACCTCCCCCTGCTGACTGGCGGCCAAGTCACGCAACTTAGGCCCGTGATGCCCGTCGAACAGTTTGCCATGCTCCCGGCGTCGTAACTCTTGCCCTGCGTCCGTTTTTTTACCCTCGGGCTGATCGGTCGGGGACGCCGGATTTTGTCTTGAATGTGGCAGAGCTGCCGCTGCGATGATCGCCCCGGCGAAGAGCATCGCGATGAAGAGCAATCTCACTCTCTTATAGTTGCTCACACGGAAACCTCCTCTGCGGTTGTTCGTTAGGAGTGTGCGAAGGCTACTCCCGGTGGGTGGGGAGTTAACGGAATCTATGAGGTCTTTCCAGCTCGGATTCTTCGTCGATCCCGGTTCGACAGCGCAGCTTATATACCTAGCCTTGCTTTCATGTCAAAGACTGTGCCTGACACATAAAATAACCTTTGGTGCTATCGGCCAACCTACTCCGCCTAATCTAGCCCATCGGGTTGTAGCGCAGGGCGAGCGTGACGATCTTTTGGAGGAGGCGTTCGTAGGAGACGCCGCAGTGGGCGGCGGAGTCGGCGAAGTCTTCGTCGCGCGCGATCTGGGGGTTGGGGTTGGCTTCGAGGAGGTACATCCGACCGTCGGCGGTGATGCGGTAGTCGAGGCGGGCGTAGCCGGAGAGGTCGAGGATGCGGTAGATGCGCTTCGAGAGCCGTTGCAGCTTGCCGATCAGCTCGTCGTTGCGCTCCCGGTCTTCGGAGAGCACGGCGGGCTTGGTGACGACGCCGATCTTCTGCTGGTAGGCCGCGTTCCACTTCACGTTCGAGGTGGCGATCTTCGGCATGTCGCCGCGCCAGTTCTCCATGTGCAGCTCCCACGGCGTGTAGACCTGAAGGTTGCGGTTGCCGATGACGCTGACGTAGACCTCCTTGCCGTCGATGAACTGCTCGGCGATGGCGTGCTTGCCCGTCGTGCGGTGGATGAACTCGACGCGCTCTGAGAGCTTCTCGTCCGTGTCCACCAAAGACGCCTGCGAGATGCCGAGCGAGCCCTCGTCGATGAGCGACTTGACGAAGAGCGGGAAGTCGAGCCGCGCGGGCCGCTTCACCTTCAGGCCGACGGGGAAGACGGCGAAGCCCGGCACGTCGATGTGGTGGTAGTGGAGGATTTTTTTCGTGAGCGCCTTGTCGTGCGTCAGCGTCAGGCCCAGAGGGTTGCAGCCCGTGTAGGGGAGCCGCCGCAACTCTAAGTAGCTGACGACGTGCTGATCGAAGAGCGGGTAGCCGTCGAACTCCTCCAGCAGGTTGAAGGCGACGTGCGGGCGGCGGTCTTGCAGCGCCACGTCGATGACGCCGAGGTCGTCCGAGATGCCGATGGCCTCGACCTCGTGGCCCATCCGGCGCAAGGTGAAGACCACGTCGTCCTCGGTCTTGCGCAGCGCCTTGTAGGGGTCGGAGTCGTCGGCGGGCTCGTCGGGCGGGACGAGTTCGTGGTGGACGAGGACGGCGATGCGCAGCGGCTTGTTGATCTTGAACTCGGCGGCGCGCTTCCGCTTCTTCGGTGTGGGCTCGCTCATAGGGGGATGCGGTGGTACCCGGCGTAGACGCCCTTCATCGTCTGCGCCGTCAGCATGATCAGGGCCTTCCGCTTGACCGTCTCCTTGGGCGGGCGCACGCGCAGCCGCAGTTCCTTGCAGCGCGCGATGACGTTCTCCAGAACCTGATCGACCGCGTAGGTGTGCACGCCCGTCACCTCGGCGACCGACTGCGTCAGCTCGCGCTCCGACGCGCGCAGGA
Source organism: Pyrinomonadaceae bacterium (assembly GCA_036389335.1). Classification (GTDB taxonomy): domain Bacteria; phylum Acidobacteriota; class Blastocatellia; order Pyrinomonadales; family Pyrinomonadaceae; genus JAIVGV01. Next base: position 35,919 of record DASVQC010000065.1, on the reverse strand, counting down.
AATGAACCGCGGTCGGGAACCGCTCGTTGCCGTGGTTGGGGTGGAAGACGCGGTGCAGGTCGCGGTCGTAGACCTGCGTGCGCGCGAACAGGTAGTGCTGCCGCTTGCGCGCGTAGTGCTCGCGCAGCGTGTGCGTCAGCTTCGAGAGCGGATCGACGGTGTCGCGCCGCCGGTTGGGCGGCGCGGTCGCGGAGAGCTCAGCCATCACCTGCGCGACGTACTTGAGCTTCGCGAGCGCGCCCCAGTCCTGGTAGCGCCTGCGCCAGCGCGAGCCGGGCTGCAACCACACGGCGAAGGTCTCGGCGAAGTCTTCCGCCGGGTGCGCCTGCGCGTACCACGCCTTGAGGTGGAGCACGTAGTCGCGGCTCGACGGGTCGGGCTTGTAGAAGTTCGGGTAGGGCTCGCGGAAGCGACCGAACAGCTCGCGCCAGCGGCGGCGGCGGTGGAGGTTGAAGGCGTTGCTGACGGCGTGGCCCGCCTCGTGGCGCATGATGCGCAGGCACTCGCGCTCCGACCCGCCCTCGACTTCGAGCATCTGCCGCCGCTCCAGCTTCATCAGCCGCGGGTGCGCGAGGTAGAAGGGGATGGCGAAGCCCGGCACGCCGTCCGGGCAGAACCACTCCTCGCCGAGCCACGCGTGCGGGCGCACGCGCAAATCCCTGCGCTCGAACTCCTCGTGCACGCGCGCGAGGCGGTCTTCGAGCACCGTGCCCTCGATGCGCACCGGGAGATCGCACAGGCGCAGATCGAGCAGCTCGTCGTCCGAGAGCGTGTGCCACATGAACCTGCGCGCCGGTGCCGCCATCGATTTTCGAATGAGTTGACCTTTCGGGCGAACAGAGTAGCGAATTTTGCCGAGCGTCGCCACCCGCGCGCTCGCGACTTTCCGGCCCCGGCCAAAAAACCGGGGTTCGGGCCGTAATGACCCGAACCCCGGTTCATAACCGCGAAGGTTATTTTAATCGCGCCCTAGACGAGCGCGAAGTCGAACTGCTCCTGATGCACGCGGTCGTCGCCCGTCACGTCGACGGAGCCGAGGTAGTCTTCGACCTCGGCGAGCACGTCGCGCTCGGTCGTGCGCAGGGCGCGCGCGACTTCGTGGTGGACGCGCAGCGTGGCCTGCTTGACCTCGTCGCCGTCGAGCCCGCGCGAGAGGCGGCGCGCCTCTTCGAGTATCTCGTAGCAGATCGTCTGCGGGGATTTCACCAGACCGGCCCCCTGACAGTAGGGGCAGGGGCTACAGAGCGTGCGCTCCAAAGACTGCTTGACGCGCTTGCGCGTCATGATCACCAAGCCGAAGTCGTTGAACGAGAGCACCTTCGTCGGCGACTTGTCGTCGCGCAGCGCGTCCTGCAACGCGCCCATCACGCGGTTGCGGTTGCGCCTGTCCTCCATGTCGATGAGGTCTAGGACGATGATGCCGCCGAGGTCGCGCAGGCGTATCTGGCGCGCGATCTCGTCCACGGCTTCGAGGTTCGTCTTCGTGATCGTGTCTTCGAGGCGCGAGCCGCCGCGCCCGACGAACTTGCCCGTGTTGACGTCGATGGAGACGAGCGCCTCCGTCTGGTTGATGACGAGGTAGCCGCCCGAGCGCAGCCACACGCGCGGCTTGATCGCCTTGTCGATCTCGGCCTGCACGCCGAAGGCTTCGAGGATGGGCTCCTCCCTCGTGTAGAGCTTGACGCGGTTGACGAGCCGCGGCTGGATGCGGTTCACGAACTCGACGATCTCCTGATACTCCGTCTCCGTGTCGCAGCGGATGGCCGCGAAGTCCTCGGAGAGCTGATCGCGCAGGATGCGCTGGACGAGATCGAGATCGGCGTGGACGAGCGAAGGGGCCTTCTTCTTCTCGGCCTCGCGGCGGATGTCGCGCCACGTGCGGACGAGGTAGCGGGCGTCGTCGCGCAGGTTCTCCTCCGTGATCCCGACGCCCGCCGTGCGGACGATGAAGCCGCCCGCGGGCACGTCCTCGGTGGCGCGGATGTTGGCGATGAGCTTGCGCAGGCGCTGCCGCTCCGAGTCGGACTCGATCTTGCGCGAGACGCCGACGTGCTCGATGGTCGGCATGTAGACGAGGTAGCGACCGGGGAGCGCGATGTGCGAGGTGATGCGCGCGCCCTTCTGCGAGATCGGCTCCTTGGCGATCTGCACGAGAATCTCCTGACCCTCGCGCAGCAAGTCCGTGATCATCGGGGCCCCGCGCCGACCGCCGCGATCCCCCCGATCCCCTCGACCGCCCTGTCCTTCACGACCGCCCTGTCCTTCGCGCCCCTGACCCTCGCGGCTGTCGCGACCGCCGCGCGCGTCCGGACGGTCGCCCCTCTGGTTGTCGCGACCGTCGCCGCGCGGCGCGTCGCCCCGCGGGGCGTCGCGGTTCGGGCGTGCGTCGCGACCGCCGCGCTCGCCGCCGCGACCGCCGCGAGCGTCGCGACCGTCACGCCCGCCGTCACGTCCGCCGTCACGTCCGCCGCCGCGCCCGCCGCGCCCGCCGTCGCTTCGCGGGGGGCGCGAGTCTTCAGTGCGTGTCTGGGCCTCGGCGTTGCGGGCCGGGGCTTCGGCGACGGCGGCGGGCTCCGCCGACTCGGCGGCTTCGAACACCATCTCCGCCTCGACGTGCTGAGTCTCTTCCACGTCGCCGACCTCTTCGGCCTGACCGTTCGCGCCGTCCGCGCCGCTCGCGCCCGCCTCGCCCTCCGGCGGCTTGCCGCCACGCCTGCGGCGGCGTCCGCCGCGACGACCGAACTCGCCGCGGGCCGGGCGCGAGCCGACGCTCGCCTCCGCGTCCGCGAGGTCGCCGTCGCCGCCGCCCTTGCGCGAGGCGCGACCCTTCGCCGCGCCCTTCGCCGCGCCTTTCTTGGCCGCGCCCTTCTTGGCCGCCGCGCTCTTCGTCGCGCCGCCTTCCGCCTCTTCGTCGCCGCCAGCGGCGAGCGGCCTCTTGCTCGCGGCCTTCTTCGACGCGCCCTTCGACGCAGCCGACTTCGACGCCGCGCCGCGCGCCGCGCCCTTCTTCGACGCGCCCGAGGGCTGCGCCTCAGACGCCTTCTCGTCGTCGCTCACGCGCTCGAACGCCTGCGGCGCGCCGCCCGCGATGGGGGTCTCGCCTTCGAGCGCGTCGGCGAGGGAAGAGACCGACGCCGCGACGGCGCGCTCGACGCCGCGCGTCTGCCGCGTCGGCGCACCGGCGCCCGGATCGTCGTCGTCCGCGACGCGCTCGAACTGCGAAGAGCCGAGGGCGTCCGCCGAGCCGAGCAGCGATCCGACTTCGGCGGTCGCCGCCGCGTCGAAGTCGAACTCGGAGGCGTGAATCTGATCGAAGATGCGCTCCTGCGTGCGCGCGTCCTTGAACATCTCGCCCTCGTCGTGCGCCTGCGCGTTGTCCTCGTCAACCACGCGCTCGAACGAGTCGGCGGCGGCGACGAACGGCGTGTCGATGTCCTCGCGCGAGATGCCGAGCGAGCGCACGCCCTCCTCGAAGCTCGTCGCCGGACTGCCCGCGCCGGGCCACTGCTGGCGACCGCCGCCCTGCTCGCGCTCGTCGCGGCCACGCTTGCCGCCGCGCCTGCGACGACCGCGCCGCGCGCCGTCGTCGTCGTCCTGATCCTCGGAGGGCCGCGCGGCCTCTGCGGCGGCGGCGCTCTCGGCGGGCGGGGCCGTCGCCTCGGTGGCGGCGGCGGGCTCGGCGCGCTCCCCCTCGGCCTCTTGTTCCTCGCCCTCGGCGGGTTCGGGCAGGGCCAGCTCGTGCGCCGACTCCATCTGCCGCTCGCGCTCGACGCGCGCGCGTTCGATCTTCTCGTTCGCCGCGGCGCGCGCCGCGTCGGCGTCGCCCGTCTTCGTCTTGTCCACGACGATGCGCTCGAACTCTTCCTCCTCGTCGAAGAAGTCCGTGACGTAGAGGAAGGCGTCGCGATCCAGCCCGATGTCGACGAAGGCCGACTGCATGCCGGGCAGGACGCGCATCACGCGCCCCTTGTAGAGGTTGCCGACGACGCCCTGCCCGCCCTCGCCCCGCTCGATGTAAAACTCCGTGACCGTGCCATTCTCGATGATGGCGATCTTCTTCTCGCGCCCGTTGACGCTGACGATTAACTCTTTAGACATGGGAAACCTGTTGACTCCTCGGTGAGACCGCGCGCTCCGGGCACGAAGAGTCGTGCGCGAAGGGCGCGGTGCGAACGGTCGTTGGTGTGGTGTGGCGACGAGACGCGCGGAGGGCGCGCGGAGTCGGGCGATGCGGTCTGAGGCGTCACGCCGGTGCGGGGGGGCGCGGGCTCGCCGCGTTCGAGGCGCGGCGGGCGCTGGCGCGCTCCCCGGCGGGCGGGAAAGCGTCTGAAACTGTCCACTCGGAAACTCCGCGGAGCCGCCGCTCTTCGAGGGACGCGCGCCGTGCGGCTGGATTCGGAAGTCGCGCGCGAGCGCGAAACACTTCCCGACTCGCCGACCTTTAAGCGCGCCGCCTTGAGAGAGCGAGCCCCGCGCGCGCCCCTTCACAGTCTTCCGAGGAGGCGCGACCCGCGGGTGCGATCTCGGACGAAGGGGTCAGCGCCGGGAGCGGCACCGAACATCTCGTCGACGGTCGCCGGCAGCGTCACCGGCGGCCTTTCAAAACTTTCGTCCCGTCCACGGCGCGTCCGAACAAACTCTCGCGCGCCCGGCACGCCTCGCGCGCCATCGGAAGAAAACTCCGGCAGGACAAGACCCGGCGAGTATAGCCGAGTGCGTGTCGAAAGGCGAGGAAACTCCGGCGCGGGCGGCGCGTCGGAGCGACCTTGAGTGTTGACGTGATCGTGATTTGACGCTAAGGTCTCGCGAACTGTCCGACCGGGCCGACTCGTCAGTCGTGTCTCGCCCCGCAAGCTCTACTCGGCAAACAGTCAGAATAAAAATTCTTCAGGGGAGCAATGAGTATGAAACCAAGTTACCTGCGCCTCGCCGCGCCGCTCGTCGCCGTGGCGCTCGCGCTCCTGCCCGGCGCGCGCGCCGCGGGCCGTCAGCAGCAGCAGATGCCGCCGTGCCCGACCGTGCGCGTCTCGTGCCCGGAGGCGGGGGATGAGGGCGCGCCCCTCACCTTCACCGCGAACGTGAGCGGCGGCGACCAGAACGTGACGCCGACTTTCAACTGGACGGTCTCGGCTGGCACGATCTCTTCGGGGCAGGGCACGTCGAGCATCACGGTGGACACGACCGGCGTCGGCGGCCAGACGGTGACGGCGACGGTCGACGTCGGGGGCTACTCGCGCGACTGCAGCACATCGAGCAGTTGCACGACCTCGGTGGGGAAAAAGGGGGCGCCCGCCGTCAAGTTCGGCGAGTACGTCACGCCCGACCTGAGCGCGAACAAGGCGCAGCTCGACAAGTTCGTCAACGCGCTGCAAGCCGATCCGAGCGCGCAGGGCTACCTCATCGCCTACGGCGGGCGCACGAGCCGCCCGGAGGACGCGCAGAAGGCCGCCGACAACGCGACCGACTACACGATGAACACGCGCAAGATGGACGGCGCGCGCACCCTCTCCGGCGTGGGCGGCTACCGCGAGAAGCCGACCGTCGAGCTTTGGATCGCGCCCGCGGGCGGCGCGCCCCCGATGGCGACGCCGACGGTCGATCCCAAGGACGTGAAGCCCGCGCCCGCCAAGCCCGCCGCCAAGCCGACGCCCGTGCCGCCGCAGAAGAAGTCGTAACAGTCGCCGGACGATACGGCACACGAATAAAAGCCGAGGGGCGGCGCGTTGATGAACGCGCCGCCCCTTGAAATTTTTAAGCGAGTCTTAGAGTTCGTCGCGAACCCCGCGCGCTTCGTCTTTGCGCCTTTGCGCCTTTGCGTGAAAACTTTTCTCACGCAAAGGCGCAAAGGCGCAAATCAGGACGCAAAAGGCAGATGGGTTTGAGAGGTACTCCCAGCCGGCGAGGGGCGGCTTATGGTTTTCGCGCGCGGCAGATGTAGTAAGTCCCGAAGGAGAGTTCTTCCATCTTGACGCCGCCGCTCAGCTCGGCCAGATCGTCCCACGGGCGCACGTCCGGGTTGCCGAGCACCGTCAGCCGACTCGCCCACCAGACGAGCGGGTAAATGATCCTCCCCGCCAGGTTCGCGGGGACTTTCGCGTCCATGATGACGAGGTAGCCGCCGGGCTTGAGATGCTGCCACGCCTGACGCAAGACTTCGCGGTGGTGCGGCATGACGGCGTAGGAGAGGCTGAAGAGAATCCCGTCCACGGGCTCGGGCGGCGCGTAGTGCGCGGCGTCGGCGGCGGCGAGCGAGACGTTTCGCCAGCCCGACTCGTCGCAGAGCCGGCGCGCCACTTCGAGCATCCCCTCGGAGAGATCGACGCCGTAGACGTGGCCCCCCGCGCCGACCGCGCGCGAGAGTTCCGAGAGGTTGCGCCCCGTGCCGCAGCCGATCTCCATCGCGCGGCCCCCCGGCCTGAGCCCCATGCGCTCGACCGCCCTGCGGCGGATGCCGGGCGGCAGCAGGAAGAGCCATTCGAAGACGACGAAGAAGCCCGCGAGCCGGTCGTAGCGTCGGCGGACGAACTGGGCGTCGAAGTCGCGCCACCTCGTCGTCAGTGTTGTCGGTTCCACGGCGACCTCCTGATCGTTAACTCGCGGGCGGGCCCCGCCGGCGGCGTCGGGGCGCGGCTAGTTGACGAAGCGGCGCAGTTGCACGCTGACGGCGAAGCCGATGGCGATGAAGGTGGCGAGGACGCTCGACAGCCCGGCGCTCATCAGCGGCAGCGGCACGCCGATGACGGGGAGGATGCCGAGCGCCATCCCGACGTTGATGAAAATCTGGAAGGCGAGCCCGCCCACAATCGCCATGATGACGAGCATCCCGGCGCGGTCGGGCGCGCGCCGCGCCCCGCCCAGAAGCCGCGAGAGCAGGACGGCGTAGGCCAAGAGCAGCAGCACGCAGCCGACGAAGCCGGTCGTCTCGGCGGTGACGGCGAAGATGAAGTCGGTGTGCGGCTCCGGCAAAAACTTCAGGCGGCTCTGCGAGTACTCGTCCGTCGTGCCGTGCGTCCCCGTCATCCCGCCCTTGCCGACCGTGACGATGGACTGCCACGTGTGGTAGCCGAAGCCGCGCTTGTCGGCGCTCTCCGGATCGAGGATGACGTTGATGCGTTCCAGCTTGTAGCCGTGCAGGAGTCCGGTCTTGACGCCCACCGAGTAGGCGAGCGGCGCGCCGAGGACGGCGAGGGCGAGCGCGGCGACGACGATCCACATCCGCAGCGAGGAGAGGAAGAGGACGACGGCGAGCAGCGGCAGGTAGGTGATGACTTGCCCCGTGTCCGGCTCTAGGAGGATGAGCGCGGCGGGGAGCGCCAGTATCCCGACGCCGACGAGCAGCTCCTTCCACGCGAGCGCGCCCCGGTGCCTCGTCTTGCCGTAATAGTAAGCGAGCATCAGCACCGTGGGGATTTTGACGAACTCCGAGGGCTGGAACTGGCCGAGGCCCGGCACCTTGATCCAGCACTGCTGCCCGTTGACCCGCATCCCGATGCCGGGGACGAGCACGAGGACGAGCAGGACGAGCCCGAAGAGGTAGAAGGCGGGCGCGAAGTTGACGAGCTTGCGGTAGTCCGTGAAGGAGACGACGACCATCAGCACGAGCGAGATGGCGAGGCCGATGAGCTGCTTCTTCCAGTAGCTCTCCGTCGGCTGCGCGTTGTAAATCTGCCACGTGCCGAAGAACACGATCCCCACCGCCAGCAGCGCGAGCAGCCAGTCGAAATCCCGGAACCGCCGTTTCTCGATGATCGCAACCATTAAATGCCGTGACAGGTGACAAGTGACAGGTGACGGGAAGCTGTTAGCGATTAGCTGTTAGCCTTTAGCTCTGCTAATAGCTAAGAGCTAACAGCTAATCGCTTCCTGTCACCTGTCACCCGTCACCTGTCACTCCTTCTTAGCTATCTGCGTCCCCGGCGTCGGCTCGCCGTTGTGTTTGCTGCGGTAGTAGGTCTCGTACATCTGGCGCGTGGCGGGGGCGGCGAACCTGCCGCCGAAGCCGACGTTCTCGATGAGCGCGACGGTCGCCACCTCGGGCTTCCACGCGGGCGCGTAGGAGACGAACCAGGAGTGATCCTTGTTCGCGCCTACGTCCTTGCCGAGCGAGACGACCTGCGCCGTGCCGGTCTTGCCCGCGATGTCCATGCCGTCGATCTTGACCGCGCCGCCCGTGCCGCCCTCGTTGACGACCTGCCACATCCCCTCGACGACGAAGCGGTGGTTCTCGTCCGAGATCGGGACGATCTTCGGGTTCGGGCGCAGCGCCTTCGGATCGGGCGCGCCGTGCTCGCGCGCCTCGTCGTAGGTCAGCGCGGCGCGCGCCGGTCGGTAAGTCTCGCGGTCGTTCGGATCGCCGACGGCGGCGGCGGCCCGCACCTCCTTGAGCAGGTGCGGGACGTAGAGCTTGCCGCCGACGGCGACGCCCGAGATCGTGCGCAGCAGCGCGATGGGCGTGACGTAGTCGTAGACCTGACCGAACGAGGCGTAGACGGTGTCGATGTCGCGCCAGTCGGGGTCGCGCGGGTTGACGCGCCTCTTGAAGTCGGGCGAGGGCGTCGTGCTCACGTTCTCGTGCGGGAGATCGATGCCGGTGCGGCGGTTGATGTCGAAGTCGGAGACCATCTTCATGATCCCGCCGATGCCCATCTTCAGGCCGAGGCGGTAGAAGTAGCCGTCGCACGAGACGCGGATCGCGTAGCGCAGCTCGGGGCTCCCGTGGTGGCCCATGCAGCGCGTGAACTTGTTGCCGATCTGGATGCCGCCGCCGCACACCAGGTTCGACTTCTTGATCGAGATCGCGCCCTGCTCAAGCCCGGCGACCGCCATCGGTATCTTCCACGTCGAGCCCGGCGGGTAGCGGCCCGAGATGGCGCGGTTGACCATCGGCGTCTTCGGGTCTCTGAACAGCTCGACGATCTGCTGCCGCACCTCCTTCGTCTTGACGTTCTGCGAGAAGATGTTGGGATCGTAGGTGGGGGCGGAGGCGAGCGCGTAGATTTCGCCGTCGTTCGGGTTCGACATGATGATCACGCCGCGCCCGTTCGGCGAGTTGCGCAACTGCTCCTCGGCGGTGAGCTGGTAGTCGAGATCGATGGTCGTCACGAGGTCTTGGCCCGGCTGCGGCTCGACCGTCCGGATCGTGTCCTGAATCTGCCCGCGGCTGTCGACGATCACCTCGCGGTAGCCGTCCGCGCCGCGCAGGTACTCGTCGTAGGTCGCCTCCAGCCCCTCCTGCCCGATCACGTCGCCGGGCTTCAGGCCCTTCTTCTTAAAGTCGTCCTTCTCCAACTGCTTCGGGCTCACCTCGCCGACGTAGCCGAGGACGTGCGCGAGGACGCCGTTCTCGAGGTAGCGGCGCTGCGGCTGCTGCTCGATGCGCAGCTCGGCGTGGTCGATCCCCTGGTGGGCCTCGACCCACGCGATGTCGGCGGGCGAGGCGTTCTGCTTGATGACGATGGACTCGAAGGCCGGCTGGCGCGTCAGCTCGTCGAAGCGCTCGCGCAGCAGCTCCTCCTCGACGCCGAGCCCCTCGGCGAGCGGCTGCGCGAGCGAGGCGAAGTCGCGCCCGCGCATCTCCTCGCGCGAGAGGATGACGTTGTAGGTCGGGCGCGAGTCGACCAGTATCTTGCCGTTGCGGTCGAAGATCGTGCCGCGCTGCGCCGGGATGGGCAGTCGCCTGACGCGCTGGTTCTCGGCGCGCTCGGCGTAGTACGCGCCGTTGACGACCTGCAGGAAGTAGAGGCGCGTGCCGAGCACCGCGAGCAGCGCGACGACGACGATCTGGATGATGCGCAAACGCAGGCGCAGGTTCTGCGACTCGTCCTCGAACTTCATAAGAGCCGTAACAGGTGACGGGCGGCAGGTGACAGGATGAAGACGGGAGGCGCGCCCATCGCGGAGCGTTCCTTACCTGTCACCCGTCACGATTTACCCGTCACTCTGCCTTTACCTCCTCACTAAGCTGCGGCGCGCGGCGCGGCGGCGGAAGGCGAAGTGCCTGCGCTGGCGCGAGCGGTCGCTGAAGAAAACGTCGAACACGTAGAAGAGCAGCGTCCCCGCCGCGGTCGTCGCGATCAGCTTGAGCGACGCCGTGTCGGCGAAGGTCTGGAGCGACGGCTGGCCGAAGACGCGGTGGAGGACGACGACGACGACGGCGTCGAGCGCGGCGGCACCTGCTAAGACGGGGATTCGCACCAGCGGGTTGTCGAGCCGCACGCGCGTGGCGAGCGCGGCGATCAGGTAAGCGACCGTCGTCTTCGTGAAGCCGCCCGCGCCGAGCAGCCCCGCGCTGAAGATGTCGGTCGCGAGCCCGGCGCAGAAGCCGACCACCATCGACTGCGCCACGTCGCGCCGCAGCGCGAAGTAGGTCACGACGACGAGCGGCAGATCGATGTGCCGCAGCGGCTGCCAGAGCAGCGGCAACTGCGTCTGCAACACCACCGCCGCCGCGACGATGAAGGCGATCTTCAGCCTCATAAAAGCCGTGACAGGTAAACCGTGACGGGCGACAGGGAAGATAGTCCGTAGTCCGTAGTCCGTAGTCCGGCGTCAAAGGCGAATTCAGATCGAGCTGACTTTCGACTCACGACTCCTGACTCCTGACTTTTCTTGTCACCTGTCACCTGTCACCTCTCACCCCTCCTCGTCACTTTCCCTTCGTGTTCTTCTGCGGCGTCGGCGTCGGCGTCGGCGTCGGGACGGCGCGCGGCGGCGGGTGGTAGAGCAGCACGGCGACTTCGGAGAGCGAGTTGAGGCGCGCCGAGGGGCGCACCTTGATCTCGTGCGGCTTGGTCGCCGAGCCGGGCTGCACCTCGATCACTTCGCCCACCTTCAGCCCGCGCGGGTAGATGCCGTCCTGCCCCGTCGTCGTCACCGCGTCGCCCTGCTTGATCTCTTCGAGGCCGGGCACGTAGCGCATGTCCAGCAGCCCGTTCTTGCCGAAGCCGCGCACGGAGCCGAGCGCGTTCGAGGTCTCCAACTGCCCGACGACCGCGCCCGCCGCCGCGCGCTCGTCCGTGATCAGCATCACCTGCGCCGAGACCGGGCTCACCTCGGCGACGCGACCGACGATGCCGTCCGCCGTCACGACCGGCATGTTCCGCTCGACGCCCGCCGAGCTGCCGCGGTTGATGATCGCCGAGTCGAACCAGTCCGAGGGGTCGCGCGCGATGACGCGGGCGACGACGCTCCGGTACTCGCGCGACTCCTTGAGCCCCAGCAGGCTTTGCAGCCGCTCGTTCTCGGCCCGCGCGGCGCGCGCCTCGCGCAGCTCCCCCTCCGCCTCGGCGAGCCTGCGCTTCAACTGCTCGTTCTCGCCCGACGCCGCGCTCAAGTTTCTGATGTACTGGAAGAAGCCGACGCCCGAGCGGCTCGCGCCGGAGAAGAAGCTCTGGAAGGGGGTCGCGATCATCTGGGCCCAGACGCTGATCTTGCGCGCCTGCGTCTGCTGATCCCGCGCCGAGACCGACATCAGCGCGAGGTTGACGCCGAGCAGCAAAACGAGCCACAGCGGCGCGCGCCGCCTGATCTCCTTCTGCGTCCGCTGGACAGGCATAACTTAGAGGTCAGAGGTCAGAGGTCGGAGGTCAGAGTCAGGGGTTTTTACTAACCTCTGACCTCTAGCCTCTGACCTCTTTTTTACGAGCCGCCCGTGAGCGTGTTGTCCCACTTGACGCGCTTGAGGAGGTTGAAGTCCGAGAGCATCTTGCCCGCGCCGAGGACGACCGACGAGAGCGGGTCTTCGGCGACGGAGACGGGCAAGCCGGTCTCGATGGAGAGTCGCTTGTCCAAGTTCTTCAGGAGCGCGCCGCCGCCCGTCAGCACGATGCCGCGCTCGACGATGTCGGCTGAAAGCTCCGGCGGCGTCCGCTCCAAAGCGACGCGCACGGCGTTGACGATGGTGGCGACCGAGTCGGCCAGCGCCTCTCTGACCTCGTCGTCCGTGATCGTGATCGTCTTGGGGATGCCCTCGATGAGGTTGCGCCCTCTCACGTCCATCGAGAGCTGCTCTTCGAGCGGGAAGCCCGACCCCAGCTCGATCTTGATCGCCTCGGCGGTGCGCTCGCCGATCAAGAGGTTGTACTTGCGCTTGATGTACTGCGTGATGGCCTCGTCCATCTCGTTGCCGGCGACGCGCACGGCGCGCGAGTAGACGATCCCCGAGAGGGAGATGACGGCGATGTCCGTGGTGCCGCCGCCGATGTCCACGATCATGTTGCCGTGCGGCTCGGTGATCGGGAGCCCCGCGCCGATGGCCGCCGCCATCGCCTCCTCGACGAGGTAGACCTCGGAAGCCTTCGCGCGGTAGGCGGAGTCCTCGACGGCGCGGCGCTCGACCTGCGTGATCTCGGAGGGGATGCCGATGACGACGCGGGGCGAGACCCACGACTTGCCGTTGTGCGCCTTGCGGATGAAGTGCTGGAGCATCTTCTCGGTCACTTCGAAGTTGGCGATCACGCCGTCCTTCATCGGGCGGATGGCGACGATGTTGCCGGGCGTGCGCCCGAGCATCTCCTTCGCCTCCTTGCCCACCGCCTCGACGGCGTTCGTCACCTTGTTGATGGCGACGATGGACGGCTCGCTGACGACGATGCCGCGCCCCTTCGCGTAGACGAGCGTGTTCGCCGTGCCGAGGTCGATGGCGAGGTCGCTGGAGAACAGGCTGAAGAGTGATTTGAATGCCATTTAGATTTTCATTCAGTCGGGTAATCTCTCGGGGGCATTCCCCACCTCTCGCCGCCGCGCCGAAAGTGCCGCGGCGCAAGTCGTGCGCGTGCGAGAGCGTGTGGAGTCCGATTTGTGGAGGGAGACACGCCGGAGCAGGGAGTCCCGGCCCGCCGCGATCCATACCTACGCCGCCCCCGTCGGTACGAACAGTTGAAGATACACCAAAAACTTAGAAAATCTAAGCCAAGACACTCAGTCGATAGAATTTAAATAATCTTTTTCGCTTGCGAAACCGTGCAGCCCACCCCGCCCGTGCTGTGGCAGCCCACACGACCGACGGGATCGACCGGCGGGCGCGGCCCTGGCGGCGAACGCCGGAGGGGGGCGCGGCGCAGCCGGGGAGGCGCGGACTAAAAGTAGAGCCGCCCGGTGGCGTGGCACCTGCCGGGCGGCTCTCTAACGCGCGTGGCTCCGTTACCCTTAGCTTAAAGATCACTCAGCGCAGCAGTCTTAAAAGGCTTGGCGAGCGGCAGGCCGGGCAGGGAGAGTTGGGCCACCTTACCCGTCTCGACGAACGAGCTTAGCCGATCCGCCCACCCGCTCTGCACTACCTGGTTCTGACCCCGCACCAAGAACACGTCCCACGCCCAGCGCGCGATCTTCGCGCCGCGTGCGTCCGCGACTTTCGAGCGGTAGCGGAAGCGGTTACCGAACTCGTCCGCGCGCTTCGACTCCTTGTAGTTTAAGTCTATCGATTGCAGGCCCAGCCCCTGTAAGGTGTGCAGCTCGCCCATCTCAGAGACGCCGTTATGGTTCGCGTCCTGCCAGAGGCGGAGGCTGGGGGAGATCGCGTCGCGGCTGTCGATCACGCCGTCGGAGTTCCCGCCGTTCTGGGGCTTATCGTACTCGGCGAGGGCGTTAAAGCCGTTCTTCAACAGCCCCGCGGGCGGGGCGGGCTGCGGCGTGAAGTTGCCGAAGAGTTCCGCGCCGTTATTGATGATGCCGTCGCCGTTGCGGTCTAAAGCGAGGAAGGCGTCGTCGCCACCAGCCGCAGTCCACGCGAGCCTTTCCGCGCTCTGGTCGCCGTCAAGGTCGAAGTTGACGCCGCCGGAGGCATTCGTGAGGTTGAGGCCGTCGCCCGAAACGTCGACGACGACGGGCGAATCGTAGAAGCAAGTGCAGAAGCCTTCATCCCAGAGGCCCGTCAACTGCTTGCACCGGCAGTACTCGGCGGTGTTGGTGCAGGTCGTGTCCGGGGAACATTCCGGCCCGCCGTCGCCGCCGCCGCCGCCGCCGTCGCTCACGCAGGCTTGTGCGGGGCAGTCTAAAGTAACACTGTGAGTAGAATTTGTGCCGCTCCTACAGATCGTGACCTCCGAATGACACCCTCCCCTCGTGTGCGTCGCGGTGCCGAGGGAACTGTTGGCAGGTGGAGCCGACGACCGAGTATCCGGGGCTCAAAGAATCACTCAACGCGGCCTTACAATCTTTAAGCGAACCGTCACTAGTGTTTGCCGGTGGCCGCGGCGGACTGCCGGCGCGTGTGCCCGGGCCTGGACACGTGAATGAACACCCGTTCCATGATTGGCTGGTGCCGCAGCCGCCCTGCGCGAGCGAAGTAAATTTATATGATTTAGGAGCGAAAGCGGGCGAAAGCTGGGCCGGGGGTGTGGCTCTATAGTTAGAGACTGCTTGAGCCGCGCCACAGAGTCGCCCTTCCTGTTGAAACTGTACACCTGCTGATATGAGGTTAGGACGTAGAGGCTTGAGCCCGTGACCGCGATGTCTTTTATGTTAGTGATATTCTGCGGGGGCACGCCGGGGACGTTAACGCGCAGGGCGTACTCCCCCACCTTTTGCCCTTGGCCGTCGTATTCGTAAACGACCCCGCTCGTCGACGAGCCGTTCATCCCGATCCAGAGGTGGCCCGTCCTACGTTCGACCGCGGCGGCGTTGATGATGTCGACGCCGCCGACCTGCCAGGGGTCTCTGATGCTGAGGAATTGGCGGGCCACCGCCTGCTGAAGCTCTATAGCTTCACCCTTCACCTCGATCTCGTACAGCATCTCCCCGTCGGGGGAGAACTTCTGAATCAACGGGACGTAGCCGTAGACGTAATAAATATTCCCCTTCGCATCGGTCAGAACCCTGCCCCGGTTGAGAAAGCTGTTCTGGGAAGGGTTTGTTTGATCCCGCCTTTTGACCTGACCGAAGCTCTTTAGCAACTGCCCATCGGGGCTATACACGTGGAGTAGATTTTTCTCCGTCGGAGAGGCGACCACGACCTTCCCGCCGTTAAGAAGCGCCGTCGAGATGGCAGGGTAAGAAGCGAACCGGCTGACGAGCTTGCCCGCGGCGTCATAGACCGTAACCTTTCCGCGTTCGACTTGGACGCGATCCCCGTCAAGCCTTTTAACGCCCAGATTAGATGTTTTGTTGAGTAGTCGTAACCATCCGTCCGGGGCGCTCCGGTATGCCTCCACCTCTCCGGTTAGCCCGCTGACCACTCGGAGCGTCTGCTCGTCTTCCGAGACGGAGATGGAGTTGATCGGCTCCGACGTCTCAAGCACTGCTCCGGTCGCCCGCAGCGTCGTCAAAGAGGACTGCTGACCCGTCGCCGCACTTTTACGAGTGCCCGACACCAGGCCGAAAGCAGAGATCGTAACTAGTACGATAAGAAAAACTTTGACGCGTGAGGTCATGGCCGGTGTGCTCCTGTAAGGCAGTGACTGCCCGATTACGTCAATTGGTTATCAATTGAGTAAACGAGATCGTCGGCGGAGCGAGGAGGCGTCTTAACCTTTGTGTAAACCCTGGGAAACGCCTTATACGCGCTCCAATGTTTTAAAGTCAACGGCCTTTGCAAGTAAACTTGCGCCCCGGCATTCGCACACGACCCAGTAAGAAGCGCCCGAACTGCAACTACTGACTGACTGCCCCCGCGCTCGACGGCGAGCCCTCGTAAAACGTGTAAGGCATCGACCGTTAGCGAATCATGCGGCGGTTTGAGATGTGATGCCCGGCTTTTCATCTCTTCCTCCGGGCCCCGAGGATCAAAAAGCCTGCCTCACCCGCCCGGCTCGCTGGCGAAGCGGACGCAGTTCTTGCGCGCGGCCTTGGCGTCGTACATGGCGGCGTCGGCCCCGGCGATCAACTGCTGCGGCGACTGCGCGTGCGCGGGGAAGCAGGCGACGCCGAAGCTCGCCGTGATGCGCAGGTTCAGCCGCCGCCCGCCCGTGAAGACGTGCGAGGCGATCTTCCCGCGCACGCGCTCGGCGACGCGCTCCGCCATGTCGATGCCCGTCTCCGGGAGGATGACGACGAACTCGTCGCCGCCGTAGCGCGAGACCACGTCCGTGTCGCGCACGCCCGTCAAGATGACGGTCGCCATCTCCATCAGCACGTGCGAGCCGACGAGGTGGCCGTAACGGTCGTTGATCTCTTTGAAGTCGTCGAGGTCGAGGAAGAGCGCGGAGACCTGCGAGCCGTAGCGGCGCGCGCGCCTGATCTCGGCGGTCAGGTACTGGCGCAGGAAGCGCGCGTTGTGCAGCTTCGTCAGATCGTCCGTCAGCGAGAGCCGCTCGGCCTCGGCGATGCGCACCGAGTTGGCGAGCGCGGCTGAGATCGGCACGGCGAGCGCGGAGAGCAGAGACTCCTCCTGCGGCGAGAACCCCCGCGCGCCCGCGCCCTCGCGCACCGCCTCGACGACGGCGATCACGCGGTCGCCGCTGACGAGCGGGACGGCGACGGCGCGGCGATCCCCCTCGTCGCGGCGCACGGTCTCGGCGCAGGCGTGGGCCTCGCGCGCGGCGCGCGACTCGCTGCCCATGAGAGAGAGCAGCTCGTCCGTGTGCAGGGCCTTGCGCCAGTCGCCCGCGGGCGGCTCGCGCTCGCGGCGCGTCAGCCCGCGCACGGCGAGCGGCTCGAAGCGCGTCGGCTGCTCGTCGCCTTCAGTCTCGGTCAGGTAGAGCGTCCAGCGGTCGGCGCGCGCGAGCGGGGCGAGTCCGGCGAGGGCCGTCTGCGCCGCGCCGCGCTGATCGCTGACGAAGTGGAGCGCGCTGACGGCCTCGAACGCCGCGCGCAGCGTCGCGACCGACAGGTTTTCGGGGAGCAGCACGCTCGAAGGCGTCGCGTCGAGCACCTCGCTCGTGTGCGCCGAGAGCCCTTCGGTGTCGCCGCCGCGATCCTCCAGCTCGCGCAGCAGCGCGGGCACCTGCGCCGGGGCGTCGGCGACGGCGCGGAAGCCGAGGCGCACGAGCGCGCCGGCGTCGAGCTTGCGGCCTTCCGCTTGATCGGCGGCGCGCGGCGCGCGGCGGCAGGCGACCAGAATCGCGCCGGGGTAGGCCGCCGAGGCGCGCGCGACCGCGGCGTGAACTTCGACCACGTCCGCGCCGTCGGCGACCTCGCAGAGCACGACGAGCGGCGGCGGCGCGCCCGCCGCCGCCCCGTCTTCAGCCTGCGCCGCGCGCGGCGCGTTCGCGAGCCGCGCGCCCACGCCCGCCTCGCGCAAGGCGTCGAGCAGCGCCGGGGCCGGTCGCTCGTGCTCTTCTTTCAGGAGGATGACTTGCATAAAGACCGTGACGGGTGACGGGTGACGGGTGACAGGCAAGGCGGGTGATCGGCTTGGAGTGGCGCGCGCGGGCACGCTGGCCGTGTCGCGTCGATCCCGCCCGTCACTTGTCACCCGTCACTTGTTACCGACCTTTCATCTGGCCGGCGCGTCGGCGGCGACGGCGACGCGCGTGCGCTGGCTGTTGCCCTGCGGGTCTTCGACCTCGACCCAGACCTCGCGCGCCCCTTTGGGGATGTTCGTCTGGAGCTGGAACGTGCCGTCGTCGGCGGCGACCGTGTCGCGCCCGGCGACGCGGACGGTGTTGCCCGCCTGCGTGCGACCGCGCGCGAGGTAGACCGTGCCCGCGACGTACTCGAAGGTGACGCCCGAGACCGTGAGTCGTTCGCCGCCGCCCGCGCCGGCGGCGACGGTGAACTTCTGCGGATCGCTCCAGTCGCTCGTCTGCGTCGAGGAGGCGGTGGCGCGCACGCGCCAGAAGTAGACGCCGGGGCGCAACTGGCTCGCGTTGAAACTCGTCGTCTCCAACTGGTCGCGCTCGACGACCTTGCCCGCGGCGACGAAGAACGGCGAGGTGGCGACCTCGACGCGGTAGAACTTCGCCGCGCCCGACGCGGGCCGCTGCCAGCGCAGCGTCACGTCGGTCACGCCGTTCGAGCCGACGGCGATCTTTTCCAGATCGCGCGGTGCCGAGGGCGACGGCGTGTCGAGGAGGTGCTCGCGGCTCTTGACGCTGCCCGACTGGTTCAGCGCGACGTACTCGCCGCCCGTGATGACGGTCTTCTCTCCGCCGCGCGTCGTCGTCTCGACGCGGCCCGCGCCGACGCGGATGTCCTCCGTGTTGTCCTCGCGCACGCCGAAGGACGCGCCCGTCTGCGAGCCGAGGTTGTTCTTGGCGAGCGGCGTCTCGACGACGTTGTGCGAGCCCTCGGCCTGCTCCTCGGTGCGGACGTTGACCTGACCGCGGTCGACGGCGACGCGGACGTTCGTGCGCGTGCCGTCTTCGAGCCGCGCGTTGTCGCGGATGGTGACGACGCTGTTCGGGCGCACGACGAGCGTCGCGCCGTCGGCGAGCTGGATGCGCGCGCGTCCGTCCGTCTGCGTCTGCACGATGTCGCCGGGGTAGAGCTGCGTGTCGCTGCGCGCCAGGAGCCGCTCCCGCGTCATCGCGCGCACCACCTGCACGTCGCCGTCGAAGGAGAGGAAGCGCGCGCCCGCCGGCGCGTTGAGCTTCGGATCGAGTTTGTGGAACGGGTTGCCGTAGAGGTAGACGTAGAGCCCCGCCCCGGCCCCCGCGACGCCGACGACGGCGAGCACGACGCCCGTGTAGACGAGCCGCTTCGAGACGACCCACCAGTCGAGATCGAGACGCTTCTTTTTACCGCTGACGGTTGGACTGACCGTTGCCATAGTGACGACGCCTGAGGACGGGCCTTTACTGTGAGGGGAAAATTTCGGAGCGGAAATTTTTACGTCGAGCGCGCCGGGAGCTTCCCGTGGGGAAGCGGCGCGTGAGGCGGGGCGTGGCCGGGGGCGTGGGCCGTGTCGTCCAAGTCCCTTTGGAAAATTAACACACGCGATTGCGAGCCAGCAAGAGGAATCATAAACAAGGGATGAGGGATGAGGGATGAGGGATGAAGAAGAAGGCAAAATGCCTTTATTTCATCCCTCATCCCTCATCCCTCATCCCTTCCTCACGCCTTCGGCTCTTCGGCGCCGAGCCGGCCCTCGTCGTCGTCGTAGGGCGAGCCGAAGCCTTCGGGCAGCTCGACCTCGATGTCCGTCTCGCAGCTCTTGGGGAAGAGGAGCGAGGCGGCGACCGACCCGGCGAGGACGAGGATGACGAAGCCGAGCGAGAACATGATGATGTGGCTCTCGTCGAGGTAGCGGTGCAGGAAGCCCTCGGTCAGCATCTTCACGCCGACGAAGGTGAGCACGACGGCGAGCCCCATCTTGAGGTAGTGGAACTTCTCGACCACGCCCGCGAGCAGGAAGTAGAAGGTGCGCAGGCCGAGGATGGCGAAGACGTTCGAGGTGTAGACGATGAACGGGTCGGTCGTGATGGCGAAGATCGCGGGGATCGAGTCGACGGCGAAGACGAGGTCCGTGACCTCGACCGTGATGAGCACCAAGAGCATCAGCGTGCCGTAGAGCTTGCCCTCCTTGCGCGTGAAGAACCTCTGCCCGTCGTAGCCGCGCGCGATGGGCAGCACGCGCGAGACGGCGCGCACCGCCAAGTTCCGTTCGGGATCGACGCCCCCCTCGCCCTCCTTCTGGAAGAACATCTTGACGCCCGTGTAGATGAGGAACGCGCCGAAGAGGTAGATGATCCAGTGGAACTTCGTGATCAGCGCCGCGCCGACCAGGATCATCACGGCGCGCATGACGAGCGCGCCGAGCACGCCCCAGTAGAGGACGCGGTGCTGGTACTTCGAGGGGACTTTGAAGTAGGAGAAGATGAGCAGGAAGACGAACAGATTATCGACCGAGAGCGACAGCTCGATGATGTAGCCGGTCAGGTACTTGAGGACGGAGTCCTGCGCGCCGTCGGCGCCCAGCTCGGTGAGCCTGCGCCAGTAGACCACCCCGGCGAAGAGGAGCGCGAGCGTGATCCAGACCGCGCTCCACCCGACCGCCTGCTTGTAACTGATCGTGTGAGCCTTGCGGTTGAACAGCCCCAGATCGATGCCGAGCATCAGGAGGACGAAAGCCGTGAAGCCCACCCACAGCCAGATCGGTTCGTGCATGACGGCAATGATACAGAGGTCAGAGGTCAGAGGCTAGAGGTCAGTGGTCGGAGGTCAGAATCAGGAGAAAGGCGTCTGTGAGTTGAGTTATCACACCTCCCGCGGCGAGTCTCGGGCGATGAACTCGCAAAGCGGAGTCAACTGGCCTCTGGCCTCTGGCCTCTGGCCTCCGCGCCCCCGGTTGCGGCGGCGCGCGCCTCTCAATTACAATTCGCGGTTCGCGGGAACGCTCTCGCGCGCGCCTTACGCGGCGCGCGCCACCTCCGCCGGCGCGGGCCGCCTCGCGACAGTCCTAATCTCTTCTTTCGGGGAACTCGAACGATGCTCAGACTATTCAGCCGCATGGAGCGCGCGCGCAACTGGCTCATCATCACCTTCGCGCTCGTCATCGGGCTCTCGATGGTGCTCTTCACCTTCAACCGCTACGGGAGCCCGAACGCCGCGGCGGCGACCAACGCCGAAGTCCTCGCCTCCGTGGACGGCGAAGAGATCACGGTCGGCGATCTGAACCGGATCAAAGAGAACTACCGCAACATGTTCGGCGGCCAGATCAGCCTCGCGCAGCTCGGCGGCGACCGCCGCTTCCTCGACGGCCTCGTGCGCGATCAGATCATCGCGCAGGAGGCGGTGCGGCTGGGCTTCGGCGCGTCCGACGCCGAGGTGGCCGCCGCGATCCGCAAGCAGTACACCGACCCGACGACCGGCACCTTCGTCGGCATGGAGCGCTACAAGGAGCGCGCCGCGCAGCAGTTCGGCAGCGTCCAGAAGTTCGAGGAGACGGTGCGCAACCAGATCGCGGCGGACAAGCTGCGCGCCTTCGTGACGGCGGGCGTCACGGTCTCGGACAAGGAGGTCGAGGAAGACTTCACGCGCAAGAACGCCTCCTTCGATCTCACCTTCGTCCCCGTCACCGCCGAGAAGTTGGCCGAGAAGGTGAAGCCCTCGGACGAGGAGGTGCGGAAGTTCTACGAGGAGAAGAAGGGCGAGTTCCGCTACTTCGATCCGCAGGTGAAGATTCGCTACCTCTACGTCAGCCAGTCGAAGGTCGGAGAGAAGCTGAGCGTCTCGGACGCCGACCTGCGCGCCGCCTACGATCAGGTCAAGCCGGAGAACAAGATCGCGGGCGTGCGGGCGCAGCAGATCGTATTGAAGGTGGCGACGCCCGCGCTCGATCAGCAGGTCTTCGGCAAGGCCAACGCGCTGCTCAACGAGCTGCACAAGGACGGCACGCTCGTCTCGGCGGAGAAGTTCGCCGAGGTGGCGAAGGGCAACTCGGAAGACCCCGCGACGGCCAAGGCCGGCGGCTGGCTCCCCAAGCCCGTCAAGAAAGACCCGGCGGCGACGAAAGACCCGCTCCAGCACGTCTTCGACCTGACGCAGGAGGGGCAGGTTTACGAGCCCGTCAAGTACGGCGACGCCTACTACATCATCCGGCGCGGCGACGCCGTGACGAAGTCGTTCGAGGAGGCCAAGCCCGAGCTGCTCGCCTCGCAGCGCAACCAGCGCGCCTACAAGGCGGCAGCCGATCTCGCCGCGCGCGCCGCCGCCCGGCTCAGGGAGACGAAGGACTTCCAGAAGGTCGCGCAGGAGCTGGCGGCGGAGGCGAACATGGCCCCCGCGGAGATGATCAAGGAGACGCCCTTCATCAAGCCGGGCGACGACGTGCCCGACATCGGGAGCAGCCCGCAGTTCGAGGAGGCGATCAAGCCGCTGCAAAACCCGGGCGACGTGGGCGACCGCGTGAGCGTCAAGAACGGCTTCGCGATCCCCTCGCTCGTCGAGCGGCGCGAGCCGCGCATCCCCGATCTCTCCGAGGTCAGAGACAAGGTCGAGGCGCGCGTCAAGCTGGAGAAGGCGCGCGGCGCGCTCGAACAGACGGCGCGCGAGATCGCGGGCGGCGCGAACTCGGCAGCCGATCTCAAGGCAGCCGCCGAGAAGGCGGGGCTGGAGGCCAAGCCGCTGCCCGCCTACAAGCTCGGCACGCCGCTCGCCGAAGCCGGCACGAGCCCCGCGGCGGACGAGGCCATCAACGCCCTGAAGGAGGGCGAGGTGACGAAGACGCCGATCAAGGTGGGCGAGACGTGGGTCGTCGTCGGCATGACGAAGCGCAAGGACGCCGATCTCGCCGAGTTCGCCAAGCAGCGCGACTCGCTCATGCAGAGCACGCTCAGCTCGCGCCGCACGGACGTGTTCGAGGACTACGTCGGCGCGCTCAAGGCGAAGCTCGAACGCGCGGGCAAGATCAAGGTCTACGACGACGTGCTCGCGCGCGTCGCCGAGGACGACTCGCTCGACGCGCCGCGCCCGCCCGTCGCCCCGCGCAGCCGTTAGGGCTGCGGCGCGGATCGCCGCGCCGCGGAAGCGGCGGAACGGAAAAAGCCGGGGACGAGCGCCCCGGCTTTTTCTTTTCGCCTTCGCGGCCCGGCCTATTTTAGAAAGCCTGAATCAGCCCGGCGAGATCGCCCTCGGCGAGCGCGAGGGTGATCTGTAGCTCGTTGCCCTGCGCCGAGACGCGCGTCGCGCCGACGACGCTGCGCAGCAGCCGCGCCTTCTCCGCGTCGCCTTTCGCCATCTGCCCGATGGCGAAAGGCGCGAACTGCTTCAAGCCCTCGACCGTGTCGCCGAGGGTCTTCGCCGCGCCCGCCGTCTCCGTGCGGAAGACCGTCTGCATCCGGAAGCCCTCGGAGGTCGCGCCGACCGATCCGTAAAACTGCCGGATCGAGGCGACGCTGCGGCTGAACTCCGCGCTCAGGAAGTCGAGGTTGCGCGTCGCGCTCGCCGGGAGCGCGCCGCCGAGGCCGACGATGGCGTCGGGTGTGTGCGCGGCGAGGCCGGCGACCTCGGCGGAGACGCGACCGCGCCCGGCAGCCGCGTCAATCGCCTCGCGCACGCGCGAGGGCTTGCCGATGGCGAGCGTGTTGGCGTCGAGGGCCGAGACCGCCAGCTCCGTCAAGTGAACTTTGAACAGCCCGAGCAGCTTCACCTGATCGTCGAAGCTGAAAAGGTGCACGGTCTTCCCGCCGTACTTCGTCTCCTGATACTTGCCGTTCGACGCGAGGCGGCCCGCCGAGACGAACGCGCCGGTGTCGAACGCGCCGCGCGCGATGGCGACCGCCTCCATCGTCGTCGCGCCCGAGGGGGTCTCGACGTAGCGCACGCCGAAGGCGAGCTGCGCGAACTTGCGCGCGTCGAGCCCGGTGCGCTCCCTGAACTTGTCGATCTCGCCGTTGACGCGCGCCAGCTCCGCTTGGTTGCTCGCGTAGGCGCGCGGCATCGCCTCTCCGAACAGCCGCTTCACGTCAACCGTCATCACGGCGTCCGAGGCGGGGAGCTGCGCGAGGACGCCCGCGGTCGTGGCGCTCGTCGCCGCGCCGCGCCGGGCGGGGGAAGCCTGCGCGCGGCGAGTCTGCGCCGACGCCGACGGCGCGAGGGTCAGCGCGGCGAGCGCGGACAGGATCGCTAGATGCTTTCTCATAAAAATTCACAAGGCCCTTTCGACTGAAATATAAAAGGCGGCGGCACGCGCCGTCCGTCCGTTTAGTCACCCGTCTTTCGTGCTTGGGAGAGGCATGAACTGTGATGCCCCGCCCGCGCCCGCAAGTTGGCCCGCGCCAACGTCCTCCCGAGCTGGCCCGCGCCAACGTCCTTCGTAGAGACGGGGCGCGGGCGCGATCCGTTAACACGGCGAGCGTGAATTGTAACAGCGCGGCGCGCGCGAAGGACAACGGCGCGCACGTCCGGGCGAAGTCCTGATTAGATTTCTACTCTGTGCCCCCTCCGTGTCCTCTGTGCCTCTGTGGTGAAGGAGGGATCGTAAGCACTCACCACAGAGGCACAGAGGACACGGAGGGGGCACGGAGGAAAGACGGAACCGGGACACCACCCGAGTCCGGCGCGCGTGCGCCTACTCGCGCGCGAGGAAGAGCAACCCGGCGACGCAGAGCGCGACGCCGATCACGTTGCGGACGGAAAGGCGTTCGCCGAAGAGCCCGACGCCGACGGGTATCAGGAGCAGCGCCACGGCGGCGCTCGCCACGACGGGCGCGACGCTGATCCGCCAGCCCGCGCGGTACGCCAGCAGGAAGCCGATCTCGACGGCGGCGACGCCCACGCCGATGACGATGGCCGTCCAGCCCGACCCGCGGATCGACGCGATGAATGACCTCTCCGACGGGTAAAAGATGCTGCCCGCGGCGCAGAGTAAAATCCCGACCGCGTAGGCGACCGTCATCGTCGCGAGCGGGTTCGCGGACTTCGGGACCGATCTCTGCGAGACGTGGTAGAGGATGTTGCCGAAGACGACGAGGACGACGGGCAGGTAAGACGTTCTCATACGAGCGCGCGCTCCATGATCAGATCGATCTGCGGATCGGAGCCCACGGGGAAGACGTGCTCGCCGACCGCGCGGAAGCCCCACTTGCGGTAGAAGGCCTGCGCGCGCGCGTTGTGCTCCCACACGCCGAGCCACATCGTCGCGTGGCCCGCGCGCCGCGCCTCCTCGACGCACGCGCGCATCAGCAACGCGCCGACGCCGCGACCGAACCACTCCCGCCCGACGTAGAGGCGGGCCAGCTCGACGGGTTTGCCACCCTCGACGCACGGCTCCGCCTCGCCCGCGTGCAGCTTCGCGTAGCCGCTCGCTGCGCCGTCGGTCTCGGCGACGAAGAAGGTCGAGCGAGCGTCGGCAAGCTCCGCCGCCTGTATCTCTGTGCCGAAGGCGGCGGACAGGTAGGCGATCATGTCTTCGGGCTTGGTGCTGTCGGCGAAGGTGTCGCGGAAGGTGCGCGCGCCCAGCTCCGCGAGCAGGGCGGCGTCGGCGGCGTCGGCACGGCGGATGGAGGTGTTCGACTGATCCATTCTCTCGCGCGCGGGCGGTCGCGCTTCGCTCAAGCGAGCGCCGGGCGCTCGCTGACTCAATCGCGCCTCTAGACGCGCCTTCACTCAATCGCGCTTTAGACGCGCGCCCACTCGACCGGGCGCGTCAGACGCGCTCGACGAGGAGCGCGAGCCCCATGCCGCCGCTGACGCAGAGCGTCGAGAGTCCGAGGCGCGCGCCCCTGCGCTTCATCTCGTAGAGCAGCGTCGTCGTGATGCGGACGCCCGTGCAGCCGATGGGGTGGCCGAGCGCGATCGAGCCGCCGTTGACGTTCAGCCTTTCCGCGTCGAAGCGCAGCTCGCGGTCGCACGCGATGACCTGCGCGGCGAAAGCCTCGTTCAGCTCGACGAGATCGATCCGATCCAGCGTCAACTTCTGCCGCGCGAGCAGCGCGCGCACCGCGGGCACGGGCCCGATGCCCATCACCTCCGGCGCGACGCCCGCGATCTCGTAATCGACGACGCGGGCGAGCGGCGCGGCGTTCGTCCCCTTCAAAGCCTCTTCGCCGAGCACGCAGACCGCCGCCGCGCCGTCCGTGATGCCGGAAGAGTTGCCCGCCGTCACCGTGCCGTCCTTGGCGAAGACCGGCGCGAGCTTCCGCAAGCTCTCGGCGGAAGTGTCGGCGCGCGGGTGCTCGTCGCGCGCGAACGTGACGGGCTCGCCCTTGCGCCCCTTGGTCTCGACGGGCGTGATCTCCTCGTCGAACCTGCCGGAGTCAATCGCCGCCGCCGCCCGCCGCTGCGAGCGCAGCGCGAACTCGTCCTGCTCGACGCGCGCGATCTCGTACTGCCGCGCGAGGTTCTCCGCCGTCTCGCCCATGACGAGGCCGGAGAGCGGATCGTTGAAGCCGTCGCGGTACATCCCGTCCACCAGATCGACGTTGCCCATCTTCGCGCCCCACCGCGCGCCCTCCGCGAAGTAGGGCACGCGCGACATCGACTCGACGCCGCCGGCCAGCACCGCCCGCGCGCGACCGAGCGCGATCTCCTGCGCCGCGAGGATGATCGACTTCAGCCCCGACCCGCACGCCTGATTGACCGTGAAGGCGGGCACGCTGTCGGGCACGCCCGCGCGGTGGCCGATCTGCCGCGCGACGTTGGGCCCGCCGCCCGCCTGCCGCGCGCAGCCCCAGATCAGCTCCTGCACGTCGCCCGCCGCGAGGCCCGCGCGCCGAAGGCTCGCCCTCGCCGCCGCCTCGCCCATCTCGGCAGCCGTCAGCCCCGCCAGCGCGCCCCCGAAGCGCCCGATGGGCGTGCGCGCCGCGCCGACCAGATAAATGTCTTTCATTGCCATCAAGTCTCTCTTAAAATGCTGGCCGTAGACGATAGTCAGTAGTCAGTAGTCAGTAGTTAATGCTTCACGAGCTAACGCTCAGAGATTTAGTCACTCAGCTTCTGCATCACACAAAAGCAACTAACGACGCACAACGGATTACTGACTACTGACTACTGACTACTGACTACTGTCGATCTTATCACACGCTTTTCTTTGACAGTGAATGGCGCGCCGCTCCTCAACCGGCGGCGCGTGATGCGATACCTGTCGGATGAAATTCCTCACCACTCCCGGCGAAAGGGAAGAGGCGCGGCTGCGCCTGTGCGAGCTGTTGGAGTCGCGCGGCGAATGGTTCTGCGCCGAGACTCGGCGTGAGCGCGACGCGGACGCTCTGCGCCGCGCGGGCGCTTCACGTCAAGTTAACGCCCCGCGCGGGGCGGTCAGTCTGCGCGCGGGCGGGTGGGAGTTGTGCGCGTCGGGAGGCGCGTTGCGCTTCTCCTACTGGGCCGAAGCGGGCGCGGCGGCGTGGCGCGTGGCGGCGTGGGAGTGGGCGGGCGGGAAGCTCTGTCTGCGCGTGACGCGGCGGGCGGGCGCGGAGCGCGCCGTGCTCGAACTCGTCCCGCGCGCGTCGGCGCGCGAGGGCGCGCAGGCGGTCGCCGCGGCGCGGCTCGCGGCGTGCGAGAGGCTGGCGGCGGTCGTGCGCGCGCACGCGCCGGGGTCTGTCGTCGAGAGCGTGCGTTTGAGCGCGGGCGCGCGGCGCAACGAGCCCGGTCGCTACGCGCGCGTGCTGCTCAGGCGCGGGCGCGGCGAGGTGATCGCGGCGACCGGCGCGGTCGTCGGCCTGAAGGCGCACGAGATCGACTCGGCGCTCGCCTCCGCGCTGGCGTGGTGGCTGCGCGTGCGCGCCGGTCGTCGCGCGCAGCGGGCCGCGCGCGCGCCGAAGCTGTGGCTCGTCGTCGAGCGCGGGCTGTCGAAGGCGGCGGCGGAGCGCGTGCCGCTTCTGCGCGACGAAGTGCGGGCCGCGATCAGTCTGTTCGAGTGGGACGACGCGGCGCAGTTTAACGAGGCGGCGACCGTCGGCGGTTCGACCGAGAGGCAGGGCGGGGCGACGACCGTTGGCGATCAGGCGAAGAGTCGGGAAGAGTCGGCGTCGGACTCCGGCGAGGTGGCGACGAAGACCGATGACGAGGCCGCGACGGGGGGCGGCGGCGGAGCGGCGCGGGGCAGCGCGTGTGAGCACGAGCGCCGGGCGCGGGCGGCGAGTTTGATCGGGGTCGAAGCGCCGCGCTTGGAGTCGCTGCTCGAAGCCGCGCCGCCGTTTAGTTTCGCGCGCCGCGCGGGGTTGAGCGAGACGGCTTCGCGCCTCGTCGCGCTGGCCCCCGGTTGCGTCGACGTGATCGCGTCGCGCCGCGGCGAGACGGTGCGCTTCCGCGGGCTGCCGTTCGCGCGCGTGCGCCGCCTGTCGGGCGAGGAGCGCGCGTGGTTCGGCGTGCCGGGCGCGGGGGCGAAGCTTCCGCTCGAAGGAGGGAACTGGCGGCTGCTCGCCAAGCTGCTGGACGAACTCGGCGCGCACCGCCGCGCCGACGCCGGAGATAAGCGCCACGCCTTCTACCGCGCCGCGCCCGAGGCGTGGCTCGAATCGATCCTGCGCCGCGACGTGACGCGGCTCGATCCCGGCCTCGTCGTCTCGCCGCTCCACGTGCAGCTTCGCACGTCGCGCGAGGCGGCGGGCGCGGGCGCACGCCCCGTCGATCTGCTGGCGCTCAGGCGCGACGGTCGGCTCGTCGTCGTCGAGTTGAAAGTTTCGGAAGACGCCGCGCTGCCGCTACAGGGCGCGGACTACTGGCGCAGGGTCGAAGCGCACCGGCGGCGCGGCCATCTGGCGCGCGCGCGACTCTTCGGCGATCTCGAAATCGCCCCCGAGCCGCCGCTCGTCTATCTGGTCGCGCCGCTGTTGCGCTTCCACCGCTCGTTCCAAACGCTCGCGCGCTGCGTTACGAGTGACATTGAGATGTATCGCTTCGACATCAACGAGGACTGGCGCGCGGGCGTGCGCGTGGCGCGGCGCGGGCGGATCGTTTGAGGCCGGCGG
Organism: Pyrinomonadaceae bacterium; assembly: GCA_036389335.1. Classification (GTDB taxonomy): domain Bacteria; phylum Acidobacteriota; class Blastocatellia; order Pyrinomonadales; family Pyrinomonadaceae; genus JAIVGV01. The sequence continues at coordinate 7,693 of DASVQC010000065.1, read as the reverse complement.
GGGGGAGGGGGCGGGGCTTGCGAGCTTGGCGGAGGAGGGCCGAGAGGTTTGGCGAAGAAGGGCGGGGGCTCAGTCCTGCCCGTACTTTCGCAGGGCGGCCCTCAGCTCTTCGACGTACTTGCGGTCTTCTTCGGTGAGGGCTTTTTGCGAGTCGAGTTGGAGGAAAATCTCAAGGGCGCGCGCGTGGTTATCTTTCGCGGCGCGGAGGTGCGTCTGGCGGGGCGGCCCGTCGAGGGCGCGCGCGTAGTCGCGGTGCGCGTCGCCGATGTAGGTGTGGATGCTGGCGAGCTTGCGGAGCGGGAAAAAGTTTTTCGGGTCGGCGCGCACGTCAACCTCGTAGAGCGCGACCGCCTTCTCGTAGCTCGCGAGCGCGCCCGCGTAGTCGCGGCGCTCGTACTCCGCCAGCCCGAGGAAGATCAACACCCTGCCGATGTCGTCCTTGTAAGTCCGCTTCTGCGGCTCAAGTTTCTCCAGCTCCTCGAACATCGACGCAGACTTTTCGAGATGCCGGACGGCCTCGTCGAGCCGCTTCAGGCGGACGGCTAAGAGTCCGAGGAACGAATAAGTCTTCGCGAGGTTCTGGCGCGCCTGCGAGTTGGCGGGGTCGCTCGTGGCGGCGTCTTCGGCGACCCGCAAAGCCTTCAACTGGATTTCGAACGCGCGCGCGTCGTCCACCTCCTGATAGAGCTGCGAGCCCTGCTGGTAGGTGTAGAGGAGGGCCCGTTTCTGTAAGGGATCGCGCGGGTACTTCGCGGCGAGCGCCTCGCTGATGGCGAACGCCTTGGCGAGCTCCGCCTCGCCCTCGCCGAACTTGTTGTCGAAGCGGAGCGTGAGGGCGAGGATGGTGTGGCCTCTGGCGAGCAGCCGGAGCGTTTCGACGTGTTCGGGGTTGGCGCGCCGGAGCGTTTCCAGCTCTCCGAGGGCGGCGCGCAGGGGCGGGTAAGTTTCGGCGGCCTGATCGTTGAAGTAGAACATGTCGGCGCGGTCGAGACGGGCCTCGGCGGCGGCCACGCGCAGGTCGAACGAGTCCGGCCTCTCGGCGAGCAGGCGGTCGAAGATGTCGAGCGCCTGCTGCGAATCGGCGAGCGCGGCGCTCACGTCGTTCTGCCACCAGCGGACGTAGGCGAGCGTGGCGATGTTGGCGGCGAGGCCGCGGCGGCGCTCGAAATCATTCGGGCTCTTGGCGAGCAGCGCCCGGCGAATCTCGCGCGCCTTGCGGTAGCTTTCAGACGCCCCGCCGAAGTCGCCGAGGTTGGCGCGGCGCGGCAGCCCTTGCAGGTCGCCGACCTTCTCGTAGGCGGCGGCCAGCTCGCCCTGCAGCCCTTCGTCCGTGCCCGACTCCCGCGCCAGCGAGTCGAGGTATTCGAGCGCGCGCTTGACGAGCGAGGCGCGCGCCTCGGTCGAGCCTTCGAGCCGCTCGATCTTCGGCGCGATGTCGAAGAGGAGCGCGTTCGAGAGTTGGCGCACGTCGGTGAAGCGTCGCTCGGCGCGGTCGCGCTCGCGCCGCGCGGCCTTCGCCTGCCACAGCGCGGCGGCGAGCCCGGCGACGAGCGAGAGCGCGACGAGCAGGACGGCCCCGACCGCGAGCTTGTTGCGCCGGACGAACTTGCCCGCGCGGTAGGTGAAGGAATCTTTCTGCGCGCGGACGGTGCGACCGTCCAAGTACCTCTGCACGTCCTCCGCGAACTGCGCGACCGAGGCGTAGCGCCGCGCGGGCTCCTCGCGCCGCGCCATCGAGATGATGTTCGCAAGCTCCGCGCCGACGAGTCGCCGCCCGAGTCCCCGGCCCTCGTTTTCGTCTTCCCGGTTCGTCGGCAGGTTCGTCGCGCGCGTCTTCCGTCGCGGCGTCTCGGAGCGCCACGCGCCGGGCGCGGGCGGCGCGCCCGACTGCGGGGAGTGGGGGCCGCCGACGAGGTCTTGCAGCAGGACGCCGAGGCTGTAGACGTCGGAGGCGGTGGAGACGGGCGCGCCCGCGATCTGCTCGGGCGAGGCGTAGTCGGGCGTGAAGGCGCGCAGGGCGGTCTGCGTGTGCTCGCCCGCCTCTTCGGCGTCGAGCAGCTTGGCGATGCCGAAGTCTAAGAGCTTCGGCGCGCCCTCCGCGTTGACGAGGATGTTCGACGGCTTGATGTCGCGGTGGACGACGAGGTTCTGGTGCGCGTAGGCGACGCCGCGGCAGACGGCGATGAAGAGTCTCAGCCGCTCGTCGGTCGGGAGATTTTTCGCGGCGCAGTAGTCGTCGATGCGCGTGCCCTCGACGTACTCCATCGCGAAGAAGGGCTCGCCGTCCGCGCTCACGCCGCCGTCCAGAAGGCGCGCGATGTTCGGGTGGTTGAGCGAGGCGAGTATCTGGCGCTCGCGCCGGAAGCGGCGCTCAAGCTCCGTGTCGGCGAAGCTGCGCCGCACCACCTTGAGCGCGACCTGCTGTTGAAACTCGCCGTCGGCGCGCTCGGCCAAGAAGACCGCGCCCATGCCGCCGCGCCCGATCTCGCGCAGGATGCGGTAGCGCCCGACGGTCTGGCCCGCGCGCGCGTCCGCGCCGTCATCGCCGCCGAAAAAATCGGACGAGAAGGCGAGCGCGGGGGCGTCTAAAAAGTTGTCCGCGGGCTCCTCGCAGGCGAGCAGCGACTCCACCTCGCGCCGCAGGCCGGGCGCGCGCTCGGCCAACTCGTCGAGGAAGGCGCGGCGCTCCGACGGCGCAAGCTCCAGCGCGGCGTCGAGCAGTTCTTCGACTTGTCTCCATTCTTCGATTCGCATCGCCGTAGAGGAACGCGAGATTCGTGAGGGGAAACCGACAGGCTAAATTTTCAGGCCCGGTCGGGCGAGAGCTCGCGGTAGAGCCAGAGGCGCGCCTTCTTCCAGTCGCGGAGCACGGTGCGGGCCGTGACGCCTAAGACTTCGGCGATCTCCTCGTCCTTCAGCCCGGCGAAGAACCGCATCTCGACGATGCGGCTCTTCCGCTCGTCGAACTGCGCCAGCCTCTCTAACGCCTCGTCGAGCGCGAGGAGGTCGGACGCGCGCTGCTCCAGGGGGACTTGCACGTCGTCGAGCGAGAGGCGGATGGCCGCGCCGCCGCGCTTCTCCGTGGCGTGCGCGCGGGCGTGATCGATGAGGACGCGGCGCATCATGCTCGCCGCGATGCCGTAGAAGTGCGCGCGGTTCTGCCAATCGACGGCGCGCTGATCGACGAGGCGGACGTAAGCCTCGTGGACGAGCGCGGTCGGCTGCAAGGTGTGCGCGCCGCGCTCGCGCGCGAGGAACGAGCGCGCCAGCCGCCGCAGCTCGTCGTAGACGAAGGGCATCAGCCGCTCCGGCGCGTTGCGGTCGCCGCCGCTCCAGTCCCGCAGAATCCGCGTCACGTCGTGTTGCAGCTCGCCGCTCATCCGGTCTTCAGCCCTTTCCCGCAGCGCCGGAATATTAACGTGAAAATCTCCCCCGCATAAATATTTTCCGCGCCCGCGTTAGTCGATTCTTACTCCGTGCATCCTCCGTGCCCTCTGTGACTCCGTGGTGAGGTATGGATCATAAACACTCACCACAGAGGCACGGAGGGCACGGAGGGGGGCACGGAGAAAAGCCGGAACCCGATCATTACTCAAAAAAGTTTGACTGTGGCAGGGCAGGTCTATATATAGAACCCTCCGACCGTTCTCACGGAAAATTTTTAACACCTCCGTGTCAGTTTCCGCCGTCCGTTCTCGCGTGTGGGGCAGAGGATAAATCCCGAAGTGCCCCGGAAGACGCGCGAGCCGATATCCCTCAATCAAGAAAGGTGCCACTTCAATGACGATCTCTCGCACACGCATCGCCCGCCCCATCAAACTCGCGCTGATCCTGCTTTGCGCCGCCAGCCTGCTCAGCGCCGTGTCCACCTCCCGCCGCGACGAGGCCCCGCTCGACGCGCAAGCCCACGCTCCCGCGCCGCGCCTTGAGTCCTCCGCTGACGAGGCGTCGTCCGCCACGCCGCGCCTCACGACCGAACAGGCGCGCGAGGCATACGGTCGGATCGAGATGGGCTTCGAGGCGAACCGCGGGCAGACCGCCAGCGGCGTCGACTTCCTGGCGCGCGGTGCCGGCTACACGCTCTTCCTGAAGCCGACCGAGGCGACCTTCGTCCTCGCACGGCGGCGCGGCGCGGCGACGCAGGGTGCGGTCGAGCAGCCGCCGACAGGGCGCGCGACACAGAGGGCGCGCGGCGGCGAAGAGGCTCCCGGCTCCACCCCCGTCGAGCCGCCGAAGGTTCTCCGCATGAAGCTCGTCGGCGCGGACAAGGCGGCGGCGGTCGAAGGCGCGGACGAGTTGCCGGGCAAGGCCAACTACTTCATCGGCAACGATCCGTCGAAGTGGCACGCCGACGTTCCCACCTACGGGCGCGTGCGTTACGCCGGGGTCTACCCCGGCGTCTCGGTCGCCTACTACGGCAACCAGCGGCAGCTCGAATACGATTTCGTCGTCGCTCCGGGCCGCGAAGCGAGCGTGGTCAAGCTCCGCTTCGACGGCGCGGACAAAGTCGAAGCGGACGCGGCGGGCGACCTCCTGCTGACGGTGGGGGGCAGCGTCATCCGGCAGCCGAAGCCCGTCATTTATCAGGAGGTCGGCGGCGAGCGGCGCGAGGTCGCGGGCGGCTACGCGGTCGGCGCGGGCGGGCAGGTCGGCTTCCGCGTCGGCGATTACGACCACAGCGCGCCGCTCGTCATCGACCCTGTTCTGGTCTACTCCACCTACCTCGGCGGCAGCGGCACGGACGAGGCCCACGAAATCGCGGTTGACTCCTTAGGCAACGCGTACGCGTGCGGGGAAACCACCTCGACGAACTTCCCCACGAGCAACGCCCTCGACAGCACTTTCGGCGGCGGCCAATTCACCGGCTCGCGCGACGCCTTCGTGACGAAACTCAACGCGACAGGCTCGGCATTAGTCTATTCCACCTACCTCGGCGGCAGCGGCGACCCCGTCAACACCAACATCAACGGCGACGACCGTTGTTTCGGGATCAGGGTTGACACAGGCTTAAACGTCTACCTCGCGGGTGAAACTCACTCTCAGGATTTTCCCACGACGGCCAACTCCGTCCAACCAACTTACGCCGGTGGCTTGTCAGATGCCTTCGTGACGAAACTCAACGCCTCCGGCTCGCGCCTCGTCTATTCGACTTTCATCGGCGGCGAAATCTTCGACGCAGCCGGGGCCATCGCGCTCGACTCTTCCAACAACGCCTACATCACGGGGCGCACCACCTCGGATAATTTCCCCACGGCCAACCCCTTTCAGGCGAACTATACCGGCGGCCCCGGAGCCGACGCCTTCGTGACAAAGATCAACGCGCAGGGTACGGCCATCGTCTATTCCACCTACCTCGGCGGCGGCAGCGGCCAGGAAGGCGGGTTTGAAAACGGCTCAGGCATCGCGGTCGATTCCGCCGGCAACGCATCCGTCACGGGGCAGACCAGATCGACCAATTTCCCCACTGCTAACGCCATCCAGAGCACCTTCGGCGGCGGCTTCCCCACCGGCGACGCCTTCGTCTCGAAGTTCAACGCGGCGGGCAATGCCCTCATCTATTCCACCTACCTCGGCGGCAGCGATAACGAATTCGGCCAGGACATCGCCGTGGACTCTTCGGGCAACGCCTACGTCACCGGCAGCACCCCTTCGTCAAACTTCCCCACGGCCAACGCCATGCAAGCCACGCTGAAGGGCACGAGCGACGCCTTCATCACGAAGATCAAGAATGACGGCTCGGCGTTCGTTTTCTCCACCTTCTTCGGCGGCACGGGCGGCGAATCGGGCAACGACATTGCGGTTGACTCTTCCAACAACGTCTACATCGGCGGCGGCCTGACCTCGACGGACTTCCCGACGCTCAACCCCGTCCAGAGCACTTACGGCGGCGGCACAGTGGACGGCTTCGTGACGAAGTTCAACGCGGCGGGCAACGCCCTCATCTACTCGACTTACTTCGGCGGCAGCGGCTTTGAAAGGGTGGACGGCATCGCGCTCGACTCTAGCGGCAACGTCTACGCCTCGGGCACCGTCGATTCGACGAACTTCCCCACACTCAACCCCGCACAGGCCACGAACGGCGGCAGTCAGGACGCCTTCATCTTCAAACTGAGCGACCCGCCGCCCACCACGCCCACCCCGACGCCCACCCCTGCGTGCCCGCTGACGATCGCCTACACGGTCAGCCCCACGTCGGTCGTCCTCGGCGGCGACGATTTCGAGATCCTCGGCACGTCGAACGGCTCCATCACGCTCTCGACCACCGCACCCACCAACGGCCAGTTCACGGGACCAATCATCGTCATACCCGGCAACAGCACGGGGACGCCCGTCGGCGAGTACTCTGCGACAATCTCGCAAACCATCACCTTCGACGGCGGCGCGTCGGCGGTGATCTCCCGCCGGATCGTCTACACGGTCACCGCGACCGAACGCCGCATCTCCTTCGACACCGGCGAGACAAAGACCATCGACACTGGCTCGCGCGGCAAGGTTGACGTGACCCTGAACACAGTCGCCGGGCTGAGCCTCCCCAACGGCAACGCGGGCGTCTTAAATTACCCCGCGCTCAATAACGACGCGACTTTCCAACTGCACGACATCCCCGGCGGCTCGCCCTGCGCGACCCCTACGCCGACGCCGACGCCGACGCCGACACCCACTCCGACTCCGACTCCGACTCCGACTCCGACTCCGACGCCTACGCCTACGCCCACGCCTACGCCGACACCCACACCGACGCCGACGCCTGTGCCGCAGCAGTTCCGCTTCTCGGCATCGCAGTACAGCGTCGCGGAGGGCGCGGGGAGCGTCGCGGTGACGGTCGAGCGCACGGGCGATAACACTTCGGCGGCGGCGGTGGACTTCGCGACCGCGCTGGACGCCGCCGTGTTGCGCTGCGACGTGACGGGCGGCGCGGCCTCGGAGCGTTGCGACTTCACGACGCGCCTCGGCACACTCCGCTTCGCGGCGGGCGAGACGACGAAGAGCGTGAGGGTCTTCATCACCGACGACGCCTACGTCGAGGGCAGCGAGGCGTTCCAGATGACGCTCTCGAACCCCGCGGGCGGCCCCTCGCTCGGCACGCCCGCCTCCGCCGCCGTCACGATCACGGACAACGACTCGTCGCCGTCTTCCGCCAACCCCATCGACTCCGCGCCCTTCTTCGTGAGGACGCACTACATCGACTTCCTCAACCGCGAGCCCGAGCCGCAGGGCCTCTCCGCGTGGGTCAACACGCTCAACTCGTGCCCGGCGGGCGACACGCGCTGCGACCGCGTGCAGGTCTCGTCGGCCTTCTTCCGCAGCGAGGAGTTCTTCATCAAGGGCTACTACGTCATACGCTTCTACAAGGTGAGTCTGGGCACGAACCCCTCCTACCGGGAGTTCACCCGCGACTCGCAGCGCGTCACCGCCGACACGCCCGCCGAGGTGGAGGCGGCGCGCACAGAGTTCGCCGCCGAGTGGGCGCAGCGTGCCGACTTCAAGGCCGCCTACGACGGGCTCTCGAATCAGGCGTATGTGGACAAGCTCGAACAGACGGCGGGGGTGACGCTCTCGAACAAGGCGCAGCTCGTCGCGGCGCTCGACGCCGCGACGAAGACGCGGGCGCAAGTCCTGCGCGAGGTGGTGGAGAGCCCGGAGGTGCAGCGCAAGATGTTCAACGACGCCTTCGTCGCCATGCAGTACTTCG
>DASVQC010000064.1:0-110427 GCA_036389335.1 Pyrinomonadaceae bacterium | reverse complement strand
CTCGCAGCGCGTCGGCATCTCGCGCAAGGAGGCGAAGCAGGTCATCGACGACTACTACAAGACCTACAAGGGCGTGCGCGAGTACATGGAGAAGGTTCCCGAAGAGGCGCGCGAGAAGGGGATGATGAGATCGATCTACGGGCGCGTCCGCCCGCTCCCCACCATCAACGACCGCAACGGGCAGATCAGGGCGCGCGCCGAGCGCGAGGCCATCAACATGCCGATCCAGGGCTGTCTGCCGTATCAGACTAAAGTGTTAACCTCGGAAGGCTATCGCCCCATCGGTGAACTCTACGGGGGCAAGGAGACGAAGCTGAAGGTATGGACGGGAACTAAGTTCGCGCCTTTCGAGGTGCTGAATCGCGGCTTGTGTGAACTCGCGGAACTCCGCTTTGAGAACGGGCAAGTGCTGCGCTGCGACACGCGGCATGAAGTTTTGACTACGACGGAGGGGGGCTATCGTTGGAAGAGTTATGCAGACCTTGAGCCCGGCGACCGCGTCTGCTTTAGTTTGCCGCGCGAAACGGAATTCGGCTCCATCCAACACTTGCCGACCGTGCCCCGCGCCGACGTCCGCCGCGTCCGCCCTTTCACCATCAACGAATTGAGCGAGCAATTCTTCTACTGGTTGGGCTACTACGCGGGCGACGGCTGGATCAGCCATCAGCCCGAAAAGCGTCGCTGGTGTTTAGCCTACGCACTCGGCGCGGCTAAGGCGGAGGGCCGCGGCGAAATTCTCGCGAGGGCCGAGCAGTGTGCTTCTTATTTCGGAGGCCTAGGGGTACGCACCAATTTCCGCTGGATGTCGCTGCAGAAGGCCGAACTGACGATCTACTCGAAGAGCTTAATTGAATATCTGGCGCGGCTCGGGATCGATACGAGCGCGAGGGCTGCGACCAAGCGCGTGCCGGATTTAGTTTTCCGCAGCCCTCTGTCCGCACGGAAGGCATACTTGCGCGGCGTCCTTGAATCCGATGGCTATCACGGCGGCGGCGGCGCGACGAATCCTTCCATCCACCTTTGTCAGCGCGATCTTCTGGCCGACTTACAAATCCTCTTCCGCACCGTCGGCGTGGAGGGCAAGCTGCGGGGGCCATACACCTACAAAGATCACACTTCTTACCGCCTGGATTTAATCGGCGGGATGGTCGGCAAGTCTCTCAGCTTCACAGGGCGGCGCGTCATCCACACACCGGGAATGTTTGCGCCACGCTTCATCGTCGAATCATTCCTCGAAAGGGTGTCGCCCGCCAAACTGCCCACGCACTCACACAGGGTCATGCACAGCCGTCTCGAACACGGGGGGGGCGTGTCAATCTTCACTCTGGCTGAAATGCTAGACGCTGCGGGGGCCCGACTTGCGTTCCCGCTGTACTCGTGGAGCGGGTTGCGCGAGAAGCGTTCTCTCGGAGTGGTTGAAGAGACGTACACCTTGGCGGTTGATGATCCCCTCCATCGATTCGACTCCGAAGGCATCATCTCCAAAAACACGGCGAGCGACATCGTCAAGATCGCGATGCTCAAGGTCGAGGACGCGCTCGGGCGCGAGGGGTTGGAGGCGCGGATGGTGATGCAGGTTCACGACGAGCTGCTGATCGAAGCGCCGAAGGCGGAGGCCGACCGCGCCGCCGCGCTCCTCAAGCGCGAGATGGAGACGGCGGTCGAGCTGGACGTGCCGCTCGAAGCCGAGGTCGGCGTTGGCGCGAACTGGATGGATGTGAAAAAATAGTCGCCGGCAGGGCCGCGCCGGGCGATCCGCCCCCCAACTCGTCCCCCCACCTCTCACGCGGCACGCGGAAGGAATCGCCATGACGAATCGCAAGACCTCGACGAAGATACTGGTCTCAGTCCTGTCGGCGCTGCTGTGCGCGCTCGCGCCCCGCGCGCTGTCGCAGGAGGCGCAGCCCGCGGCGAAGCTCAAGTTCAGGGGCCACCGCCGCATCGAGCCGAACACGCTCGCCCCGGAGTTGTACGAAGACAAGCTCTCGATGAAGTTCACGCTCGTCGATCTGCCCGGCGCGGGCGATCCGCGCAGCACGTGGGAGGGCTCGTACCAGCTCTTCTTCATCTCCGAGGCGGAGTTTGACAAGGTCAGTAAAGAGGTGATGCGGAAGCAGCAGGAGAAGGAGCCGGGCAAGACGAGCTTCGGCTGGAACCCGGAGCCCGCCGACTTCGCCGGAAAAATCCTGCTCGCCGAGGGCACGATCTCGAAGAAGGACATCACGACGCCGCGGCAGCGCGTTCACCTGCACGGGGACATCCCTTTCAGGGAGAGGGTTCCCGCCGAGCTGCGCACGGAGGGCGCGCACCTGCTGACCGCCTACTCCGTGAAGGTCTACGACGCGCGCCTCAAAGTGCCCGCCTACGACAAGGGCATCTTCCTCGCCTTCCCCTTCGACGATCAGACCGATCCGGAAAAGATCGCGCCGCGCAAGATCGTCTACACGAGCTTCTACGTCTCGCCGAAGGGCGACATCTGGAACTCGCAACTGCCGCGCCGGGACGGCGACACGAAATGGGACTGGTGACGCACACGCCCAGACGCGCCGCGCGCGCGGCCCGCGTCGCACTCGCCCTCGCCTGCGTCGCCGCGCCCGCGACGGCAGCCGTCGGGCGGCAGCCGCCGGCGCAGAAGCCGCGACCCGCGCCGGAGAAGGCGAAGCCGCGCCCGCGCGCGACCGAACCGTCTGACATTCTGGAACAGCAGGCGCGCTCACGCGCGCTCGACGTGCTGCGCTCGGTCGGCGACGACGCGCGCGGCTGGAAGGACGCCGCCGCCGCGGCGCGCGTCGGCTCTCAGGTCGCGGACTTGGTGTGGGAGTCGGACGCGGAGGCGGCGCGCGCTTACCTCGCGCGGGCGTGGGAGGCGGCGGCGCGCGTCGAAGAGCCGAAGCAGTCGTCGCCGCTCGCGCGCTACCGCCACGTCACGCCGCGCACGGAGGCGCGGCAGCAGGTCTTGCTCGTCGCGCGCCGGCGCGACCGCGCGCTCGCCGAACGTTGGCTCGGCCAGATGGCCGACGAGGCCGAGGCGGCGGCGGGCTCCCAGCCGCGCGGGGCCTTCGACGACCGCACGCCGCGCAGCACGGTGCTGTTGCAGATGGCCCTCTCCGTCGCCGCGACGAACCCGCAGGCGGCGGCCGAGTTAGCGACCGAGAGCCTGCGCGACGGCGTCTCGTTCGGCTTCCAGAACGTGCTCATCGCGATTCAGGAGAGGGATTTTAAGCTCGCCTCCGGGGTCTTCCGCTCCGCCCTCGCGCGGCTGCAAGCGGCGGGGCTCGCCGACCCGAACGAGATTTACGTCCTCTCCTCGTACCTCTACACGCCGGGCCGCGTCGTCGGGGCGAACACCACGGAGGATCGCGGCAGCTTCCCGATGGCCGTGGCGGCGAACCCGCCGACCGTGAAGGCCGCCGCGCAGCTCGACCCCGCGCTCGTCACCGAATTCCTGCGCGCCGCCTCCGCCGCGGTGCTCAACTCGCCGCTCCCGTCGGCCAGCGCCAGCTCCCAGGAGGCGGCGCGCGCGCAGGTCAGCGTCATCGGGATGCTGGTGAGCCGGATGACGGCGCCGCAGTTCGCGGAGCTGTCGGCGTCGCTGCAACGCAGGGCGCAGCAGCTCGAAGTGGACGCGCAGTTCTCCGCCGCGCCGCGCGCCGCGTCGCCCGACCGGCCCGCGCCGCGCACGGGCGAGAGTTTGAAGGAGTACCTGTCGCGCCGCGTCGACGCGCTCGAAGAGGCGGCGCGCAAGGAGACCGACCCGCTCGCGCGCGACATCGCCTACGCGAAGGCCGCGCTCGCCACGGAAGTCGAGACCTACGAGCGCGGGTTCTCGCTCGCGCAGAACATCAAGGACGCGCAGCTCAGGCAGGGCGTCTCGGACTGGCTGACCTACCGCGCGACGCTCGACGCGATCAAAGGGGGCAAAGACGGCGACAGGGAAGGGGGCCTTGAGCGCGCCGCCGCGCTCGCCAAGCGCAACGGCGAGCCGTCGGAGCGCGCGGCCTCTTACGTGCTAGGCGCGCGCAGGCTCTTCGAGGCGAAGGACGCGGCGCGCGCGTCGGAGTGGTTGCAGGAGGCGCGCGCCGTCCTGAAGTCGGCGGAGCCGGACGGCGACGCGGCGCGCGCGGCTTTCGGCGTCGCCGCCCTCTACGCCGAGTTCGATCAGTTGCTCGCCGCGCAGACGCTCGCCGAGGCGGTGAAGATCACGAACCAGTCGGGCGCCGAAGGCGACTGGGAGGACGAGCGCGCGCCGCTCGCCAAACGCTTCGCGGGGCTGACGGCGCAGGACTACAGTTTCGGCACCAACGGGTTCGGCATCAAGGCCGCGGCTTCGGCGTTCGGCGCGCGGCAGTTCGAGGACGGGCTCGGCGCGCTCGAAAAGATCGCCGCGCCGGAGGCGCGCGGCGTCGCGCTCGTCGCGCTCTGCCGCGCCGTCTTGCAGCGGACGAAGAACCCCCCGCCCAAAACGTTCTGAGCGCGGCGAAAAACTTTCCGGGCACGGCTGGCGATCCGCGCGGCGCATTCCGATCCCTTAACCGATGGGCGACGAGAGGAAGATTCACGAGCCGGGCGGGCGCGACGAGGGCCGCGTCGTCTACAGCCGACTGCCGACGGGGACGGAGGCCAAGCGCGCGCACGGCGCGGGGGGCGGCCTCGCCGCGCGGCTCGCGCGCGAGTCGGTCGCGCCGACCCTGCCCCTGATGGTGGTCAGCTTCGTGCTCCTCCTCGTCGTCGTCTTCGCCCTCGGCAGGCTGAGCACTAACGAGCTGCGCAACGTCAGCGACCAGACGCAGAGCGCGCAGCAGCGGCAGACGCGCGGCGTGCAATCGCTGCTCGATCTGCGCGGCGCGTTCCTGCGGCTCGACTTCGAGGCGCGCGACCGCGGCACGCGCGAGTCGCGCGGCGGCATCATCAACCCCTTCGACACCAAGCTCGGCAACGCCCGCGACGACGCGCGCAAGCAGCTCTCCGCCTTCGAGCGCACGCCGCGCTCGCAGACGCCGCAGGGTCAGGCCTTCGCCGCCGCCGCGCGCGACTTCGTCGAGAGCACGCGCGACGCCGACGCCTATTCGACGGGCGGCTTCGTGAAGTTCCGCGAGCTAGACCGTCAGGCGGAGGGGCTGCTCGCCGAGGCGAACAAGCAGCAGGAGGAGGTCAACGAGGAGCGCCGCCGCCTCTACGAGCACGCGCAGGGCGAGACGCGCCGCCTCACCTACTTGGCCGTGCTCCTCTCCACGGTCATCGCGGCGACGAGCGTGTGGGAGTTGCAGCGGCGCTTCCGGCAGCTCCGGCGCAGCCTCGAAGAGTCGCGCCGCGAGCGCGCCTTCAGCGCGCAGATGTTGGAGGGGATGGTCTCGGCGGTGGCGGCGATAGACGGGCGCGAGCACGTCCGCAGCGCGAACCGCCCGTTCCTCAAGCTCTTCCCGCGCGCGGCGGTCGGCTCTTCCGTCCACGACGAGATCGCGCCGCCCGACGCGATGAAGCTGTTCGCGGCGGCGACCTCGGCGCGCGTCGAGGAGGCGACCTACCGCGGGCGCTGGGTCTTCACGCCCGAGGGCGAGCCCGACCCGCGCGACTTCGAGGTCTACTCTTCGCCGCTCAACATCGACGGCGAGCACGGGCAGATTCTCACGCTCGTGGACGTGACCGAGGCGGCGCACAACGAGTCGGAGTTGCGGCGCAAGACCGCGCTCGCGGCGGTCGGGCAGGCGGCGGCGCAGGTCGCGCACGAGATCAAGAACCCTCTGGGCAGCATCCGCCTCGGCGTCGCCATGCTGCGCGACATGACGAGCGGCGAGGAGGCCCACTCGACCATCGACCTCGTCGAGCGCGGCATCGAGCACCTCAACAAGCTGACCGTGGACGTGACGCAGTACTCGCGCGAGAAGCCGCTCGCGCGCTCCCACGTCGAGCTGCACAAGTTGATCGATTCGAGCCTCGAACTCGTGGAGGAGCGCCTGCGCGAGCGCGAGACGCCGATCCGGAAGGACTACACGGACGAGCCGCTGGCGGGCGACTTGGACGCCGACCAGTTGCAGCAGGTCTTCATCAACCTCGTCGCCAACGCGGCGGACGCGAGCCCCGCCGGCTCGCCCGTCACGATCACGACCGAGCGGGCCGAAGGGCGGCTCGTCAAGGCGGGCGGCAACGGCTCCGGGGAGCGCGTGCCCTTCGCGCGCGTGACGGTGGCCGACCGCGGCGCGGGGATGGACGAGCGGACGCGCGCGCACCTCTTCGAGCCCTTCTTCACCACGAAGCAGCGCGGCACGGGTCTGGGCTTAGCCATCGTCAAGAAGATCGTCGAGCAGCACGGCGGCGCGATCACGGTCGAGAGCGCGCCCGGCGAGGGCACGAGCTTCCGCGTCGATCTGCCGCTCAGGTAGGATCGGCATTCAGGTTCGAGTTGAGAAGAGCCCCGCTCAGAAAAGTCGGCTGAAGAGCTTCAGCCCGACGATCCGCATCCGCCCCCGCTCGCCCGCGACGACGCAGCCGTCGATCTCGTAGTAGGGATCGCCCGCGCCCAACACGCCGGAGCGGTAGTAGCCGCGCAGCGGCTCGACCTTGCGGTCGGCGGGCGGCGCGAGCTTGGCCGAGAGCATCTCGGACTTGAACTTGCGGACGCGCTCGGCGACCGAAGCGCGCTCCGCGCCGAGCCGCTCAAGGTGCGCGCGGAAGCGCGCCGCGTCGCGCCCCAACTGCGAGACGTATTCGCCGAAGCCGCGCGCGTCGGCGGGCGGCTGGCGCTCGATGATCGCCTCGATGTCGGGCGGGAAGAACAACGCCGCCTCGCCTTCGCCGCCGGGGCTGAACAGCGGCATGAGCAGGAAGAAGATCTGCATCCGCAGCTTGTACGCCTTGACGAGCAGCTCGCCGTCGACGCCCGCCGAGTTGCGCCCCCCGAACTCGCCGTCGCCGACGGCGATGGCGCGCCGCCGCGCCGCGTCCTTCGTAAACGTCGCCTCGTAAGCGCGCTCGAAGTCCAGATTCTCGCCGAGCAGGTGCTGGAAGCTCTCGCACACGCGGTAAGCCTCTACGACTTCGGGCGTCTGCCTCACCTGCCGCGGCGCGCCGAGGCCGCGCGCGCTCAGGGCGCAAGCGCACCCGACGATAAAACTTATCACGGCGCGGCGGGGCATGTGCATGATCGTTTCCTGTCGCCGACTCTGATTCGCGCCCGGTGAGCCCCGCGCCGGGGCGGCTGGCGAGGAGTCTGGCTTTGGGGTGGGGAAGTCGGCGGGGGGCGAGTCCGGCTGCTCCCCCGCGTCAGGCGTCGAGCTTCTTTACGGCGCGGGCCGCACGTCGAAGCATCCCTCAGCTCTGCTTCCTTAACTTAACGTGCACCGTCGTCCCCGTGTCCGGCGCGACGTAAAGCTTGATCTCGTAGGTGGCGAAGCCGCCCGCCGAGACCCGGAACGTGTAATCGCCGTAAGGTATCTCTTTGAACGAATACTTGCCGCCCTTGTCGGTGTTCGTCGAGAGCTTCTTGGATCGCAGGCGCGGCGAATCCGCATCGCCGACCAACTCTACGAGCGCGCCGCCGAAGCCCTGCGTGTCTGACTCCGCGAAGACCATCCCGCCCATCCAGCTCCGACCGGACTGTGCCGGGACGGGGGGGGCAGCCGCGGCCAACGAAATCGTGAGGACGACGCAGCGGATCAAAAGTCTTCGAGTCGGCGCGCACATCCTGCGTAGGCTTCTCATCGCCGGAGAATAGCTTATTTGCGGAGCCCGCGATACCACTAAGGCGGCAGCCGCCTCGCCACTCGATCCAGCCGCGCCGTGCGACCGACTTGAAATCAACGGGCACGCGCCGCCGCGCGGCGTGAGGCGTTCGTCAAGTTCATCCGCCCGCCGGGCGGTGCGGGCCCTTGAGCCGCCCGACGCCGAGCAGGAGCCCCACGATCAGGGGGACGATCTGCGTCACCGCCGCGGAGATGCCGAGCCGCGTGCCGAGTATGGGGACGCGCAGCAGGACGAGCACACACTGCGTCAGTCCGGCGACGAGCAGCGCCTTCCACGCCCACGCGTCGCCGCGCCGGTACGGCCCGAGCACGACGGCGAGGAACAGGACGCCGAAGGCCGCCGCGTAGGCGGCGGAGGTGCCGCGGATGCCGCGCAGGGCGGTGGCGACGCCCGCGTCGCCGCCGGAGACCCTAGACACCCGCGAGGCCCCGATGCCGTAATCGTCGCTCGTCCGGTATGCGTGGGCGGCTGAGACCAGGCTGATGAGCGTGATCGCGACGCCGAGGACGGTGAGCAGTATCCAACTCGCCTTATTCATCGAGACCTCCAGAATCTCTCTATCGTTTCAACTTGGCCGGGGAACCCGGATACGACTTGTCCGACGGCGACAGGGCGACCCCGTGACAGATGACGCCTCCGGGACGGGACCCGCCTCCATAATCAGCACTCGGCTGCCGCACGCGAAGGTCTGGCGGTCGACGTCCGCCGGACGCCGGAGTTGACCGGGCGCGGGCGCGCAGCACACGAGCCGCGCCGCAAAAGACAAGCATGAAAGAGTTGCTATCCCGCGCTCCGGTCGGATGAGTTGTTATGCGCGGCGCGGCGTAAACGGCGAATCTTCATTCTGATTTTCGCTCGCTGTAGATCGGCTCAAATGCCCGAGTCGTATGCTCGGTCACGCTCGGCATGGGCCCTAGCAGCACTCGCGGCTGTGCCGCATCAAGCTCTCTCGTCGCTTGCCCCTTCGACAGCGCAGTGTCGCCTGTTTCTTTAGCGCCGCGCTTGCGACGCCATAGCTGCCAGATGAACACGCCTTCGACCAGCAGCACTATGAGAAAGCTCAGTATCGTGAGAGCGAGAATCTGCCCCACATCTAAGCCGACCATTTTCATCGCCATCATGAGGAACGTGATGGCTACGAAGCCGAAGACCAAGACCGCCACCATGCCGAATATGAGGGACTCGGGTCTCACTTCTGATGATTTGATGAGGCCATCGCCTTCCTTCCCGCCCAACTTTGCGCCGCAATAATTACAGTAGCCCAAGCCCTGCGCGACGGACGCGCCGCAAGATGGACAATACATCCGCTCTCACCTCCTGCAGGCCAGTACGATACCGAATGCCGCTAAGTTCAACAGTGATTCCCCGATGCGGTATCGTGCGTCGCCCGCGCCCTCGGCGTTCAACTCGCCAGCCGAGCGAAAGCCTTTCGCGCCGCTTCGACCGTGCGGTCTAACAGTTCGTCGGTGTGTGCGAGGCTGATGAAGGCCGCCTCGAATTGGGAGGGCGCGAGGTAGACGCCTTCTTCGAGCATGGCGTGGAAGAACTTGCCGTAGAGGGCGCGGTCGGCGCGCGAGGCGGTCGTCCAGTCGGTGACGGGCTCGCCCGTGAAGAAGCCTGTGAACATCGAGCCGACGCGGTTCGTCACGGTCTCGACCCCGGCCTCGCGCGCGGCTTCGGAGAGCCCGGCGGTGAGACGCGCGCCCGCGCGTTCGAGTCGTTCGTAGACGGACTTGTCGCGCAGCCGCCGGAGCGTGGTGAGCCCGGCGGTCATGGCGAGCGGGTTGCCGGAGAGCGTGCCCGCCTGATAGACGGGGCCGGCGGGCGCGACGAGGTTCATCAGATCGCGCGGGCCGCCGTAGGCCCCGACGGGGAGGCCGCCGCCGATGATCTTGCCGAGCGTGGTGATGTCGGGCGCGACGCCATAAAGCTCCTGCGCGCCGCCGCGCGCGAGGCGGAAGCCCGTCATCACCTCGTCGAAGATGAGCAGCGCGCCGGCTTTGCGCGTGATCTCGCGCACGTCCCGCAGATAGTTCGCGCGCGGCGCGACGCAGCCCATGTTGCCGACGACCGGCTCGATGATCACCGCCGCGATGTCGCGACCGTGCGCGTCGAAGACCTGTCCGAGGGCGGCGGCGTCGTTAAACGGCGCGGTGATCGTGTTGTGGGCGACGGCGTCGGTGACGCCGGGGCTGTCGGGCAGGCCGAGCGTGGCGACGCCCGATCCGGCCTTCACCAAGAGGCTGTCGCCGTGCCCGTGGTAACAGCCCTCGAACTTGACGATCTTGGCGCGCCCGGTCGCCCCGCGCGCGAGGCGCAGCGCCGACATCGTCGCCTCCGTCCCGCTGTTGACCATCCGCACCATCTCGACCGACGGCACGGCGTCGGCGACCTCTTCCGCCATCTCGATCTCAAGCCCGGTCGGCGCGCCGTAGCTCGTCCCGCGAGAGAGCGCGTCGCCGAGCGCCCCGATCACTTCCGGGTCGGCGTGGCCGAGGATCATCGGGCCCCACGAGCCGACGTAGTCGATGTAGGTGCGCCCGTCAACGTCGGTCATCGTCGCGCCTTTGGCTTCGCGGATGAAGCGCGGCGTGCCGCCGACGCCGCGGAAGGCGCGCACGGGCGAGTTGACGCCGCCCGGCATCAATTCGACGGCGCGCGCGAAAAGCTCCGCAGACTTGTCCGACCGTTCGTCGCGTTTGGCTGTCATGCTTTCGATTAGCCCTCAATCAGCTCGGCGCAGCGCAAGTCCTCGAAGGCGAGCACCGCGCGCTCGAAGTTAGACCACCAGTACCGCGCGGCCATGCCGCGCGCCCGCTGGCCGAGCGGGATGAAAATGTTCCTCACGGCTGACCAGCGGTAGTCGTCCCAGCAGTCGTCCCACGAGTAGCCGCGCACGCCGCCCTCGCTCAACTTCTCGTGATAGCGGCGCAGCAGCGGCAGCTCCGTCCTCGCGCGCCGCTCAGGATACCAGAAGATCGTCATCATGAAGGCGAGATCGCGAGCGCCGACGTGCGGGTGCCACAACTGCCAGTCGATGAGGTAGACCCGCCCGGCCTCGGGCGCGCGGGGAAAGAGGAAGTTCCACGTGTGCGCGTCGCCGTGCGTGAGCGTCAGCCCGCGCGCGCTCTTCAGGCGCGCCCACGGGCGCGGGAACGTGCCGATGACGCGCCCGATCATCTCGCGCCGGGCGCGCGACAGGCGCTCGCCCGCGGAGTCCGCGAAGTCCGCGAAGCGCGCCTCGGCGGCGCGCGCAAGCTCCTCCACGGCGGCGTCGTCGAGCAGCCGCCCCACGCCCGCGCCGAGTCGCGGGTGCTCCCACCAGTGCGCGTGAAAGCCCGCGAGGCAATCGACCGCCGACCCGCACTCGGGGAGCGTCGGCAGGAACGGGGCGGGCGGGTGCCGGTGCGTCTCCGAGAGGTCTTCGAGCAGGAGGTGCGAGCGGCCCGTCGCGCGCGAGTAGGCCGCGTCGTAGCAGCGCGGCACGGGCGCGCCGGGCGTGGCGGGCGCGATCCTCTCGTAGAAGTCGATCTCTTCGGGCGGCCCTTCGCGCGGGGCGTCGGGCGCGAATTCCGGGTTCGAGAGTTTCAGGAACAGGCGGGCGGGCGCGTCCGGGCCAGCGTCGCGCGAGTACTCGGCGCGGAGGTGCGAGACGACCGAGGTGAAGAGCGTGCGCGGCGGCGACGCGGAGACGCGCGTCACGCGCCCGCCCGGCAGGAAACCCCTCCGGCGGAGGATGTCGCCCAGACGTTCGGGCGTTACCTCCCCGGCGTCGGTGATGACTTCCGGCATGACACCTCCGGCAGTCGCCCGCGCGGGGGCGACGCCGGCGGGTCAAACGCGCCGCGCGGCGTCGGTGTTCCGTCGGCGGCGGCCCGCCTAGCCGAAGATGCTGCGCCAGCGCCGGTCGAGCGCGGGGCCGAAGAGGAACGACGTGATCGAAGGCGACTCGTGCGAGCGGTCGTAGCCGACCATCTCGACGTAGGCGCGCCCCTCGGCTTCGGCGTCGCCGTGGCGGCCCGCGACGACGCACGCGCCCTCCCAGTAGACGATCATCGTCGTGCCGCGCGTGTCGAGTTCCTGATCTTTCAGCACGGGCGTGACCGTCAAGTCGACGGCGAAGCGGGGGACGCGCAGGCGCCAGCCGCCGGGGTAGGTCGCGCCCGTGTGCGGGCTCTTCCAGTGCGCGGTCGCTTCGAGCTGAAAATCTTCGCGGGCGAGGTGCGTGGCCCTGCCTTCCCGGTCGACGAACGTGCCGCTCGAAAAGGGCGACGGGCGACCGCGCGAGTCGCGCAGGTGATAGACCATCAGCTCCGCGCCGGTCGAGAGCTGGACGCTGAACCAGTCCCAGCCCTTCTGGTTCTCGGTCGTGCGCCACGTGCCGAACTCGCGATCCATCCACGCCTCGCCCGTGAAGCGTTCCGTCTCGCCGCGCCACGTGATGTCGCCCTCCGCCGCCATGCGCGTGTAGGAGAAGTAGCGCGACGCCTCGCCTGCGTCCTTGAAGCTGACGCCGACGCCCTCCCGACCGTTGAGCGCGGGCGGCTTCGACGGCTTCAGCGCGGCCTCGAAGACGAGATCGCCGCCGAGCGTGGCGCGCAGCAGGTGGACGCCGTGCGCCTCGCGCACCGTCCAGTCGCCGAGCTTCAAAAAATACCTGCTCCCGCTCGTCGCCGCCGGGAGGTCGAAAGGGTTGTTCGCGCTCTTGCGGTGGTCGTAGCGAAACTCCCCGCGCGACTCGTCCGTTACGGCGAAGTGCGCGAGGTAGAGCGGGTTCGCGATGAGGCGCAGGGGGACGACGCCGAAGCGGTCGAGATCGGTGCGCCGCTTGAAGAAGACCAGCTCGAAGCCGAAGCGTCGGCCCCGCGCCGTCCGCATGTGGCCCGTGTAATACCACCACTCGGTCTGCGCGTTGGCGTGCGCGTAGAGGTCGCGCGGCAGCTCGACGCCCGCGTGCTCCGTGCCGTCGCGCAGGGTCGAGGCTTCGCCGACGACGGCCTCCGCCACCTGATCGAAAAAGTCAGACGCCAGCTTCCCCAGGGGCTCGATGAAATTTGTGCTCACGTGTTCGTCAAATGATTCCCGAATAGATTTACGCACAGCGTAGCCGGTTCGGATGGCGAAAATGTGCGGCTTTTGCGGAATGAAGTTTACGGAGGGGAAACGTTCTCACGCAAAGGCGCAAAGACGTAAAGAACAAGACGCTGAGTAACAACTGATCTTCAGCGTCTTCCTTAGCGTCTTCGCGCCTCCGGCGCGAGTCAAATTCTATCGACCGCCTCGCGCGGCTCGACGAGGATCGTGCGGAAGCTTGAGAGGCGGACGAGTCCGGGCGCGGCCCCCTTCATCTTCGAGACGAACTTGCGGCGCGTGTGGTGGACGGCGACTTTGGCGTCGCGCTTGGCCTGACTGAAGTGCGCGGCGAGCTGCGCGGCTTCGACCAGCGTGCGGTGCGGCACTTCGTCGTCGCGCCCGCGCGCGCGCACGACGACGTGCGAGCCGGGGTAGTCGGCGGCGTGCAGCCACAGATCGTGCGAGCGCGCGACGCGGAAGGTCAGCTCGTCGTTGTCGCGCGCGGCGCGACCGACGAGGATTTCGTAGCCGTCCGAGGAGCGGTAGCGGCGCACCCTCGCCGCCGACTCGGCCTCGCCCTTCCTCCCGGCCTTCTTCTCGCGCCCCGCGCCCTCCGCCGCCCCGCCCCGCCCCGCGCCGCCCCCCGCCTTCGGCTGCTTCGACTCAAGGGCGGCGAGCGCGCCCGCGTCGCGCGCGGCTGTTACGCGCTCAAGCTCCTCGCGCGTGGCTTCGAGCGCGGAGAGTTCTGTGCGCAACCCCTCAAGGCGGCGCGCGATCTCCTGCGCGGCGCGGCGGGCGCGCGTGTAGCGGGCGAAGCGGCGGGCGGCCTCTTCCTGAAGCGTCGCGCGCTCGTCGATCTCAAGCTCGACGGTCGGCGCGCCCTCCGCGAAGTAGTCGGCGAGGCGCACGCGCGCGCCCTCGCGCACCGCGGTCGAGAGGTTGGCGAGGAGCAGGTCGCCCGCGCGCTTGTGTGCGTCGGCGTCGCCGTGCGCCTCTGCGTCGCGTTCGAGGTTGCGCCCGAGCTTGCGCCGCTTCTCGATCTCCTGCCGCAGCCGCGCCCTGAGCGCCGAGGCGCGCGCGTCAAACTCGCGCGCCTCTTCGGCGCGCCGGTAATGATCTTCGAGCGCGGCTGAGAGCGTCGGGAACGCGCCCCGTGAGACGGCTGACGTCAGCTCGTCAGCCGACGCGCCGCCCTCGCCTTCGCCCTTGCGCTCGGCGGCGGCGTGCGGCGGCGGTCGGTAGGTCTCGCCCGCCTCTTGGCCCGCGCCGCGCGGCGGTCGCAGCGCGTCGACGACGCGGCCCGCGCCGTCAACCAGCAGCAGGTTCGACGAGCGGCCCGTGAGCTGCGCGACGAGCGTGCACTCGACGCCCGCGCCCGCCGCGTCGTCCCACGTCTCGAACGTGAAGCGCACGACGCGCTCGCCCGCGTCCTTCGCGACCGAGCGCAGGGGCGCGCCCGCGAGCCGCTTGCGTAGCGTGAGGACGAAGTTCGAAGGCGGGAGCGACCCTCGCTCAAGCTCGCGCACCTTCTGCGAGCCGAGGTGGAGGCGCGGCATCAGCGGATCGACCGAGACGAACAGCGTGTGAGCGCCGCCGCCGCCGCGGAAGTCTGCGGCGAGCGCCGAGCGCGCCGTCTGCCACACCTTGCCGAGCGCGCGCCCGCGCAACGCAGCCGCAAGCTCTTCGACGATCAGCGCGAGAAGTCGGTCGTTCATGGGAGGCAGTCAGTGGTCAGTGGTCAGTGGTCAGTAGTCAGTAGTCTTGTCCGTTGTCCGTTGTCGGTAGTCAGTGGTCAGTTGTTTACCTGCGGCGAGTGTAGTGCGGTGACGGGCCAGTCGCAAAAAGCAAGCTACTGAGGGCTAGCTACGAACTTAACAACTGACGACGGACGACGGACGACGGACAACGGACTACTGACAAAAAGAGACGCCCCGCGCGTCGGACGCGGGGCGCGGAAACTGTCGCGTGCGGCGCGGCTCGCGGGAGTCGCGCGGCGCGAAGTCAGTCGGCGTGGACGACGACGGTTCCGGAGAGGCGGTCGTGCGCGGCGCGGCGCTCGCCGAAGAGCGCGGGCAGGAGCCCGACGCCGAGCGTGGCGAGCGTGAGCATGTAGACGGCGGCGCGGCGCGCGCACTGCCCCGCCGACGGGATGAGCCCGCTCCGCGCGTCAGCGGCGCGCAGGGAGACGAGCGCCATGCCGAACGTGCGGCCCGTGAGCGCGACCGAGGCGGTCAGGTAGACGAACATGATGACGAGGACGACGCCCGCGAGCGAACCGGCGACGCGCAGGTCGTTCCAGTCGCCGCTCGTCAACTCCATGATCGCGGCGAAGGGCGAGGTGGCGAAGGCGACGAGCACGAGATCGATTACGCCCGCCGCCGCGCGGCGCGGGAGCGACGCGGCGTTCCGCAACTCACTGGCCGCGTCAACCTGCGGCAGGAGCTTCGCCTCCTGCCGGGCGAGCAGCGCGTCGTCGGCGATCTCCGCGAGATGCCGGCGCGGTCGCGGCTTGCTGAGGGCTTCTCTGATCAGCGCATCCGCCTCGTTGGCCTCGCTCACGGCGGGCGGCGGCGCGACGGCGGGCGGCTGTACGACGACGGGCGGCGGCACGACGACCAGCGTCGTCGTGCGCGCCGCTTCGACCGTCTGCTCCGCGTTGTCGGCGGCGATCTGTGCGCCGCCGTCGGGCGGCGCATCGCCCGTCGCGGTCTGTTGCGTCTCGGCGTGAGGCGGGCGCGCCGTCGCGGGCGCGTGATAGCTCTCTTCTGCGGGTCGGACTATGGCCGCGGTCGCCGCGCCGCCGCGCGCGTGCGTTCGCGGCGCGGGCTGCCGCGGCTGCCGCGCGCGCTCGATGCGTTCGAGGGCTTTGGCGACGAGCGGGTTCAGCTCCGGCGTCTCGGGCTGCGGGACGAGTCCGAGGGGCGTCGCTCCGGTCTCCGTCTGAGGGCTGACGACGTACCCCGCCTCTTCGACGTCGCGCGCCGCTTCCGAGGCGCGGCGCTGCTGAATCTCGCGCACGCGCTCGCTCAAGTCCTTGCGCCACTGCGGTCGGGCGCGGCCCGCGCCGGGGAACTCGATGAGCGTCGAGGTCGCGGCGGCGGCGGGCGCGCCGGCGAACTCGTCGGGGGGCGCGTCGGTCGTCGTCTCGGGGCAGGTCGAAGTGTTCATAAAGCTCTCTTCGGCGGATTGAGCGGGCTGTCGGACGGTCTGACCGGCGTCGGCGAGAGGCGCGTGACAGGTCGGGCAGTCTCCGGCGGGAGTGTCGTAGACGGCGAGGCACGCCGCACACCGCATGACAGTCGAAGGCTCCATCTAAAATCTCAAAATCTGGTTCCCCGTGGAAGACGGGACGTATGGGGTAAACCCAAGCCCTTAGCGGAGTCGCGGCGGATGCTATCAGAGGTTACTTTAACTCGTCAACCAGAAAAGATACTAGCCGCTGTATTTGGTCGGTGGGAAGACACAAGATAAGCGAGGGCGGAAGGATGAGGGATGAGGGATGAGGGATGAAGGGTGAAGTGGAAGAAGACGCGTGGACGGGGGACGCGGAGACGCCGCGAGGATTCGGAACAAGATGCTTTCATTCATCCCTCATCCTTCATCCCTCATCCCTTATTCACAGCGGCTGTCGCCCGGCGAAGCCCGCGTCAACGTCGTGCCACCATTCGATGCGGTCGCCTTCGCCCAACTGCCAGCAGAGCAGGACGACGCGACCGTCGCGCATGGCGGGGAAGTCGATGAGCCCGCGCTCGTAGTCTTTGAGTTGCACGCCGAGGGTCTCAAGCTCGCCCACGCTCTCGGTGAGACGCAGCAGGGCGCGGACGTATTCCGAGCCGCCGGGCATCGCGCCGCCTCCGGCCTTCGCGCCTTCGGCGGCGAGCCGCGAGCCGTCGCGCGAGGCGGCGACGCGCCCGTGCGCGCGCGAGATCGCGGCGACGATCCGCCGCACGTCCGGCAGCAGCGCGTTCGCCTCATCGACGCTGAAAAGTTTCATCACTTTTTGCGTGACAGGTGACGGGTGACAGGTGACAGGTAAGAACGGCGTCCGGCCTTATCTTGTCACCCGTCACCCGTCACCCGTCACGGCTTTTACTGATCGTCGGTGACGCGGACGAAGTCCGAAGCGGACTCCATGGGCACGCGCTCGTCGTCTTCGACGTCGAGCGCGGCGATGAGTGACGGTTCGGGGGCGGGGGGCGCAGGGCCGCGCTGCTCGGCGTAGTTCGGGGCCGTGCCGCCGCTGTTGTGGCGCGGCTGGGAGTTGTTAGCGTGAGCGGCGTCGTCGTGCGCGTGGTTCTCGTAGTAGCGGTGCCCGTGGCTGGCCTCCTTGCGCACCTTGTCGGCGATCTCGCCGAGGTCGATGAAGTAGTCGGCCACGTCGATGAGCTTCGGCGCGGTGTTAGAGCGGAAGCCCGCGACCTCGACGCGGCAGCCCTTGTAGGCGACGGCGTTGACGGCGTAGACGAAGTCTTCGTCGCCGGAGACCAGCACGGCTGTGTCGTAGCGACCGGCCAGCGAGAGCATGTCGACGGCGATCTCGACGTCGAGGTTCGCCTTGCGCGTGCCGTCGTAGAAAGTTTTCAGCTCCTTGTGGATGACGCGGAAGCCGTTGCGGCGCATCCAGAGCAGGAAGCCCTGCTGCCGCTCCGCGCCCACGTCCACGCCCGTGTAGAAGAAGGCGCGCAGCAGCCGCCCGTCACCGAGAAGGACGCGCAGGAGCTTGTTGTAGTCGATGTCGATGTTGTGGAAACGCGCCGCGTGGAAGAGGTTGTTGCCGTCTATGAAGACGGCCACCCGCCCCCGGAAGCCGAACTGCCATGAGAGATTATTCGTCGGATCAAAGTGTTGCATGCAAAGCGCCGCTCCGTATCGTGAATTGTTAAAGTCTGAAGTTTCATAGCCTGAAGTTACGAACAGGATGCCGCCGACGGGCGCGCCCGGTCAAGTCGCCGCGCGGGAATTTTACCCCCGCGCCGTCAGCGGCGACCGCGCGGCGGCGAGCACGTCGCCCGTCACGGCGTCGACGTAGGCGACGACTTCGCCCGCGCGCCCGACCGCCGTCTCCCAAGCGAGGCGCAGCTCGAGCGTGCCCGCGCCGCCCGCGCGCGCGACCGGGTAGACGACCAGCTCGCGCGCCTCGACCGCTTCGCCCGCCGCGACCGTGTAGGTCTGCGCCGCGCCGCCGGGCGTCGTGACGTCGAACGAGCGACCGGCGAGTCGCTTGACGACATCTTCGGCTGAGACGGCGCGCGTGCGCGCGGCGGCCAGTTCGCGCGCGAGGCGTTCGGTGTCGGGGATGGCGGTGCTTGAGAGCGCGAGCACCGTGCGGTCGGGCGCGAAGCGGATTTCGACGCGCCCGTAGCCGCCGCGCAGGGGGAAGGGGAACGGCTTCTGCCGGTAGCGCGCCACGCGCGCGCCCGACTCTTCGCCGATCTCGACGAGCGAGAGGTCATCGAGAGAGACGCCCAAGAGATCGCGCGCGCCCGCGATGAAGCGGCGCAGCGACTCGCGCGTCGCCTCGTCGGCGCTCTCCTTGTCGCCGTCCTTGATCTCGACGAGCGGCAAGCGCAGCGCGACGGCGGGCGTCGCGGCGGGCAGCGCGCGCAACGTCGCCGTCGTGGGCTCAAGCTCCGGCGCGGGCGTGCGCGCGGCGTCGGAGCCGGCGTCGTGTGCGAGCGCCGCCCATGCGCCGAGCGCGCGCTCGCGCCGGGCCGCGTCGGGCGAGAGGAGGACGGGGTAGGGCGGCTCGTCCGCCGCGCGCGGGCGCGCCGGGTCGGGGCCGGGCGCGGCGGCGCACGCGCCGCAGAGCCACGCGAGCGCGAGCGCGCAGAGCGCGAGCGCGAATCGCGACGCGCGCGAGAGCGGGCGCGTGCTGTTGTCGGATCGTGCGCCGTGCATGAGACCTGTCGCCGACTAAGATTGGGAGAGTGCGGCGCGATTATACTTCAACGCCGCGCGCGGGCAACACGCGGCGCGAACCGAATGATGAACGCGGAATGATGAATTAAGGGCTGTCAGTTGTCCGTGGTCAGTTGTCTGTGGTCAGTTGTCCGTCGCTCACTGCTCTCCGGCGACACTGTCGGGCGCGAGTCTAACAACTGACCACGGACAACTGACCACGGACAACTGACCACGGACGGCTTTTCATTCTGATTACACCACCCGCCCGCAGCCTTGATGGAAAAGGGGCGCGGGCGTCGTATAATCCGCGCCGGGAATTGTTCGCGCACAATCGACCGAGAGGGGACTCTTTGGGATTCGAAGAGGAAGAGCTGTTCGGCGGCGACGCGGCGTCCGGGGCGACCGACCGCCGCGCGTTCAGACGCGACGAGCTGATCGCGTGCGAGCGTTGCGGGCGCGCGAGCCCGCCGACCCGTATGAAGTGTCTCTACTGCGGCGCGACGCTGCCCGCGGGCGACGGCGACGCGGACAGGCGTCGCCCCGCCCTGAAGCCGCTCGAAGGGTGGGAGCGCGGCTTCAACGTCGTGCTCGCGCCGGGCGGCGGAGAAGGCTCTCCCCCGAGCGGCGACGCGCTCGCGGAGGCGGCCTCGCTCGCGCGCCTCAAGCCCGAGCAGTTGGGCGAGATGCTCGCGGCGCGCACCGCCCTGCCGCTCGCGCGCACGGGCGAGAGGGCGGAGGCGGCGCTGCTCGAACGCAGGCTGACGGCGCTGGGGCTCGCCGTCGAGACGGTCGCCGACGAGGAGTTGGCGGTCGAGTCGGAGCCGCCGCGGCGCGTGCGCCGGATCGAGTTTGACGCCGACGCCGTGACGGGCCTGAGCCGCGTCGGCGGCGAGTCGCGGCGCGCGGCGTGGGGCGAGATCGTTCTGATCGCCGTCGGTCGCATCTTCAAAAAGAGGATCGAGGTCGAGGAGCGCCTGAAGCGCGGGGCGGGGGGCGAGGTCGTCGCCTCGCGCGAGCTGGCGGAGGACGAGGGCGTCATCGATCTTCACTTCGCGGACTCGCACGCGGGCTGGCGCGTGTTGGCGGAAGGCTTCGACTACTCGTGCCTCGGCGCGCGCAAGAGCCTGCTCGCGTCCGAGAATTTCGCGCGGCTCGCCGAAGAGTTGCGCGCGCGCGCTGCCGCGGCGGCGTTCGACGATTCTTACAGGCGCGTGCGCCACCTGTTGCAGTTCGCTTGGTCGCCGACCGAGCAGCAGGAGGCGGGCGGCGTGCGCCGCGCCGGGCCGGGGCGCGTCAGCACCGAGGCGGTCACCAGCATCTCGAACGAGGCGCAGTTCACGCGCTACACGCGCCTGCTGCGCCGCTTCGCCCTGCGGCGCGATCAAGGACAGAGATGAAACCACCGCGCCGCAGACACGAAGACAGACGCGAAGACAGACGCGAAGACAGACGCGAAGACGCGCGGCCCCCGCGCGCCGACCATCGCCGCGACGAACGGCCCCGTGAGAGTTTCCGCGACGACCCGACGCCGCGCGCGCCCGCCGCCGACGGCGCGCACCTCTACGGCCTGCTGCCCGTCGTCGAGGCTTTGCGCGCGGGCTCCCGCCGCGTCGAGCGCGTGACCGTGGCCGAGGGCGCGCACGAGGGACGTTTGCACGATCTCTTCGAGCTGGCGCGCGCCGCGGGCGTGCCCGTGCGCCGCGCGCCGCGCGCCGAGTTGCAGCGCATGGCCGCGCCGGGCGCGAACCATCAGGGCGTGATCGCCAACGTCGCCGCCGTCGCCTACCGCGACGCCGACGAGTTGCTCGAACGGCTCGCCGCGCGCGTCGGGACTGACGAGCCGCCGCTCGCGGTCGTCCTCGACGGCGTGGAAGACCCGCGCAACCTCGGCGCGATCGTGCGGACGGCGGAGTGCGCGGGCGTGGACGCGCTGTTCATCCCGGAGCGGCGCGCGGCGGGTCTGACGGAGACGGCGGCGAAGGCCGCGGCGGGCGCGCTCGAATATCTGCCGGTGGCGCGCGCGGCCAACGTCGCGCGGCTCGTAGAGGATTTGAAGGGGCGCGGCATCTGGACGGTCGGCACCGACGCCGACGCCAACATCGACTACACCGAATGGGACTGGACGCAGCCCTGCGCGCTCCTCTTCGGCGGCGAAGGCTCGGGCCTCCGGCGGCTGGTGCGCGAACGCTGCGACGCGCTCGTGCGGATACCCCTGCGCGGTCGCATCAGCTCGCTCAACGTCTCGGTGGCCGCAGGCGTAGTGCTCTACGAAGCGGTGAGGCAGCGAACAACGGCCTCCGAGTCTGCGTATAAACAGAATCGGACGACGGGCGGCTGAGTCTGGCCCGTCGTAATTTTATGCCGGGGTGATCGAATGTTCTGTCCCAAGTGCGCGGCGCAAAATCTCGACGAGGCGAAATTCTGCCGCGCGTGCGGGGCGGACATCAGCCTCGTGCCGCAGGCCCTGACGGGGCAGCTCGCGCGCGCCGACGACGATCTGAGCGAGTTCGACGAGCGCGGCAGGTCGCGCGTCGAGCGCGGCGCGCGCAACCTCGCCGGGGGGCTCTGCTACCTGCTCCTCTTCCTCGCCGTGATGTTCTACTTCCGGCAGTTCTGGTGGATGACGTTCTGGTTCATCTTCCCCGCGATAGCGAAGATCAGCAAGGGCGTCGGGCTGCTCTCGCAGCACGCGTGGCGGCAGTCGGGCCACCTGCCCGGCGGGATCAAGGGCGCGACGCGCCCGGTCGGCGCGAGCGAGACGACCGCGCTGCCGCACGTCGCCTTCAACGAGATCGCGCCCGCCGACACTTCCGAGATCGTCGCGCCCCCGCCGAGCGTCACCGAGGGGACGACCCGGCACCTCGACACCGTCGCGCGCGAAGACGATCCGAGATCGATCTGACCACGCCCCCGCGCCTCCCTTTGCGTCTTTGCGCCTTTGCGTGAGAATTTAACCTCACGCAAAGGCGCAAAGACGCTAAGAGAAGACGGTCGAAATTGAAGCGCGTGCGCGCGTGCGTCAGTGAGGAGGCGAAAATGTTTTGTCCCAAGTGCGGAGCGGAGAACGCGGCGGCGGCGAGCTTCTGCCGCGGCTGCGGCTCGAACATCTCGCTCGTCCCGCAGGCGCTCATGGGCGTGCTCGAAGACCCGCGCGCGACCGCGGGCGCGCCGCTCAGCCGCGGCGAGCGGCGCGAGCTGAAGCGCGAGCGCAAGCATTCGCGCGAGAACAAGAAGCCGGCGAGCATCGACGGCGCGGTCGTCCCCTTCTTCGGCGGCATCGGCTTCATCGCCGTCGCGCTCGCCATCATGCTGCTCATGCCCGGCGGCCACATGTGGGGCTTCTGGATGTTCATCCCGGCCTTCTTCATGATCGGCGCGGGCGTCTCCGAGTACCTGCGCTGGAAGGAGCAGCAGAAGGCGGCGCAGCTTCACGGCTACGCGCCCCCGCCGACGCTCCCCCCGCCGCCGCGGCAAGCCGCCACGCTCCCGCCGCCGCCGCGCCGCGACACCGCGGAGTTCCACCCGCCCGCCAGCGTCACCGAAGGCACGACGAAACTGCTTGACCACGATCAATAAAGCGCGCGCCCGCGTCTGCGTCCCCGTCTGCGTCCGCCGCGCGAATGATCTCGCCGCGGCAGTCGAGCGCGCCGTCCGGCACGCCGACCTCGTCGAGCTGCGCCTCGACTGCTTAGAAGACGACGCGCAGCTCGACGCCGCGCTCTCTCAACTCCCCGCGCTCGCGCGCGCCCGCACCCGCCCCTTCGTGCTCACCTTCCGCCCGCGCGAGCAGGGCGGCCAACGCGAACTCGACGCCGCGACCCGACTCGACTTCTGGACGCGACGCCTCCGCCCGCTCTTGGGCGACGCGGCGACGCGCCCCGACTTCGTCGATCTCGAACTCGACCTCGTCTCCGACCCGCGACGGCGTGAAGACCTGCTGCGAATCTTCGACGGCATCACCCTCATCGTCTCCCGACACGACTTCGCGCGCGTCCCCGCCGACCTCGCTTCGATCTACGAGCAGGCCGCGAGCGTCCCCCACTCGATCCCGAAACTGGCCGCCCGCGCCGCCGACGCGACCGACTGCCTCCCGCTCTTCGGCCTGCTCGAACGCGCGCGCCGCGACCGCCGCGACGTGATCGCCGTCGCGATGGGCGAGGCCGGACTCATGACGCGCGTGCTCGCGCCCTCGCGCGGCGCGTTCCTCACGTTCGGCTCGCTCGACGACGGGGGCGCGACCGCGCCCGGCCAGATCACAGCCGCGGAGCTTCGCGAACTCTACCGCGTCGATTCGATCGGCGGGCGCACGGCGATCACGGGCCTCGTCGGCTCGCCCGTCGCCCACTCCGTCTCGCCGCACATGCACAACGCCGCGTTCGCCGCGCGCGGGCTCGACGCCGTCTACGTGCCCTTCGAGGTGCGCGACCCGCGCGCCTTCGCGCGCCGCATGGCGCACCCTTTGACGCGCGAGCTGGATTGGAACCTGCGCGGCTTCAGCGTCACCGCGCCGCACAAGGGCGCGATCATCGACGCGCTCGACCGCGTCGAGGAGTCGGCGCGCGAGATCGGCGCGGTCAACACCGTCGTCGTCGAAGGCGAAGAGCTGCACGGGTACAACACCGACGCGGCGGCCTCGCTCGTCCCCCTCGCCGGCTCGCTCGATCTCGGCGGCGCGCGGGTCGCCGTCCTCGGCGCGGGCGGCGCGGCCCGCGCGCTGCTCTGGAGCCTGCGCGCGTCGGGCGCGCGCGCGACCGTCTTCGCGCGCGACGCTTCCCGCGCGCGCCCCCTCGCCGAACTCTTCGGCGCCGACTCGCAGGCCCTCGCGGGCGCGCGCTTGACGGGCTTCGACGTGGCCGTCAACGCGACGCCGCTCGGCACGCGCGGCGCGCGCGAGGCCGAGACGCCCGCGACCGCCGACGCGCTGCGCGGCGTGAGAGTCGCCTACGATCTCGTCTACAATCCTTCCGAGACGCGCTTCATGCGCGAGGCGCGCGCGGCGGGCTGCGAGCGGATCGTCGGCGGCCTCCCGATGCTCGTCGCCCAGGCCGCCGCGCAGTTCGAGCTGTGGACGAATGATCCCGCCCCGGTCGGGGTGATGGGGAGAGCGGCGGGGAGAAAGTTGGCGCACGAATGATTGTAGGGGCGAGTCGAGTTTTGCCCTCGCGGCTTTAGATAACGTGGACAGGTACAGCCGTCAAATTCTGTTCGCCGGGATCGGCGGGGAAGGGCAGCGCCGCCTGCGCGGGTCGCGCGCGCTCGTCGTCGGCTGCGGCGCGCTCGGCTCGGCCCAGGTCGAAGCCTTGGCGCGCGCCGGGGTGGGACATCTGCGCGTCGTGGATCGAGACTTCGTCGAGGAGTCGAACCTCCAGCGGCAGACGATGTTCACCGAGCGTGACGCGCGCGAGCGCCTGCCGAAGGCGGTCGCGGCGGCGCGGCGCGTCGCCGAGATCAACTCCGACGTCGAGGTCGAGGCCGAAGTCGCCGACGCGCGGCACGACAACGTGGAGCGCTTCGTCGCGGATCGCGACCTCGTGCTCGACGGCACGGACAACTTCGCGACGCGGTACCTCGTCAACGACGCCTGCGTCAAGCGCGGCGTCCCGTGGGTCTACGGCGCGGCGGTCGGCTCCTACGGCGTGACGATGACCGTCAGGCCGCGCGCGACCCCGTGCCTGCGCTGCGTCTTCGAGGAGACGCCGCCCGCCGCCTCCGCCGAGACGTGCGACACGGCGGGCGTCATCATGCCGATCATCTCGGTCGTCGCCGCGGTTCAGATCGCCGAAGCCCTCAAGCTCCTCACCGGCCACGTCGGAGACCTGCACGGCGCGCTCATGCAGTTCGACGTGTGGCGCAACGAGTGGCGGCGGATCAGGCTCGGCGCGCCCGCGCCCGACTGCCCCACGTGCGCGCTCGGTCGCTACGAGACGCTGGAGGCGGAGTCGAAGGAGATGGCCGCCGTGATGTGCGGGCGCGACGCCGTGCAGGTCTCCCCGGCGCGCGCGTCGCAGATCGATCTCGCCGCGCTCGCCGCGCGCCTGCGCCCGGCGGGCGAGGTCAAGGCGAACGAGTACCTCGTCA
The DNA here is from genome assembly GCA_036389335.1 of Pyrinomonadaceae bacterium. GTDB lineage: Bacteria > Acidobacteriota > Blastocatellia > Pyrinomonadales > Pyrinomonadaceae > JAIVGV01. The sequence continues at coordinate 85,635 of DASVQC010000064.1, read as the reverse complement.
GACTGAGCGCCGAAGGCTACGAGCTGACCGTCTTCAAAGACGCGCGCGCCATCGTGCGCGGCACGGGCGACCCGGCGACGGCGCGCTCGCTCTACGCGCGCTACGTCGGCAGTTGAGGCGCGCGGCAAGTTTCGGGGGGCGGAGTTTATGAGCCAGAGGCGTGAAGAGGATTTCGACAGAGAGGTGCGCCGCGCCGCCTACGATTTCACGGAGCGCGAGGGCCTGCCCCCGACGATCTCGCAGGCCGCGGCGGGGCTTTCGCGCGGCGCGGGTGAGATCGCCGCGTCGCTCCGTCGCCTCGCGGACGCGCACGTCCTCGTCCTGCAGCGCGACTCGGGCGAGATTCTGATGCTGCCGCCCTACTCCGCCGTGCCGACCCCCTTCGTCGTCGAGTCGGGCGGGCGGACTTACTTCGCCAACTGCGTCTGGGACGCGCTCGGCGTCCCGGCGATGCTCAAGCGCGACGCCGAGATCAAAACCTCTTGCGGGTGCTGCGGCGACGCGATGGGGTTGGGTGTGGCGGGCGGCGCGCTCGCCGCGGCGCGGGGCGTCGTCCACTTCGCGCTCCCGGCGGCGCGCTGGTGGGACGACCTCGCCTTCACCTGAAAGACGATGCTGCTCTTCCGGTCGGAGGGGCACGTCGAGAAGTGGTGCGGCGACTGGAAGCTCGCGCGCGGCGAGACGTTCACCCCCGAGGAGTGCTGGCGTCTGGCGCGCGGGTGGTTCGACACTGATCGCGGCGAGCCACGGTGGCGGCGCCGGACGGTCGCGGAGGCGCAGGCCCTCTTCGACGCGCTCGGGTTCGACTCGCCCTTCTGGCGTCTGAGTTGATCGGGCCTGCGGGCGGGCGCGGCGCGATCATGGCGATTCGTACGTCGGATGCGAATCCGATCTTCACCGCGGAGTCGCCGAGGGCGCGCAGAGTCGCACGGAGGGTTGAAATGTTTCCTCCGCGCCAACTCCGCGGCTTCCCGGCGTCTCCGCGGCGAATCTACGGTTAAGTTTAACTCGACTGCGGACTGCCGTAAGTGTGAGCCGGTTTCGGCAACCTCACGTTTCGGGGTATTATCACAGCGTCGTCAAACGCCCCCGCCCGAAACAGCCCGCGCGTTTCGCGCCGGCGCAACCGGAGTCCCGCTGTCACAACTTTCCGAATGCTCAACAACACAACCCGCTCCCGCGTCGCAAGTCTCGGCCTCTCACTCGTCCTCGTCGCGCTCGCCGCGCCGCCGCGCGCGCGCGCGGGCGGCCCAGTGGTGTGGGAGACGGACACGCGCGAGGAGCTGTTGAAGGGCGAGGCGCGCGGCGTCTCCGTCACCGACACGGGCGCGCTCATGATCGCGCCGCGCTTCGCGCAGGTCTTCGACACCGAGCAGGCTTACGTCTGGTCGAGCGCGGCTGACGGGCAGGGCAACGTCTACCTCGGCACCGGCCACGACGGGCGCATCTTCCGCGTCGGCCCGGACGGCAAGGGCGCGCTCTTCTACGACTCGGCGGAACTGGACGTGAGCGCGCTCGTCGTCGGCAAGGACGGCGCGCTCTACGCGGGCACTTCGCCCGAGGGGAAGGTCTACCGCATCACGCCGGACGGGCGCGCCGCGGAGTATTTCGATCCGCCCGACAAGTACATCTGGTCGCTCGCCGTGATGTCGGACGGCGCGCTGGCCGTCGGCACGGGCGATCAGGGCAAGATTTACCGCGTGCGCGCGGCGGGCGCGAAGCCGCAGGAGTCGTTGCTCATCGACATCAGCGAGACGCACGTCATCTCGCTCGCCGCCGACTCGCAGGGCAACCTGATCGCGGGAACCGATCCGGGCGGCCTCGTGCTGCGCGTCTCGCCGCAGGGCAAGGCGTTCGCGCTCTTCGACTCGCCGCTGCGCGAGATCCATTCGATCGCGCCGGCGGCGGACGGCTCGCTCTACGTCCTCGCCCTGAGCGACGCGGCGTCGGGCGGGCGCAGCCAGCCCGCGACCCCCGCGGCCTCCTCGTCGGGCGCGGGCGCGCAGGGGACGACCGTCACTTCGAGCGTCGTGGTCGAAGAGGGCGGCAGTCAGGCCGCGCAGTTCACCCAACAGCAGACGCCCGCGCGCAGCCGCAGCGACCTCTCGACCGCGCGCAGCGCGGTCTTTCACCTGCTCCCGGACGGCGGCGCGGACGTGCTGTGGAGCTCGCCCACGGCGACCGCCTTCTCCGTCGCGCCCAGACCCGGCGGCGGCGTCCTCATCGGGACGAGCGACAAGGGGCGCGTCTACGTGGTCACGGACGACGGGCGCGACACGCTGCTCGTGCAGTCGAGCGAGGATCAAATCTCGTCGTTCGTCATGCGCGGGGCCGAGATGTTCGCCGCGTCGAGCAATCAGGGGAAGCTGTTCCGGCTCGACAACGCGCCGGCGGGCGAGGGCACTTACGAGTCGCCCGTGCGCGACGCGAAGTTCAACTCGGCGTGGGGCCGCATCTGGTGGCGCGGTCGCGGCGCGGTCGAGTTGCAGACCCGCTCGGGCAACACCGAGCGGCCCGACATGACTTGGAGCGACTGGAGCGCGCCCTACCGCGCGCCCGCGGGCGAGGCGATCACGAGCCCGCGCGCGCGCTTCATCCAGTGGCGCGCGGTGCTGCGCGCGCCCGCCGGGATGGGCGAAGCGGCGCGCGTCGAGGACGTGAGCGTGGCGTACCTGCCGCGCAACGTCGCGCCGGAAGTGCTGTCGATCACGACGCTGCCGGTGGGCGTCGCGCTCCTGCCCGCGCTCGTCGTGCAGACCGATCCGAACGTCGAGGCTTCGGGGATCGACCCGTCGCTCTTCGGGCCGACGCCGCAGGTGCCGGCCCGTCGCGCCTACCAGCGCGGGGCCATCTCTTTGCAGTGGCAGGCCGAGGATCGCAACGGCGACTCGCTCGAATACGCGATCTACTACCGCTCGCTCGGCGAGGGCAGCTTCCGGCTGCTGAAGGAGCGCCTGCGCGACAACTTCTTCACGGTGGACGGCGCGGCGCTCGGCGACGGTCGCTACGTCTTCCGCGTCGTCGCCACCGACGCGCCCGACAACGCCGTGGGCGCGGCCCTGACGGGCGAGCGCACGAGCGAGCCGCTCGACGTCGATAACACGCCGCCCGTGGTTCGCGCCGCGGGCGACGCGCGCGTGGCGGGCGAGCGCGTGACGCTCAGCTTCGTCGCGGAGGACGCGGGCGGGATGGTCAAGCGCGCAGACGTCAGCGTGGACGGCGGCGCGTGGCGCGCGGTCTTCCCCGACGACGGCATCGCCGACAGCGCGCGCGAGACCTTCACGTTCGAGCTATCGCTCGCGGGCGCGGGCGAGCATACCGTCGCCCTCCGCGGCTTCGACTCCAGCGGCAACATGGGCAACGCGCGCGTCATCGTGAGGAAGTGAGGAAAGCTGTTAGCTATTAGCTATTAGCTATTAGCTGTTAGCTATTAGCTGTTAGCTGCTGGCGGTTAGCTTTCGGCGCTCCGGCGGGTTAGTCACTATGAACGAAATGAGCGAAGCCGCGCCGCTCGCAAAGGGTCGGCTAACAGCTAACGGCTCATAGCTAACAGCTCTTTTTACACGATACCGTATGACCCGCGTTGGAAAGCGTGCGCGCGTGGCGGCGCGGGTAAGTCGAAGACTCTGAAAGCAATAGGTTGACTGCGCGGCGGCGCGTGGCACCCGTCTTGCTCAGGAATAGGGGCGAGACGAGCGCAGTCTCTCCCTTCCGTCCCTCCCCACTCGCGTCTCGGAACGTGCGAACACTGGGAGGTCAAAGGGTAGCGATGATGAAAGTTTCACGTCACATACTGGGGTGGGCTCTGGCGGCGGTCGTGCTCGCGGCGGGCGCGCAGGCGGCGGGCTTCGACGACCAGCGCCGGGGCGAGGAGAAGAAAGACCCGCCCAAGCAGGAGAAGGTCGTCACCAAGGAAGAGAAGCAGCCCAAGAGCAACGAGCGCCCGCGCAACGATCCGCCGAAGAGCGACAAAGACAACAAGAAACCGCCTTTCTGAACCGGGACGCGCCCTCTCGCAGGGCGCGCCGCGCCGCGAGAGAGGTCAGAGGCGAGCGAGTCCCCCGCGCTAGACTCACTCGCCTCTTTTTCCGTCTGCGCCGTCCGCTCGCGCGGGCGAAGTTTTTAAGGAGCACCGTGATGAAACAAGGGGTGAAAAAGATCGGGGCGGCGGGCCTGCTCGCGGCGCTCGCCCTCGCGGCCTGCGCGCTAACGCCTCTCGCGTCGAGCGTCGAGGCGCGGCAGCGCGCGGCGTCCGTAGACCGCCGCGCCCTCGCGCAGGCCGAGAGGTATGCGGGCGACCGCTTCGGCTATTTCACGGAGACGCCGCGCGGCGCGCACGTCGCCGCCGTTAGACGCCCGCGCGCCGAGATGCTGCGCGCCGTCGACGACGGACTCGCGGAGCTGTTCGACGTCGCGCGCCGCAACAACTACCGCGCGCGCCTCGACTACTCCGACTACACCGTCTTCATCGCCCGCGCGGATCGCACGCGCAACCAAGACGGTCAGTACTCGCCCGACATCGCCGTCGGCGCGTCGCAGTACCGCGGCAGCGTCTACGATCAGGGCGGCTACGTCTACGCCGCCGGGCTCGTCTCCTCGTTCGAGCCGTGCGCCTTCGTCATCGCCGAGCACGAGACCGACTGGGCGCGCGTCTCGAACGTCGTGCGCTACGAGGGCGAGCACCTCGTCCTCTACCACAACGACCGACGCCGCTACCAGCAGACCTACGATCACTCGCGCGGCGGCTCGCACCCGATACTCCGGTGAGTGTGCACGACCGGAAACTGAAAGCGCGTGCGGGGGCGATGATGAGTCGCCCCCGCACGCGCTTTCGAGTCGCGTCGCCCGACTCCTACTTGAGCACCTTCGCCATGAGGACGAGGATGAGCGCCTTGTCCTTGAGCCCCGCCGTGCCGACGACGACCTTCTCGCCCTCGCGCATGCTCACGTCGCTGTGGATGCGTGCGTCGGTGCCGGGGCCGCCGAGCCGGAAGGTGAAGTTGCCGAGCTGGATCGTCGCCGCGCCCGCGCCGCCCGTCGTCAGGTCGAGCGAGTGCGCCTCGAAGTTGTAGAGGAAGTCCTGCTTCTCGCCCGCGGGCGTGGTCATCTGCGCCATGCCGTTGCCCTGCAGGAAGCCGGGGTGGTAGCCGCGGCTGTCCTTCGTGCGCTGCACGACGGAGGTGAGCAGGCTGTAGTTCCTGTAGCTGAGCGTGGACTGCAACTGCGTGACCACGTCTTTGAGATCGGCGGGCAGCGGGCTCAGGCCGCTCTCGGCGTTCGAGGCGATGAGGACGTGGACGCGCAGCTCGATGTCGGGGCGCGCGACCTCGGGCGTGTCGAGCCGCTTGAGCGCGTCCTCGATGGCCGCGATGTTTTCGGGGAAGTCGCGGACGGAGATGGTGCGGAACTCGTTGCTCGCAGAGACCTGCGCGCCCTTGAAGCCGCTCGTCAGGAGCTTGAGGACGGGGATCAGGTCGTCGGGCGTGCGGTTGTGCACGTCGAAGACGCGGTTCTTGAAGCCGGTGAAGGTGACGTAGTTGTCCGAGGGGTTGGGCGTCGGCTGCGCCTGCTGCGCCCGCGCGGCGGCGCAGAGCGCGACGACGACGGGCAGGGCGGTCGCGAGTGCTTTGAGTTTCGCTGTGAACATGATGCCTCCTACTTTCTCTCTCCGTTCTCGTTCTTCGGTTCGTTCGGGTCGGGCTCTTCGGATTTCTGCGGCGCGAGCCAGATGATGCGGATGTTCGGGTCGGCGGTCTGAATCTCGATGCGCGAGACTTCGGGCGCGGCACCCGCCGCCGCCGCCGACGACACGCCCGCGCGCGGCGCGGATTCCATCGTCGTGCGCGCGCCGTTGACGGGCGGCGGCACGGCCTGCGCGACGAGCGCGCTCTCGCCCTCACGCGCGAGCGTCTTCCGCGCCTGCTCACGCCGCCCGGCGGGCGCGTCGCGTCGCGCCGACTCTGCGCGTCGGCCCGCCGCCGCGTAAGTCGGCTTCCGCGTCGGCTCGCTCGCGGCGGAGACCTTCGCCTCGCGCGGCGGGCCCGCGGCTTTCAGTTGATCCCCCTGCTTCGTGGCGGCGACGGTCGGCGGCGTCGTGCGCGCGAGTTCGCGCGGCGTCTCGCGCCCGCCGCGCGAGTGCTGGAAGGCGAGCGCGAGGGCGATGAGCGCGACGGCGAACGTGGTCGCGTAAGCCGCGCGGCGTCCGAAGAGCGCGGCGACGAACGAGGGCGCGGACGGCTCGCGGTCGCGCGAGATTCGTTCGAGCACAGAGCTTCTGATCCCCGCGTAGAACTCCGCGCCGAACTCCGGCGTCTCGAACGCCTCGGCGAGCAGCGCGCGGCTCTCGGTAAACTCATCGACGGCGCGGCGGCAGCCCGCGCACGCGGCGACGTGCGACGCGACACCGCGCGCGCGCGCGCCTTCGAGATCGCCCGCCGCGTAGAGCGGCAGGAGCCCCGCCGCACGTTTGCAGTTCATCCCACTCATCTCGCCGCGCCTCCTTTACTCAACAGCCGGTCGCAGTAAACTTTGATCTTCGAGCGCGCCGTCGAGACCTGCGAGCGCACGGTGACGGGGCGCGAGCCGAGCGCGCGCGCGGTCTCCTCGGTCGTGAGCCCTTCCAGATCGCGCAGGACGACGGCGGCGCGCTCCTTCTCCGGCAGCGTCGCGAGCGCGCGGCGCACGAGGGCGAGCTGCTGCGCGCGAAGCGTCACGGCCTCGGCGTCCGCGCCGCCGCGCGGGCCCTCGAAAGCCACGCGTTCGTGGGCCGGGTCGAGCGCGTCGAGCTGTTCGCCCCGACCCGCGCGCCGCTTGCGCGCGACGTCGTGGCAGACGTTGACGGTGATGCGGTAGAGCCAGCCCTGAAAGTCTTCGCCCGCGCGGAAGCGGTCGAGGTACTTGAAGACGCGCAGGTAAACTTCCTGCGCCGCGTCGCGCGCGTCCTCGCGGTTGCCGAGGAGCCGCCACGCCACCGAGACGACGCGCTGCTCGGTGGCGAGCATGATGCGCTCGAAGGCGAGCGAGTCGCCCGCCAGCGCGCGCGCCACGAGCGGCGCGAGGTGATCGGCGCGCTCTTCGCCCCGCCGCGTCTGCGGCGCGTCGTGCTCGCCGGTCATGAACAGGTGTGCGATCTCGGCTGACATTCGTCGTCCTCTCACCCCTCCCACCTCACACTACCCCGCCGCCCGCGAAAACGTTGAAAACTTTTATGACGGCCCGCCGTCCGGGCGCATCTTAACCAAACTTTCACCGCGGGGCGCGGAGAAAACCGGCCGACCTCCGCGCCCCCTCGCGCCCCTGCGGTGAGGATTCGGACTCGCACGCGAGTCCGAATCACCAGAGCCACGAAAAGTTGAAAACCTTTCCGCGGATGAAACGTCTAAGGGGGTGAGCCGTTCCACTCGTTTGCGGCGGGCGGCGCGGCGGCGGTTGACGCGTCACGTGCCGAGGCTCTAAAAAGTTAGCTCGTCATCATTTCACGACAGGGGGAGGGGGCCGCGCCCGCGCCGCCGCGGACGGGGCCGAGGGAAACGGACGATGGGAAGAAACCGGATCAAACTGGGCGCGGCGCTCTGCTTCGTCGCGCTCGCCTGTCTCGTCTACGCGGCGGGCCCGTCAGCCGCGGCGCGGCGCGGCGCGGGCGCGAGCGCCCCAGCCGACGTGCGGACTATCTACAGCCAGCGTTGCGCGAGCTGTCACGGCGAGGACGGCGACGCCCAGACCGAGAAGGGCGAACTCTACGGCGCGACCGACTTCACGAGCAAGAAGTGGTGGGACAAGGAGCGCCCGTCGGACGCGCGCCTGCGCCGCGCCATCAGCAAGGGCAAGAGCGGCGGGATGCCATCTTTCGGCGGGCGCATCTCCGCCGCCGACATCAGCGCGCTCGCCACCTACGTCCGCGGCTTCAAGGGCAAGTAGGGAAGAGGTCAGTAGTCAGTAGTCAGTAGTCAGTTGACGGTCGCTTTGAGTCAACCGCTTCGGACGCCCCCTATCAGACATCAAGTCTGAAGACGCGTGCGACTGACAACTGACAACTGACTACTGACTACTGACTACTGACAACTACTGGCTACTGACTACTTATTACTACACACGCATTGAGCTTCCCACGCGCGAGCGGCGTCCTGCTGCACCCGACGAGTCTGCCGGGCGATTACGGCGTCGGCGACCTCGGCGAAGAGGCCACGGCCTTCGCCGACTTTCTCGCCGGCGCGGCCCAGACGCTCTGGCAAGTCCTGCCGCTGGGGCCGACCGGCTACGGCGATTCGCCCTACCAGTGCTTCTCCGCCTTCGCCGGGAACGCGCTGCTCGTCAGCCCCGCGCGCCTCTACGAGGACGGCCTGCTGGGCGAGTCCGATCTCGACGCCGCGCCGCGCTCCCCGCCCGGGCGCGTGGACTTCGGCGAGGCGATCAAGTTCAAAAACCGACTCCTCGCGCGCGCCTTCGAAAATTTCAAACGCGCGGCCCCTCACGCGCTGCGCCCGGAGTTCGAGGCGTTCAGGCGGCGCGAGTCCGCGTGGCTCGCCGACTACGCGCTCTTCCGCGCGTTGAAGGACGCGCGCGGGGGCGCGGCGTGGAACGGGTGGGAGCCGCCGCTCGCTCGCCGCGAAGAGGGCGCGCTCGCTCGCGCGCGCGAGTCGTTGAGAGGGGAGACCGAGGCGCACGAGTTCTCGCAGTTTCTCTTCTTCCGGCAGTGGGCCGCGCTGCGCGACTACTGCGCGGGGCGCGGCGTCAGGATCGTCGGCGACATCCCCATCTTCGTCGCCTACGATTCGGCGGACGTGTGGGCTAACCCCCAACTCTTCAAGCTCGACGCGGAGGCGCGCCCGCGGGTCGTGGCCGGGGTCCCGCCCGATTATTTCAGCGCGACGGGGCAGCTCTGGGGCAACCCCATCTACGAGTGGGACGCGCGCCGGCGCGAAGTGATCGACTGGTGGATCGGTCGCATCAAGGCGACGCTCGGCATGGTGGACGTCGTCCGCGTCGATCACTTCCGCGGGTTCGCCGCGAGCTGGGAGGTCCCGGCGGGCGAGCGGACGGCGGAGCGGGGCCGCTGGGTGGAAGCGCCGGGGAGGGAGCTGTTCGCGGCGGTCGCGCGCGCGATCCCGCGCACGCCGATCATCGCCGAAGACCTCGGCGTCATCACCCCGGACGTCGACGCGCTGCGCGACGAGTTCGGTTTTCCCGGCATGAGGATTTTGCAGTTCGCCTTCGGCGGCGACGAAACGAACCGCGACCTGCCGCACAACTACCACCCGAACGTCGTCGTCTACACCGGCACGCACGACAACGACACGACGGTCGGCTGGTTCCGCTCCGTCGCCGGACTCGATTCGACGCGCGACGCCGCGCAGATCGCGCGCGAGCGGAAGTTCTGCCTCGAATATTTGGGGACGGACGGCGCGGAGATTCACTGGGACTTCATCCGCGCCGCGCTCGAATCGGTCGCAGACACCGCGATCACGCCCTTGCAGGACGTGCTCGGCCTCGACGGGCGCGCTCGCATGAACCTCCCGGCGAGCACTTCGGGCAACTGGGCTTGGCGGTACGAGCGCGGCGCGCTGACCGCCGGGATTCGCGAGCGCCTGAGAAAACTGACCGAGCTTTACGGTCGCAAACCCGCCTCGGATCAAGCCGCATAGCTCAAGGGTGGTGTCCTAAGCTGACTCCTACTCCGTGCGCCCTCCGTGCCCTCCGTGACTCCGTGGTGAGGTAAGAGTCTTAAGCACTCACCACGGAGGCACAGAGGACGCGGAGGGGGCACAGAGTAAAGCAGAGACTAGGGCACTACCGGATCAAGCCGATCCACTCACCCCGACATCCCCTCCGATTCGGGGCGTCATCCTTCGTCGCCTATTCGTTAACGTCCCGCCGCGGCTCCGCCCGTCCGCTTAGCCCTGACTAACCCGACGGCGTCCATCGCGCGCGCGATCTCGCCGCCGCGCATGAACCAGCGCCAGACGTTGCCGGTGCGTAAGTTTTCCGCGCTCAGCAGCGTGATGCCGAGGTTGATGCCGATCACGTCCCCGTCCACCCAGCCGGTCGCGGGGTTGAAGGCGTCGGCGAAGCCGTAGCGCGCGTAGACGCGTTCGCCGTAGCGCGCGCGCATCTCGCGCAGGGCCGGGAGCGAGATGTCGGGCGTGAACATGAGCGAGCCCCCGGCGGCGCAGGGGACGACCGTGCCGTCGATGGCCGGATCGCGCGGCGGCCCGCCCCACGCCACGTAGCCGCGCGCGCTGTCTGAGGCCGTCACGCCCCAGACGTTCTCCGCGTAGCCGGGGAACTCCGCGGAGAGGTCGAGGCAGAACTGTTTGTGCGCGCGCGTGGCGGCGACCGAGTTGGCGAAGTAGTCTGTGAACGGATACCAACGCTCGCGACGGTCGCGGAAATCGACCCACGCGTGCGAGTACTGGTGGACGAAGAGCGGGCCGCCGGTCAGGTAGGTGTAGCCCGCGTAGGTGATGCGCTCGCGACGCCACGCGCGCCACGCGCGCGGCGTGACGGGGTGCGTGCGCGAGCCGACGGCGAGGAGATCGAGGACGAGGTGCTCGCTGTAAGTGTCCCACGTCGCCTTGAGGAACCCGGTTTCGGGCCGCCAGCCGTGCGAGAGGCGGAGCGTGCGCGCGTCGAGCATCAAAGGGAAGTCGACGCGGTCGTAGATGCGCGTGGCGAGGCGGACGATCTCTTTGTCGTCCGCGAACGCGCCGCGCGCGGTGAGCACGCCCGCGAGCAGGAGCGCCGTGTCAATCGTCGAGACCTCGCTGTTCCAGCGGCGCGCGCCCGTCGCGGCGTCCGTCCAGTGGTAGAACCAGCCGTGGAAGTGCTCGGCGCGGTCGGCGTAATAGCGCAGCGTCGCGCGCACGCGACGGCGCGCCTCGCGCGGGCCGATCCAGTTGCGCCCGGCGGCGATGCAGAGCGCCGTCAGGCCGAAGCCCGTCGCCGCGCTGCTCGCGACGTTGTGATGATTGTCGCCTTGAGGGTAGTTCGTGCCGTCGGTGTGCGCGCGGTCGAGGACGAGGCCCGTGCGCGGGTCGGCCTGCTCCCGGAAGAAGAGGAACGCGCGGCGCGAGAGGTCTTCGAGGAAGGCTTCGTCGCCCGGCGAGAGCCGCGCGAGGGCGGGGGCCGGCTGCGCGAGCGCGCGCCGCACGGCGACGTGGGGGAAGCTCGAAGTTAAAAGGGAGACGACAAGCAGCGGCGCGAAGAAGAGCGTGCGCGGGCTGGCGACGGAACATAATGCGGGGCGCGGAGAGTCGTGCGTGCGGGGGCGTCTCGGAAGCATCACGCGGTCATCTTACAACCGTTTCCTCAGTCATGCGTCTTCCAAATATTTAGTAGTGACTTGGTATCAGTTTTTCTCCGTGCCCCCTCCGCGTCCTCTGTGCCTCTGTGGTGAGTGCTTCTGATTCATACCTCACCACAGAGTCACGGAGATCACGGAGGGGGCACGGAGTAGAAATCAAATCGGGACGCCGCCAAGTGTTTGGACGGCGGGCGTCACTTGTCCGTCACGTCGAAGCTCGCTTCGAGTCCGCCGATTGAACTCGTGCCGACCGTGACCTTGAACGCGCCGGGCTCGACGCGGAAGCGCATGGCGCGGTCGTAGAAGCCGAGCTCGGCGGGCGTGAGCGTGAAGGAGACGCGGCGGCGCTCGCCCGCGCGCAGGCTCACGCGCTCGAAGCCTTTCAGCTCCGCGACCGGGCGCGCCACGCTCGCCACCACGTCGCGCACGTAGAGCTGCACGACCTCGTCGCCGCCGCGCGGGCCGGTGTTCTCGACGTCGACGCTCACCGTCATGCGACCGGCGGGCGTGATGCTTGGCGCGCCCAGTCGCAGGTCGGAGAGTTTGAACGTCGTGTAGCTCAGGCCGTGGCCGAAGGGGTAGAGCGGCGTCCACGGCACGTCCAAGTATTTCGAGGTGTACTTGTTGCCCGCGTCGGGCGGGCGGCCCGTGTTCAGGTGGTTGTAGTAGAGCGGCTCCTGCCCGACCGCGCGCGGGAAGCTGACGGGGAGTTTCGCGCCGGGGTTGTAGTCGCCGAAGAGCACGTCCGAGATCGCGTCGCCCGCCTCCGTGCCCGCGAACCACGTCTCAAGGATGGCGGGCGAGTTCTCCGCGAGCCAGCCGAGCGTCAGAGGGCGACCGTTCATCAGGACGACGACGTAGGGCTTGCCCGTCGCGTGGATCGCTTGGATCAACTCAAGCTGCCTGCCGGGCAGATCGAGCGACGTGCGCGACGACGCCTCGCCGCTCATCTCGGCGGTCTCGCCGACGGCGACGACGACGGCGTCGGCCCCGCGCGCCGCGCTCACGGCTTCGTCGAAGGCCCCGGCCCCGACCGGCGCGGTCGCGAGCCGCGCCGAAGTGGGGTCGGGCGCGGCGGCCGAGTTCGTCCCGCCCGCGTTCGTCGCGGCGTCCGCCGCCGACGCCGCGGGCGGCGCGTCGTCGTAGTTGCCCGTCACGCCCCGGCCCTCAATCGCCACGCCCTTCGCGTACACGATCTTCGTCTGCGGCGAGACCTTGGCCCTGATCCCCGCGAGCAGCGAGACGGTGTCTTCGACGCGACCGTCGCCCGCCCACGATCCCATCGGCGCTTTCGGATCGTCGGCGAGGGGGCCGACGACGGCGAGCGTGCGGAGGTTCTTGTCGAGCGGCAGCGCGCCGCGCTCGTTCTTCAGGAGCACGAGCGAGCGCGCGGCGATCTCGCGCGCGGCGGCGCGGTGCCCGGCGCTCAAGATCACTTTCGCTTCGAGCGACTCGTCCGTGTAGGGCCGCTCGAAGAGGCCGAGGCGGAACTTGACGCGCAGCACGCGCCGCACGGCCTCGTCGATCTGCGCCGTCGAGAGTTTCTTCTCGCTCAACAGCGCCGCGCCGTGCTGGTTGTAGAGGCGGCTGACCATCTCCACGTCGACGCCCGCCGAGAGCGCGAGCCGCGCCGCGTCCTTGCCGTCGGCGGCGACGCCGTGGCGGATCAGCTCGTCGACCGAGGTGTAGTCGCTCACCACCACGCCGTCGAACTTCCACTCGCCGCGCAGAACGTCCGTCAGCGTGAAAGGGTTGGCGGAGACGGGCACGCCGTTGAGCGCGTTGAAGCCGCTCATCAGCGTGCCGACGCCCGCCTCGACCGCCGCCTTGAAGGGCGGGAGGTAGACTTCGCGCAGCGTCCGCTCGGAGAGATCGACCGTGTTGTAGTCGCGCCCGGCTTCCGCCGCGCCGTAGGCGACGAAGTGTTTGGCGCAGGCCACGACGCGGTCGGGCGCGGAGTAGTCCGCGCCCTGAAAGCCCCGGACGCGCGCGCGCGCGAACGCCGCGCCGAGGTACGGGTCTTCGCCCGCGCCCTCGACGACGCGGCCCCAGCGCGCGTCGCGCGCCACGTCGACCATCGGCGCGAACGTCCAGCGCACGCCCGCCGCCGCCGACTCGCGCGCCGCGATCTCGGCGGAGCGTTCGGCGGCCCGCGGGTCGAAGCTCGCGGCTTCGCCGAGCGGCACGGGGAAGAGCGTGCGGTAGCCGTGGATCACGTCGAAGGCGAAGAGGTGCGGAATCCCCAGGCGCGACTCGTTCACCGCGACGCGCTGCAACTCGTTCGTGCGCCGCGCGCCGCGCACGTTCAAGGTCGAGCCGAGCAGGCCGCGCCGGATCAGCTCAAGGTGTTCGGGGCGGAAGTTGCCGTTCGCCTCGCCGTCGAGCTGCTGTAGCTGGCCGAGTTTTTCGGCGAGCGTCATGCGCGCGAGGAGGGCTTCGACCCGCCGCTCTACCTCGGCGCGCGTCCCCGCGGGGGCTTGCGCGAAAACGGTGGAGTTTAAGAGGACGGGGATGAGAGCGAGTCGGAGCAGGCGCGGGCGGCGGAGCAGGGCGGAGAACGCGGGCAGAGGCATAAATGAAATCCCTAAGTAGTGTCTTGGTTTCGACCTTCCTCCGTGCCCGCTCTGTCTTCTCCGTGGCTCCGTGGTGAGGTAAGGATCAGAAGCACTCACCACAGAGGCACAGAGTCCACGGAGGGCGCACAGAGAAGAGATCGAATCAGGATGCCGCCGATCAGCACGCCGGAGGACGAAGCGCGGGCGGAAGAGACGCTATGACTCGTCCGCCCGCGCCGAAAATTTGTGCGCGTCAGAAGCTGAAGCGCGCCTGAAGCTCTATGACGCGCCCGGCGAGCCCGAACGTCGCGCGCCCGAAATTGTCGGTGTTCCGGACGTCGACGCTGGACGTCACCGGCTGGAACGACGGCAGGTTGAGCAGGTTGAAAGCGTTGAAGAGGTTGGCGCGCAGATCGAGGTTAGCCACCTCGTTGATGAACGGGAGGCGCGTCTGCTTGACGACGGAGAGATCGACGGAGCGGTAGCGCGGCCCGCGGAAAGAGTTGCGCCCGACGCCCGCCGGGCCCCTGCCTTCCGTGAAGAAGAGCAGCCCGTTGCCGCCGGGGAAGATGCCGTTGATGTAGTCCTGATTCGATCCATTCGTGATCGCGCCGCCGCGGTATCCGGTCGGGCGGTCGGGGCGGAAGCCGTCGCCGTTGAGATCGGTCGCCTCGTCGCCGAAGAAGACCGGCGTGAACGGGAATCCGGAGTGGATGTCTAAGATGCCGTTCAGCTCGAAGCCGCCGAGGAGTTTGCCGAGCAGCCCGCGCTCGGACTTGAAGAACGGCACGCGGTAGAGGCCGCTGACGATCAGGTTGTGCCGGACGTCGAAGTCGGAGGGGCCGCGCTCCAGACGCTGGTCGCTCGGATCGGTCTGCTGCGCGCCGCGCCCGAAGGAGCTGGTGTCGATGCTCTTGCTGAAGCGGTAGTTGGCGTCGAGGGTGAAGTTGCGCGCGTACTGGCGCGTCAGGCGCAGGAGCAGCGCGTTGTAGTTGGAGTTCACGTCGGGCAGCGCGTAGAAGATGCGGTCGAAGTTCGGGTTGCCGGTGAGGCGGGGCGCGACGGCGTTGCCCCGCACGTCGCGCGTCTGCACGCGGTCGCGGTTGTTGTCGAAGGTGTCGCCCGGCGTGTAGCGGTTGAGATCGATGGTGCGGATCAGCTTGCGGCCCGCGCTGCCCTGATAGCCGACGGAGCCGACGGTCTTGCGGGTCAACTGGTACTGCAATTCGAGCGAGTAGCTGTAGACGTAGGCGTTGGGCAGGTCGCGGGGCGTGCCGTTGACCTCGACGGGGATGTCGCGGCGGACGAAGCCGCCGGGCAGCGTCACCGGATTTTGGAGGAGCAATCCGCCCGTCAGCGGATCAATGCCGCGTGCTAAGTTTGGATTCGGCGGGTACAGGAACGGATTGCCCCCGAGGGCGAACGAGTAGATGATCGGGCCGGGATCGGCGGCGTTGTTCGTGCCTGAACAGCACAGTCCGAGTTCCCCCGTGCGGGCGGCGAACGGCGGATTGCCGCGCACCTGTGTGAGCAGGTTCTCGAAAATACGGTCGTAAGAGATGCCGAAGCCGCCGCGAATGACGGCCCGGTCGGCGCTCAGCAACCCGCCGAAGGATTTCCAGTTAGGTGAATAAGCGAAGCCGAGTCGAGGCGCGAAGTTGTTGCGGTCGGGGTCGTAGAGGCGTTCGACGGCGACGACCCGCCCGTCAGCGATGCCGCCGGGGCCGAACACGTAATTCGTGAGCCGCCCTTCCTTTTCGGTCAGCGGCGTTTGATACTCGTAGCGCAAGCCGAGGTTAACGGTCAGGTTCGGGCGCACCTTCCAGTCGTCCTGAATGAACGCCGCGTAGGCGTTCGAGCGGAAGTAGCGTTGGCCGTTGGCCGCGCCGCCGTTGCGCGGATCGACGAAGATGTTCTCGAAGAAGACGGAGTCGTTGGCGAAGTCGAGCAGGCTCTTGAAGGTGAACTCGGGGCGCGCCTCGGAGATTTCGTTGTTGTTGTTCTGTTCGAGCCGCCCCTCGAAGCCGATCTTGTACGCCTGATTGCCGCGCACGTAGGTCAAGGTGTCGCGCGCCTCGTAGGTGTTCTGGGTGCGGTTGTTGGGCGTGCCGCGGTTGATGCCGAAGCTCGGCGGGCCGCCGAAGCCGAAGCCGGAGCCGAAGCCCTGAATCTGGAGGCGCGGGATCGAGAGGTTGCCGCTGCCGAGCGACTCCAGCTCGTTGGCGTTGAAGCGCGTGAAGTTGACGCGCGCCTCGTTGAGCAGGTTAGCCGAGACGGTGCGGATGTAGGTGAAGGTGGCGGCGGAGTTGAAGGGGCTGAACGTGAGGTCTTCGAAGGGCCGACCGCTCGCCGACCCGCCGAAGTTGTCGAGCTTGGTGAAGTAGGTGCTCAGCGCGAACTGATCCTTGTCGCCGTGGTTGTAGTCGAAGCGCGTGTTGTACTGGTTGCCGCGGGTGCTGGTGGGGACGGAGACGCTGGCGAGCGTCACGTCGGGGATGCCGTCGAAGAAGCCCTCGCCGACGTTCTGGCCGAGCGGCGTGTTGATCGAGCCGATGTCGAAGCTGAGGCCCGCTTGACCGTTGACGGCGCGGCTGGGGCCATTCGGCCCGCCGCTCGGCAGGCCGGTGGCGAGGACGCGCACGGGGACGACGCCGGGCGTGTTGAAAAGCTGTGCGGCGAAGCCGCCCGGGCGCACGCTCCGCACGTAGTCGCGGAACTCCGGCGTCTCGATGAAGACGTTGCCGACCGTCGAGTTGCTGCGGCGCAGCGCCTCGGTCGAGAAGAAGAAGAAGAGCCGGTTCTTGCCGCTCAAGTAGGCGCTCCCGCCCTCGCCGAAGCGCGGCAGGTAGACCGGCCCGCCGACGCTCCCGGCGAACTTGCGCTCGTACTGATCGACGATGGTCGGGCAGCGGCTGGCGAAGACGCGCGCGCCGCGCTGGCAGCTCAGGAGGGCGGGCGTCGAGGCCGGGCCGGAGGTGGGGCCGAAGTACTTGTTGAAGGAGTTGAGCTTCGGCGAGCCGTAGTTGGCGACCGCCGTGCCGTGAAATTCGTTCGTGCCGTTCTGGGAGACGACCTTGATCTGCGCGCCGGTGTTGCGCCCGTCCTCAGCCGAGTAGGTGCTGCTGACGACGGAGACCTCTTTGACCGACTCCTGATTCGGCGTGACGACCGCCGCGCCGCCCAACCCCAGACTGTTCACGCTGACGCCGTCGATCTGGTAGTTGTTGCTTGAGACGCGCTGGCCGTTGGCGCTGATCTGCGTCTGGTTCTCGGTCTGGAAGACGCCGCTGTTCGAGCCGCCGCCGAGCTGCTCGACGCCGGGGATGAACTGCGCGTTGTTGCCCGCGCCGGCGCGCGCCGTGTCGCCGAAGACGCCGGGCGCGGTGCGCGCCAGCTCGTAGGGGTTGCGCCCGGCCTGCGGGAGCTGCCGCACCTCGCGCGCCGTGATCACGCCCCTGATGTTGGCCGTCTCGGTGTCGAGCAGGGGGACGCTGTCGGAGGTGATCGTGACGGCCTCGGAGATTTCGCCGGTCGTGAGCGCGAGGTCGATGCCCTGCACGTCCTCGCCGCTGAGGACGACGTTGTCGAGCAGTTGCTTCTTGAAGCCCGACTTCTCGGCGCTGAGCGTGTAAGCGCCGGGCGCGAGCTGGTTGAAGCGGTAGAAGCCCTCCTCGCTGGAGGTGGTCGTCTGCGACTTGTTCGTCTCCTTGCTGGTGAGCGTGACGGTCGCGCCGGGCACGATGGCCCCGCCGGCGTCCTTGATCGTGCCCTGCACGCCCGCGCGGAACTACGCGGCGGCGGCGGAACAGCAGAGGGCGACGAGCAGCGCGCAGGCGGCGGCGCGGAGACAACGGTTGAACGACTGACGCATGACGAGACCTCCCTGGGGTGTTGGCTGGCGTGTCGGCGCCGGCTGGCGTGAGCGCCGCCGGGGTCTTGGGTTAACGCGGGTTAACGCGCATAGGCTCCCGCGGTAAGAGAACTGTCGTCCTCCCTGTCGGGAAAGCTTTTCAAACTGTCGGGACGGTTTGGGGGGATTTAAGCTTGCGGGCAAGTTACCACTCGGCACTCTACATTTCAATGGTAATCTTCGCCGCGTCTTTGGTAAGCTAGGGCGCACACGCAAGAGCGAGTCCTGACGAAAGAGTTCAACGGGCCGCGCCGCGCGAGAAGCCGCGCCCCACACGCCCCGCCGCGAGTCGCCTTCCACGGCGGCGCGGGCACAAGAAGACACACCACAAGTCCCCCGCCCGACGGGCGCGGGTCACGACGAAGGAGCTTACACAGATGCGAGCGATTAAAAATCTGACCGCCGCCGCCCTCCTCCTGCCCGCGCTGCTGCTGTCGGCGTGCGTCAGCGGCGGGTCGCCGAACTCCAACGCCGGGGGCGACGGCGGCGGCTCGTACGCGCGCAAGACGAAGGGCGCGGGCGAGCGTGTCAAGATCGGGTTCTCGATGGACACGGTGAAGGAGGAGCGGTGGCAGAGGGATCGCGAGCTGGTGGCGAAGCGCGCCGCCGAGCTGGGCGCGGAGGTCTTGATCGACGTGGCGAACGGCGACGACCGCGTGCAGATCAATCAGGCCGAGAACATGCTGACGAAGGGCATCGACGTTTTGATCGTCGCGCCGCACAACGGCGTCGCCGCCGCGGCCATCGTCGAGTCGGCGCACCGGCAGGGCGTGCCCGTCATCTCCTACGACCGCCTGATCCGCAACAGCGACGTCGATCTCTACGTCTCCTCGCAGGTCGTCAAGATCGGCGAGATGCAGGCGCAGTACCTGCTCGACCACGTCGGCAAGAAGCCCGCCAACTTCGTCATCGTCGGCGGCTCGCCGACCGACAACAACGCGCTCCTGCTGCACAAGGGGCAGATGAACGTGTTGCAGCCCGCCGTCGATCGCGGCGACGTGAAGATCGTCAAGGACGACTACGCGAAGGAGTGGCTGGCCGAGGAGGCGCTGAAGATCGTCGAGAACGCGCTCACGCAGTCGGGCAACAAGGTGGACGCCGTGGTCGCCTCGAACGACGGCACGGCGCGCGGCGCGATCAGCGCGCTCGACCAGCAGGGGCTCGCCGGGAAAGTCCTCGTCTCCGGGCAGGACGCCGACCTCGCCTCGATGAAGGAGATTCTCAAGGGCCGTCAGACGATGACCGTCTACAAGCCGATCAAGCCGCTCGCCGACGCGGCGGTCGACGCCGCGATGAAGCTCGCGCGCGGCGAGGCCGTCGCCACGCACGACACGGTCAACAACGACCGGAAGGACGTGCCCTCGATCCTGCTCGACCTCGTCGCCGTCGATAAGACCAACATCCCCGCGACGGTCGTCAAGGACGGCTACCACACGCTAGAGCGCATCTGCGAAGGGCTGCCCGCCGACAAGTGCCCGAAGTAGAAGACGGGGGCCTTCGGGGTCTGAATCGGCGGCCTTCGTGTTCGCCGGAGGGTAGTCGGTGGAGAGGGGGGGTGAGGGGATGGCAGAAGCCGAAGAGGCGATCAGGGCGAACAACCGGAAGTTCTCCGAGGCGTTCATGCGCGGCGACGCGGCGGGGGTCGCCGCGCTCTACACCGACGACGCGCGGCTGATGCCGCCGGACGCGCCGGCGTCGAGCGGCGCGGACGCGATCCGGCAGTTCTGGGAGGGCGCGATGCGGATGGGCATCAAGGAGGCGGCCCTCGAAACCGTCGAGGTGAAGCCGTGCGGCGATTACGCCTGCGAGATCGGGCGCTTCACCCTGAGCGTCGAGACGGGCGCGGGCGAAAGGGCGCGGCAGACGGGCAAGTACGTCGTGATCTGGAAGCGCGAGGGCGGCGCTTGGAAGCTCGACGTGGACATCTGGAACACGCCCTGAGCGGTGAAGGCGACGGACGACCGATGACGACCGAAGGCGGCGGCTCTCCGTTTCTGGAGATGCGCGAGATCACGAAGAGTTTCCCCGGCGTGCGCGCCCTGGACGGCGTCACGTTCGACCTGCGCCGCGGCGAGGTGCACGCCCTCGTCGGCGAGAACGGCGCGGGCAAGTCCACGCTGATGAAGATCCTCGGCGGCGTCTACCCGCACGGCTCCTACGGCGGGGAGATAGTTGTCGGGGGCGAGGGGCGTCGGTTCGCGGGCGTGCGCGACGCGGGCGGCGCGGGCGTCGCGGTCATCTTTCAGGAGCTGTCGCTCGTCAAGGAGATGACGGTCGGCGAGAACATCTTTCTCGGTCGCGAGCCGCGGCGCTTCGGCGTCGTCCGCTGGGAGGAGTTGTACCGCCGCGCCTCCGGGCTGCTCGAAGACCTGCGCCTGAAGGTTGACGCGCGCGCCCCCGTGCGCGACCTCGGCATCGGCCAGCAGCAGCTCGTCGAGATCGCGAAGGCCCTGTCGCAGGACGCGCGCATCCTCGTCTTAGACGAGCCGACCGCCGCGCTCACGGGCGCGGAGGTCGAGACGCTCTTCCGGATACTCGAACGCTTGCGCGAGCGCGGCGTCGGCATGATCTACATCTCGCACAAGCTCGGCGAGGTGTTCCGCATCTCGGATCGGATCACGGTCTTGCGCGACGGGCGCACGGTGGGGACGGCGGCGACCGGAGAGTGGGACGAGTCGCGCGTCATCGCGCGGATGGTCGGGCGCGAGGTGGGCGACATCTTCCCCGCCGCCGACCACGCGCGCGGCGAGGTGGCGTTCGAGGCGCGGGGCGTGGTGGTCGAAGACCCGAACGTGGCGGGGAAGAGGATCGTGGACGGCGTGAGCTTCGCGGTGCGGCGCGGCGAAGTGCTCGGGGTGGCGGGGCTGATGGGCGCGGGGCGGAGCGATCTCCTGATGGCGCTCTTCGGGGCGCACGCCGGGCGCGTGTCGGGCGAGATTTTAGTCGAGGGCCGGGAGGCGTCGATCAGGAACCCGCGCGACGCGATCCGGCACGGCGTCGGTTTCGTCACGGAGGATCGCAAGCGGTTCGGGCTCGTCCTCGACCAGACGATCCTGAACAACATGACGCTCGCCGGCCTCAAGAGACTGTCGGGCCGCTTCGTCACGGACACGGACGCGGAGGCCGCCTCGGGCGCGCGGGCGATGAGGGAGCTGCGCGTCAAGGCGAACTCGGTCTTCACCGTCGCGGGCACGCTCTCGGGCGGCAACCAGCAGAAGGTCGTCTTGGCGAAGTGGCTCCTGACGAACCCGAAAGTCCTCTTCCTCGACGAGCCGACGCGCGGCATCGACGTGGGCGCGAAGCAGGAGATTTACGCGCAGATCAACCGGCTCGCGCGCGAGGGGCTCGCCATCGTCCTCGTCTCCTCGGAGCTGCCCGAGGTGCTCGG
This sequence comes from Pyrinomonadaceae bacterium, assembly GCA_036389335.1. Lineage (GTDB taxonomy): Bacteria > Acidobacteriota > Blastocatellia > Pyrinomonadales > Pyrinomonadaceae > JAIVGV01. The sequence continues at coordinate 64,483 of DASVQC010000064.1, read as the reverse complement.
ACTCTCCGACCGCGTCCTCGTCCTCCACGAAGGGAAGCTGACGGGCGAGTTCGCGCGCGACGCCGCGACGCCCGAAGCCGTGATGGCCTGCGCGACGGGGCGCGCGCGGCGCGCGGCGTGAGAGTATTATCTCGGCAAACTCGAAGGAGGTTCGCAGGTGAGAACAAAGGCTTACTTATCGGTCGTCGTGTTCGCGCTCCTGTGTGTCGTCGGCTGGTCAGCCTACGGGCAGAGGCAGGGCGGGGGGAAGGCTGAGTGGGAATACAGATCCGTGAGCATCCAGTCCGGCACTTACTACGATGAGGGCGACAAGAGATTCAACGAGATGGGCAGGCAAGGGTGGGAGTTGGTGGCGGCGATCAACCGCGAAGATCGGGGGAGAATCGAATTCGTGTTCAAGCGCGCCAAGTAGTAGGCCGTCGCGCGCGAGGTGAGGCCATGAGCCGCACGGCGGACTGACCCGTCGTCGAGCGTCCGGCTCGCGGCCATGACGAAGTTCGTCGGGCTTTGACTTAAACTGCCGGAGGGAGGGCGACCGTGCCGAACTCGATAGGCGTGGCGGAACTGATCGTCATCGCGGTCTTCGCCGCCGTCGTCGTGCTGATCGTCTGGCTGGTGAGGGGGCGGAATTCGGGCGCGGGTAAGACCTGCCCGCACTGCGCCGAGACGATCAAGGAGGCGGCCAAGGTGTGCAGGTTCTGCGGTCGCGAGGTCTGAGACGGACGTTTGCCCGGTGACTTACCATATGAACCCATCGAACGAACCCGCCGCCGAGCGACCGCCCGTCGTCGCCGACGCCTCGCCCTCGCCCGCCGACGCGGGGGTGGTCAAGCAGACGCGCGTCGGCGGCCTCAGAATCCCGACCGACGCGCTACGCGCCTACACGATGCTCTTCGCGCTCGTCGTCATCTGGCTCGTCTTCCACTACGCGACGGACAGAATCTTCCTCTCCCCGCGCAACTTCTCGAACCTGATGCGGCAGACCGCCGTGACGGGCGTGCTCGCCGTGGGGATGCTGATGGTGATCGTGGCGGGCCAGATCGATCTCTCGGTCGGCTCGCTCGTGGGGCTGGCGGGCGGCATCGCGGCCATCGTGCAGGGCTGGCTCGGCTGGGGGCTCGCGCCTTCGCTCGCCGCGGGCGTCGCGGTCGGCGTCGTCGTCGGCGCGCTCCAGGGCGGGCTCGTCGCCTACCTCAACATCCCCGCCTTCATCGTCACGCTGGGGGGCCTGCTCGCGTGGCGCGGCGTAATCCTCGGCCTGAGCAAGGGCGAGACGATCCCCGTCAACCTGCAAGGCTTCAAGATGATCGGGCAGGACTACGTCGCGCCGGTCATCGGCTGGGGGCTGGCCGCCGCGGCGGTGGCGGCGCTGGCGTGGATGAACATACGCCGTAACGGCGCGCGACGGCGACACGGGCTGGGGGCGTCGCGCGCCGGGGCGACGGCGCTGCGGATCGCCGTCCCCTCGGCGGTCGCCCTCTGGTTCGTCTGGATGATGAACTCTTACGAGATCGCGCCCGGCCGCTTCGCCGGCATCCCCGTCCCCGTCTTCATCCTGCTGGCCGTCGCGCTCGCGGGCGCGTTCCTCACGCAGAACACCACCTTCGGTCGCTACCTCTACGCCATCGGCGGCAACCCGGACGCCGCGCGGCTCTCCGGCATCTCGCTGCGCAGACACATCCTGCTGGTCTTCTGCCTGATGGGGGCGCTGGCGGGCGTCGCCGCGATCATCCTGACGGCGCGGGTGGGGAGCGGGTCGCCCGACGCGGGCGTACTCTTGGAGCTTGACGCCATCGCGGCGTGCGTCATCGGCGGGACTTCGCTGATGGGCGGGCGCGGCACGGTCTTCGGCGCGCTGCTCGGCGCGCTCATCATGGCGAGCCTGGATAACGGGATGTCGCTGAAGAACGTCGAGCCCTACACGCAGCAGATCGTCAAGGGCGCGATCCTCGTCGCCGCCGTCGGGCTCGACATGGCCGGGCGCAAGCGGGGTTAACGCTCTTCGGGGACGAATCATTCGATGCCATCCCACCGACCCCCGTTCTTCAGGTAAGAGACGGTCGCTTCGCTGACGCCGTAATATCGCGCGATCTGGTATTGGTAAATTTTAATCTTGCCGGCGGCGGCGGCGCGCAGCATCTTCCTGATTTCTCCGACCTGCCTCCGCGTCAGCTTCGCCTTGCCGTTGTGCTCGCCGCCCAAGCGCGTGTTGCGCCCTCTCCGCACGGAGTCCTGAGAGTTCTGCTTCGGCGTACCTTGACGCAGGTGTCGCGGGTTGCAGCAACGCCTGTTGTCGCATGAACGGAGCACGAGCAAGTCTGATCTGATTCGCCCGTTAGCTAAGAAGAAGGCGACTCTGTGCGCTTTAAACTCGGCGGCGCGGAAGCCGCAGACGCCGTAACCGTTGGGGCGGAGAAAGCCCATCCAATTCCAGCATCAATCGAGACCGGCGGACGCATCCACGCGTTGCCAAAATCGATTCTGCTCGACGAGCGTGAGTTTCGGGATCGGTTTAGGGCTGAACAGCGTCATGAGTCGTGAGGACGACGTGTGTGAGAAAAATGCCCGCTGAAGGACTCGAACCTTCGACTTCACGCGTGTGAGGCGTGCGCTCTACCAACTGAGCTAAGCGGGCGTGACTAAAAAACGAGTGGCGGAATCCTAACAAGCGAGGCGGGGAAGAATCAAGCGGCGCGCGCCGCGACCCTCCCCCGCCGAAATTTTTAAGCCGCGCGGCGCGTCACGAGCCGCCGAGGGGCGGGTCGTCGAGGCCGGCGGACTTCTCCTCGCTGACGTGGATGGTGCTGGTGTTGGCGTCGATGTAGTAGAACTGGCGGCCCGTCGCGTTGAAGCCCTCCGACTTCTGCGGGTCGGCGTTGACGGCGAACATCGGCGGCTGGTTGCCGCTCTTGGGCGTGACGGTCATCTTGTAGACGTAGCCCTCGACGACCGGGGCCTCGCCCGTGAAGCGCTTGTCGAACGCGCCGTCGGCGATGAGCTGATCGAAGGTGCCGTAGGAGCTGCGGTTGTGCGTGTTGAAGTAGGTGCGCTGCTCGGTGACGATGGTGTTCAGGGTCTTAATGGCCGCCGCCTGATTGGCCGAGCGCACGCTGTTCTGCCACGCCGGGATGCCGACGCCGACGAGGATGCCGATGATCGCGATGACGATCATCAGCTCGATGAGCGAGAAGCCGCGCTGGCCCCGCCGTCCCAAATCTTTCTTCATAACGATCACCTCGGAAAAGTCTGCCGACCGCTCGTGCCGGGTAATACACGCCGGGGCCTGGCCGGAGTTGCAAAAGGTCTAACGCTAACGGCGTAAGATTTCACTGACCGGTGCGACGAAAATTCTACTACACCGCCGCGGGCGAAGCCACCGGGCGGGCGTCGGGCCTCGCCCCGCGGCTTCACGCCTCATTTCGGGAACCGGCCACCGCCCCGCGCGTCTAACGACTCGCCGCGCCCTCCTTAACTTTGCGCCCCCCTCGCGCCCCCGGCGTGAAAATTCAATCCCACGCCGGGGCGCGAGGGGGCGCAAAGCAGGCAAGGTGCGTCGGCGCGGCGAATCGGGTTAGAATGGCGGCGGGTTCCGGAGTCAATCGATGAGAAGTTTGCAGGCCACCGACAGCGACGGCGAGAGACTGACGACGGCGGGCGCGGAGCGCGTCGGCGGGTTGCAGCGCGCCATCGAGAGCGTCATCAAGGGCAAGAGCGAGGCGGTGCAGCTCTCTCTGGTCGCGCTGCTGGCGGGCGGCCACCTCCTCGTCGAGGACGTGCCGGGCGTCGGCAAGACGACGCTCGCGCAGGCCCTCGCGCGCGCCCTCGACTGCGAGTTCCAGCGCATCCAGTTCACCTCAGACCTCCTGCCGTCGGACGTGATCGGGCTCTCGGTTTACGACGAGCGGGCGCGCGCCTTCGAGTTCAAGCAGGGGCCGATCTTCGCCAACGTCGTCCTCGCCGACGAGATCAACCGCACGACGCCGAAGACGCAGTCCGCCCTGCTGGAGGCGATGGCCGAAGGGCACGTCACGGTCGAGGGGACGACGTACCGCCTGCCCGCGCCCTTCATCGTCGTCGCGACGCAGAACCCCATCGAGCACCACGGCACCTACCCGCTGCCGGAGTCGCAGCTCGACCGCTTCATGCTCCGCATACGCATCGGCTACCCGGCCCCGGAGGTCGAGAAGGTGATCGTCCGCGACCGCGAGCACGGCGACCCGCTCGAAGACCTGCGCCCCGTCATGACGGGCGCGGAAGTCGCCGCGTTGCAGCGCGCCGTCTCCGGCGTCGCCGTCGACGACTCGCTCGTCGATTACCTGATGCGGATCGTGACGGCGACGCGCGAGTCGGAGATGCTCGACCTCGGCGTCTCCCCCCGCGGCACGCTCGCCCTCTTCCGCGCCGCCCAAGCTCTCGCGCTCACCGAGGATCGCCGCTACTGCGTCCCCGACGACATCAAGCGCCTCGTCCTCCCCGTCTTCTCCCACCGCCTCGTCGTCAACTCGCGCTTCTCGTCCTCCCTCCGGCGCAGCGAAGAGGCCGAAGCCGTCCTGCGCGAGATCATGAAGACGATCAGCGTGCCGATCTGAAAAGCAGAGGTCAGAGGTCAGAGGTTAGAGATCAGTCAAAACTGATTCTCGCTGATCTCTGACCTCTGACCTCTGACCCCTGACTTATGCTTCGCGCGTGGTGGAGAACGATCCTGGGTACGCTGCTGGTCGTCGGCGGGCTGGCGACCGCCGTGCTGACGTGGATCGCGCGGCGCGCGCACGATTGGGAGCTGACGCGTTGGGGCGCGATCCTGTCGCTCGTCTTCATCGCGCTCATCTCGATCTTCGTCGTGCCGCCCCTCGTCAAGCGCGTCGGTAGGGAGTCGAAGGGGTTCGATCCGCCGCTGCGGCTGACCTCGGGCGGCGTCGTCTTCTGCGGCATCTTCCTCGTCGTCGGGCTCGCCGCCTACAACACGGGCAACAACCTGCTGTTCCTCGTCTTCTCCGTCCTCGCCTCCACGCTCTTCGTCTCGTGGGCGGCGGCGCGCGCGCAGCTCCGCGACCTGAGCGTCTCGGCGCGCTTCCCCGACCACATCTTCGCGGGCGAGCCCGCGCCCGTCCTCGTCGGCCTCCGCAACTCCAAGCGCGCCCTGCCTTCGTTCTCCGTCCTCGTCGAGTGGCGGCACCAGCTCGAACACGATCCGCGCCGACGGCTGCTGCGACGACTCGCGCGCCGCCCGCGCTTCGACAAGCAGCCGCTCGCCTACTTCATGCACGTGCCGCGCCGCTCGCGCGCCGAGCAGCGCGTCGAGCAGACCTTCCCGCGCCGCGGGCACGTCCTCGTCACCGGCTTCGAGCTTTCGACCCGCTTCCCCTTCGGCTTCTTCCGCCTGCGCCGCCGCCTGCGCGCGCGCAACGTCGATCTCGTCATCTACCCGAAGCTCGAACCGGCGAGCGACGAGTTGCACCTGCTGCCGATCAACATCGGGCGACTCCTGAGCGCGCGGCGCGGCGCGGGGCACGACCTCCACTCCCTGCGCGAGTACCTGCCGCAAGACGACGTGCGCCACATCGACTGGAAGGCGACGGCGCGCGCGCGCCGCCTCGTCGTGCGCGAGTTCACCTCCGAGGACGAGAGGCGCGTCCACGTCGTCCTCGACGCGCGGGCGCGCGACGAGGAGGGCGACGCCGGCAAAGCGTCGGCCCGCTTCGAGCGCGGCGTGACGCTCGCCGCCTCGCTCGTCGCCCACTTCATCGAGGAGCGCGCCGAAGTCCGCCTCACGCTCGGCGCGGAGCAGGGGGCCTACGGCGCGGGCCAGGAGCACCTCTACGCCAGCTTGCGCCGCCTCGCCCTCGTCGCGCCCGAGGCCGACGCGCGGGCGGCGCACGGGCAAGGCGCGCGCGACTCTTCCGCGCCCGACTTCTGGGACTCCATCGCGCGCGCCTCCGCGGGCACGGACGCCAACTACCTCATCCTCCTCACCTCAGCCGCCCCCGGCACCATCCCCGCACACGTCTGGCGTCAGTCTCACGTCATCTATCTTTGAGTGACGGGTGACGGGTGACGGGTGACGAGAGGGGAGCAATGAGTGACGGGTGACAATTAGTAGAAGGTGAGCGACGAGGCTCGCCTCGCGCGGCACTCATCCCTCATCCCTCATCCCTCATCCCTCATCCCTCATCCCTCATCCCTTGTCACCCGTCACCTGTTACCTGTCACCCGCGATTATCTCGTCCGCCGCCTTCCAGCCGCCGCGTATGCAGTCGGGCAGCCCCGCCCCCTCGTAGGCGTTGCCGGCGAGCCGGAGGGAGGGGAAGCGCGCGAGGCGTTGGCGGATGCGCGCGACGCGATCCGTGTGCCCGACGGTATACTGCGCCATCGAGCGCGACCATTTTTCGACGTGGGCGAAGAGGGGCGGCTCGGCGACGCCGAGTAGCGCGCGCAGGTCTTCGCGCACGGCGTCGACCATCGCGCCTTCGTCGAGCGCGAACATTTCGGGTTGGAGCGCGCCGCCGACGAAGGCGCGCAGCAGGGCGTGCCCGGCGGGCGCGCGCCCTTCGAACTTGACGCTGCTGAAGGTGCAGGCCAGCGCGGCGCGCCGCTCGACGAAGGGCACGACGAAGCCGAAGCCGTCGAGCGGGTGCGGGATGTCGGCGCGCCTGTACGCGAGGTTGACGGTCGCGGTCGAGGCGTAGGGGATCGCTTCGAGTTCGGAGGCGAGAGCGGCGTCGGCGTCGCGCAGGAGCGCGGCGGAGGCGTAGGCGGGGAGCGCGAGGCAGACGGCGTCAGCCGTGATCGTCTCTTTCGAGTCGAGGCGCAGACGCCACGCGCCCTCGTCGGGGTGGAGAGATTCGACCCTCGCGCCGAGGCGCACACAGTCGCGCGGGAGCAGCGCGGCGAGGCGGTCGGTCAGCGTCTGCATCCCGCGGTCGAGCGCGAGGAAGAGGCTGTAGCGCGCGCCGCTCGTGCCGCGCTCGTCGGTCGCGGCGCGGCGGCGGGCCTTGAGCACCGCGCGGGTGACGCTGCCCGACGCGCGCTCCATCTGTATGAAGCGCGGCATCGTCGCGCGCAGGCTGAGTTGTTCGGGGTCGGCGGTGTAGATGCCGCCGACGAGCGGCTGCGCGACGCGCTCCAGAGCCTCGCGCCCGAACCGTCTGCGGACGAACTGCGCGAGGCTCTCGTCCGCGCCGTCTTCGCGCCGACGCGGGACGAACATCTCCAGCGCGATGCGCGCCTTGCCGCGCCAACTGACGATGCCCGAAGTCGCGAAGGGCAGCAGGCGCGACGGGGCGAGGAGCTGGAACCCTTCGGGGACGGGGCGCAGGCGTCCGTGGCGGACGATGAAGGCGCGCCGGTGAGCATCGTTCGTGCCGACGAGATTTTTTTCGAGGCCGATCTCTCTGGCGAGCGCGAGGGCTTCGGGTTTTTCGGAGATGAACGAGTCGGGGCCGCCTTCGAGCAGGAAGCCGTCGCGCTCGCGCGTGCGAACCGTGCCGCCGAGCCGCGCCGAGGCTTCGAGCAGCAGGACTTCGAGGGGCGGCTGTGAAGACTGAGAAGGCTGCGACGAGCGCGCGCGCGTGACGAGCCGGTGCGCCGCCGCGAGGCCGCTGACGCCGCCGCCGACGACGACGACGCGGCGCGCGTTAGTTGGCCGCGGCTCGCTCATCCGTCATCGCGCGTCCGCCGAAGGTCGCGCCGCCGGGCGGGCCGTCGCGCCGGGCAGGCAACAATCAACGGCGCAGGCGTCTTGCCGCGCGCCGTGCGTGCCGAGTGCGCGGCGCGGCGCGCCGTCCGTGCGTTCGAGGATAATCTCGCGGATCATCGAGACGAACGCGGGGTGCGTGCCGACGGTCGCGGCGCGGATCATGTTGACGCCGATCTCCGCGGCGACGGCGCGCGCCTCGGTGTCGAGATCGTAGAGCACTTCCATGTGATCGGAGATGAAGCCGACGGGCGCGACGACCACGTCGGTCGCGCCCTCGTTCTTCAACGCGCGCAGGTGATCGCAGATGTCGGGCCCGAGCCACGGCTGCATGGGCGAGCCGCTGCGGCTCTGGAAGACGAGTCGCCAGCGATCAACGCCCGCGCCTTCGGCGACGAGGCGGCAGGTTTCAAGTAGCTGCGGCTCGTAGTCGCACCCGGCGGCCATCGCGGAGGGGATGCTGTGCGCGGTGAAGGCGACGCGCGCGGCGTCGCGCCTCCCGGCGGGGACTTGATCGAGCGCGGCCCTCAAGTTCTCCGCGTTCGGCCCGACGAAGCCGGGGTGGTTATAAAACGCGCGGAGCTTATCGACCTGCGGCGCGCCTTCGCCGACCTCCGCGCGTGCGCGCTCGATGTCCTCGCGGTACTGTCGGCAGCCGGAGTAGGAGCTGTAGGCGGAGGTGACGAAGGCGAGCGCGCGGCGGATGCCGTCGCCCCGCATGCGGCGCAGCTCGTCGGCGAGGAAGGGGTGCCAGTTGCGGTTGCCCCAGTAGACGGGGAGCGTGACGTGGTGCGTGTCGAGTTCGGCGCGGAGGGCGGCGATGAGTTTGCGGTTCTGCCCGTTGATGGGGCTCACGCCGCCGAAGAGATCGTAGTGGTGCGCGACCTGCTCCATCCGCTCGCGGGGGACGTTCCTGCCGCGCAGCACGTTTTCGAGGAAGGGCATCACGTCCGCCGCCCCCTCGGGCCCGCCGAAGGAGACGACGAGCAGCGCGTCGTAAGTTTCGCTCATGCGCGCTTAGCGTAGCAGCACGGGCGCGCGCCGCGCCAGCGACGACGAATAGTGTCCTAAGTTTCGGTTTTTCTCTGTGCGTCCTCAGTGAACTCTGTGCCTCTGTGGTGAGGTATGAACATTAAGCACTCACCACGGAGGCACGGAGGGCACGGAGGGGGCACAGAGTAGAAATCAAATGAGGACACCAGCGACCGACGCCGCCTACTGCCCGCTGATGTTGTGGCAGCTGACGGGCTTCATCTTGAAGTAGGCTTTCATGTTCACGCCGCCGAGGAAGACGCGCTCGACGATCTCCTCGAAGGGGATGAAGACCGTGCGCTTGAGCGTGCGCACCGCGCCCGCCTGCGTCGTCGCGACGACCGAGAGATCGACGACCGCGCCGCCCTCGCGCTCCTCGACGATGTCGAGCGCGTACGAGAAGTTCGCCGCCGCGTTGCCGGGCTGCGAAGTGATCCGCCCCGCCCCGCCGCCGTTGACGCCCTTCTTGGCGTTGACGGGCATCGTGAAGACGAGCTTCTGGTTGCCGTTGAAGCCCTCGATCTGTAGCTCGACCATCACGTTGTTGCGGTCGATCTTGGGCTTGCAGCCTTCCTTGGCGGAGGCGGGTTGAAGGGTGAGGGCGAGCAGCAGACAGGCGGACAGGGCGAGCCGCAGGGGGGTAGCTCCGAGCGTCATCAGGGGAATCTCGCTTTCTTAAATGATCTTCGCTTACCTCTGACTCATCTCGTGCACGGCTTCGACGAGCGAGACGACCGTCTCGACGGGGGTTTCGGGGAGTATGCCGTGACCGAGGTTGAAGACGTGGCCGGGGCGACCGCCCGCGCGGTCGAGAATCTTTCGCGCCTCGCGCCGGACGTGATCCGCCCCGGCGAAGAGCGCGACGGGGTCGAGGTTCCCCATCACCGCCGTGTCGTGGCCGACGCGCGCCCACGCCTCGTCCAGCCTGACGCGCCAGTCGAAGCCGATCACGTCGCCGCCTGCCTCGCGTATCAGTTCGAGGAGCGGCGCGGTTCCCGTCCCGAAGTGGAGGACGGGTGTGCCGGGCTTGACCGAGGCGATGACGCTCCGGGTGTGCGGGAGCACGAACTCGCGGTAGTCGTCGGGCGAGAGGCAGCCGACCCAGGAGTCGAAGAGCTGGACGGCCTGCGCGCCCGCGTCGATTTGTGCGTTGAGGTAGAGGGCAAGGGCGCGCGAGATGCGAGACATCATCTCGTGCCACGCGCCACGGTCATTATACATCAGCCGCTTGGTGTTGATGTAATTTTTCGATCCGCCGCCCTCGCAGACGTAGGAGGCGAGCGTGAAGGGCGCGCCGCAGAAGCCGATCAGAGGGACGTTCGGCCTGAGTTCGCGCCGCGCGATGCGGATCGCCTGCATCACGTAGTCGAGCGCGGCGACCGACTCGACCTCGCGCACGCGATCCACGTCTTGCGCCGAGCGCACGGGGTTGTGGATGACGGGGCCTTCGCCCTGCGCGAATTCGAGATCGAGCCCCATCGGCTCGATGATGAGCAGGATGTCTGCGAAGATGATCGCGGCGTCGACGTTCAAACGGTGCGCGGCGTAGGTCGTCACCTCGGCGGCGACCTCCGGCGTCTTGCACATTTCGAGGAAGCCGTAGCGCGCGCGCACGTCGCGGTACTCCTTCATGTAGCGCCCGGCCTGCCGCATCAGCCAGACGGGCGTGTGGGGCACCGCCTCGCGGCGGCACGCGCGCATGAAAGGGCTGTCGCGGAGCGGGTCGGTCGCGGCGGCGGGCGCGGCTACACGTCCGGCGCGCGGGGGGGGTGGCTCGTCCATCTCTTGTGCGAAACTTGGCTCGGAAACGCGCCGTAAAGATTTTGGGAAAGCGTGGTGCGAGGGAAGATCGGCGACTGCCGTCGTCGCCGCTATTAAAATACACGCGGCCCGCGCCTTTCTACAATCCGCACGACGGTTATTTTTTCGTTGCGACGCGCCGGGGGGCCTCGCGCGCGCAGATTTCTGCCACGAGTGAGCCCGCGGCGGTGTTATGGGTATGGGAACGAGGAGGATGCAAAGAGCCGCTGCGATGACGAACCCTGCGCTCAGCCCCGCGCAGTCGGCGACGGCCCCGTCGGCTCCCCCGCCCGACTTCGACGAGGCGTTCACGCTTCATCACCGCGCGGTTTACGGCGCGGCCTACTCGCTGCTGAGGGACGCCGGGCTGGCCGAGGACGTGACGCAGGAGGCTTTCTTGAGGCTCTACAGCAACCTCGAAACCGTGCCGCAGGGCGAGCTTTTGCGCCCGTGGCTCCTGCGCGTCGCGATCAACCTCTCCTACAATACGCTGCGCAGCCGGACGCGCGCCGGCTCGCGCGAAGAGGAGTTCGCCCGGCAGACCGTCGGGCTCGAAGGCGCGAGCGAGTCGGTCGAGGCCGACTTCGAGAAGCGCGCCGAGATCGAGGAGGCGCGGCGCGCGCTCTCGAAGATCGACGAGCCGATGCGGAGTTGTCTGCTCCTGAAGCAGCAGGGCTTGTCGTACCGCGAGATCGCCGCCGCCGTCTCGGTCAGCGAGAGTTACGTCGGGAGCCTCGTCGCGCGCGGGCGCAAAGAGTTCGCGAGGGTTTACGGGAAGGTCGGAGGGAGACGATGAGAGACTGCTCGGACGATGCGACTTTGCAGGCCTACCTCGACGGCGAGCTTCCGCCCGCGCGCGCCGCGTCGGTCGCCGCGCACCTCGCGGCGTGCGCGGCGTGCGCGGCGGCGGCGCGCGAGGCGGCGCGCGAGTTCGCGATGTTCGCGACCGCCTTCGGCGCGGGCGAAGGGCTACCGGTTCCGACCGAACGCCTGCGCGCCGGAATCGAGGCGCGCATCGCGCAGATGCAGGCGACGCCGGTCGCGCAGCCCGCGGTCGCCGCGCCGACGCTCGTCGAACGCCTGCGCGCCTTCGCCTCGTCGCTCGCCTTCGCGCCGCAGCAGGCGACCGCCTTCGCCAGCTTCGCCGTGGCGGCTGCGCTGCTCGGCGCGCTCTTCTACGCTTTCCGCCCGCAGACGCGCGCGCCGCGGCTCAACCAGAACGCCGCGCGCGAGATCGCGTCGGTTAATTCCCAAGCGGACGGGCGCGGCGGTGTGATTGATAACGGCCCCGCGGGCGCGAAGACGACTAACAAAGACGCCGCGGTCGGCACGGCTCCCGGCGCGGCGGGGCGCGGCTCCGAGGGGCGAACGAATCGCGCCTCGGCGTTGCCTGTGAGATTCAACTCTCGCCGCGGTTCGGGCGCGGGCGACGCGGCGGCGGCGGGCGTGCCCGCGCGCGCCGAGGGCGAGGCGGCGGCGGACGCGGCGTTGCTGCCGGTCGAGAAGTCTTACGTGACGGCTATCGCGTCGCTCAAGTCGTCGATTGAGGGGGGGGGCGCGCAGTCTCTCACGCCGACGCTGCGCGCGGAGTACGAGCGCAACCTCGCCCTCGTGGATCGCGCCATCGCCGCGAGCCGCGCCTCCGCCCGCCGCGCCCCCGCCGACAAGGACGCGCAGGACTTTTTGCGCGCGGCCTATCAGGACAAGCTCGACCTGCTCCACACCGTCTCGGATCAGACGCAGCTCGCCTCGATCACGCGATGAGCGGCGCGGACGGGCCGGACGAAGCCCGACTGATCGTCGGCTGATCTTTGTCAGTGGTCATTGGTCAGTAGTCGGTAGTCGGTTGTTAGTATTAAGGCGTCAGACCAATCGGGAATGAGACTCAAGGTAACTAAAACTTTATTGCTCGCCTGCGCGCTCGGGTTCGCGGCGCGCGGGGTGGCGCGCGGGGCGGGCGAGCCCGTGCAGCAGACGGTCGCGGCGGCTGATGACGTGTGGGTCACGCTGTGCGTGGAGTCGGGGGACGTGTCGGTGCGCGGGTGGGATCGCAAAGAGGTGCGCGCGAGCGCGACGGGCGCGGCGCGGGTAGAGCTGCGACGGGGCGACGCGGGCGAGGCGACGCAGGCGGCGGCGCGCGTGCAGGTGTTGACGGCGGGCGAGGGCGAGGCCGTCGCGCAGGGGTGCATCCACACGGGCGGCGGCGTCGCGTTGGACGTGCCGCGCGGGAGCTTCGTGCAGGTGAAGAGCTACGGCGGCAAGATCGAGGTCGCGGGCGTGGCGGGCGCGCGCGTCGAGACGCTGAGCGGCGACGTGACGTTGCAGAAAGTCTCGAAGCTGGTCGAGGCGACGAGCGCCAACGGCGTCATCTCCCTGCGCGACGCGAAGGGGCGCGTGCGCCTGCGCTCGATCAGCGGGCGCATCGAGGTGGCGGACGCGGGCGCGGCGGAGCCGGGCGACGACTTCCGCGCGCAGACGACTTCGGGCGACATCAGCCTCGCGCGCGTCTCGCACACGCAGGTCGAGGCCGTCAGCGCCAACGGCGACGTGGAGCTGTCGGGCGCGCTCGCGCGCGGCGGCGCGTACACGCTGCGCAGCCAGACGGGCAACGTGACGCTGACGCTGCCGGAAGACAGCTCGTTTCTCTTAACGGCGAAGGTCGCGGAGGGCGGCGAGATCATCACGGACTTCCCGATCCGTCAGCTCCCGAAGAGGACGCCCGCCGGGCCGGGCGAAGGCGCGGGCGGCCTCGTCAGCGCGGGCCGCCTCACGGGCATCCACGGCAAGGCCGACGCGCCCGACGCCACGCTCACGCTCGTCACCTTCAGCGGCACCGTCTACCTCCGCAAAGCCGGGGCGGCGAGTCACTGACCCCGCGTGGAAATCAAGACTCACCACAGAGTCACAGAGGACACGGAGGGGGCACAGAGTTTTATTCTTCTCTGTGTAACCTCTGTGCCTCTGTGGTGAGTCTTAGTTCCGCCACACGCGAGATCGAACTGACCCGCCCGCCGCGCGGCACGGGGCTTGCCAAGAGTAAACAACGTGAACAGCGCAACGGAACGAACGGCGGGTAATGGCTTGAAAGTTTTTTACTCGTCGACCGTCGCCGGTCACCGGTCACGCGAAAATTTTTTCTGCCACAAAATCAACGGTGGCGGTGTTTTGGGAGTAGAAGCAGGCAGTTGGTTGAAAATTCGGGGAGGCTGAAACATTCCGCCCGCCGGTCGCGTCTACTAATCCGAGGCGCACGGGAAGCGAGTCGCGAAAACGCGATGTAACTTTTTCGGAACTGGGATGTTTTAAGGGAGTAATAGTAATCAGCGCCCGGATTTTCGCCGTAGGAGGGAAGCGAGATGAGACAAAAAATTAAAGTCGCCATTCTCGCCGCGGTCATCTCGCTCGCGGGTGCGAGCGAAGCCATCAGGCAGTTCGACTCGCTGAAGACTTCCGTCAACGACTGGACGCGGACGAGCATCCTCGGGAGCCTCCTCGTCTACGCCGCCGACGGCGCACAGAGTCCGGCGCGGGCCGCGCAGCCGACCGTCCTCCTCGCACACGCCTCCGCCTCGCCTTGCGCGGGCGGGAGCACAACCTCCGCGGCCCGCGAGAGCCGCCCTGCTTCGAGAAACAGAGTCGCCGCCGACGACCACGCCGCCGAGAGGCGCGTGCTCGACGAGACGGCGATGAGTTTCGCCGCCACGCCGCGCGCGCCGAAGGTTTGGAAGGCGCGCGAGGAGTTCGTCTCCGAGTTCACGCCCGACATCGCCGACGCGGCGAAGTCTGCGGGCGCGGGCGCGGGCGAGCGCGAGGCGGCTCAAGCGGTTCGCGTCCGAGAGGGCGTCGAGGCCGGGGCGGCACGCGCGCGCGTCGCCGCGGAGTTGAAGAAGCTCGGTCTGCGCAGGGTCTTCGTGCGCGTCGCGCAGGTGGAGGGCTCGGGCCTCCCCGCCGCGGCGTTCGAGCTGCGCCTGCCGGAGCCCGCGCCGCCCGCGCCCGCCGCGAAGCCGCGCGCGGGGCTCGGCGACGAAGCGCCCGCCGCGCACGACGCGCCCGCGGAGGCGACAGGCTTCGCCGCGCTCTTCAGCACACCCGCCCCGTCCGTCTCTCTCAACTGCGACAGCGATCCGCGCCGCTAGTTTTCAGCCACACCCCGAACCGTCCCACGGTCGCGCGCCGCGAAGCGTGCGGGGGGAGCGTGCGCCCTTAACGCAGAATTCGAGAGGAGCGGTTTATGACCATGAGAAGAAACATCCTGACCAAGCTGGCTTTCGCCTTCGCCATCTCTTTCACGCTGGCGGGCGCGCGCGGCGCGGCCCGCGATCAGAACGACAACGACTTCAGGGAGCGCGACGCCTCGCGCCAGACCTACCCGCTCGCGCCCGGCGCGACCGTCGAGATCAACTCGGTGAGCGGCGGCGTCACCGTCGAGACTTCCGAGTCGAGTCAGGCGGAGGTCGAGATCGTCCGCACGGCGCGCACGCGCGAAGACCTCGACTGCCGCCAGTTCAAGGTCGAGACCTCCTCGGATCGTCTGCGGCTCGACGGCAACGACGAGCGACGCCAGTGCCGCAACGTGCAGGTTCACCAGACGCTGACCCTGCGCCTGCCGCGCCGCGTCAACCTCGACGTCAACTCGGTGAGCGGCCACGTCCGCGTCGGCGCGCTCGACGGGTGGGCGCACCTCCACAGCATCAGCGGCAACGCCACGGTCGAGCGCGCGACGGGCGAGGCGCTTTTTTCGAGCATCAGCGGCAGCGCCGTCGTCACGCAGGCGTCGGGCAAGGCGACCTTCACGAGCATCAGCGGTCGCGTCCGCATCAACCTCACGCGCCTCGGCAGCGAGGGCGTGCGCGTCAACAGCGTGAGCGGCAGCGTCGAGGTCGGGCTGCCCGACGGGGCGAACGCCGACATCCGCGTGCGCAGCATCAGCGGCGAGGTGACCTCCGACGTGCCGGGCCTCACCATCACCAAGATCGAAGGCTCGTCCGACTACGACGGGCGCGTCGGCGGCGGCGGCACGCCGCTGACCTTCAACAGCATCAGCGGCAACGTCCGCTTCCACCGCACGGGCGAATAGCGGGGCGCACGAGAACCCTTAACGCGCACAACATTCAGGAGGCACTGAAAGAAAATGAGACTCAGGTTGATGTCGATGACTCTCCTCGCGGCCCTCGCCTCGCTCTCGCTCGCGGGCGGCAGGCTCTCGCCCCCCTCCGCCTCGTCGCGCGCGGCCACCGCCGCCGCGCAGGACGGGCTCCAGGACAAGGAGAAGCACAAACACGACGACGACTACGACGGCCAGAAGGAGAGGCATAAGGGCTACGACGACGACGCGGAGTTCACCGAGCGCGACGAGTTCCGGCAGAGCTACACGCTCGCGCCCGGCGCGCAGGTGCGCGTCTCCGGCATGAACGGCTCGGTGGACGTGGAAACGTCGGCGGGCGGCGCGGCGGAGGTTTACGTCCTGCGCACGGCGCGCAGCCGCTCCGACCTCGACTACCACAAAGTGATCGTCGAGCAGACGGCGACGGGCCTCGTCGTGCGCGGCGAGAACGACCGGGAGAGGGACGGCGGCTGGCGCGGCGAAAACCATCAGGTGCGCCAGCGCGTGACGATGAGGATTCCGCGCAACGTCGATTTCACGGCGAGCGGCATCAACGGCAAGGCGACGGTGGGCGAGCTGGACGGGCCGGTCAAGCTCTCCGGGATCAACGGTCGCGTCGACGTCGCGCAGGCGCGCGGCTACGTGGACATCTCCGGCATCAACGGCTCGGTGACGATGCTCATCACGCAGGTGACCGAGCGCGGCATCCGCGTCTCCGGCGTCAACGGCGCGGTCGCGCTGCGCTTCGACGGCGCGCTCAACGCAGACCTCGCCGTCAACGGCATCAACGGCGCGGTCAACGCCGACATGCCGAACGTGCAGGTGCAGGGGCGCGTCACGCGCACCAGCTTCAACGCGAAGATCGGCGCGGGCGGCGCGCCCATCAACGTCTCGGGCGTGAACGGCAGCGTCAAACTTCTCCCGCGCTCGTAATTCGAGGGCGCGGGCGGGGCGCGGGGGCGCGCGCCGTCGGCGGCAGGGTTGAGATGGTGGGTCTCCGATCTCGCCGCCGCCGGCGCGCCCCTCGCGTCAAACAAGCGGAGTCAAAACAGATGAAGCCCGGCAGAATTCTCATCCTCGCGCTCGCCGCCGCGTCCGCGCTCGCCTTCGCGGACGCCCCGCGGGCGGCGCGCGCCGAAGCCGACGTCGGCGCGGAGGAGTTGCGCGAGGAGTTTCACCAGACTTACAGGCTCGCGCCCGAAGGCCGCGTCGCCCTGCGCAACATCAACGGCGGCGCGCGCGTCTCCGTCTGGGATCGCGACGAGGTGCGGGTCGACGCCGTCAAGCACGCGCGCACGCGCGAGCGCTTGCAGGAGGCGACGATTGACGTCGAGGCGACGGGCGACTCGGTGAGCGTCCGCACGCGCTACCCGACGGACGAGCTGCGCTGGGACAGCCGCGACAGCCGCAACAACCCCGCGAGCGTCGAGTACACGCTGACCGTGCCGCGCCGCGCGCGCCTCGATTCTATCGAGCTGATCAACGGCCCGCTCGACGTCGAGGGCGTCGGCGGGCTCTTGAAGGCGACGTGCGTCAACGGTCGTCTCGCGGCGCGGGGCGTCGCGGGAGAGGCGCGGCTCTCGACCATCAACGGCCCGCTCACGGCGGAGTTCGAACGGCTCGAAGAGGGGAAGACCATTACGCTCAGCTCCGTCAACGGCACGCTCGACGCCGTCGTGCCGTCGGACGCGGGCGCGGTGATCAAAGCCGAGACCATCCACGGCACGATCACGAACGATCTGGGCCTGCCCGTCAAGCGCGGCGAATACTTCGGCTCGTCGCTCGAAGGGCAGCTCGGCGCGGGCGGCGCGCGCGTCAAGCTCTCGAACGTCAACGGCGTCATCAGCGTGCGCCGCGCGGCTGACGGTCGCGCGCCGAGCGGCGTGACGAACCTCTTGAGCAACGAGGGGCGCGAAGAGGAGACGCGCGAAGAGGTGAGCCGCCGCGTCAACCGGCAGGTCGCGACGGCGACGCGGCGCGCGCGGGGCGACGCCGCGCGCGAGGGCGCGCGCGTGGGACGCGAGACGCTCGACCGGATCGAGGAGGAGGCGCGGCGCGAGACCGACGAGTCGGCGCGCGAGTCTGTGCGCGACGCGGCGCGCGAACGCGAGAGGGGCGCGCGCGAAGCGGAGCGCGCGGCCCGCGAGGCGCAGGCGGAAACGCGCGACGCCGCGGGCGACGAGCGCGACGCCGAGGCGCGGCGCGGCGCGGGCTACCTGCTCTCCGAGGTCGAATACAGATCGTTCCCGGCGGGCGCGACCCCGCGCATCTCGCTCTCGACCTTCGACGGCGAGGTCACGGTCGAGGCTTGGGACAAACAGACGGTGAGCGTGACGGCGACGAAGCGCGCGCGCGACGAGCGCGCGATGCGGGGCATCGCAATCGTCGGCGGCGACGCGGGCGGCGTCGTCAGCTTCGCGGCGGAGTTCCCGCGCGCGCGGCGCACCGCGGCGGGCACGGGCGCGTCGGTCTCGCTCGAAGTGCGCGTGCCGCGCGGCGCGAACGTCGCGGTCAGGAGCGGCGACGGGCGCGTGCGCCTCTCCGGGGTCTCCGGCGAGATCAACCTGCGCACGGCGGACGGCTCCATCGAAGTCTTCGACAGCCGCGGCACGCTCACCGCCGTGACGGGCGACGGGCGCGTGCGCCTCGCATCGTTCGACGGCGACGTGACCGCCGAGACGCGCGACGGGCGCATCACGCTCGACGGTCGCTTCCGCACGCTCACGGCGCGCACCGGCTCGGGCGCGATCACGCTCGCGCTCGCGCCGGGCTCGAACGCCGAGATCGAGACGGACGCCGAGCGCGTCGTGACGGACGGCTCGGCGGAGTCGCTCGACGGCGTCGGCGCGGTCGAGGTCAGCGCGCGGCGCGTAAGGCGCTGGCGCGTCGGCGCGGGCGGCGCGCCGTCGGGCCGCATCAGCCTGCGCACGGGCGAGGGCGAGATCCACCTGCTACGCTCGGCGGGGGCGCGTTGAAAATTTTTCGGCGGGGGCGCGTTGAAATTTTTTTAGCCGTCGGGCGGGGCGAGAATCTTTGTCGAGCGGGGAGAGATTTTTTTGTCGCAGAACGGGGCCGAGGCTTGATGAAGTGTGCGCCGGAGGTCGGTTGCGCGGCGCGGGATTTGTGAGAAACATTTTCAGACCGACCGGCGTCAAAACCCCCGACGACGCCGCGACGTAGACGGACGACGCGAATGGGATCGCGCCGGAATGGAAGCCGGACGCGCCCGCGAAGGCCGTCGCCGCGGACGGCGTCCGGGGCGGGCGCGATGTGCGGGACGCCGAACCCGGGCGACGCCTTTTACGTAGGTTACAACGACGATCTAACGCGCAGCGGCTTCAACCCCTTCACGGCGAGTCTGGGGCCGGGCTTCCGTCGCAACGGTCGTACCTTCTTCGTCAAGATGTCGTACCTCATCCGGCGCAGCTTCGGCGGCTGACGGCGGGTGGCGAGTTTCAAGTTCCGGGCCGCGCATCGCGCGTCCGCGTGGGTTGGTGGGCTTCTTTCCCGCGCGGGCGGCACGCGGCCCGGAGCTTGGAAGCATCCTCGGCGGCACGTGAAAGGCAAACACAGGGATGAGTCCACGGACGCCGCGCTCGTCGCGCGATCAGTTTTATTCCGGTAAGGAAATCGATAACGTTGTGAATGACGGCACGGGCGTGGCCCGCCCACGCCCGCGCTCCCCGCAGCCGGGGCGGGCGCGGGCGGGCCACGCCCCTACGAAATCAGTCGAACGAATAATTTTATCAGGGGCGCTCGGCCTCTTCGCCGTCGCCGCTTTATGTCTCGCCGCACTCGCGCCGCCGGCGACCGCGCAACAGATCGCGCGCCTCTCCGACGACAAGGACGTGAAAGATAAGTCGGCGGCGGGCGCGGGCGCGTCAACTTCGCCCGCGGGGGAGGAGCGCGCGCCCCTGCGCCGCCTCGCGTCGCTGCGCGGCGGGGAGACTCTGAACGGCTGGCGCGTCGTCCTGACCTCCGACTCGTCGCTCGACGACTACTCGGCCCGCCGCGAGGGCTCGCGCTTCGTCGTCCGCCTGCCGCGCGCCGACGCCTCCGCGATCCTGAACTCGGTCGGGGGGGCCATCGCGGGGGCGCGCGTCGAGCAGCGCGGCGCGGACGCCGTGCTCTCCTTCGCGCTGCCCGACGGCATCGCGGCGCGCGTGCGCCAGAGCTTCAACCGCCTCGAAGTCGTCTTCGCGCGGCAGGGCGCGCAGGACGCCGCCGAGACGCAGCAGCAACAGCCGCCCGCCAAGCCTTCGCCGACGCCCGTCGCGCCGGAGAAGCAGCAGGACGACCCGGCGAACCCCGTGCCTTCGGCGCCGCCGACGAGCGACAGCTCGACCGTGCGCGAGGCGGTCGGCGCGGCCAAGACGGTCGCCTCCGCGGGCGGTCGCCACGCCGTCGCCGTCCCGCCCGAAAAGTCGCAGCCCGTCCGCCTCACGCGCTTCGACAAGCCGCCCGTCATCGACGGCAAGCTCGACGACGAGGCGTGGAAGCAGGCGGCGGTCTTCAAAGACTTCTACCAGACCGAGCCGGGCGACAACATCGCGCCCTCGAAGCCGACCGAAGCCTTCATCGGCTACGACTCGCACTTCCTCTACCTCGCCTTCCACTGCTACGACGACCCCTCGCAGGTGCGCGCGCGCGTCGCCAAGCGCGACGGGATTTTCGACGACGACTACGTCGTCGCCTTCATCGACACCTTCCACGATCAGCGCAAGGCCTACGAGGTCGACTTCAACCCGCTCGGCATACAGGGCGACGCCATCTACAGCGACTCGAACGGCGAGGACTTCAGCTTCGACCTCGTGATGGAGTCGAAGGGCACGCTCACGTCGGACGGCTACGTCGTCGAGGCGGCCATCCCGTTCAAGTCTTTCCGCTACGAGGCGGGCAAGGACAAGGTCTGGGGGTTGCAGCTCTTCCGCCGCATCAAGCGCTTCAACAACGAGCTCGACTCGTGGATGCCGCTCTCGCGCGACATCTCCGGCACGCTCATACAGGCGGGGCGGATCACGGGCATCGAAGGCGTCTCGACCGAGCGCACGCTCGAACTCATCCCCAGCCTCACCGTCTCGGAGACGGGCCGGCGCGTCCACGCGCAGCCGCCCACGCCCTTCCCCTCGCGCGCCGACGCGCCCGACACCGGGCGCTTCATCAACCCGCCGCTCGACTACGACATCGGCCTGACGACCAAGTTCACGCTGACGCCGACCATCACGCTCGACCTCGCCGTGAACCCCGACTTCGCGCAGGTCGAGGCCGATCAGACGGTGGTCACGGCCAACCAGCGCTTCCCCATCTTCTTCCCCGAGAAGCGCCCCTTCTTCCTCGAAGGCAAGGAGCTTTTCGACACGCGCAACAACGTCGTCCACACGCGCGCCATCATCGACCCCGACTACGCCGTGAAGCTGACGGGGCGGCGCGGGCGCAACACCTTCGGCCTGATCGTCGCCTCCGACAACGCGCCCGGCAACTTCGGCGAGGACGATCTGGACGACCGCCGCCGCGGCTTCCTCTCCCTGTCAGACCCGGATCAGCGGCGCATCCGCGAGGCGCAGTTCAACACCTTCTTCGACCGGTTCGTCGGCAAGAACGCCTACATCGCCGTCGCGCGCGCCAAGCGCGACGTGGGGCGCGAGTCGAGCGTCGGCGCGTTCGCCACCTCCTACAACTTCGTCGAGCGGCACAATCAGGTCGGCGGCGTCGACGGTCGCTTCAAGCTCAACCCGAAGACCGTCGCCGCCTTCGAGGTGGTCGGCACGATGTCGCGCACCTTCTTCCGCGACCCCGATCTCGACCCCTTCGCCGTGTTCCCGGCCAACGACCCCGTCGCGCCGGGCGATCCCATCTTCCCCGGCCAGAACGTCTACCGCAACGGCAACGGCTTCGCCTACAGCTACCTGCTCGACTACACGGGCCGCCACTTCGGCTACACCTTCCAGGGCAGCGGGCGCACGCGCGACTACCGCGCCGACGTGGGCTTCACGCAGCAGACCAACACGAACGACTCGCTCTTCGGCTTCCGCCTCTCGACCGAGCCGAACCCGAAGGCGACGCTCACCAAGTTCACCTTCCGCAACTTCACGCAGGCGCAGTTCAACTGGCAGGGCAACTTCCAGAGCTGGGTGGACGGGACGAACTACGAGTTCAACTTCGCCCACCAGACCTTCGTGCAGATCGGGACCGACTTCGGCTACGAGCGCCTGTTCGAGGAGGAGTTCGGGCCGCGCCGCGGCGTCGCGCGCCCGACCGGCAGGTTCATCAACGGCGCGTTCGCGGGCGAGGACGACGAGCGGCAGGCGCGGCAGAAGGTCGTCTTCGTCTACGCCGAGCGGCAGTTCAACAAACAGTTCTACGCCTTCACCTTCCTCGGCAACCGCCGCGGCATCTTCGACTTCGACTTCGGCGCCGGCCCCCGCTTCCCCCGCGTGAGCCCGGCGGCGATAGCCGCGCGCGAGGCGCGCGACGCCGGTCGCTGCGACGTGGCAGGCCCGCCCGCCGTCTGCCTCGGGCTGCTCGATCCCGGCGCGTCCAACGGCGTTGACGTCCAGTTCGGCGTCAACTACAAGCCGACGAACGCCCTCAACCTCTCGCTCGACTACACGAAGGCGCGGCTGACGCGCTACGACACGCGCCTCACCGCCTTCGACGAGAACATCTACACGGCGCGCGCGACCTACCAGTTCACGCGCTTCCTCTTCGCCCGCGGGCGCGTCGATTACGACACGCTCGCCGCCAACGTCCGCGGCCAGTTCCTCCTGGGCTGGACGCCGAACCCCGGCACGGCCTTCTACGCCGGGTACAACGACGATCTCAACCGCAACGGCTTCAACCCCTTCGCCGGGAACCTTGAGCCGGGCTTCCGCCGCAACGGTCGCACCTTCTTCGTCAAGATGTCGTACCTCTTCCGCCGGAGCTTTGAGTAGGATTTAATCGCGGCTTGGCGCGAGGCCGTGGGGGCGTGTCCCCGCCCCCGCAAGCATCACGGTCTTGTTAGCGGCTCTTCGTCCTTAACGCGAAACCCGCCCTACTGTTTCCCCGCCGACGCCTGCGCCGCGGGGGCCGGCCTCACGCCCGACAGGAGTTCGAGGTAGCGCTCGGGCTCCGACAGCCCGTAGGCGCGAACCCACGCCCCCCTTTCGAAATCGCCGAGCAGGGCCACGGGCGAGTGCTCGCCGCGCCGCGCCCCGTCGCCCGTCAGCGACCGTAAGAGTTTCTCCATCTCGTCCTTCCCGCCCGTGACCAGAGTCCAGCCCGGCTTCGCGCCGAACCGCTCGCCCCACGCCTTGAGGCGCGCGGGCGTGTCGACTACGGGGTCGGTGCTGACCGAGATGAGCGAGACGTCTCTGCCGAGGCGGTCGCCGAGCGCCGCCTGAAGCTTGGCGAAGTTCGCGCCCTGCATCGGGCAGACGTAGGTGCAGGAGGTGAAGACGAAGTTGATGATCACCACCTTGCCCTTCACCAGATCGGTGTAGAAGCGACTCTTCCTCCCGTCCTGATCCGTGACCTCCACGTCCGGCATCGAGGGCTTCGCGGCGGCGGAAGGGCCGCCCTGCGGCTGCGCTTCCGCCACGTGGGTTTGATGACACTGATCCGCGCCCTTCGCGGGCTGCGGCGTCTGCTGCGCGTAGGCGCGCGCCGAAGAGAGCAGCGACAGCGCGAGCACGACGAGCGCGGCGACGCGCCGCCGCCTCCGCGCCGTGGATAGACGCGCCAGCCGGCGCGCGACGAGCGTTCCCGTTTTTTCATCGTGAGAGATCATGGCGACACCTCTGCGGCTTTGGTGATTGTCTGAGAGTCCGCGTCGAAACCTCCGCGCCTTCTCTTAGCGCCTTTGCGCCTTTGCGTGAAATTTATTCTCACGCAAAGGCGCAAAGGCGCTAAGCAGGTCTTCATGCGGCTAGGGCTGCGAGAACCGGTTGCGGTAGTCGCCCGCGGAGAGGAACGCGTTGATCGTGTTGTTGTAGCACTGGAAAGTGTTGCTCGGGTTCTGGGCGATGCAGTTGTTGAGGCCGTTCGTCCAGAAACTGATGCCGCCCGCGTCGCCGACCTTCCGCAGGTAGATGAGGTAGCACTTCTTGACGAACTCCTGCGTGTTGTACTCGATGCCGTTGGGCGGCGTCGGGTTGAAGAGCGGATCGCCCGACGCGCGCAGAGGGTTCTGGAACTCGCCCGACTCCCAGAACGCCCGCGCCACGTTGAGCCGCTTCTGGCCGTAGCACGTGGCGGTGTTGCCGCAGGTGGTGATGTTGTTCGTCCAGAAGGCGAGCCCGCCGTCGTCCGGCTCGCGGTTGAAGAAGTCGTAGTACTGTTGGCGCACGAAGTAGCGAGAGTCGTCGATGGCGTTCTGCGAGTTGGCGGAGGCGACCTGGATGATCGACGCCACCGAGGGCACGCCGTTCGAGTTGACGAGGAAGAGCAGGTAGTGGCCCGGCGGGGTGAGCGTGCCGCTGCGGGGCAGCGAGACGTTCAGGCCGCCCGCGGCCTGCCGGAAGCTGAGGATGTTGATGTGCTGGTTCTGGTTGAAGGCGTGCGTCACGGACGAGAGGCGCACGAGCGTCACCTTGCCGATCGACGCGGCGTCGGGCGTGCCGACGAAAATTTCGGCCCCGCCCGCGGCGCTCGCGGGCGCGGACGAGATGGCCGGGCGCGCGCCGCGGAAGAGGTAGGGCGGCGAGTAGTACTCTATCGTCGTGTGGTTGGAGTCGCCGCCGTCGGAGGCGGGGAAGCCGCCGCCGCCGCTCATCACGCGCCCGTCGGGCAAAAGGATCGCGGTCGAGTGGTAGAGGCGTCGCTCGGTCATGCTCGCCAGCGTCGTCCACGTCTCGGTCGAGGGGTTCCACGATTCGGCGGCCAAGACCGAGCCGACGGCGTTGGTGAAGCCGCCGCCGCTCGTGCCGCCCGTGACGAGCACCTGCCCGTCGGGCAAAAGCGTGGCGTTCATCTGCCGCCGCGCGAAGGCCATCGAGCCGACGAAGCGCCACGCGGGCGTCTCGCGGCTGACGTTGACGACTTCAGCCGTGTTGGTCGGCCCGCCGCCGCCCGCGATGAGCACCTTGCCGTCGTCGTACATGACGGACGAGCCGTAGTCGCGGAAGCCGCCGTTGCTCGTCGGCCCCGAGAACCAAGCGCCCGCGCCCGAGGTGGCGAGGTAGCGCGTGAACTGATCGGGGCCGGAGTTGAAGACGCGACCGTTCGGGGCGAGCAGCATCCACGGGTAGAGTTGCAGCCCCAACTGCGCGCTCGTCAGCGAGCGCCACGTGCCGCTCGCGGGCTGGAAGACCTGCGGCAGAGTGTTGTTGCCCACCCCGCCGCTGCCGACGTTGCCGGAGACGACGACCGCGTCACCGTTGCCGAGCGGGCAGGTGGTCGGGTACCAGCGCCCGGCGTTCATGTCCTGAGCGCGCGTCCACGTGTTGGTCGCCGGATCGAAGATGTTGGCGTGCGGCTCGCCGATGCCGTCCGCGCCGTGGTGGCCGCCGGCGACGAGCAGCCGCCCGTCGGGCAGGAACGAGTGGCCGCTACAGAAGAGGTTCGTGGTGGAGTTGAAGGCGGTGGTGACGAAGCTGTTGGTCGCGGTGTCGAAGACGTAGGTCTGCGAGAAGCCGAGGGCGTCGCCGCCGCCGCTGTTCTGCTGGCGCGACCAGAAGAGCACCTTGCCGTTGGGCAGCAGGTGCGTGTGGATGGCGACGATGCCCAGATCAATGGGGCCAGACCACTGGCCGACGACCGACGGGTCGCCCTGTAAGGCGCGCGCTGCGGCGGTGGCGTAGGCGGCGGCGACGTTGGCGCGGGGCGTGATCAGGAGTTGCGAGCCGAGCAGGAACGCGCAGCCGAGGGCGAGGAGCGTTCTGCGGTATTTGCGGAAGAGGGATGAGGTAGTTGTACGCACGGCGGGTGTCCTTTCGGGTTGAGCCAACACCGCGCCTGCGCTAAGATGCCGGGCTGTTGAGGCGACGCATCTCTGCTTCCGCGCCCGCGGGTGTGGCTGCCTGAGTTGTGTTGTTCACGAGCCCTGTCGATCACTTGCAGGTGATCGGCGGGGCTTTAAAGTTGGCGTCGGCGAGGACGAGCCGAGAAGTCGGCGGTGGCTGCTGAGAACCCGCCCCGGCTGCCCGGCGCGGTCTGGGGAATCAGCCTCCCACGAGGCCGTCGTTGAAGGACGGGAAAGCGGGGCGAAGGGGCCTTCGCCGGGGTCAAAAGTCAGTAAATTGAAGTGCGCGCGTGAAGTAGTGAGAAGGTTTCCTCGAGACAGAGTGACCGGAACCGCGAATCCCAAAAGCGAACGTCGAGAAGGTTAAAAGTTCGGGAGGAGAGGAGCGCAAAAATACACCCGCCCGTGGGCACTGTCAACAGATTTCTCCGGCGGGTAGTGTCCTAGTTTCGGGATTTCTCCGTGCGCCCTCCGTGCCCTCTGTGACCCCGTGGTGAGTGCTTAAGTCTCTCGCCTCACCACGGAGACACGGAGAACACGGAGGGCGCACGGAGGAAAATCAAATTAGGACACCACTCTCCGGCGGCGTCGGGCGCGCCGTCTCCCCCTTTCGCGCGGGCGCGGGCGGCTGCCGACGCGCCGCGCGCAACGCGCCCGGAGAGTTTCCGCAAACCTTTGAAACCTTTTCCCCCCGCGCGTCACTTACTAGGCGGGATGATGATGGAACGACTGGCGATCGAGACCTTTGACGCCGCCGCGGCGGGCCGGTCGGGCGCGCCGCCCCACCCACAGATGGACACAGCCCCGACCCCCATCGCGCGCGCGCGGCGCGGAGATCAGGAAGGCTTCCGCCTGCTCTTCGAGCGTTACAGCCGCCCCGTCATCTCGTTCGTCTTCGACATGGTGAATGATCGCGCGCTCGCCGAAGACCTGACGCAGGAGACCTTCGTGCGCGCCTACCGCCACCTCTCCGCGCTGCGCGAGGAGGAGAAGTTCTCGACGTGGCTCTTCTCCATCGCCAAGAACGTCGCGCGCGAGCACCTGCGGAGCGGCGAGCGGCGCGCGACCAGGATCGAGCTGGACGACGAGTCCGTGCTGGAGCTGAGCGACGCGCGGCAGACGCCCGCGGGCGAGCTGCTCGACAAGGAGTTGAACTCGGTCGTCCGGCGCGCGCTCGGCGCGCTCGACGAGGACAAGCGGCTGGTCTTCGCCTTGAAAATTTTTCAGCAGCGCAGCTACGAGGAGATCGTCGAGATCACGGGCTTCTCCCTGCCGAAGGTCAAGACCGATCTCCACCGCGCGCGCGCCGAGATGCGACGCCGCGTCGGACCCTACATGGGGGTGAGCCGGACATGAAGTGCGAAGAGTGTGAGAAGTTTTTAGAAGAGTACGCGGACGGCGAGCTGGCGGCGCGCGAAGGCGCGGCGGTCGAAGCGCACCTCGCCGCCTGCGCGGTCTGCGCCGCGGCCCACGACGCGCTGCTCTCTGAGGCGGCTCTCTACGCCTCCTACGAGCGCGGGATCGAGGCCGCCGCGCCGGGGCTGTGGGGCGGCGTCGAGGCGCGGATACTGCGCGAGGCGACCGGCGGCGAGGCGGGTCTCCTCCGGAGGGTCTCCGAGTGGTTCGCGCCCCTCTTCACCGCCCCGCGCTTCAGCCCCGCGCTGACCGCCGCGCTCGTCCTCGTCGCCGTCGGCTTGACGGTCGGCGTGATGAAGCTCACCGGCCCGCGCGGGCAGACGCCGACGCAGATAGCGACGACCGGCGATCAACCGAGAGTGCCCGTCGGCGCGGCCCGGACGCCGCAGCCCGCCGCGACCGCGAGCCCCGCCGTCGTCAACACTCCGGCGGCAGGGCCGACCGCGACGCCCGGACAGAAACCCGCGCCGCCGGAGAACCGCAAGAGCCCCGCCGGCGAGCAGCGCAAGCGCACTAACGAGGTGCCGGGCGGCGGCGCGCGCGTCGAGCAGGCGGCGAACGCCGTGCCGACGCCGGGGCGTGATAAGACGACGCCCGAACAGCTCGTGCGCGAGGCCGAGCAGCGGTACATCGCCGCCATACGCATGCTCCAGCACGACGTGGCGAGCAGACGCTCGCGCCTCGACCCGCAGACCGCCGCGCGCTTCGACGAGACGCTCGCCGCCGTCGACCGCTCCATCGAGGAGACGCGCCGCACCGTCGCGCAGCACGGCAGCGACCCGGTCGCCGTCCAGTACATGCTCTCGGCCTACGCCAAGAAGGTCGAAGTCCTGCGCGAGATGGCCCACGTCGAGCAGTGAAGTAAGGATTTAATCGGGCGAAGAAGGATTTGATCGGACGGGCCCGCGCTTTCCGAGTCTGAACGAAAGAGTAGTCAACGAAAATGTGTAAACGAACTTTCACCTCGATCATCAACGCGCTCGCGCTGGCGGCCTGCGCCACGCTGCAGCCGCTCGCCGCGGCGGCGCAGGAGGGCGGCGGCGGCACGGTCTCTCTGAGCAACCAGTCGGGCCGCGTCTCCGTGAAGTTGGAGCGCGGCAGCCGCGTCTCGATCAGCAACCGCTACGGGCGCATCACGATCACGGGCTGGGATCGCGACACGGTCGAAGCCTCCGCCACGAGCAGCAAGGGCGCGGAGGCCATTCAGGTGGACATGACCGCCGACCCGCAGTCGCGCTCCGCGCTCTCGCTCGCCGTCGTCGGTCGCAACCGCGGCGGCAACAATCCATTCATTTACGCCCCGACCCCGGCGCAAGCCCCGGCCCCGCGCCCCGGCGCGAACCCCAACCCGAACACCAACTCCGCCCCCGCGCCGCCCGCGCGCGACGAGGCGAGGGAGCGCGAGAGGGAGCGCGAGAAGCAGGAGACGAAGGAGATGAAGGACAGGATCAAGGACGCCGCGAAGAACGGAGTGATCCTCGTCCCCATGCCCACCGTCGTCGTCGAGACGCCGAACGTCGTCATACGGGCACCGCAACCCCCGCAGCCCGCGCAGCCGAAGCAGCCGACGCCGGGCGCGCGCGGCGCGGGCGCGGGCGGCGGGCAGCAGGACTCCGGCATCACGCTCGACGTGAAGGTGCCGCGCTACGCGCAGCTCGACGCCATCGAGGCGCGCGGCGGCGATCTGAACGTCTCCGGCATCGACGGGCCGGTCTCGATCACGAGCGGCAGCAGCGACATCAACGTCAGCCACGTCGGCTCGCTCGAAGTGAGGGCGCGCGGCGGCAACGTCAACGTCGAGGACGTGGACGGCCTCGTCTACGTCGTCTCGACGAGCAGCGAGATCAACGTCAGGCGTTCGAGCGGCGACGTGCGCGTCACGACGATCAACGGCGACATCGGCGTCGAGTGCGTCAAGGGGCGCGTGGACGCGGGGACTTCGCGCGGCAAGATCACGCTCACCAACGTCGGCGGCGACGTGGAGGCGACGACCACCGACTCCGACATCAACTTCACCGGCTCAATCGCGCAGAACGGGCGCTACCGCCTGAAGTCGATGGAGGGGCGCGTCGTGATGTCGATCCCCGACGGCTCGCCCGGCTTCACCGCCAACCTGATGTCCTACAACAGCGACGCCGTGAGCGACTTCGCCGCGCGCGCCTCGACGCCGCGCCCCGACTCGCAGGCCATGCGCCGCGTCGAGATCAGGCAGGGCGACGGGCAGGCGCAGATCACGCTCGACTCGTTCAGCCAGACCGTGCGTCTGGTGAAACTCGCGCCCGGCGCGGCCACGGCGTGCAGGTAAGCCCACACGTAAAGTTTGTAAGGAGAGACGGAAGATGAGAATGAAGCTGATCGCAGTCGTCGCCCTCGGCGCGTCGGCCGCCGCCGCCTTCGCGGGCCGCGGGGCGAGCGCGCAGGAGGCGCGCGTCGCGCCGCGCGTCGAGATCAAGCCGGAGGTGAGAGTCGATCTCGGCAGGATCGCGCCCGTCGCCATCGATCTGCCCGGCATCAACATCAACATCCCCGACTTCGACTTCCAGTTCGCGCCCGTGCCGCCCATGCCGCCGATGCCGGACCTGCCCGACATCTACGTCAACGGCGAAGACATCTGGGCGGGCGACGAGACGACCGAGCGCGAGGAGCTGCGCCAGACCTTCCAGCTCTCGCCCGGCGCGAGGGTCGAGCTCTCGGACATCGACGGCCCCGTCCAGATCGACACGACCGACGGCGCGGGCGCGGAAGTCGTCGTCAAAAGTTTTTCCTACGCCGCCAACCCGCGCAAGCTCGCCGTCGAGCAGACGTCTTCGAGCCTCACCCTGCGCGGGCCGGGGCGGAAAGAGCGCGGCGACTTCGACTCGCCCGACGGCACGCGCCACTCGGTGCGCCTGACGATCCCGCGCCGCTCCAACCTCGTGCTGACGAACGTGCGCGACGGCGTCCGCGTCGGAGAGCTGGACGGGGCGGTGAAGCTCGACCGCGTCGCGGGGCGCGTCGGCATCGCGCAGGCGGCGGGCGGCGCGGAGATCTCCGGCGTCTCGGGCTCGGTCACGCTCTCGCTCACGCGCCTCGCGGGGCGCGGCGTCACGGTCTCGGGGGTCGCCGGCAAGGTCACGCTCAAATTCCTCGAAGACGTGAACGCGGAGTTGCAGACGGGCGGCGTCAAGGGGAAGGTCTACGTCGAGCTGCCGGACGTGGCCGCGCAGGGCGAGATGACGAAGTCGGACTTCCGCGCCAAAGTCGGCGCGGGCGGCGCGGCGATCACGATCAACGACGTGACGGGCACGGTGCGCCTCGCGCGCGGCCAGAACGTGGCGCAGATGCTGACCGTCCTGAAGTCGTCCGACCGCAGCACGAACCGCAATCAGGCGGCGGGCGATCTCGCCCTGCACGTCTCGAACCCGCAGGTGCGGCAGGCGTTCGTCGCGGCGCTCGGCGACGAGCAGAGCGGCCTCGTGCAGATGACCGCCGCGCGCGAGCTGGCGGCCTACGTCGGCGAGCCGGAAGTGCGCGACGCGTTCCTGCGCGCGCTCGAATCCGGCAAGGGCGACGTGGTGCGGATGACCGCCGCCTCGGCGCTCGCGAAAAGGTACGCGGGCGAGAAGGACGTGCGCGACCGGCTGCTGCGAGTGCTCGCGACCGAGAAGAAGGACGTCGTCCGCACGACCATCGTCGGCGCGGTCGGCAAGTACGTTGACGACCCGGCGGTGCTGCGCGCGCTGGCGGACGCGCTGCGCTCGGACGAGAAGGAGATCGTGCGCGCGCGCGCCGCGCGCGCCCTCGCCGCGAAGGTCGAGAACCCGGAAGTTTACGACCTGCTCCTCAGCGCCGCGCGCACGGATCAGAAGCGCGTCGTGCGCATCAGCGCGCTCGACGCCCTCAGCCGCCGCATACGCGAGCGCGCGGAGCTGCGCGAGCTGTTCGTCGGCTACCTCGAAGACGAGTCGCAGTCGGTGCGGTTCCACGCCCTCAAGGGGCTCGTCGAGCTGAACGACCCGGCGCTCAAGCCCCGCCTCGTCGAGAAGGCGCGCGAGATCATCCTGACGGACTACCGGCGCGGCTGGAACACGAGCACGGTCTTGGGCGCGCTCGTGCTGCTGCGCAAGATCGACCCGCAGGAGGCCGACCGGATGCTCGAACAGCTCGGGAGCGAGCGCGCCATGAGTTTTTAAAGCGGCGCGCCGAAGATCGAAAGGAAACCCGCGGGCCCGCCGGGACGTAAAGTCTCGGCGGGCTTTCGGTTTGCGCTCTTTCATCCGGCGTCGGTAGAATTCACGCATCATGTCCGTAGCTCGAACAGACGAATTACAGTCGAGGGTCGCCGAGTCGCGCGCCCGGCTCGACGCGCACGTGCGCGAGATCGTCGCGTGG
The DNA here is from genome assembly GCA_036389335.1 of Pyrinomonadaceae bacterium. Classification (GTDB taxonomy): domain Bacteria; phylum Acidobacteriota; class Blastocatellia; order Pyrinomonadales; family Pyrinomonadaceae; genus JAIVGV01. The sequence goes on along the minus strand of DASVQC010000064.1, from coordinate 33,127 downwards.
CACTTCGATCCGGCGACGGGCTGCGACTTCTGGCTCGAACGCGCCAAAGGGCTCGGCTTCGACCCGCGCGAGAGGATCAAGACCTACGAAGACCTCGCGCTGCTCGGCGACTTTCACGACGACTGGCTGCGCGGCGGCCCCGTCCGCCGCTGGGTGCCGCGCGCTTACCGCGACCGCCCCGTCTACGTCTTCGAGACCGGCGGCTCGACCGGCGTGCCCAAGAGCCGCATCAACGTCGAAGACTTCCGCCTCGACTACGAGGCGTTCAGCGACACGCTCTCCGACGACGCCTTCCCGAAGGGCGCGGACTGGCTGATGGTGGGGCCTTCGGGGCCGCGGCGGCTGCGCCTCGCCGTCGAGCACCTCGCGCAGCACCGCGGCGGCATCTGCTTCATGGTCGATCTCGATCCGCGCTGGGTGATCAAGCTCCTCAAGTCGGGCCAGGTGAAGCAGGCCGAGGAGTACAAGCGGCACGTCGTCGATCAGGCGCTCACGCTCCTGCGCGCGCACGAGAACATCAAGTGCATGTTCACGACGCCGAAGCTGCTGGAAGCCATCTGCGAAAAAGTCTCCATCAAGAAGCTCGGCATCCGCGGCGTCTTCTGCGGCGGCACGGAGATGACGCCGCAGTTCCACCGCTTCGCCGTCGAAGAGCTTTTGGACGGCGTGGAGTTCCGCCCGACCTACGGCAACACCCTGATGGGGCTCGCCGTCGGCAAGCCGCGCCTCGCGGAGGACAACTACGCGATCATCTACTACCCGCCCGCGCCCCGCGCCATGATCGAGGTCGTCGATCCCGACGAGCCCACGCGCGTCGTCGGCTACGGCGAGACGGGCCGCGTGCGCCTGACGACGCTGACGCGCGAGTTCTTCATGCCGCGCTTCCTCGAACGCGACGAGGCCGAGCGCGAGCCGCCCTACGAACTCTACCCCTGGGACGGCGTCCGCAACGTCCGCCCCTTCTCGCGCTTCCAGACGACGGTCGTCGAGGGGGTGTACTGAATCCGACGAGCGCGGATTCGGAGGTGAGATGCGGGATGCGGATTTCGGAGGCTCGAAGAGCCGCCCGGCAATAGCCCCGCCCGTCAGGGCGGGGTGAGCGTGTGGGTGAGACGGCGGAGCCCCGCAAGGGGCGACACATTCGATGGCCGGCAAACATCTCAGCGTCCTAGTCCATTTCATCTGGAGCACGGCAGGGCGTGAGCCTTGGATCGATCCCGAATGGAGGGGGCGGCTCTACGGCTATATCGGCGGCGTGCTGGGGCACAAGAACGCGAAACTGATCTGCGCGGGCGGCGTCTACGATCACGTTCATCTCTATACGTCTCTGCCCTCGACCGCGACGCTCGCCGAACTAGTCAACGCGATGAAAGCCAACTCCTCGCGCTGGGTGCACGAGACGTTACCGCAGCTTCGCGCCTTCGCGTGGCAGAAGGGCTACGGGGCGTTCAGCGTGAGCAAGTCCGCCGAGGGGCAGTTGATCGAGTACATCAGGCATCAGGACGAGCATCACCGGCGGCGCGATTTTAGGGACGAGTTAGTCGCCCTTCTTGAGAAACACGAGGTTGACTACGACGAACGTTATTTGTGGGATTGAGCGTGCCGCGAGTGCCGCGTCTTCGACGCTCCGTCACTTCATCGGGCGTGAACACCCCGCCCTGACAACGAACACCCCGCCCTGACGGGCGGGGCTATTACCTGTCGCCTCTTCGAGGCTCTGCGGAGTGCGAAGCATGAGTTGATGATTTCCCGACATGCTTTCGTTGAGCGCCGCGATAAATTTTGACCGCATACATTGAGATGAAGATGTTACACATCCCGCTTCTACGCAAAGGCCGACCTTATAAAAGTCTCGACGCGGTGAGCGTCGCGCACCACCGGACGCGAGAGCCGTTCGTCGAGATCAGTCAGGCGAACGTCGGGTTGATCCGGCGCGACCTCGGCGAGCAGGAGTCTGCGCGGCGCGCGCTGGCGGCTTTCACGACGGACGAGCTGATCGCGCTGACGGAGCGCGCCGCGGAGATTTTCGCCGCCGCCGAGCTGCCCGTCGGCGACGCGGCGCAGTCTCCACAGGACTACGTCGAGCAGGTGTCGGCGACGACGGGCCTTCCGTTCGTCATGGCGCGGCGCAACATGGAGAAGGTGCGCGGCGTGATGGCCGAGATGCGCACCGTCATCAACGGGCTCACGCGCCACCTGCCGCTCGACGCGCTCGACCGCGGCTACGGCCAGGTCGCGGGGCAGACCGTCAGCTTCTTCCCGCGCACGCGCGCGCTCGGCGTCGTCCTGCCCTCGAACTCGCCCGGCGTCCACACGCTCTGGACGCCCGCCGTCGCGCTCAAGACGCCGCTCGTCCTGAAGCCCGGCGGCGCGGAGCCGTGGACGCCCTACCGCGTCGCGCAGGCGTTCATCAAGGCGGGCGTCCCCGGCGGGGCCTTCGGCTACTACCCGACGAGCCACGCGGGCGCGACGGAGATACTTCTGCGCACGGGCCGCGGCATCGTCTTCGGCGACGTGGGCTCGACCGCGCAGTGGAGGGACGACGCGCGCGTCGAAGTCCACGGGCCGGGCTACAGCAAGATCGTCTTCGGCGCGGACTGCGCCCCGGAGTGGGAGAAGTACCTCGACGTGATCGCGGATTCCGTGCTCGACAACGGCGGGCGCTCGTGCGTCAACGCCTCGGGCGTCTGGGCCCCGGCGCACGCCGAAGAGATCGCCGCCGCGCTCGCCGAGCGCCTCGCGCCCGTGCGCCCGCGGGCCGCGGAAGACGAGGGCGCGCAGCTCGCGCCCTTCGCCGACCCGCGCGTGGCCGAGCGCATCAGCGCGATGATCGACGAGGGGCTCGCGCAAGGGGGCGCGCGCGACGTGACGGCTGAGCGGCGGGGCGGGGCGGGCCGCGTCGTCGAGTGGGGGGGCGGCACGTACCTGCTGCCGACGGTCGTCGTCTGCGAGAGCGCGGCGCACCCGCTCGCCAACCGCGAGTTCCTCTTCCCCTTCGCGAGCGTCGTCAAAGTCCGGAGCGAAGAGATGCCCGAAGCCCTCGGCCCGAGCCTCGTCGTGACGGCGCTCACGCGCGACGAGGGGCTGATCGGGAAACTTCTGTCGTCACCGCTGGTGGATCGCCTGAACGTCGGCGCGCTCAAGACCAACCAGCTCTGCTGGGATCAGCCGCACGAGGGCAACCTCTTCGAGCACCTCTACGCGCGCCGCGCCTTCCAGCGCGCCGACGCCGCCTGAAGGATGAAGATTCTCTCGATCACCGCGGGCGCGGCGCAGATGTACTGCGGGAGCTGTTTGCGCGACAACGCGCTCGCCGCGGAGCTGATCCGGCGCGGACACGACGCGATGCTCCTGCCCGTCTACACGCCGACGCGCACGGACGACGTCAACGTCAGCGCCGATAAAGTTTTCTTCGGCGGCATCAGCGTCTACCTCGAACAGCACGTCCCCGTCTTCCGCAAATCCCCGAAGCTCTTCGACCGCCTGTGGGACTCGACCGCCGCGATCCGCCTCGCCTCGCGCCGCTCCATCGCCGTCGATCCTTCGTCGCTCGGCGCGCTCACCGTCTCGATGCTTAAAGGCGAGGCGGGCAACCAGCACAAGGAAGTCGAAAAGCTCGTCGCGTGGCTGCGCCACGAGACGGCTCCCGACGTGACGGTGCTCCCGAACTCGCTGCTCATCAGCCTCGCGCGACCGATCAAAGAAGCGACCGGGCGGCCCGTCTGCGTCACGCTTCAGGGCGAAGACCTCTTCATCGACGGCCTCCCCGAAGCCGACAGGCGCGAGACGCTCGAACTGATCCGCGCGAACGTCGCGCACGTCGACGCGTTCGTCGCCGTCAGCGACTACTACGCCGCGTTCATGCGCGGGCTGCTCGGCGTCCCGGCGGGGAAGATGCGCGTCGTCCCGCTCGGCATCAACCTCGCGGGCTTCGAGCCGCGCGCGGGGCGGGCGGACGAGGCGGGCGCGCCCGCGGGCGGCGGCGGCGGGGCGTTCGCCGTCGGCTTCTTCGGTCGCGTCGCGCCGGAGAAGGGCCTGCACGTCCTCGCCGAAGCCTACAAGATTTTCCGCGAGCGCGGCGGCGCGGACGAAGCGCGCCTCGAAGTCGGCGGCTACCTCGCGCCGGAGCACCGGGGCTACCTGCGCGGCGTCGAGCGGCGGATGAAAGAGTGGGGCTTGGCCGCGGAGTTCAACTACCGCGGCGCGCTCGACCGCGGCGACAAGATCGAGTTCCTGCGCGGGCTCGACGCCTTCTCCCTGCCCGCCACCTACGACGAGCCGAAGGGGCTCTCGCTCATCGAGGCGATGGCGTGCGGCGTGCCCGCGGTCGTCCCGCGCCGCGGCGCGTTCACGGAACTCGTCGAGCGCACGGGCGGCGGCCTGCTCGTCGCGCCCGACGACGCGCGCGCCCTCGCCGAAGGGCTCGACTCGCTCCGCGAAGACCGAGAGAGGGCGCGCGAGCTGGGCCGCGCGGGCGCAGCCGGCGTGCGCGAGCACTACTCGGTCGCGCGGATGGCGGATCGCGCGCTCGAAGTTTACGGCGACGTGGTCGGCGCGGCGGCGGCTGCGGCGCGCGCGCCCGGTCGCGCGGCAGGGGCGGTCGTCGCGTAAGAGTCCGCGCAAGCTGATCCGGGGGCGCGCTTCAGTTGCTCGAAGTCAAAAATCTCTCGAAGGAGTACCGCACGCCGCGCGGCGCGCTGCCGATACTCGACGACGTCAACTTGACCCTGCGGCGCGGCGAGGCCATCGCCGTGATGGGGCCGTCGGGCAGCGGCAAGTCGACGCTCCTCTACATCCTCGGCGCGCTCGACGAGCCGACGGCGGGCACGGTCACGCTCGACGGTCGCAACCCCTTCGAGTTGGGCGAGCGCGACCTCGCGGCCTTCCGCAACAAAGAGGTCGGCTTCATCTTTCAGGATCACTGCCTGCTCCCGCAGTGCAGCGTGCTCGAAAACGTCCTCGCGCCCACGCTCGTCGCCGGCACGCGCGGCGACGACGTCGAGCGCGCCCGCTCCCTGCTCGGCGAGGTGGGCTTGACGGATCGGCTCGAACACCTGCCCGGCGAACTCTCCGGCGGCGAGAAGCAGCGCGCCGCGCTCGCGCGCGCGCTCATACGCGAGCCGTCGCTCCTGCTCTGCGACGAGCCGACCGGCACCCTCGACCACGAATCCGCCGAGCGCGTCGCCTCGCTCCTGACCGGCCTGCACCGGCGGCAACAGACCGTCCTCGTCGTCGTCACGCACAGCGCCGAGCTGGCCGCGCACCTCCCCGCGCGCTACGAGCTGCACGAGCGAACTCTGGTGAAGAAGTGATGAGTACTGAGTACCGAGTACTGGGAAAGGAATGAAGAACTTAGTGGACGGTCTTCGCCCTTAACTCAGTACTCAGTACTCAGTACTCAGTACCCAGTACTCATTATGAAAACGACGACACTGATCCGGCGGAGCCTCCGCTACCACTGGCGCACGAACGCGGCGGTGGTGGCGGGCGTCGCCGTGGCGGTGGCGGTGCTCGCGGGCGCGCTCGTCGTGGGCGACTCGGTGCGCGCGTCTTTGCGCGAGCTGTTTCTCGGCAGGCTGGGGAAGGCCGAGGCGGTCGTCTCCGCGACGAACTTCTTCCGCGAGCGGCTGGCGGACGATCTGCTGTCGGGCGCGAAGCTGAAAGAGGCGGGCTTCGACGCGGCGTGCCCGCTCGTCGTGCTCGACGGCGTCGTGACGCACGAGGAGAGCCGCGGGCGCGCGTCCGGGGTCGCCGTCTACGGCGTGGACGAACGCTTCTGGAAGTTCCACGGCTCGCCGGTCGCCGCGCCGGGCGAGCGCGACGTGCTGCTCAGCCGGAGCCTCGCCGACGAGCTGGGCGCGAAGGCGGGCGACGTGGCGCTGGTTCGCGTGGAGAAGCCTTCGGCGATCCCCGTGGAGTCGCTGCACGGTCGCAAGGACGACGTGGGGCGCACGGTGCGCCTGACGGTGCGCGAGGTGCTGCCCGCGTCGCGGCTCGGTGAGTTCTCCCTGCGCGCGGCGCAGGGCGAGGTGCGCGCGGCCTTCGTCTCGCTGGCGCGGCTGCAAAAGGACACGGGGCAGGAGGGCAAGGCGAACGCGATCCTCTTGTCCGGCGCGCAGCCCGAAGACGATCCGGCGCGCGCGGCGCGTCGGCGCGATCTCGCGGAACAAGCCCTGCGCGAGACGTTCGCGCTCGCAGACCTCGGCGCGCGCGTGCGCGTGCTCGACGATCAGCACGCGCTCTCGCTCGAAAGCGACGGCGCGCTCATCACGGACGAGCTGGCGAACGCCGCGCGCGCGACCGCCGCGAAGTCGAACCTCGAAGCGTCGGGCGTCTACTCGTACCTCGCCAACGCGATCCGCGCGAACGGTCGCGAAGTCCCCTACTCCCTCGTCGCGGCAATCGACGACAGCGCGTTCGGCAGACTCGCGCTCAGCGGATTGAGCGTGACCGACGACGTGGCAGCGACCCGCCGTGCGCTCGCGGCTTCGCCGCCGCAGGAGCTGCCGGGGATCATTTTGAACGAGTGGGCGGCGAACGATCTCGGCGTGCGACTCGAAGACACGGTCGAACTCGACTACTACCTCTGGCACGAGGAGGGGAGGCTCTCGACCGAGACGGCGCGCTTCCGCGTCGCGGGCGTCGTGCCGATCAGCGGGCTCGCGGCGGACAGGAATCTGACGCCGGAGTATCCGGGCATCAGCGGCGCGGAGAGTCTGTCGGACTGGGACCCGCCGTTCCCCGTCGATCTCTCGCGCGTGCGGAAAAAAGATGAGGACTACTGGCACGAGTTCCGCACGACGCCCAAGGCTTTCATCACGCTCGCGCAGGGGCAGCGGCTGTGGGGCACGCGCTTCGGCAAACTGACTTCGCTCCGCCTCTACCCGCCCCCTTTGTCACAGCCTGACGCGCTCGGCAACGCGCAGCTCGAAGACGCGCGCGCGGGGTTCGAGCGAGACCTGCGCGCGTCGATTGATCCCGCGCGCGCGGGCCTCGCGGTCGCGTCCGTGCGCGCGGAGGGCCTGCGCGCCTCGCGCGGCGCGACGGACTTCGGCGAATACTTTTTATACTTCAGCTTCTTCATCGTCGCCTCGGCGCTCCTGCTCGCGAGCCTCTTCTTCAAGCTCGGCGTCGAGCAGCGCGCGCGGGAGATCGGGCTGCTGCGCGCGTCGGGCTTCCCCGCGTCGAAGGTGCGCGCGCTGTTCCTCGCCGAAGGCGTCGCGCTGGCGTGCGCCGGGGGTCTGCTCGGAGTCGCCGGCGGGTTGGGTTACGCGGCGCTGATGATGTGGGGGTTGCGCACGTACTGGGTCGGCGCGGTGGGCACGCGGCATCTCGCGCTGCACGCCTCGCCCGCGTCGCTCGCCGCGGGGTTCGCGGGCGGCGTCGTCGCCGCGGCCCTCTGCGTCTGGTGGACGCTGCGCGCGCTCTCGCGCGTCTCCGCGCGCGGGCTCCTCGCCGGATCGCTCGAAGCCGAGGAGACGGACGCGCCGCGTGGACGGAGGCGGAGGCGCGATCGGGCGGGGGGCGCGTCGGGTGGCGCGGACGCAGTCGCGCCGCGCCGCGCGCGCGCGCGGACGACACTGATCGTCGGTTTCGTGTTGTGTGCGTTGGGCGTCGCGCTCGTCGCGGTCGCGGCGTGGAAGGCGGTCGGGGAGACGGCGGGGTTCTTCGGCGCGGGCGTGCTGCTGCTCGCCGGGCTGCTGTGCCTTGAGTCGGCGTGGCTGAAGGGCGGGCGGCGGCGAACCATTTCGGGGCGCGGCTGGCGGGCGGTCGCGCGCCTCGGCCTGCGCAACGCGGCGCACAGGCCCGCGCGCAGCGTGCTCTGCGTCGCGCTCGTCGCCTCTTCGGCGTTCATCATCGTCGCCGTCGATGCGTTCAGGCAGCGCGGCGCGGAAGACTCGGCGGACAGGCATTCCGGGGGCGGGGGCTACCCGCTCGCGGCGCAGTCGCTCCTGCCCGTCGCGCACGACCCGAACACGCCGGAGGGCCGGGAGGCGTTGAACCTGAACGTGACCGCCGGCGGCGACGCGCTCGCCGGCGTCCACTTCGCGCGCTTCCGCGTCCGCGAGGGCGACGACGCGAGCTGCCTGAACCTCTACCAGCCGCGCGAGCCGCGCGTGCTCGGCGCGACCCCGGAATTCTTGCGCGAGAACCGTTTCGCGTTCTCCTCGTCGCTCGCCGCGTCCGACGAGGAGAGGTCGAACCCGTGGCTGCTGCTCGAACGAGATTCGGGCGACGGGGCGATCCCCGTCGCGGCGGACGCGAACTCGCTCGCCTACGTGCTGCACAAAAAACTCGGCGACGTCGTCGAGGTGCGCGGCGACGGCGGCGAAGCGGTGCGCCTGCGCTTCGCCGCCGCGCTCTCGGACAGCATCTTTCAGGGCGAAGTGCTGATGGCGGAGAAGAATTTTCTGCGCGCGTTCCCCGAGGTTCAGGGCTACCGCTTCTTCCTCGTCGACGCGCCCGCGGCCCGCGGCCCGGCGGTCGCCGCGCGGCTCGAAGAGCAGTTGTCGGACTACGGCTTCGACGCCGTTCTGACCGCCGAGAGGCTCGCCGCCTTCCACCGCGTCGAGAGCACTTACATCTCGACCTTCCAGACGCTCGGCGGGCTCGGCACCGTGCTCGGCACGCTCGGGCTCGCCGCCGTGCTCCTGCGCAACGTGCTCGAACGCAGGCGCGAACTCGCCCTGCTGCGCGCCGTCGGCTATGACCGCAAAGATTTCGCGCTCATGATCGTCGCGGAGAACGCGCTGCTGCTCGTCGCCGGCGTCGCGACGGGCGCGGTCTGCGCCGCGCTCGCCGTCGCCCCCGCGCTCCTCGGGCGCGGCGGCGCGGGCTCTTCGCACGCGACGCTCGCCCTGCTGCTCGTCGCCGTCGTCGCCGCCGGACTGCTCGCCTCGCTCGCCGCGACCTCGGCGGCGTTGCGCGCCCCGCTGCTCCGGTCGCTGCGCGCCGAGTGAGGTCGGCTCATGGCGTGATCCACTTTGTCAGCAGGTAGCGGTCGTGATCTTTGAAGCCGGAGCGGCGGTAGAGTTCCTGCGCGGCGGCGTTCGCGCGCTCGACTTCGAGGTGCAGCGCGCCGACGCCCGCCTCGCGACACTGTTCTTCGGCGAACGCGAGCGCGCGCCTGCCGATGCCGCGGCGGCGGAACTCTCCGCGCAGGAAAAGCTCGTCCACGAAAGCGTCGCGCCCCCCGAATTCGAGGCTGAAGCCGAAGGTGATGACGAGGTGGCCCGCCACGTCGCCGCCGGAGCGGATCAGGAAGACGCGACCGAGCCGTCCGTCGGAGAGCAGTTGCAGGAGCGCCGCGCGCGCCGCGCGCTCGTCAAACGCGATGTGCTCGAACTCGTAGAACTCGCGCACCAACCCGACGAGCAGATCGGCGTCGGCGGGTCGCGCGGGCGTGAAAGTTGTTTCCACGAAAGTTCAGTCGAAAATCTCCGAGACGCGGCAGCGGAAGCCCTCGACCACGTCGCCGAGATCGAGTTCGTCGGCGTCGGTGAGGCGCGCGATGCCGGTCGCCGGGCGGTGGATGGTGACGGAGCGGGAGGCGGGGTTGACGACGAGCGCGCAGCCGACGCCCGCCGCGAGCCATGAGGCGATCTTCTCCTCGACCTCGACCGCCGTGTCCGAGGGCGAGAGCGTTTCGGCGACGAGGTCGGGCGCGAGTTCGAGGAACTTCGACGTGTCTGCGCCCGCCGGGACGCGGCCCCGCGCGACGAACGCCACGTCGGGCGCGCGCACCGTCGCCCGCCCGTCCTTCGTGCGCGCGATGACGAAGCCGGTCTCGGCGGCGAGCACGTCACCCAGCTTGTGCTTTCGCACGTGCGCGAATAAAAGTCCGCTGAGGTTAACGGTACAGCGTCCGTGATCAAAGCCGGTGGGGGGCATTTGTCGCAGCTCTCCTTCGACTAGTTCGTAGCGGAAGCCGTCGTCGGGCATCCGCAGCAGCTCGTCCTCGGTCATGAGCGTCTTGGTCGTCGTCATCTCGCTTCCTTTCGGAGTCTTCACCGTCGCGACCGCGTGAAGGGCGGTCGCGGCGGCCCCGAGTTGGGGTAATATTAAGTCCATTCAGCGCGGGGAGGGAAGAGTCGTGCGCGTCAAAACCTGTCGTCTCGCGGTCGCCGTGCTGCTAGCCTCTTGCGGCGTCGCCTCGGCGGAGAACTGGCCGCAGTGGCGCGGGCCGAATCTGAACGGGACGAGCGGGGAGCGCGACCTGCCCGTGAAGTGGGGCGCGGAGGAGAACGTCGCGTGGAAGCTTCAGCTCCCCGGCCTGAGCGGCTCGACGCCCGTCGTCTGGGGCGAGCGCGTCTTCCTCAACGTCGCCGAGGGCGACGCGCTCTCGCTCTGGTGCGTGGACAAGAGATCGGGCGCGGTCGTGTGGAAGAGGCCGCTCGGCGGCGGCAACCGCCGCGCGCGCAAGCAGAACATGTCCTCGCCCTCGCCCTCGACCGACGGCAAGAGCGTTTACGTGATGACGGGGACGGGCGTGCTCAAGGGCTTCGACTTCGGCGGCAGGGAACTCTGGGCGCGCGACATCCAGAAGGACTACGGCGAGTTCGGGCTCAACTGGGGCTACGCCTCGTCGCCGCTCCTTTACGAGGACGCTCTCTACGTGCAAGTCCTCCACGGGATGCTCACCGACGCGCCGTCTTACCTGCTCAGGATCGACAAGGCGACGGGCAAGACCGTCTGGCGCGTGGAGCGACCGACCGACGCCGTGCGGGAGTCGCCCGACGCTTACACGACGCCCGCCCTGTTGCGCTACGGCAAGGCGACCGAGATCGTCCTGACGGGCGGCGACGTGGTGACGGGCCACGATCCGGCGACGGGCAGGGAGTTGTGGCGCGCGCGGGGCTTGAACCCCGACAACAGCCCCTCTCACCGCATCGTCGCCTCGCCCGTCGTCTTCGGCGGCATCGTCTACGCCCCGGCGCGCGTCAAGCCGCTGCTCGCGCTGCGCGCGGGCGGTCGCGGCGACGTGACGACGACGCACCTCGTCTGGTCGGCGCAGTTCGGGCCGGACGTCCCGACGCCCGTCACCGACGGCACGTACTTCTACATCGTCAACGACCGCGGGGTCGTCTGGTGTCTCGACGCGAAGACGGGCAAAGAAATCTACGGCCCCGCGCGCATCGCCGGCGGCACGTACTCGGCCTCGCCCGTGCTCGCCGACGGGAAGATTTACGTGACGAACGAGGACGGGCTGACGACCGTGATGCGCGCGGGGCCGAAGTTCGAGGTGCTGGCCGAGAACGCCCTGAACGACTACTGCCTCAGCTCGCCCGCCGTCTCGGGCGGGCAGATCTTCATACGCACCTCCGGCGCGCTCTACTGCATCGGCAAGCGCGCTTAGCGGCCCGCGCCCGCCCGATCACCCGACCTTGTCGAAGCGTAAGTTCTTAACCTTGCCCGATCTGATCACGAAGCCGGACACGCGGTTCCTGCCGTCGCGCGTGAAACTGATGCTCCCCATCTGCGCCTGATTCTCGAACGAGTCGCGGAACCGCGGCGAGAGCAGGAAGTCGCCCCAGTTGCCGGTGCGTAGCAGCAGCCCGCCGCCCTGCGGGGTGACGTTGTAGGTGGCGCCCACCTCCGTGCTCCGGTACTCGCCCGCGAACTCTATCAACTGTCGCGGCGTGTACGAGGCCGCCCGGACGGGCTCCTGCACGCTGGGCTTGGCCCCCTCCTGCGAGAAGAACAGCCGCGGCGCGGCGCCCGCGCGCGGCGGCCTGAAGACTACCTCGACCCTGTTCCTCACCCCGAGCATGACGAAGCGGCCACCGCCGAGCGGCGACAGCTCGCTCTCGTTGCCCGGCGCCCTCGCGTACATCAACTTGCCGTCCTTCACGTAGACGCGCCGGACGGCGTCGGTCGTCGGGTTGAAGTAAAGGCCGGCGACGCTCGCCAACTCCCTCTCGGTCACTTTCACCGCGCCCGGCAGGGGGGCCGGGGGGGAGCCCTGATTGGCCGCCGCGGGTTTTAATTCGCCGGCCAGGTAGATGTCGGCGACGCGCGCCGCCAACGGGTCGGAGGCGATGCGGACGTTGCAGAGGAGCGCCACGGAGAAATGTTGTTCGGGGAAGCGTTGCAGTATGCCGCGGTAGCCCGCGCGCGATCCGTTGTGGAAGACGGTCTTCAGACCTTTGTAGGGGGGGCCGACGTTCAGCCCGAAGGCGTAATCGAGCTTGGTGCCGTCGTTCAGGACGCCGGGCGTCAGCATCTGCTCGACGGCGGCGGGGCCGCCGACCTTCCCGTCGTAGAAATTCTGATCCCAGCGCGCCAGGTCTTCGACCGTCGTGAAGAGGCCGCCCGAGCCGTAGAAGTCGTCGGACGGCACGCCCTTCAGGAAGCCCGCGTCGCCGTTGGGCAGGTACCCCTCCGCGAGCCCGCGGATGACCGCGCCGTGATCGTCGTCGTTGAGGGACAGTTTGCCCTGCCGCGCCAGCATGACGACCGACATCGCCGTGAACTGCTTCGCAATCGATCCGGCGTTGAAGACCGTCGCCGGGGTGATGGGGACGGAGAGCCCCAGGTTCGCCGTCCCGTAGCCGCGCTCGTAGACGACGCGCCCATCCCGCACGACGGCGAGCGCACAGCCGGGCGTGTCCGGCCTGTCCCACTGGGCGAATACCCGATCCACGCGGGCGGCGGGCGACTCCGCCGCGGGCGCGGGGTCGCGCGGGGTCGGGGTCGCCTGCGCGAACGCCGCCGTTTCGAGCGCAAGCGCGAGCGCGACCGACAAGAACATTCTCGGCATATCAGTACCCCTCTCGACGCGGGCTCGGGCGGACGCGCCCTCGCGGCATAGCGTGCGCGTCCGGGCCCTCGCCGCGCGGCGACGCCGGACGCGCCCCGAACGTTAACCCACGACGGGCGGCGGCGTCTTGCCTGATCGAAAGGTCTTTGACGCGGGTTAAGACGGGCGGGAGATCGAGCGGTAGCGCCCGGGCGAGAGCCCCGTGAGGCGTTTGAAGGCGCGCGAGAAGTGGGCCTGGTGCGAAAAGCCCGCGGCGAGCGCGACGTCCGCGAGCCCCGCGTCTGTTCGCGAAATCTCGCGGCTGGCGAACTCGATCCTGAGACGCCGCACGTATTCGCCGACGCTGCACCGGAAGTGCCGCCGGAACGCCGCGGCGAGGTAGACCGGGTGGACTCCGGCGAAGTCCGCGACGGCGGAGAGCGTCACGCGCTCGGCAAAGTTATCGTGGAGATATTCCCTCGCGCGGGAGAGCCACCGCGGGCACTTCTCGCCGGGCGCAGCGACGGACTCGCGCCCCGCCTCGGCGACCATCTCCAGCATGAGCCCTTCCACCGTCAGCGCGGAAAAGTCGTCGGCCCGCAGCGACTCGTCGCGCAGCCTCATCGCCAGCCAGACGAGCGAGCCGCGCCGGAAGCTGGACGGCCCGTCCATCCCCGCCGCCGGCCCGCCGACGCGGGCCAGCCACTCGGGGCCGAACTCGATGATCAGGCAGCGCGCGCTCAGGTCTCCGACCTGATCCGAGTGCGGCTCGGCGGCGGGGCGGAAGATGAGGTGCGAGGCCTCACACTCGATGGCCTTATCACGGTAGCGTTCCGTGTACGCGCCCTCTAGCACGAGGCAAAAACAGGCGTGCCGGTGGGAGTGTCTGGGCAGGCGGGCGCGCCGGGCGTAAGAAGTCTCCGTGATGAGGAACCCGGCTATCGGCGTGCTGTTGATGACCTGCCCCCGGTGCTCGATGCCGGGGGGGCCCGGTTGACTCGTCATGCTTGACTCGCGCGCCCGGCGCTCAGGGCTGCGGCTTGAAGTAGAGCACCATCCCGGCCCCGGCGGCGGCGAGCAGGATGCCCACGTAGAAGAGCGGGCTCACCGGCTGCTTCGGCGGGTTGTGCCACATCGCGTAGAGGACGTTGACGACGGGCGCGCCCGCGAAGACGAGCGGCATCACGACGGCGGGCGAGCCGCCCGCGCGGAACGAGTAGATGATGGAGAGCGCGCCGAGCGCGCCGAGCACCCCGGCGACGATGCCGATGGTCGCGCCCGCGCGGCTGAAGCCTCCCGGCCCACCCTGCGACCAGAGGGCGGCGGCGGGCACGAGGAGGCCGAGCACGATGTAGGCGACGCCGACGCACAGCATCGCGCGCATCGGGCTGCCGAGCCTCAACTGGCTCTCGTGCAGCATCGCCCCGTACAGGCCCCACGACAGGAACGCGCCGACGGCGAAGACGATCCACGTCATCGACCTCTGGCCCCCTTTCCCCACTCTCGCCATCTCAAAACTCAAGCCTCACGCCGAGCTGAATCTGCCGCGACGAGCCGACGGTCGAGCGGATGCGCCCGAAGGTCGGCAGCGCCGTCTCGTTGTCCGCCGCGCCCGTGAAGGCGATGAGCGAGGGCGGCGCGAAGTTGGCCCGGTTGAAGAGGTTGAACGCCTCGACCCGCAGTTGCAGGTTCGTCGCGTCGCCGAGCCACGAGTGGAAGCGGGTGCGCTTGACGGCGGCGAGATCGAAGGTGCGGAAGTTGGGGCCGATGAACGCGCCGCGCCCCGTGTCGCCGAGCGTGCCCGCGGGCTGGAGGACGAAGGCGCGCGGGTCGAAATACTGATCGGGGCGACCGAGCACCGCCGACTCGTAGGTGAAGCCGGGCGCGATCGAGGCGCGGTCGAGGCCGATGCCGGGCGCGAGCGAGGGCGACCACTGCGAGCCGGAGCGGTTGCGCGCGACGAAGACCGTCAGGGGGTTGCCGGAGCGCGCCTGCCCGATGCCGGAGAGTTCCCATCCGTCGAGGAGCGCGCCCTCCCAGCCGTCGAGCCCGCGCGCGAACGGCAGCGCCCACGTGAAGTTGACGACCCAGTTGTGCTTGGCGTGGTAGTCGGCGAGGCCCTTGTTGTAGTTCATCCCCGGGAACTCCGGGAACGCCGTGGTCGTGCCGTTCGTCGCGTCGGAGAAGAAGGTCGAGGCCTGCGTCGTGTCGATGTTGCGCGAGAAGGTGTAGGACGACTGGAAGTTGACGCCGCGGCTCCAACGCTTGCGGATTTCGAGAATCCCGGCGTTGTACCAAGAGTTGCCGTCGCTCGACTTCAACTCGATGGTCGAGAAGGCGGTGTTGCGGCGCGGCGAGTTCGGGGCGAAGAAGATCGTGCCGTCGGGGCGGACGGTCGGGACGGCGGTGTTCACGTCGTTGCTGCGCAGGAGGTGCACGCCGCGCGAGCCCGCGTAGCCGACCGTCACCACCGTGTCCCACCACAGCTCGCGCTGGACGTTGAGGTTGTAGACGTTGATGTAGGGGTTGTCGAGATCGAACTGGACGGGGCGGATCGAGTTGCCGACGCCGCGGTCGAGCGGCGCGACGGGGAAGATCGCCGCGTTCGACGGGTTGCCGACGACGATGCGCGGCGTGAAGGGCGGGTTCGTGATCGTGACGATCAGGTTCTGCTGGTTGTTCGTGTTGAAGTAGAGCCCGTAGCCGCCGCGAAGGCTCGTCTTCCCGTCGCCGAACACGTCCCACGCGAAGCCGACGCGCGGGGAGATGTTCTTGCGCGTCGGGTTCTCGTAGAGCGGCCCGACGGTGGGGGCGCGATCCGAGAGGTTCGGCAGCGCGGAGTCGCGCCCGCGGATGTCGACCGGCATCGTCGTCGTCTCGTAGCGGACGCCCGCGTTGACGGTCAGGCGCGGGGTGACGCGGAAGTCGTCTTGGAGGTAGATGCCGAAGAGCGTGAAGCGCCAGTAGCGGTCGAGCGCGCCCTCGGGCGTCAGGCCGATGAAACGCTGCGGGCGGTTGCGCAGGAAGTCGGGCAGGCTCGCGAACGTCCAGATGCCGAGCCCGAAGGTCGGGTTGAAGAGGTTGTCCTGGTAGCGCTCGGCGAGCGCGCCCGCCTTCAAGAGGTGGCGACCGCGCGTGTGCGCCACGCCGTACTCGAAGCCGAAGACGTTCTGCGTGAGCTGGACGTTGACGGAAGACTGGGGGCCGAAGCGCGGCACGCCGCCGATGTCGATGTCGCCGATCAGATCGCGCCCCGCGATGAAGGGCGTGAGCGCGGCGTTCGCCGTGTGCGACTCCACGTCCTGTCCGACGCGCGTGCGGCTGAAGCCGAAGCGGAAGGTGTGGAGCGTGCGCCCCGACTGGACGAAGCGATCTTCGGCGGTGAAGAACTGGTTGCGCGAGACGAAGGAGCGGGGGAACTGCGGGAAGTCGGTCGGCAGGAACTGATCGCCGTCGTCGACGGTGTAGCGCGCGAAGGACTGGTTGCGCGCGTTGATGTTCTGATCGAAGCGGCCCTGCACGAACGTCTCGCGCAGCGTCTGGTCGAAGCCGAAGTTGAAGACGGCGAGGCCGCCGCCGAGGTTACCGCCGTTCGGGAGGGGGAACTCTTCGAGGTAGGGCCGCACCGCGGGGTTGATCGCGAAGGTCTGCGCGCCGACGACCCCGTTGCGGGCGTTCAAGTCGGGCACCACGGTCGAGACGGTCTTGCCGAGGTTCTCGCGCAGCGCCTCGACGTTGAGGAAGAAGAACTGCTTGTCCTGCCTCAGGGGGCCGCCGACGGAGCCGCCGAACTGGTTGCGCTTGAACTCGGGCCTGCCGCCCGCCTTGCAGTCGGGCGCGGCAGCCGGGCAGCGGTCGAAGAAGTTGCGCGCGTCGAGGTTGTCGTTGCGGTGGAACTCGTAGAGCGACCCGTGCCACTCGTTCGAGCCCGACTTCGAGATGGCGTTGATCTGCCCGCCCGAGTTGCGCCCGAACGAGGCGTCGTAGGCGTTGGCCTCGACGCGGAACTCTCTGATCGCCTCGACGCCGAGCGCCGTCCCGGCGGCGCTCCCCGCCGGGCCGTTCGTGAAGTCGTTCTGCGGCGTGCCGTCGATGAGGTAGACGTTCGAGCGCGGGTCCTGGCCGTTGACGCTCGCCCCCGCGCCGTGGGCGACGACCGAGCCGCCGTCGCGGTGCGGGTAGGTGATGACGCCGGGCTGGAGCAGGGCGAGGTCGGTGTAGTTGCGACCGTTGAGCGGCAGCTCGCGGATGGCGCGCTCGCTCACCAGGTAGCTCAGCTCGTGCGTCTGCGTGTTGGCGAGCGCCGCGTCGCCGCTGACCGTCAGCTCCTCGTTGGGCTGGACGACTTCGAGCGCCGCGTCCACGACCGCCGTCTCGCCGATGGTGAGCCGCACGTCTTTCTGCACGAGCGGCTTGAAGTTCGTCATCACCGTGCGCAGCTCGTACGACCCGACCGAGAGGCCGGGGATCGTGTAGCGGCCCTCCCCGTCGCTCGTCGCCGCGCGCACGAACCCGGTCTCGACGTTCCGGGCGGTGATCTGCGCGCCGACGATGGCCGCCCCGTTCTGGTCTTTGACCAGCCCGGTCAGCGTGGCGTCGGTCTGCTGCGCGCGGGCGGCGGAGGCGAGCGAGAGGGTGAAACAAGCGGCGAGCGCCGCACGTAAGACGGGGCGCAGAGGGTGAGTTCGGTATTTCATTGAACCTCGTTCGGCTGTAATCAAGAAAAATTCGGGTTCGCGCGAGTGTCGTGCGGGTCGGTCCGGGGTCAGAGCATTCTAGCGTCGTTGCTTGACTGTGACAACGCGCCCGCCGCACTATCACTGTTGTTACGCCCCGCGCGGCCCCGCGGTTTCCACTTAACAAACGCAGATGAAGAAAATCCTACTCGTCGCGGCGGTCGTCGCGCTCTACGCGCTCCACCAGGACTTCTGGAACTGGCGCACCGCCTACCCGCTCGTCTTCGGCTTCGTCCCCGTCGGCCTCTTCTACCAGGCGTGCTTCTCGGTGGCGTCGGCGCTGCTGATGTGGCTGCTCGTGCGCTTCGCGTGGCCCGGCCACCTGGAGACGGAGATCGAAAGGCAGGAGCGTAAGGAGGACACCGCGCGTTGATCCCCGCAATCGTCGTCTTCGTCTACCTCGCCGTCGTCCTCTACATCGGCGTCTTCGCCTTCCGCAAGGCGCGGGGCAAGGAGGAGGCCGAGGACTACTTCCTCGCCAGCCGCTCGCTCGGCCCCGTCGTCTTCCTGCTCTCGCTCTTCGGCACGAACATGACGGCCTTCGCCATCCTCGGCTCGTCGGGCCACGCCTTCTCGAACGGCGTCGTCACCTTCGGGCTGATGGCCTCGTCCTCGGGGCTCGTCATCCCCCTGACGCTCCTCTTCATCGGCACGCGCGTCTGGGCTCTGGGGAAGAAGTTCGGCTTCATGACGCCCGTGCAGATGTTCCGCGACCGCTGGGAGTGCGGGCACATCGGGACGGTGATCACCGTCGTGCAGACGGCCCTGCTCGTCCCCTACATCATCATCGGCGTGATGGGCGGCGGGACGACCCTGAACGCGATCAGCGGCGGGGTGGTGCCCTACTGGGTGGGCGGCGCGGTCGTCGCGATGGTCGTGATGGGCTACGTCTTCTTCGGCGGGATGCGCGGGACGGCGTGGGTCAACACCTTCCAGACCATCCTCTTCATGCTCTTCGGAAGCATCGCCGTCATCATCATCGGCTCCTCGATGGGCGGCTTCAAGAGCGCCATCGCGGCGCTGCAAGCCTCGCCCGCGACCGCCGCGCTGCTGACGCGCGAGCGCGTCTCGCCGCTCTACTTCTTCAGCTACACCTTCATCCCGCTCTCGTCCATCGCCTTCCCCCACATCGCCATCTTCTGCCTGACGGCGCGCAAGATGAGCCAGTTCAAGAAGACCGTCATCCTCTACCCGCTCTGCATCCTCGCCGTCTGGCTGCCGTGCGTCTTCCTCGGCGTCGTCGCCAACCGCGTCACCGACTCGCCCGAGATCAGACACAAGATCGAGGCCCGCCGCACGCTCGCCACGCAAGGGAAGTCTCTGGCCCCCGAGCAGCGCGACGAGCTGCGCGAAGAGGCGGCGGGCGACGACGTGCTGCTGATCCTTTTGAAGCGGTACGCCCCGCTCTGGCTCGCGGGCATTCTCGGCGCGGGCATCATGGCGGCGGTCATGGCGTCCGACTCGCAGATACTCGCGCTCTCGACCATGTTCGCCGAAGACATCTTCGCCTACTACGGCGGTCGCCGCCGCTACGGCGAGCGCGCGCAGGTGCAGACCGGGCGCGTCTTCGTCATCATCCTGACGCTCATCGCCTACGCGATCGCGCTGCGCGCGCCGGAGTCGATCTTCGAGCTGGCGATCCAGTACGCCTTCTCGGGCTTCGCCGCCCTCGCGCCGCTCCTAGTCGCCGCGCTCTTCTGGCGGCGCAGCACGAAGTGGGGCGCGCTCGCCTCGACCGTGTGGACGGCGCTCGCCGTCGTCGCCGTCGCCGTCTTCCAGCACCGCGTCCCGGCCCCCGCGCCGGGCGGCAGCGTCGTCGCGGCGACGCTCGGCGGCTGGGAGGCGCTCGCGCGTACGCCCGGCGGCACGGCCATCTTCGGCTTCATGCCGGTCGTCCCGATGGTCGTCGTCTCCGCGCTCCTGATGATCCTCGTCTCGCTCGCGACGAAGAGGCCGCACGAGGAGACGCTCAAACGCTACTTCTCTCGCGCGCGCGGCGACGTGCGCGCGACCGGCGAGCGACGGGCTCAGGCCGCCTGACGGCGGACGGATCGCGTGCGACGGAGTGGGCCGCCGGATCGGACGAGGATGAAATCTCTGCGGCAGTCTGCGCCGTGGCTCACCGCCCTGCTTACCGTCTCGCTCGCCGTGCTCGCGCTGCGCCTGCAAGGCCGGGCGTGGGTCTGCGCCTGCCCCCACGTCAGAGCGTGGACTTCCGCCGCGTGGAGCGCCGAGACCTCGCAGCAACTCTTCGACCCTTACAGCCTCACGCACCTCCTGCACGGCTTCGCCTTCTGCGGGCTGCTCGCGCTCGCCGCGGCCCGCGCGCGCGCTAGCTGGCGTCTGTGCCTCGCCCTCGCGCTCGAATCGCTCTGGGAGATCGTCGAGAACACAGACGCCGTCATCGACCGCTACCGCGAGACGACCGCCGCGCTCGGCTACGCGGGCGACACGGTCTTAAACTCCGTCGGCGACGTCATCGCCGGCGGCGTCGGCTTTCTCGTCGCGCGGCGTCTCGGCTGGCGGCGCACGCTCGCCGCGTTCGCGCTCGTCGAGTTGGTTTTGATCCTAACGATCAGGGACAGTCTGCTTTTGAACGTCGTGATGCTGCTCCACCCCTCGGGCGCGATCAGGGCGTGGCAGGCGGGGCACTAGCCGCTATTGACAGCCGGCGCATTTGCGCGGAGGATGCGGGTGAATCTTTACCGACAAACTTTGCGGCGCGACTAGAGGAAGGGGGGACTCTATGCAGGGGCCTTTACGCGGTTTGCTCGCGGGCGCGGCGGCTTGGAAGTTCGGCGGCGGGTGCATCTCGACCGTCCTCATCTTCATCCTCGTCTACTGGCTGCTCGGACACCACTGCTGAGGCGGCGCGGACGAAAGACCGCCCACCGCAGACGACACGGAGGGGCGCGGAGGTTCGATTCCCTCCGCGCCCCTCCGTGTCTTCAGTGGTGAGTTCTGCTTTAGCCCGGGTCAGCGGTGATCGCCGCCGCCCGCCCCGCCCAGAGAGGCGTCGCGCTTCGCCTTGAACTCCGAGCCCGCCTTCCACTCCGGCAGCTTGTCGCCTTGCGCGACGCGGTAGCCGATTGTAGTCAAAAGCTGCGCGTCCTCGATCGCGCCCGACAAGTCCCAGTCGGGCTTAATCTGATCGGAAGGCTTGTGGTAGTCGTGCTCGGTGTACTCGTCGCGCTTCTGCTTGCTGAAGCTCTCGTCCTTGCCGATGTACTGCGTGCCCGCGTCGGTGTAGAGCGCGGGGATGCCCACCTTCGCGAACTCGAAGTGATCGGAGCGGTAGTAGGAGCCGACCTGCGGCTCCGGGTCGGGGTTGACGGTGCGCCCCTGCGCCGAGGCGGTCTCGCGCAGCAGGTCGATGAGCGTGCTGTTGTCGTCGCCGACCATCACGATGTCCTTGGTGCGGCCCCACTGGTTGACGCCGTCCATGTTGATGTTGGCGACCGTCTTGTTCGCCGGGTAGAGCGGGTTCGTCGCGTAATACTTCGCGCCGAGCAGTCCCTTCTCCTCGGCGGTGACGGCGAGGAAGAGGATCGAGCGTTTCGGCGGGGGCGAAGCCTTCGTGAAGGCTTCCGCGATCTCCAGCATCTCGGCGATGCCCGACGCGTTATCAATCGCGCCGTTGTAAATCTGATCGCCCTGAAGCTTGGGATCGCGCCCGAGGTGATCCCAGTGCGCCGAGTAGACGACGTACTGATCCTTGAGGGCGGCGTCCGCGCCTTCGAGCTTCGCGACGACGTTCTGCGAGTTGATCTCGCGGAGCTGGTTCTTGATGTCGAAGTTGGCCTTGGCGTTCAGGGCGACGGGCCTGAAGTCTTTCGAGATCGCCTGCTTCTTCAGGGCGTCGAAGTCCTGGCCCGCAGCCGTCAAGAGTTCCTTCGCGCGGTCGAGCGTGATCCACGCCTCGACCGCCGGGCGATCCATGTTCTTGTTCGGCGTCTGGATGTCGAAGTTCTCGCGCGACCAGCTCCCCGAGACCACCTCGTAGGGGTAGCCGGCGGGCCCCGTCTCGTGGATGATGACGGCTGCCGCCGCGCCCTTGTCGCGCGCGATCTCGTACTTGTACGTCCAGCGGCCGTAGTAGGTCATCGCCTTGCCCTTGAACATCTTGTCGTCGAGTTTGTTCGGATCACTCGCGTCGGGCACCGCCGGGTCGTTGACGAGCATGACGATGGTCTTGCCCTTCACGTCCACGCCCTTGTAGTCGTCCCAGCCGTACTCGGGCGCGACCACCCCGTAGCCGACGAAGACCACGTCGGAGTTCTCCACCTTCGACTCGGGGACGAAGCGGCGCGAGACGGCGACGTAGTCGGTCGGGAACTTGAGATCGATCTTTTTGTCGCCGACGGCGAACGAGGCGGTCGGGTTCTCGGCGGTGAAGCCGACGAGCGGCACTTTCTGGACGTAGGTGCCGTCGGGGTTGCCGGGCTTCAGGCCGAGCCGCTGGTACTGCTCGGTGATGTACTTGACGGACAGCTCCTCGCCCTTCGTGCCGGGGCCGCGCCCCTCGAACTCGTCCGACGAGAGCGTCCTGATGTGGCGCATCAGGTCGTCGGAGTTGATCGTGTCGAGCGCGGGCCTAAGCTCGGCGGGCAGGCCGGCGGCTGCGGTCTGCGGCGAGGCGGCGTTCGCGTTCGCGTTCGTGTTCGTCGTCGGCACGGGCTGGCAGGCTGCGAGTGCGAGCAGCGCGAGCGCCGCGGCGGCGGAGAGAGAGAGAGAAAGAGTGCGCTTCTTCATCTTGGGACTTGCCTCGATTTTCTGGATTGGAAACTTGATGCACAAGTTTCTATGCCGAAACGGGCGGCAAGTCAATCGCGGCGGCCACGTGGCAGCGACCTACCCGCCGCGGGCCGGTCGCTCGGCTCGATCTCGCGTGTGGCGGAATTAAGACTCACCACGGAGGCACGGAGGGCACGGAGGGGGCACGGAGTCAAAACTTTTTCTCTGTGTTAACTCCGTGCCCTCCGTGCCTCCGTGGTGAGTCTTAGTATTTTCTAGCTGAACCACGACCCGCGGAATCCCCTTGACCCACCCGGATTGTATAGTGTATAGAAACAACGTACAATTTTGCGGCGGCGGGCTGGCCATGCACATCACCATCGACGAAGCGGACGCGCGCCCCATCTACCGGCAGGTGGCGGACGAGCTGAAGACCCTGATCGCGCTCGGCGAGCTGCGCGAGGGGGCGGCGCTCCCGCCCGTGCGCCAGCTCGCCGCCGATCTCGGCGTCAACTTGAACACCGTCGCCGCCGCCTACCGCGAGTTGCAGGGCGAGGGGCTGCTGAGCGTCAGGCACGGGGCGGGCGCGGTGGTCTCTTCGCGCACGGCGCGCGACAAGAGCGACGAGGAGTTGCGCAAGCCTCTGCGCGCCGCCCTGACCGGGCTCGCGCTCGCGGGGATGCGGCGCGTGGAGATCATGGAGATGGTGCAGGGCGAGCTGCGCGCCCTGCTGAAAGGGGCCAGGTGAGATGGGCGACGCACAGGTGGCCGCCGCGGGGATGTTGTTCGGCGAGGCGATACTTTTGATCGTCTTCGCGTGGCTCCCGGTGATGCGCGGGGCGCGCGCCTTCTTCGGCGTGCGCGTCGCGGCGGACGCTTACCGCGGCGAGGGGCGCAGGGTGCTGCGCCGCTACCGCCTGACGCTCTTCGCCATCGTCGGCGCGTCCGCCGCGCTCGGCTACTACGCCGCGGCGCGCGCCGGGCAGCCGCTCTTCTGCGCGCTGGCGACGGTGGCGGCGAGCGCGGCGGCGTTCGCCGCCTACGGCGGGTACGCGCGCCGCGTGCGACCGCTCGCCGTCCGCGGAGAGCAGACGCGCTTCGCCTCGCCGCTCGCCGAGCGACGGCTCGCGGATCACACGCGCGCGTGGGTCGAAGTCGTGACCGCGCTCCTCGTCTTCGCCACCGCCGCCGCGCTCGCCCACTACTACCCGCGGATGCCCGCGCGCGTCCCCACGCACTGGGACGCGGCGGGCGCGGCGGACGCTTGGGCGCGCAAGAGCTTCACCTCGATCTTCTTCCTGCCCGTGCTCGGCGCTTACCTGCAACTCTTCTTCTTCGTGCTCAAGCGCGATCTCGCGCGGGCCAAGATGACGCTGCCCGCCGAGCGCGCCGAAGAGTACCTGCGCGGGAAGGAGAAATTCCTGCGCGCGAACATGAGCGCGCTCGACTTGGTGCGCGTCTCGGTCGCGGCCCTCTTCTTCGGCATCTCCCTGCTTCTGCTGTCGACCGCGCTGCCCGAGCTGGGCCGTCTGACGCGCGCCGCCAACGCCTTCACGCTCGCCGTCGTCGCGGCGATGACGGCGGGCGTCGCCTACTTCGTCTGGCGGATGGCCGCCGTCAACGCGGAGACCGGGCGGCTCGCGGGCGACGACTACGCGCAGCGCGCGGGCGACGAGGGCCACTGGCGGCACGGCGGGCTGACCTACTACAACCCGGAAGACTCCGCGCTCGTCGTCGAAAAACTGGTCGGGCTCGGCTACACGATCAACATGGCGCACCCCGGCGCGCGCAGACGCCTGATGCTCCTCGCGCCCGTCCCGCTCTTCGTCGTCTGGGCCGTCGTCGCCCTCTAAGCCTTCGGCGCGAGAGGGCGGCGTCCTGATTGCGACTTTCCTCTGTGCCCCCTCTGTGCCCTCTGTGACTCTGTGGTGAATGCTTCCGATCATGATTCACCACAGAGACACAGAGGGCACGGAGGACGCACAGAGGAATGCTGAGACCGTGACACTACTCGCGAGAGACGCCCGCCGGAGAATGTGAAAATAAAGATGAAGATCAAAACCACGCTGCCGCTACTCCTGTTGTCGCTCGCGCTCGCGCACGCCGCGCGCGCGCAAACGCCGGGCGCGCCCGCCCGCGCCGCCTTCGACGCCGAAGAGGTCTCGATCAAAAAGGACGGTTACGCGCTCGCGGGCACGCTGCTCTTGCCGCGCGGCGCGCGGCGCAAGCTCCCTGCGGTGGTCATGATCACGGGGTCGGGGCCGCAGACGCGCGACGGCGCGATCCCCTTGCCGGGGCTCGAAGGCTACCGACCGTTCAAGCAGATCGCCGAAGACTTGGCCGCGCGCGGCATCGCCTCGCTCAGGGTTGACGACCGCGGCTACGCCGCCTCGACCGGCAGGGAGACGCTCGCCGCCGCGACGACTTCGGGCCTCGCCGACGACACGCGCGCCGAAGTCGCCTACCTGCGCTCGCGGCGCGAGATCGATCCCGAGCGCGTCGGCCTCGTCGGCCACAGCGAAGGCGGCGCGATTGCGTTGATGTTGGCGACGACTGACGCGCGCCTGCGCGCCGTCGTGCTGATGGCGGCGATGGGCAAGACGGGCAGGGAGGTGAACCTCGCGCAGCAGGAGGAGGCGCTCGCCGCCGCGACCGGGCTCTCGGAGGAGCAGAAGGCCGCGGCGCGCGCGCAGCAGCGCGAGATCATACGGACGATTGTCGAGGGCGGCGATCTCTCGAAGCTCCCGCCCGAGGCGAGCCTGCCGTGGTTCAAGGAGTTCCTGACCTACGACCCGCTCTCGTTCGCGCGCCGCGTCCGCCAGCCGCTACTGATACTGCAAGGCGCGCTGGATCGGCAGGTGACGGCGGATCAGGCCGCGCTCTTAGAAGGCGCGGCGCGCGGCGGCGGCAACCGCGACGTGACGGCGCGCGTCCTGCCCGGCCTCAACCACCTCTTCCTCCCCGCCAAGACCGGCGCGTGGAGCGAATACTCGACGCTTCAGACGACCTCGCTCGGCGCGGACGTGCTCGACGCCGTCGGCGGCTGGCTCGCGGCGCGCCTCCGCGCGGGGAAGTAGCGTCCGTGGATCACCCGAAGCAGTAGAGCCGCCCGTCCTGCGAGCCGATGACGATGCGACCCGATGCGACGGCGGGCGACGCGGAGAGGCCCGACCCCGCCTCGAACTCCCACACCTTCGCGCCCGTGTAGAAGTCGAGCACGTAGAACCTGCCGTCGTTCGAGCCGATGAAGACACGCCCCGAGGCGAGCGCGGGCGACGACTCGACCCTCGCCTTCGTCTGGAACGTCCAGAGCGCGCGCCCCGTCCTCGCGTTGATGCAGTGCACGTACTTGTCGCGCCCGCCCAGAACGACGCGCCCCTCGACCACGCCCGCCGACGAGTAGAACGGGAACTGCCGTTGCGCGTTGCGGTAGCGCCAGCGCAGCCGTTTCGTCTGCAGGCTCACGCTCAAGACCTCGTTGTCGAACGTGCCGTAGAAGGCGGAGCCCTCCATCAGGGCGGGCGACGCGCCCGTGTACGCGCCCGACGCGAACTGGAAGACCTGCTGGCCGTCGCCGATGCGGATGGCGCGGAAGTTCTCGTCGCAGCCCGCGATGAAGGCGAGCCCGTTCGAGACGGCGGCGGTCGTGTGGACGGGACCATTCGTCTTGTACTTCCACAGGAGCGACCCGTTGCGCGCGCTCAGGCAGTAGAGGTGCGAGTCGTAAGAGCCGACGAGGAGTTTGTCCTCGACGACGACGGGCGACGACTTCACCTCCGCGCCCGTCTTGTAAGTCCACATCCGCCGACCGTCGCGCGCGTTGACGGCGTGCACCGTGCCGTCGAGGTCGCCGACGTAGACCGCGCCGTTGGCGACCGCCGGCGAAGACTCTCCGATCCCCTCGCGCGCGCCCGTCGCGTAGCGCCACCGCACCCTCCCGTCGGCGAGATCGAGCGCGACCAGCTCGCCCGACTGCGAGCCGACGTACACGACCCCGTCCTTGATCGCGGCTGACGACTCTATCGCGCCGCCCGCCTCGAACGTCCACAGCACGCGCAAGTTCTTCGGCACGTCGGCCTTCGACACGCCCGTCAGCAGACTGCTGCCGCGGAACTGCGCCCAACTGTCCGGGTCGGCCCACTGCGCGCGGGCGGCTGCGGGCGGGAGCAGAAAAATAAAGGGCAGGAGGAGGGAAGTGAGTTTGACCGTTGGACGACGCATCATGATCTTTCGATTGGGGTGAATTAACGGCAGGTGAGAATTTACCACAGAGGGCACGGCGGGAGAACGGCAAGGCTAAAACCTTAAACGTCGGGTTTAAATTCTCAGATCGAAGTTCATCCGGTCTGTTTCTCCGCCCGCCTCCGGCGTCCCTCCGCATCCCCTGTGGCGAAAAATTGCTCGCGCGTCAATACGCCGCGCGGTATATGGCGAGCGCCGCCGCCGCGTCGAACGGGCGCGGGTTGAACGTGCCCGTCCACTGCCCGGAGGCTTCGGCGGCGAGCCCCTCAAGATCGGCGTCGGGCACGCCCGCCTCGCGCAGACTCCGCGCGAGCCCGCCCGCCCCCGCCATCTCTTCGAGGCGCGACGCCAAACGCTCGCCCGCGTCGCCGCCGCCGCCGTCGCGCCCCGACACCCGCAGCAGCTCGTCGTAGCGCGCGCCGACGGCGGCGGCGTTCCAGCGGACGACGTGCGGCAGCAGCGACGTGATCGCCGCGCCGTGCGTCGTGCCGTAGCGTTGCGTGAGCGGGTTCGCGCAGGCGTGCGTCGCGCCGAGCATCGAGTTCTCAATCGCCGCGCCCGCGAAATACGCGCCGAGCTGCATCGCGGCGCGCGCCGCGACGTCGGCGGGCTCGCGGAGCACGCGCTCGTAAGAAGATTCGAGCAGCCGCCACGCCTCGCGCGCGAAGGCGTCGGAGAGCGCGTTGCGCCGCGTGGTGACGTAGCTCTCGACGGCGTGCGAGACGGCGTCGAAGCCCGCGGTCGCCGTCACCTCGCGGGGCTGCGAGACGGTGAGCAGCGGGTCGAGCAGCGCGACGCGGAACGCGGCAGAGGGGTCGCCGCAGGCCATCTTGGCGTGCGTCTCGGCGTCGGAGATGAGCGCGTAGGACTGCGCCTCGCTGCCCGTGCCCGCCGTCGTCGGCACGCCGATCATCGGCGGGAGCGGGCGCGCCGCCTTGCCGTAGCCGCGGTAGTCGCGCATCGAGCCGCCGTTGGCGACGAGGAAGCCGACGCCCTTGGCGCAGTCCATCGACGATCCGCCGCCGAGCCCGACGAGCGAGTCGACGTCGTGCGACGCGGCGAAGGCGCGGCCCGCCTCGCACATCCGCGTGTCGGGGTTCGAGTCGAAGTCGTGGAAGGGGACGGCGGCGACGCCCGCGCGCGTCAAAATCTTAGTCGCCTCTTCGACGTGGCCCGAGGCGACGAGGCCCCGATCCGCGACGAGCAGCGTGCGCCGGAAGCCCATCTCGCGGGCCAGCTCGCCGAGGCGCGTGATCGCCCCCTCGCCGAAGACGACGCGCGTGCGCGGGTGGAAGTCGAAGGGAGTCATGGCGGGAAGAACTGTCCGTCGTCCGTCGTCCGTTGCCGGTTGTTAATTGTTTCCTCAGCCGCCCGCTGCGACAACCGTGAACAACGGACGACTGACCACGGACAACCTCTCAGTTGCCGCCCTTCGGCGAAGGGTCGGGCGAGCACTCGCAGATGGCGTAGAGCGCGCCGGTCGTGCGCAGGTACATCATGCCGTCGGAGATGGCGGGCGTCGCCATCAGCGGCTCGCCGACGGGGTTCGTCGCCAGCCGCTCGAACTTCCGCCCGGCGCGCACGACGTACACGTCGCCGTCCTCGCTCGACAGATAAATCTTCCCGTCCGCCGCGACGGGCGAGGCGCTGAAGGTCGAGGGCAGGCGCTCCTGATAGAGCAGCTCGCCCGTCGCCGCGACGTAGGCGGCGAGCACGCCGCCGTCGCGCAGGATGTAGAGCTGGTCGCCGTAGGCGAGCGGCGTCGTGGTGTAGCTGCTCCCGCGCGGGAGCGCGTAGGCGAGGAACTTGTTCGACTCCTCGCCCGCCTTGAGCGAGATGTCGCCGACCGCGCCGGTGCGGAAGCTGTAGACGGGGCTGCCCGCCGGGTTGCCGCCCGTGACGAAGATTTGGTCGCCGAGGACGACGGGCGTCGGCATCTTCACCTGGCGGTCGTGATCGTTGAAGCGCCACAGCTCCTTGCCGGTCAGCGGATCGTAGCCGCGGATGAAGCGGCCCGCGTTGCTGACGAGTTCGGCGCGCCCCGCGCCCTCGTAGATCGTCGGCGTCGTCCACGTCGGCAGCTCGCCGCGCTCGGCCCTCCAGCGCTCCTTGCCGGTCAGCAGGTCGTAACCCGCGATGAACGACTGCCGCTGCCCGTCGGCCTGCACGATGACGAGGTCGCGGTAGATGACGGGCGAGCTGGAATGGCCCCACTCGGAGTCGGGCATCCCGGCGTAGCCGGGATCGAGCACGCCGAGGTCGCGCTTCCACAAGGGCCTGCCCGTCACGTCCCACGCGTAGAGCCCTTCCGAGCCCATCAGCGCGACGACGACGCGACCGTCCGTGGCGGGCGTCGCGTTGGCCTGCGTCGCCTTGACGTGGCGGCGCGCGCGCGGCACGCCCTCGTAGGCGGTCTGCTCCCAGAGGATTTTCCCCGAACGCTTGTCGAGCGCGTACATCTTCCACGCGAACTTCACGTCGTCGCGCGCCGAGTCGATCCCGCGATCCTTGATGCTCACGTCCGTGCGCGCGCTGCTGATCGCGCTGACGACGAAGACGCGACCGCCCCACACGACCGGGCTCGCGTGCGAGAGGCCGGGGATCGTGGTCTTCCACTTGACGTGGACGCCCCCGGGCACGTCCCACGCGAGCGGCGCGGCGCTGCCGTCCGCCGTGCCCGCGGCGTTCGCCCCGCGGAACTGCGGCCAGTTCTGCGCGCGCGCCGCGACCGCCGCGCAGCACAGCGACGCCGCGAGCAGGAGGCCACGGGTGAGCATCGTTTTCGTCGTCACGGCAAGAACTTTCTACTTCGCGGCGGGCGTCGCGGGCGCGCCCGCGCCCTCCTTGAGGGCGTAGAGCTGGTTGCGGTTGACGATGTAGAGCGCGCCGTTGGCGGGCACGGGCGTCGAGTAGACCGAGCTGCCCATGTTGATCTCGGCGATCACCTTCTTGACCTTGCCCTCTTGCATGATGGCGACGTCGCCGTCCTCGTCGCCCAGATAAATCTTGCCGTCGATCAGCATGGGCGAGCCCCAGACGGCGGCGAAGACGTCGTGCGTCCAGTAGACTTGGCCCGTCTTGGCGTCGAGGGCGTGGAGGAAGCCGCTGAAGTCCGCCTGATAGACGATGCCGTCCTTGATGGCGGGCGTCGAGATGGAGCGGCGTATCTTGTCGTAGTGCCAGACCAGGCCGTCCTTCGTGATGTCGCCGCGCTTGGTGGGGTCGATGCAGTACATGTGGCCGACGCCCTCGCCGTGCTCCGGGTCTTGGCCGTTCGAGATGTAGACCTTGCCGTCGTAGACGACCGCCGTCGAGATCAGTTCGTTCCTCGTCTTGGGCCAGACCGAGTCCTTCGGGTTGCAGTCGAACTCCCAGAGCTTCTTGCCGGAGAGCGCGTCGTAGCCGCGAATCCAGCCGTCGCCCTGACCGTGGATGACCTGCACGGTGTCGCCGATCTTGGCGACCGTGGGCGAGGCCCACTGGCCGTGGAGGATCTTGTCGAAGACGGAGTTGTCCTCCCACGCGAGCTTGCCGGTCTTCTTGTTGACGGCGATGATGGCGGGCGCTTTCGGCGACGGGATGTTGACGTGCGACTCGTCCTGCCCGTTCGAGGTGGAGACGTAGATCAGATCGCCGTAGACGACGGGCGAGGAGTTCGCCATGTTGTGCGGCTGCGAGCCGACCTCCTCCATCATGTCGAACTTCCAGAGCACGTCGGCGTCCTTCGGCCCCTTCAGCTTCTCGTCCGTGAACGGCCCGTCGTTCTTGCCGTCGGCGAAGCCCTTGGTGTCGAGCGCGACCAGCTCGGCGCGGTTCGTCACGTAGTAGAGGATGTTGCCCTCGACGAGGGGCGACGAGCAGACGCCCTGGTAGGGCCAGTCGTTGACGCGGCCCGACGTGAGCTTGTCGGAGACGGCCTGCCAGAGGAACTCTCCGTCGGACTCGCGGAACGCCATCAGCACGCCCTTGTCGCCTTTGACGCTGGGGTCGCGCAGGCCCTCGTTGTTCGTGCCGACGTAGACCTGCCCGCCCGCCACGACCGGGTTGCCGTAAGCCTGCGAGCCGAGCGCCTGCACCCACTTCACGTTCTTCTTCGTCTTCACGTCCCAAGAGGTGGGGATGCCCTTCATCGACGAGACCATGTTGCGGTCGGGCGTCCCGCCCCACATCGGCCAGTCGCCGCCGCCGGGGTCGGAGGCGAGGGCACTGGGCAGCAGGCCGTACGCGGCTGGCAGGAGGGAGAGCGCGGAGAGTAGCAGGATCGTGCGGGCGATGGTGCGTGTCTTCATTGCTGTTCCTTTGATCGGCATCTGGCCTGACGGTTCTTAGCGGTCGCCCCTCACTTGTAAGAGACGATGATCGTGCCGGGCGGCGACGGGAAGCTCTCGCTGCGCGCGAAGCCCGCCGCGCGGAACATCGCGTCGTACTCGGAGAAGGTGTAGGCGTCGCCCGCGGGGGTCGAGCCGAGCATCGTCAGCGCGAAGGCCGCCGCCGCGGGCGGCGAGACGCGCGACTCGTCGGGGACGAACTCGAGCGTCACGACGCGCCCGCCCTCTTTCAGCGCGGCGTGGGCTTTACGCATCAGCGACTCGCAGGTCGCCTTGTCGAAGTGGTGGAAGAAGTTCGTGACGAGGACGAGATCGTACCCGTCGCCGAAGTCCACGTCGAAGGCGCTGCCCGGGATCAGGTGGTGGCGCTCGGCGACGCCGAACTTCCGCGCGTTCTCCGCAGCGAAGGGCAGCACGTTCTGCCAATCGACCGCGTAAACTTGGGCGCGCGGGTTGTGCTTGGCGATGGTCAGGCCGAAGACGCCGTGGCTCGCGGCGATGTCGAGGACTTTGCACGACTGCATCGCGGCGGCGTCGACGACGCGCGCGATATTTTCGGCCTGCGGGATCATCATCGCGATCATGCTGCGCGCGAACTCCTCCCACATCGGGTGCTCGGGCGTCGTCGAGCCCTCGCCGGGCAGCGTCGTGCCGCCCTTGCGGACGCTGTCGGTGAACGTCTGGTAGGCGTCGATGAGCGAGCCGCGCGCGAGGAAGCCGGCGACCCCGCCGACGTAGGCGGGCGAGGTGCGGACGAGGAAGGTCTGCGACTCGGGCGCGAGCCCGTAGCGCCCGTCCTGCTTCGTGAGGAAGTTCGCGACGGTCAGGTAGTCGCAGAGGATGCGCGCCCCGCGCTCGGCGCAGCCGCAGCGCGCGGCGATTGACGCGGGCTCGTCGTCGCCCTCGGCGACGGCCGTGAAGACGTCGAGCTCGATGGCGGCGCGCATCGCCGCCGTCATCTGGTAGCCGCTGAGCGACATGAAGATGCGCTCCGGCGTTAACTGCGGCGCGGACGGCGCGTCCGCGTTCTGCTTCGTCGCGTTGGTGCTCATTTGTTCGGGTAGACTTTGATGTTGTCGAAGTAGACGGCGGCGGCGGTCTCGGCGAGCGAGCTGCCGAAGACGCCGGGGCTGCCCTGATGATTCCCGATCGGATCGATCTTCTCGATCATCCACTGCGCGGGCTCGGGATCGGCCACCGCCCAGACCTTGCCGCGCGCGCGCACTTTGCCGTCGGGCAGATTCTCGACCGACAGCTTCAGCCGGTACCACGTGTCCGGCTTCCACGGGAAGGGGATGACGACGGTGCGCTGCTTCTCGGGCTGCCACGGTTCGAGGTGCAGCTCGCCCGCGTTGCCGTAGAGGACGAGCGCGTAGCGCTGCGCGATGACGCCCATGTCGCCCTGCTGGCGGCGGCGCGTGACGCCGCGCAAGTCGGCCTCGACGGTGTAGTCGTGCAGATCGGACGGCCCCATGTAGGCGCGCGAGCGCGTGACGAGCGAAGACCCCTGCGTCGTCTTCTGGAGCACCTTGTTGCCTTCGAGATCGGCCACCACGTACTTGGCCGTCGTCGAAGTCCACGCGGTCGGCTCCGCGTTCAGGGCGTAGGAGTCGAAGGTCTCCTCCCACGGCAGCGGCGGGACGATCCGCACGCGCGCCGCGCCGGTGATGCCGCCGACGGTGGCCTTGACCGAGCCCGCCTGACGCCCGCCGTCAACCGCGGAGACGAACTTGCCGTCGGCGACCTCGCCCTTCAACTTGTCGAGCGACCACTGCGCCGACTTCTCCTCGCGGATGAAGTTGCCGCGCGCGTCGAAGAGTCGCACGCGGAAGTTGAGCGTGTCACCCGGTTTGATGATCAGCTCGGTCGGGACGACCTGGACATAAGTTGTTTGCGGGTTCAAGTCGGGCGGTCTGGAAAGTATGCTCCCGGCTATCAAAGAGTCGTATGGGGTCGCTTTCGGTTTCTTCCCGATGGCGTAGAGCGTCGTGTCGGTGGCGAAGTAGACGCGACCGTTCGAGACCGCCGCCGAGCCGATGACGGGCGCGGGCACCTGCTGCGTCTTGCCGGGCTGATCCTCGACGGGGACGGTGTTGGTCAGCTCGTCCTCGTCGAGAATCTCGCAGCCCGTGGCGGTCGGCTTGAGGATGAAGAACTTGCCGTTCTCCGTCCCGACGTAGAGCTTGCCGTCGGCCAGCACCGGCGAGGCCTTCTGGATCGTGCCGAGGTTTTGCAGCCAGAGCTGCTTGCCGTTGTTCTTGAGATCGAAGGCGGCGATGTTCGCGCCGTTGTCGATCTGGTACATCCTGTCGCCGTCGATGACGGGCGAGGAGAAGCCGCCCTGCCAC
>DASVQC010000063.1:0-19480 GCA_036389335.1 Pyrinomonadaceae bacterium | reverse complement strand
TCAAGTTCAAAGGGATGAGCCGTTCGACCTTTTACCTGCACTTGAAGGAGTGTGAGTTCAGGTTCAATCATCGTGATGAAGACCTCTACAAGCTCCTCCTGAAAATCACTAGATTAGCCTTCGCTATCTAGTCATGACCCTTGATTTTTCTCTGTGCGCCCTCTGTGTTCTCCGTGTCTCCGTGGTGAGGTAAGAGCCTTAAGCACTCACCACGGAGGCACAGAGATCACGGAGGGGGCACAGAGTAGAATTTAAATACAGAGTAGAATTTAAATCAGGACACTACCCGCGATCGCGCCCGCGTGACGCGGCGGCGGCGTGCTGTTAGAATTAAAGTCTTGATCGCACCGGGTTTCAACTACCAGCCACTCCGTCAGGACGGAAAAGGAATCATCGAAGAGCCATGAGCACAGTCATCGATAGCCCGACCGCCGAACCGGTCGAGAAACACTTCGAAGAGGTCGAGACCGTCACCATCCGCTTCGCCGGCGACTCCGGCGACGGGATGCAGTTGACCGGCACGCAGTTCACCAACACGTCGGCGGTGCTCGGCAACGACATCTCGACTCTGCCCGACTTCCCCGCCGAGATTCGCGCGCCCGCCGGGAGCCTGCCCGGCGTCTCCGGCTTCCAGTTGAACTTCTCCTCGGAGGACATCCGCACGCCCGGCGACCAGCCGAACGTGCTCGTCGCGATGAACCCGGCGGCGCTCAAAGTTAACCTCTCAGACCTCGAAGACGGCGGCACCGTCATCGTCAACACGGACGAGTTCAACAAGGAGAACCTGAAGAAGGCCGCCTACGAGGCGAACCCGCTCGAAGACGACACGCTGAAGGGCTACCGCGTCCACCGGCTCCCCGTCACGACGCTCAACATGCGCGCGCTGCAGGACGCCGGGGTCAAGCTCTCGCGCAAGGAGATGGATCGCTGCAAGAACTTCTTCGCGCTCGGCGTGCTCTACTGGCTCTACGACCGCCCGATGGGGCAGACGCTTCAGTGGATCAACGCCAAGTTCAAGAAGACGCCGGAGGTGGCGCGCGCCAACGAGATCGCCCTGAAGACCGGCTACAACTTCGCCGACACGACCGAGGTCTTCACCACGCACTACACGGTGAAGAAGGCGCAGATCGCGCCCGGCAAGTACCGCAAGATCACGGGCAACGAGGCGACCGCCATCGGCTTCATCGCGGCGGCTGAGCTGGCGGGCCGCCCGCTCTTCTACGGCTCGTACCCGATCACGCCCGCCTCCGACATCCTGCACGAGCTGTCGCGCCACAAGAATTTCGGCGTCAAGACCTTCCAGGCCGAGGACGAGATCGCGGCGGTCTGCTCGGCCATCGGCGCGTCGTTCGCCGGCCACGTCGGCCTGACCGGCACGTCCGGCCCCGGCGTCGCCCTCAAGCAGGAGGCCATCGGCCTCGCCGTGATGACGGAGCTGCCCCTGGTCATCGTCAACGTGCAGCGGGGCGGCCCCTCGACGGGCCTGCCGACGAAGACCGAGCAGGCCGATCTCTTCCAAGCCGTGTGGGGCCGCAACGGCGAGTGCCCGGCCATCGTCGTCGCGCCCGCCACGCCCGCCGACTGTTTCGACATGGCGATCGAGGCGGTGCGCCTCGCCTTCAAGTACATGAGCCCGGTCTTCTACCTCTCGGACGGCTACCTCGCCAACGGCGCGGAGCCGTGGGCCGTGCCGGACGTCAAAGATCTGCCGAAGATCGAGGTGAAGTTCGCGACCGACCCGGAGAACTTCCTGCCCTACTCGCGCGACGAGCAGACGCTCTCGCGCCCCTACGCCCTGCCCGGCACGCCCGGACTCGAACACCGCATCGGCGGCATCGAGAAGCAGCACGAGACGGGCAACGTCAACTACGAGCCGGAGAACCACCACTTCATGGTGCTGCTGCGGCAGGCGAAAGTTGATCGCGCCGCGCAGGACATCCCCGACGTGGAGGTCTTCGGCGAGAAGACCGGCAAGGTGTTGGTCTTGGGTTGGGGCTCGACCTACGGGTCGATCACCTCGGCGGTCGAGCGTTTGCAGCGCGAGGGCAAGCCGGTCTCGTCGGCGCACCTGCGCCACTTGAACCCCTTCCCGCGCAACCTCGGCGAAGTGCTCCGCGGCTTCGAGAAGGTGATCGTCCCCGAGATGAACCTCGGGCAGCTCGCGACGATGATCCGCGCCAAGTTCCTCGTCGACGCGATCCCGTACTCGAAGGTCAAGGGCCGCCCCTTCCAGATTCGCGAGATCGTGCGCAAGGTCGAAGAGTATTTGTAAGACGACGCGAAGCATCGCCTTCGGACAGTTCAGGATCGTAGATTCGCGATGGCCGCAACGAACACCGACAGCCGCACGGTTCACGACGTTTACGCGGAGGGCTCGCGCTACTTCATGGGCGAGGGGAAACTTTACGGCGCGCTCGGCGAACTCTGCTCCGACCTTGAGCGGCGCGGCATCGACTACATGATCATCGGCGCGGTCGCGCTGATGGCTTACGGCTACCCCCGCTTCACCGAAGACATCGATCTCGTGTTGACGGCGGAAGGGTTGGAGACTTTTCACCGGGAACTCGTCGGCCTCGGCTACGCGCCCGCGTTTCCCGGCGCGCGCAAGCGCCTGCGCGCGACGCGCGGCAACGTGCCCGTCGAGATCATCGTCGCGGGCGAGTATCCGGGCGACGGTAAGCCGAAGCCCATCAGCTTCCCCGTCCCCGCGGGGGCGTCGGTCGAGATAGACGGAGCGCGCTTCGCGACGCTCGAAAAGTTGGTCGAGCTGAAGCTGGCTTCGGGCATGACCGCGCCGGATCGGCTTAAGGACTTGGCCGACGTGCAGGAGTTGATTAAGCTGCGTGCGCTCGACGCGGGCTTCGCCGACCGCCTGCACCCTTACGTGCGCGGGCGTTTCTTAGAGCTGCTGCGCGCCGTCGAAGAGTCTGCGCGCCGCGTGGGCGCGGAGGGCGGGGAGAAAGATCGCGCGGGTCAAAACTAAAATCGCGGAAGGTTTCATACGAGGTCATAAAGAGATGAGCGCAAACGGTAACGGAACGAACGGGAACGGGACGCCTGTCACCGACAGGGAGGCGCAGGGGATCGGCGGCAACGTCGGCGGGTCCGGCCCCTCGCCGGAGAGCGAGCCGGGGTCGGTCGTGGCGGGCGCGGTCGCGCCGCCGCCCGCGCAACTGAAGAAGGCAGACTTCGTGTCGGGCCAGGAGGTGCGGTGGTGCCCCGGCTGCGGCGACTACTCGATCCTGAACAACGTGCAGAAGGTGATGCCGGAGCTGGGCATCCCGCGCGAGAAGATCGTCTTCGTCTCGGGGATCGGCTGCTCGTCGCGCTTCCCCTATTACATGAACACCTACGGCTTCCACTCGATCCACGGTCGCGCGCCCGCGGTCGCCACCGGCATCAAGGCGTCGAACCCGGAGCTGTCGGTGTGGGTCATCACGGGCGACGGCGACGCGCTCTCCATCGGCGGCAACCACTTCATCCACGCCATCCGGCGCAACCTCGATCTCAACTACATCCTCTTCAACAACCGCATCTACGGGCTCACCAAAGGCCAGTACAGCCCGACCAGTGAGTTCGGCAAGCGCACCAAATCGACGCCCATGGGCGCGATCGATTACCCCGTCAACCCCCTCTCGCTCGCCATCGCTTCGGAAGGCACTTTCATCGCCCGCTCCCTAGACATCGACGTCAAGCACTTGGGCTCCATCGTGCAGGCGGCGGCGCGGCACAAGGGCGTCTCCTTCGTCGAGGTCTACCAGAACTGCAACATCTTCAACGACGGCGCGTTCGAATACTTCACCGAGCGAAACTTACGCTCCGACCACATGATCTACTTGGAGCACGGCAAGCCGATGGTCTTCGGCAAGAACCGCGATAAAGGCATCCGCATGAACGGCGCGCACCCCGAAGTCGTCGAGATAGGTGGCGAGTCGGGCCTGACCGAAAACGATCTCCTCGTCCACGACATACACCTCGCGGACCCGTCCGTCGCCTTCATGCTCGCGCGCATGGAGCAGCCCGCCTTCCCGCAGCCCGTCGGCATCTTCCGCGAGGTCGTCCGGGAGACCTACGAAGACCTCCTCGCCGCGCAGATCACCGACGCCGTCGCGCAGAAGGGCGCGGGAAGCCTGGAGAAGCTGATCAACAGCGGCGACACGTGGGTCGTCGAATAAGCGACCGGCCTCAAGGGCCGAAAGAAAGGGCGAAGGGGGGCGCGGCCACATGGGCTGCGCTCCCCTTCGCCTTTCGGCCCGACGCCTGTTCACTCCGCCCTGTGCGCGGCGAGCAGACGCCCGACGACCTCTACGAGCCGCATGACGTCGTCCGGCTTGTGCAAAAACTCGTCCGCGCCGACCCTCAGCGCCTCGTAGTGGTGGTCGCCCGCCGAGAGCATGACGATGGGCGTGCGCGCGTAAGGCCGAAGCCCCCGCGCGTACCGCGCGATCTCTATCCCCGTCACGCCCGGCAGGTCGTCGTCGAGCAGCAGGAGATCGTAACGGGCCCCGCACGCGAGACGGCTCATCGCGGCGCAACCGTTGGCGCAGACTTCGACCGACCAGCCCTCGTCTCGGAGCAGCTCGGTGACGGCTTGGCACAGGAAAAGGTTGTCTTCGGCGTAAAGGATCGTGGCGTGAGGCATCACTGTCTACTCCCGTGAGGCGTGAGTATCGTGCGGCGTGAGTGTACCAGCCGACGGGCCGGGGCGCGACTCGCCCGCGCCTCATCCGCGTGCGAGCCCCGCCCCGCCCCCGCGCCGCACGCGGAGTCCGCCCTGCGTGCGGCACGCCCGTGAAGATTGTCGCCGCGAATGAGGCGTGACGACCGGCGGCCCACTCTGCTATCCTGCGCGCCGCGCTCTTTCCAATCCGGCACACGGCCACATGCGTCGCTCAGCCCTCAGCCTTGAGTAATGAGCATCGCCGTCGAGCACACAAGAAGGCTCCCGGCGATCCGACAACGCAACCACAGTCTATACGGTGTTCCGTATAGATGCAAGCCGCGACCTGAAATTTTCGCCCCGTCAGGAGGAAGCTCCTGATGGGCAACGCACGCCGCCGCCCGCGCCGCCTCGCGGAAAAGCTCTTACAGATTCGGAATGCTCTTGGAATTTCCCAGACCGAGATGCACAGGCGTCTGGGGATTGAGGATGAGGCTTACACGAGAATCTCAGACTTCGAGCTAGACAAATCCGAGCCGACGCTGATGGTTCTCCTCCAATACTCCCGCCTAGCAGGCGTC
The DNA here is from genome assembly GCA_036389335.1 of Pyrinomonadaceae bacterium. Classification (GTDB taxonomy): domain Bacteria; phylum Acidobacteriota; class Blastocatellia; order Pyrinomonadales; family Pyrinomonadaceae; genus JAIVGV01. The sequence continues at coordinate 14,239 of DASVQC010000063.1, read as the reverse complement.
CACACCGAAGTCCTCATCGACGACGACCTCGACCTCCCCGCCACCCTCCCCGACACCGTCAGCCACGAAGAGATCAAACGCCGCTACACCACGCGCCGCAAAAAACGATAACCCCTCACCCCGTCTGCCCGCGCCACTCAGCCAACTTCTTCCGTACCGTATCGGCAAACGGGTCTTCAATTTCCTCGTGAATCTTAAGCGACGCCTCCGCGTAAACAATAGCCTGCTTGCGGTCGCCAAGAGCATCAAGCGCCAAACTCATATTCCAAAGCGCAGTATTCTCGCCGCGGCGGTCGCCGATCTCTCGCGTAATAACTAACTGCTGCTCGTATAACTCGACGGCGCGGCGCGTCTCCCCGAGGTCGGCGTAGGCGTTGCCGAGGTTGACAAGCGCGTTGCCCTCGCCGCGGCGGTCGCCGATCTCTCTGGCGATAGCTAATCGCTGCTCGTGGAACTCGACGGCGCGGCGCGTCTCGCCGAGGTCGGCGTAGGCGTTGCCGAGGTTGCCGAGCGCGTTGCCCTCGCCGCGGCGGTCGCCGATCTCCTGCATAACTTTTAACGCCTGCTCGTGGAACTCGACGGCGCGGCGCGTCTCGCCGAGGATGGTGTAGGCAATACCAAGGTTGATGAGCGTATTGCCCTCACCGCGGCGGTCACCAATCTCCCGCATAATCTCTAGCCCCTGCTCATAGACCTCTATGGCGCGGCGCGTCTCGCCGAGGTTCTTATAAGCAATACCGAGATTCCCAAGCGTGCTGCCCTCGCTGTGCCGCTCGTTCGTTTTTCGCGCCGCGGAAAGAGCCTGTTCCAGCCAGCCGATCTGTTCTCGCGGGTGAAGGCGTAAGTTGAGCACGTATGCTCCGGCATCAGGATAGGCGGAACACATACGAGCCATCATCTCATCGTTGGCGTGCTGCCCCGCCCAAGACTGTCCAGCGCGTATGTTCGCCCACTCCGCATCGAATAACGCAAACCCACGCATCACCGCCTCGCCGCCCTGCAGGTAAAGCTCATCGGCACTGCGGAGCACGCCTAAATAGTGGATAGCGTGCCGTGACAGGGCAGCGTGTCTTTCCTCCTCGCTCAGGCGATTTTGAGCCGACAGGTGCGCGAGATCATGCAGGCTGTAGCGCGTGTCGCCCGCGTCAAAGTCCAATAGACTGTAATTGACTAACTCGCCGAGCGCGTCCTGTGCCGCGACTTGCTCCAACTCCCAGATGGCTGCCGCAGCCGCTAAGTCGAAGGTGGAGGGGAAGATGGCGAGCGTGCGCCAGAGGTTTTGCAGGTCGGGCGTCAGTAGGTCATAGCTCAGGCTGAGGGAGACTTCAACGTTGCCGAGCAGCTTGAGGCGGTGTTGTTCGTCCGCGAGGCGGCGCGCGTAGTCGGCGGGGCTGAGGTCTTTGCGCTCGGCGAGGGCGGAGGCTGCGAGGCGCAGGGCGAGCGGGAGATAGCCGCAGAGCCGCGCGATCTCTTCGGCGTGCTCGCCGATGCGCGGGGCGATGGTTAGGAGCAGAGCGCGTGCGTCTTCATCGGGCAGCTCGTCGAGGTCTTTGGAGACGAGTCCCGGCACGTGGAAGTGCCAGCGCGAGCTGACGAGGAGCGTGCAGCCCGCGGGCGGGATGAGCGGCTCGACCTGCGCGGCGTCGCGCGCGTTGTCCATCAAGAGCAGGGCGCGCTGGCCGTGCAGCACGGAGCGGTAGAGAGCGCTCAACCCCGCCAAGCCTTCGGGGAGCTTGGCTGTCGGGTGATAGGCGCGTATGACGTGCGCCATCGCGTCGGCGGGCGTGAGCGGCTGCGTCGTGCCTTTGAGGTCGAGGTAGAACTGCGCGTCGGGGTAGCGGTCGGCGAGCAGTTCGGAGAGCTTGAGGGCGAGCGCGGTCTTGCCCACGCCGCCTTGCCCTTGCAGACCGGAGATGGTCGCGCCGCCGCGCTCGATCACGCGCATCAGCTCGTCGAGTTCTTCCTTGCGCCCTGTGAAATCGCGCGGCGGCGCGGGCAGTTGGTGCAGCGCGCCGGGCGTGGCGGCTGGCTCCGGGGCGGGCGCGGCGCGCGGGGAGTATTCGTTAACGATCCAACCGTGCAGGTCGGCTACCACTTTAGAGGCGAGGTCTTCCGGCGTGGTGAACGGGGAAACTGTGTGCGCGCGTGCTAGCTCCGCCTTCAGCTCGTCGAGGCGCGCTTGTTTCGCGGCGTCTTTCTCGACTTTATCGAGCGTGATGGACGATTCGCTCTTGAAGTAGATTTTACAGGTCAGCCCCCGCTCGCGCGCGCGGCGATATTCGTCCTCGGTGATGCCTGAGCCGTAGCGCGCGGCGAAGATGCCGACGTAGATGTCGCAGCGATCAACTTCGTCGAGCGAAGCGCGTCGGGTGCTCTCGCCGCGGCTGCCGAAGTATTCCATGCCGACGAAGTCGGTGGTGCTCATGCGGCGGAGGACGGTCTCGACGGCTCTGCGCTCCGGCTCAAGGTCGAGCCAAGTCGAGCTGACGAAAACTTTGGGCGCGGGTGTCTGCACGACAGCGTAAGCTCCGGCTGTGGGTCTGAGTGTGCCCGTGAGTCGGTGCTAGTTATAGCACCCCGGTCGGCGCGTGAGGAAGAGAGTCGGAAGGACGTGAGGGACGGTCTGCCCGCGCGTCTCAATCTTTCGCTGAGCGGCGAATCATACACATACAACGCCAGTCATTTCACCCGGTCTTGCCCTTCTTCGCCTGACGCTGCTTGAAGACTTTTTCGCCGCCTGACTCGCCGAGTTTCTTCCCCGTCGGGAGGGCGGCGGGGATGGAGGGGGAGTTGGAGCGGGGGCGCGCGGCGTTCGAGCCCGCCTGTTGGGCGGAGTCGTCGGCGTAGAACTTGTTGGCGGCCTTGCGGCGACCGCGGAGGGCGGGCGTCTGCGCCTCGGCCTGCTCCTGCTTGGCGGGGACGTTGGTGCTGCGCTCGTCGCCCATCTGCTGACCGCGCCTTTGGGCGGGGACGCCCGCCTTGCCCTGTGCCTTCTTGCTCGTCATCAATCGCCCTCCGTCGTCCCCGCCGCTCGCGCGCGCCGGTCGCGCGCCGGTCGCACGCGGTTGAAGTAGTCGCCTACGGTTAAAGTGTCCGCCGCTTCGTTCGCTTCGTTTAGTAACTTACCCAAAGGCTCGCGGCAGTTCAAGGCCGGGGGCCCGGCGGGCCTCGGCCCACGGGGCCGGCGCGCGCCCCGGCCACCTTGTCGCCCCGCGGGGCCTGTGTTAAATTGCACAAGATTCCCCCTGTCCGCCCTGAGCAGTCTTGCCCGACTCCTCAAGTTGAAAACGTGCCTCTCTCGCCCCTGCCGGCGACCCGTTGAAAGTTTCCGTTACAAGGAGAATAGGAAAAATGAATCCCCGTTTTACCGGACGTGCGATCTCGCTCGCACTCCTTTGTCTGGTCGCCGCCCCGGTCGCGCGCGCCCAACAGTCGAAGGTTAAAAGCCCGAAGGTGAGTTCCGCGTCGGCCAAAGGCGAGTCGGCTCCCGTCAAGTCCCTCGTCTCCGTGGTGCCCGTCGTCACCCCGCCGCTCGTCATCAGCGAATTCCGCCTGCGCGGCCCCGCCGGCGCGGAAGACGAGTTCATCGAGATTTACAACACGAGCTCCGCGCCGCACACCGTGCAGGCGTCCGACCTGACGGGCGGCTACGCGGTCGCCGCCTCCGACGGCAGCGTGCGCTTCCTGATCCCGAACGACACCACCATCCCCGGGCACGGCCATTACCTCGGCGTCAACAGCACCGCCACGACCGGCTACTCCCTCGCCGCCTACCCGGCGGGCAACGGCACGACCGCCACGGGCGACGCCACCTACACGACCGACATCCCGGACAACGTCGGCATCGCCCTCTTCAGCACGGGGGACTTCAACAGCTTCTCGGCGGCGAACCGCATCGACTCGGTGGGCCCGACCACGGAAGCGAACCCGCTCTTCAAGGAGGGCACGGGGCTGCCGGTGAGGGACGCCAACAGCACCAATTACACCCTCTACCGCAACCTCGCTTCCGGCCTCCCGCAGGACTCGGAGGATAATGCGTCGGACTTCGTCTACGCCGACACGGCGGGCACCGCCTACAACCTGGGCTGCACGGGGCTGCCCGCGGGCTTCGCCTGCCAGCGGCTCGGCGCGCCGGGCCCGGAGAACTCGACCTCGCCCATCTTCCGCGGCAGCACGATCAAGTCGATGCTGCTCGACTCCTCGCAGCCGAGTTCCGCGTCGCCCAACCGCGTGAGAGACTTCACGCCGGGGCCGGCGGCGACCTCCTCCGGGGGCACGCTCTCGTTCCGCCGCCGCTTCGTCAACAACACGGGCGCGAACGTGACGAGGCTGCGCTTCCGCATCGTCGACGTCACGACGTTCCGGGAAAACGTCACCAGCCCCGGCACGGCTGATCTGCGCGCGGTCAGCTCCACGTCCGTCGTCATCTCCGGCGTCAACGACGCGGGGACGTGCCCCAGCGGCATCACGCCCTGCAACGTCACCGTGCAGGGGACGACGCTGGAGACGCCGCCCGCGCAGCCAAACGGCGGGGGCTTCAACTCGTCTCTCTCGGCGGGGACGGTCGCGCTCGGGACGCCGCTCGCGCCGCTCGCCTCCATCAACGTCCAGTTCGTGCTCGGCGTCAAGACGGCGGGCAGCTTCCGCTTCTTCATCGTCGTCGAGGCGCTGCCGTAAGCGGAGCGCGCCGCCGCGCGCGAACGCGGCGACGACGTCGGCGGCCAGCCGCCGCGAGACGCGAAACGAGGAAACCCCCGCGGACTCCCTAGGGAGTCCGCGGGGGTTTCCTCGTTTCACCCCGGAGTCAGCCGCCGTCTGAGACGTGGCCCGCTAGACGCCGCGCACGCGCAGCGGCTCCGGCTCGTGCGCCGACTGATCGCGCGCCGCCGCGTCGGGCGCGCCGAGCGGGGGCGGCGGGTTGGCGACCAGCTTGTCGAGCGCGGCGTCGAGCGCCTCGCTGATGCGCGTCACGAAGGTGATCTCCAAGTCCTTGCGGACTTCCTCGGGGATGTCCTCCACGTCGCCCTCGTTCTGCGCGGGCAGGATGACGCGGCGAATCCCCGCGCGGTGCGCCGCGAGCACCTTCTCCTTGATGCCGCCGACGGGGAAGACCAGACCCGACAGCGTGATCTCGCCCGTCATCGACGTGTTGTGGTTCACGCGCCGCCCCGTGAAGAGCGACGCGAGCGCGGCGGTCATCGCCACGCCCGCCGAGGGGCCGTCCTTCGGGATCGCGCCCGCGGGCACGTGCAGGTGCACGCCGTAGCTCTTGAACATCTCCGGGGAGATGCCGAACTCCGAGGCGTGCGACCACAGGTAGGATCGCGCCGCGCGCGCCGACTCCTGCATCACCTCGCCGAGCTGGCCCGTGATCGTCAGGCCGGAGCCGCCGGGCAGAAGCGTCGCCTCGACGAAAAGTATCTGCCCGCCCGCCTCCGTCCAGGCCATCCCGGTCGCCACCCCCGCCGGCAGCTCCTTGCGCGCCTCCTCCGGGTAGAAGTGCGGCGCGCCGAGCAATTCCTTCACGTCCGCGACGTCCACCTTGACTTCGGTCGCTCGGCCCTGCGCGATCTTCAGCGCGACTTTACGCGCGACGCTGCCGACGGCGCGTTCGAGCTGCCGCACGCCCGCCTCGCGCGTGTAGCGCCCGGCGATGAGCGAGACGGCCTCGTCCGTGATCGAGAACTGTTCGGGCTTGAGGCCGCTCTCGGCGGTCTGCCGCGGCACGAGGTACTGCCGCGCGATGCCGAGCTTCTCCTGATCGGTGTAGCCCGCCAGCGAGATGATCTCCATGCGGTCGCGCAGCGGCGCGGGGATCGGGCCGAGCTGGTTGGCCGTCGCGATGAAGAAGACCTTCGAGAGATCGAAGGGCAGGTCGAGGTAGTGATCGCGGAAGCTGTTGTTCTGCTGCGGGTCGAGAATCTCTAAGAGCGCCGCCGCCGGGTCGCCGCGGAAGTCCGCGCCGAGCTTGTCGATCTCGTCGAGCATCATGACGGGGTTGTTCACGCCCGCGCGCCTGATCGACTGGATGATGCGACCGGGCAGCGCGCCGATGTAAGTCCTCCGGTGGCCGCGCAGCTCGGCCTCGTCCCTGACGCCGCCCAAAGAGATGCGCTCGAACTGGCGGCCGAGCGCGCGCGCGATGGAGCGGCCCAAGCTCGTCTTGCCCACGCCGGGGGGGCCGACGAAGCAGAGGATCGGCGACTTCGAGTCGGGCCTCAGCTTCACGACGGCGAGGTGTTCGAGGATGCGCTCCTTGATGTCTTCGAGCCCGTAGTGATCCTCGTCCAGCACGACGCGCGCGGCGTTCAGGTCGAGCTTGTCCTCGGACGACTTCTTCCACGGCAGCTCCAACACGTATTCGAGGTAGGTGCGGATGACGTGGTAGTCGGGCGCCGCCGACGGCAGACGCTCCATGCGCTTCAGCTCGCGCTCCGCCTCCTTGCGCACGTCGTCGGGGAGATCGGCCTCGGCGAGGCGCTCGCGCATCTGCGCGGCCTCCGCCGCCTCGCCCCCCTCGTCGTCGCCCAGCTCCTTCTGGATCGCCTTCATCTGCTGGCGCAGGATGTAGTCGCGCTGCGCCTTGTTCATCTCGGTCTGCGCCTCGGTGGCGATGCGCGACCTGATCTGAAGTATCTCGACCTCGCGGGCGAGGCGCGCGTGCGCGAGCCGGAGCAGGCGGTCGACCGTGTTGGCTTCGAGCATCGCCTGCTCCTGATCCGTGCCGAGGTTCAGGATCGAGGCGAGGAAGTAGGCGACCTGCACGGGGTCGCTCGCGTTGAGGACGGCGGTGCGCACCTCCGGCGGCACGGTCGGCATCAGCGCCAAGGCGTGCTCGACGAGCGTCTGCACGTTGCGCTTGAGCGCCTCGACCTCTTCCGTGTCGGCAGTCTCCAGCGGCGCGAGCATCTGCACGCGCGCCTTGAGGAACGGATCGGTCTGCGTCCACTCGACGACCCTCACCCGCTCGGTGCCCTGCACGATGATCTGGAGCGCGTCGTCGCCGCGGAACATCCGCTTGATCATGACGAGCGTGCCCGTCTGGTAGAGGTCTTCCGGCACGGCCTCCTGCTCGTTGACCTTGTCGGGGCGGACGCTGAAGCACGCCAGCAGCTTTTCCGGGTGCGCGAGCGCGGCCTCGACGCCCGCGATGGAGCGCGGCCTCCCGGCGGCGAGCGGCACGACCGTGCCGGGGAAGAGCGTCGTGTTCAAAAGCGGCAGCACCGCCAGCTCGAACGGCTCGCCCACCACGCGCGCGGGCGCGTTCGGCTCCGCGGTCTCCGCCGTAGGCGTCGCGCCCGCGTCGGCGGACAGGATGTTGTTCGGGTTCTCGACCATAATTTTAAGAAGCAGTCAGCACTCAGCATTCAGCTCTCAGCCAAACCATATAAGCAAAAGGTGACTCGTCGGTTAATGGATCATTCCTCCGGCTGAGCGCCGAGTGCCGACTGCTGACTGCTCTCCTCGCAGTCCTGCTCGTTGCTGTGGAGGATGACGAGGAGGAAGCCGTCTCGGTAGTCGCGCTCGACGCGCGCGCCGTCGATGGCGCAGGGGAAGCGCAGCGTCTTCTCGAAGCGGCTGTAGGTGATTTCGAGCTGGTGGTAGGAGAGCGTCCGCTCGCAGAAGGCGTCGCGGCGGCTGCCCTCGATGACGAGCACGCGGCCCGCCACCGTGATCTCGATCTCTTCGGGGCTCACGCCCGCCAGATCGACCTTCACGAGCCAGCCCTCCTTGATCTGGTACACGTCCGCCGCGGGCGACCAGCGCCGCTCCGCCGGCCTCTGCTGACGCCCGCCCACCGGCATCAGGCGCATGTAACGTTCGATTGATCGAGCCATAAAAGCCGTGACAGGTGACAGGTGACGGGTGACAAGATGAACCTGAGTTCTTCCTTGTCACCCGTCACGGTTTACGGTTAACCGAAGATTCTGTTCCAGAACGAGTGGCCGCTGGAAATCTCTTCGAGGGCTTCGGCGAGTTCGCGGTCGTCGTTGGTTTCGAGCGCCACGTCGGCCATCGAGATGATGCCGCGCAGGATGCCGTCGCGGTCGACGATGGGGATGCGGCGCACCTGCTTGTCGCCCATCTTGCGGATCGCGTCGATGACGCGGTCGTTCGGGTGCGCGGCGTGAAGCTCCGCCGTCATGATCTCTTCGGCGCGGGTCGCGCGCGCGTCGCGCCCCTCGGCGAGCGCGCGCACCACGATGTCGCGATCCGTGATGAGCCCGACGAGCCGACCGTTGCCGCCCGCCGCCGCGCCGCCGCGCCGCCCCCCCGCGCCCTCGCCGACGCCCCGCGCGGGCGAGGGCGACGAGGCCGCGCCCTGCCCCGCGTTCGGGCCGGTCGGCGCGTCGCCTTCGCGCTCGACGACGGGGATGACGCCCGTGTCCTCGTCGCGCATCATGCGCGCGACCTCTTCGAGCGTGGCGTCGCGCGCGGCGACCGTCACGTCGCGCGTCATGATGTCGCGGCAGCGCAGGTGCGAGCGCGAGGTGCGCCCGCGCCCGTACACGCCCCGGCGCTCGAAGTGCTCGCGCCCCTCTTCGCGGGGCGGGCGCTCCCCGCGACCTTCGCGCTCGTCGCGATCTTCGCGACCGCGGTAGCCGTAGGCGGGCGGCCCGTCGTAGTCGCGGGCCTCGCCGCGCCGCCCGACCGCGCCCGTCTCGTAGTCGTTGCGGAAGTAGTCGCGGTCGCGGTAGTCGCGCCCGTCGCCCCGGTCGCGCCCGCCCGCGTAGTCGCGCCCGCGCCGCGCGTCGTCGGCGTCGCGCCGCCCGTAGTAGTCGTCCCTGTCGTCGCGGTATCTCGACATGATTGCCTCCCGAATGATCCGGACGCTCGGAGGCGCGCGCGCACTTCAGGCGCGGCGACGCTCTCGCTTCACTTCAGGGGAACGGGGAGATTATAAGGGCAAACGCGAAAAGGCGGAAGAGAAGACGACCCAGCGCGGCGGCGCGTCGAGGGCGGAGGCGAGATCGGCAGGACTCACCACGACCGAACGATGAAGGAGGGACGATGAACGATGAAGTAAAAACATTGCGCCTTCACTTCACCGCTCGTCGTCCCTCCTTCGTCGTTGAACGCCGCCGCTCCCGCGCGGCTCAGACGGCGTCAGCGGTTCATCGTGATCTCCGCGACGAGCTGCACCTGCGAGCGTATGTCGAGCGTGCCGATCTCGACGGGCGTCTGCGCCGCGTCGGACGAGGCGGCGCGCAGCGACACCTCCGTCTTGTAGAGGGGCACGGGCCGCGGCTGATCGGTCGCCTCCTGCACCTCTATCACGCGCGTGACGCGACCGCCGAGGGCCTGCGCGATGACCTGCGCCTTGCGCATCGCCGCGCGAGTCGCCTCGGCGAGCGACTGGTCGCGCGCGGGCCTGTCCTGCCGCAGCGTGAAGGAGAGGTTCTCGACGTTGTTCGCGCCGGCGGAAGTCGCCGCGTCGATCACCGCGCCGACCTTCGTCAGATCGCTCATCGTCACGTTGACGCCGTTGCGCGCCTGATAGCCTTGGATGAGCGGCGCCTCGTTCTGCCGGTAGGTGTACTGCGGCTGGAGGCTGTAGCCGGAAGTCTCGACCTCCGCGCCCGCGCCCGCCGCGGCCTTCACGGCGCGCACGACCGCCTCCGACTTGCGCGCGTTCTCGGCTTGCGCGGCGAGGGCCGTCTGCCCCTGCGTCACGACGGCGACCGTGATGAGTGCGGTGTCGGGCCGCGAGCGCACCGTCGAGTCGCCGGAGACGACGACGCGCGCCACGCCGGAAGCGCCCGTGCCCTGCGCCGCGTCGCCCGCGTCAGACGCGCCGCCCTCGCCCGCGGGCTTCAGCGTGCGCGCCTCGAAGGGCGTGCCCTCCATCTGCGCCGACACCACGTCGGGGCGCACTGAGCCCTGCGCCTCGACCTCCGCGCCCGCGCGGAACCAAGACTCGTTGCGCCACCTGTCGGCGTTGATCAGCAGGTACTTCTGCTTCGCCGCGATCAGCCAGCCGCCCGCCTCGACCGTGCGCGCGAGCCGACCGCGCACCGTGATCTCCTGCGCCATCGCCCCGGACGCCAGCGCGAAACATAACGCGGCGGCACACACGGCCCTCGTCAATGACTTTGCCATTTCTCTCAACTCCTTGCAGTCCGGTCTCTCGACACGCGCGCGGGAGAGGGCGTCGTCGTCGTCGGCGTGCGGCGGCGAGGGCGCGTGGCCCTCGCCGCCTCGTAAGAACGCGCGCGGGCGCGGCGCCTTGCGTGTTGTTGGCGTCGCCCGCGCCATTTTGTTACGCTTTCGCGAGCGATGCAATCATTCGAGCACGAGCAGGGGGACCCGGCGCGCGCCGCGCGGGCGGGCGAACTCGTCACGGTCGGGCGCGCCGACGAGGTGCCCGAAGGGCGCGGCGCGACCGTCGAGCTGAAGGACGGCACGGAGCTGGCGCTCTTCCACACCGGCGGGGAGTTCTACGCCGTCGCCAACTCCTGCCCGCACCGCGGCTCGCCCTTGGCCGAAGGCAACCTCTGCGGCGCGGCCATCGAGTGCGACTGGCACGGCTGGCGCTTCGATCTCCGCACCGGCGCGTGCCTCACGCACGCGAGCGCGCCCGTCGAGACCTACGAGGTCGTCGTCGAAGACGGCTGGATAAAGATACGGGTCTGAAAGGATGAAGTAGGAACGATGAACGATGAACGATGAAGTAAGAGCAAGCTGTTCTTACTTCATCGTTCATCGTTCATCGTTTGCTGTTACCCGTCGCTGCCGATGGCCTCGACGGGGCAGGAGACGAGGGCCTCCTCGCAGAGCGCGCGCTCTTCGTCGGACTGCGGTTGTTTGTAGACGTAGGAGTAGCCGCCGCGGTCGTTGCGCGTGAAATTGTCGGGGGCGGTGTCGCGGCACACGTCGCAGTCGATGCACGCGCTGTCGACGTAGTAGGTGCCGGGGACGTTCTCCGCGACCTTGTCGTTCGGGTCGGCCATAGAGAGGGTGACAAGTGACGGGTGACGGGTGACGGGTGACAAGTAAAATGTCTTGTCACTTGTCACCCGTCACTTGTCACGGGTTCATTTGATGGCCAGCATCCGGTCGAGGGCGACGCGGGCGAAGCGGGCGGTCTCTTCGGGCACGGTGATCTGGTTGACGACGTGGCCGGCGGCGAGCGATTCCAGAACCCACGCGAGGTTCTGCGGCGCGATGCGGTACATCGTCGCGCACATGCAGAGGTCGGGCGCGAGCAGGCGAATCTCTTTGTCCGGGTGCCGCTTGATGAGGCGGTCGACGAGGTTGACCTCCGTGCCGATGGCCCACTTCGACCCGGCGGGCGCTTCCGCGACGGTCTTGATGATGAACTCGGTCGAGCCGTTCAGGTCGGACATCTCGACGACGGCGCGCTCGCACTCGGGGTGGACGAGGACTTTGACGCCCGGCGTCTCGCGGCGCACCTGCTCGACGTGCCACGGGCGGAAGCGGCCATGGACGGAGCAGTGGCCCTTCCACAGGATCAGGCGCGCGCGGCGCAGCGCGTCCGCCGTGTTGCCGCCGAGTTCTTCGGACGGGTCCCACAAGACCATCTCTTCGGGCCGGATGCCGAACTTGACGCCGGTGTTACGCCCCAAGTGTTGATCGGGGAAGAAGAAGAGTTTGTCGGCCTCCCGCAAACTCTTGTCGAAGAGCGGCACGGCGTTCGACGAGGTGCAGACCACGCCGCCCTCGCGCCCGCAGAAGGCTTTGATCGCCGCGCTGGAGTTCATGTAGGTGATCGGCATCACCCTGAAGTCGCCGACCACGCCGATCTCCTTCAACTGATCCCACGCGTCTTCGACCTGCTCCGGCGTAGCCATGTCGGCCATCGAGCAGCCCGCGGCGAGATCGGGCAGGATCACCTTCTGGCCGCCGGGCTTCAGGATGTCTGCCGACTCGGCCATGAAGTGGACGCCGCAGAAGACGATGTATCGGGCGGCGGGGCGGGCGGCGAGGAGCTGGCAGAGCTTGAAGGAGTCGCCCGTAAAATCCGCGTGCTCGATCACGTCGTCGCGCTGGTAGTGGTGGCCGAGGATGACGAGCCGCGCCCCCAGCTCGCGCCGCGCCGCCTCGATGCGCTCCGACAGCTCGCGCCCGGAGAGGCCGAAGTAGTCTTCGAGCGCGGGCGCACTTTCCAGAATCGCAGCGGTCATTCCTTACCCTCCCTCGCGCCCGGCGAAACCCCCGCGGCGCGCGCGAAACAGCGAATATCTCACTTTGAGAAATTTGGCGCAAGCGCACGCGCCCCGCCCCCGACGCCGACACCCGCGCGCGAGCGGCGCGGGTGTTCGCACGACTCGCACACGGATTTAGATGCGGGAGACGCCCGCGCCGGTGCGTTATTTCGGGGCGCGGCGGCGGGCGAAGCGGCGGCGTCACTTGCGCAGCGGGGGGATGCGCGACGAGTGGCCGGCGACGATCTGCCAGCGCCCGCCGCGCCGTACGAACACGTCCGTGAAGCGGCTCTGCCCCGTCCACTCCTGGCCCTTGTTGACCCCCCTCTGCGTGACGCGGCCCGTGACGACCGCCGCGTCGTCGTAGAGCGACACCTTCATGTCGTCCACCTCGTAGGACAACAGTTTCGAGTCGGGGTTCGCCGGCCCCTTGACGCTCGCCACGTCCTCCCTCTTCAGCGTGATGCCGCCCGACGAATCCGTGAAGATGAACTCGTCGGCCTCGACGCGCTCGAAGAACGCCGCGTCGCGCTCGACGTTCGCCCTGCCGATGTCGCGCTCCAACTGCATCAGCTCCTGCTTCGCGCGCTCCTCGCGCGCGCCCGGCTTCTTCCCCGCGTCCTGCGCGCCCGCGAGGGCGGCGCAGGCCGACGCGAGCGCCAACAGAATCAAGAATCGTCGCCTCATTAATCGTTTCTCCTGACGTGCATGAACGTCGGTGCCGAAGATCAGACCGCCCGCGTAAAAGATTTTACTTGGCGGCTGAGCCGAAAAGTTATATAAGCCTGCACCACGCAGAAGCAACATCCCGCCCGGGGCAGTCCCGCCGTGAAGTTCGCGCACACTCGTCCGCGCGGCGGGCGATTTCAGGGCCGCGGGGTGTGCTCGCCGCCGAGCCCCGCCGGGGCTCTTCCTTCCCACCCGGTGAGCTTTTTTCAGCTTGAAGTAGCTTGACAGTAATCAGAGCCATATCAGCTCGACGCGGCGACGCCTGACGGGGGCGTGCGCCGTGTGAATCTCACGCCCCGTCCGTTTAAGGAGAAGATAAATGAACTCTTGCCACAGCCTGCTGAGCAGCCGCAACGCGCGGCTCTCCCTGTTTTCCTTCGTGGCCCTCACCCTACTCGTCGGCACGTCCCTTTGGGGCGGCGTCAAAGTTTCCGCGAACCACCCCGTCCTCCTCGAAGGTAATTGCGACAGCCCCGTACCCGGCACGACCATCGTCAACACCCCCGGCACGTGCGGCGACTTCGACGGCGACGGGCGCATCGGCACCGCCGAGGACACCGACGGCGCAGACCGCATCTTCGGCACGCTGACGGCGGCGCTCGGGCCGGGCACCGGCGCGGCTGCCGGCACGGGGGCCAACAACAACGGCACCATCCTGATCGTCACCTCCGGGCGCTTCTCGGAGGCGCCGATTGCCATCGGCAACCCGGTGACGGGCTTCTCGAACGGCGTCGCCAACCCCGGCAACGTGACGATAGAAGCCGCGCCCGGCGTGATCGCCAACATCGACGCCGTGCTTCAGGGCGACCCCGTCGGCGGCAACACCGACCGGCAGCAGAGGGCGGCATTCCAAGTCAACTACCCGTCGGCCTCCGCCGACCGCGCGGTCACGTTCCGCAACCTGAGCTTCCGCAACTGGCAAGAGGCCATCGGCATCCCCGGCTACGGCAACGTGCTGATAGACAACTGCCGCTTCGAGAACAACCTCGGCGCGGGCGTGAACATTAACGGCTTCGCCAACGTCGTCGTCGCGAGATCGCAGTTTCAGGCGAACGGACGCCGCGTCGGCGGGCCGGCCAGCGCGCCCAGCCCCGGCGACGGGATCGCGGTCAACGGGAACCCCAACGTGAGGATTTTCGAAACCACCTTCACGATGAACGCCGGCGCGGGGATCAGAAACAACACCGGCGTGGCGGGCAAGGTGTCGCTCTTCAAGGTCGCGACCTACCTGAACGGCACGGACATCGTCGGGCCCGTGACCATCGCGCCCGACCACAACTTCGCACAGTAGTCAGGCCCTCGCGCGCCGGCGGCTACACGCGGGGGCGGGGGGGGGGGGGGGG
>DASVQC010000062.1:0-81964 GCA_036389335.1 Pyrinomonadaceae bacterium | reverse complement strand
CGACATCTACCACACCGCCATCGGCGAGCTGTTCCGCAGCCAGAACGACCCGCTCACCGTCTTCAAGTGGAAAGAGATTTACGAGAAGCTCGAAGCCGCCATCGACCGCTGCGAGAACGTCGCCAACATCATCGAGAGCGTGATCATCAAGCACACGTAAGAGCTGTCAGCCGTCAGCCGTCAGCTTTCAGCCGGACGGTTCAGCGCCGAATCCCTTCGAAAGTTCTCGCTAACAGCTAACAGCTAACAGCTAAACCATGACTGCCAGCTTCATCTTCGTCCTCTGCCTGATCACCCTCGCGCTCGTCTTCGACTACATCAACGGCTTCCACGACGCGGCGAACTCCATCGCGACGGTCGTCTCGACGCGCGTGCTCTCGCCGGGCGTGGCCGTGGTGTGGGCGGCCTTCTTCAACTTCATCGCCTTCGCCATCTACGGCACGCGCGTCGCCAAGGCCATCGGGGACAGCGTGCACATGGAGAAGGTCGAGCCGGGGCTGCGCCTCTACGTCCTGCTCGCGGCGCTCGTCGGCGCCATCATCTGGAACCTCATCACGTGGTGGCTGGCGCTGCCGACCTCCAGTTCGCACGCGCTCATCGGCGGCTACGTCGGCGCCGGCATCGTCGCCTACGGGGGCGTCGCCGGGGTGCTGAACACGGCTTACCTGTTCCGCACGATCAAGTTCATCGTCCTCTCGCCGCTCATCGGGCTGCTGCTCGGCTTCGGGATGATGGTGGCGGTCAGTTGGATCTTCCGCCGCTGGACGCCGCACCACGTCGATAAGCTGTTCCGCAAAGGGCAGCTCCTCTCGGCGGCTGCCTTCTCGCTCGGCCACGGCGGCAACGACGCGCAGAAGACGATGGGCATCATGACGGCGGTGCTCGCCGCGGGCGGATACCTCTCCTACGAGGAGAACGGCGCGCTGCCGCCGATCCCCTTCTGGGTCGTGATCGCCGCGCAGGCCGCCATCGCGCTCGGCACGCTCTCGGGCGGCTGGCGCATCGTCCACACGATGGGGACGAAGATCACGAAGCTCAAACCCGTCGGCGGCTTCTGCGCCGAGACGGGCGCGGCGCTCACACTCGCCTACGTGACGCTGACGGGGACGCCCGTCTCGACGACGCACACGATCACGGGGGCCATCGTCGGCGTCGGCGCGACGCGCCGCCTCTCCGCCGTCAAGTGGGGCGTGGCGGGCCGCATCGTCTGGGCGTGGGTTCTGACGATCCCCATCGCCGCCGCCATCGCCGGCCTGACTTTCCTCGCCCTCCGCCTCTTCCTCCGGCTCGGCTGACCCCGCGGAGGCCGATCACGATTTGCGTGATCGGCGCCCGCGGGCTGATGATTACCCGCGGGCATCCCCCCCGAAAAAAATTCGACGCGAGGCGAGAGGGTTTACAGATGGCGCGACGCACCATCGTCGTCGGAGACATTCACGGCTGCTATGACGAGCTGAGGGACTTGCTCGACAAGGTCGCGCTCACCGCCGACGACCGCGTCGTCGCGGTCGGCGATCTCATCGTCAAGGGCGAGAAGAACCGCGAGGTGTTAGACCTCTTCTCCACGGACGCGCGCTTCTCCGCCGTCATCGGCAACCACGACCGCGCGCTCCTGCGCTACTGGCTCGGCGAGACCGACAAGCTCAAGAAGACGCAGAAGAAGGTGCGCAAGGAATTAAAACCGGAGCGCGAGCGGTACAAAGCTTACCTCGCGTCGCTGCCGCCGATGATCGACCTCGGCTCGCACCTCGTCGTGCACGCCGGACTGCGGCCCGGCGTCGCGCTGAGCGAGCAGTCGATAGAAGATTTGACGGAGCTGCGCACGCTCGGGCGCAAGCGCGAGAGCCGCAAGGGCACGCCGTGGTACGAGGTCTACGACGGCAGGCAGACGGTCCTCTTCGGCCACTGGCCCTCTCAGGCCCCGCGCCGCGGCAGGCGCGCCCTCGGTCTCGACACCGGCTGCGTCTACGGCTACGAACTCACGGCTTACGTCGTCGAGTCCGACGAGCTGGTCAGCGTCAAAGCCCGCCGCGCCTACGATCCCCCGCAGAAGCCCTCCGCCGATGAGAAGGATGAGGGATGAGGGATGAGGGATGAAAGAAGATAGGGAGACGCGGAGACGCGGCGACACGGCGACGAGCGGGTAGGGGCGAGGTGATAGAGAGACTTAACGCACAGTCTTTCCTTCCCCGCGTCCCCGCGTCTCCTACTCCCCACGTCCTCTTCAACTTCATCCCTCATCCTTTCAGTTCATCCCCTCCGATGCCTGCGCCATTTTTTTTGCGTCGGTGATCCCTCCGGCGGGGATTCTCCGCGTTTATGGTTGAGCGCCCGCGAGCGGGGGCCGGATCAGTAAACGTCTCGTGAGGAGGAGATCATGATTCACCACATTTCGGTCGCGGCTAAAGACCCGCGCCACGTCGCCGATGTCATCGCAGAGCTGTGGCAGACCGAGGCGCTGCCCTTCCCGCCCGTGCCGGGCGGCTACATCGTCATCGCCGACGACGGGCACGGCACGGCCATCGAGGTCACGCCGCTCGGGACGGAGATCATGCCCGGCGAGGGCGACGCAGAGGCGCAGTCGAAGGCGAACGCCGGGGCCTCGCCCTTCACGGCGACGCACGCGGCGATCTCGGTGCCGCTCGGCGAGGCGCGGGTCAAGGAGATCGCCGCGCGCGAGGGCTGGCGGTCGGGGACGTTCGAGCGCGGCGGCGCGTTCGACGTGATCGAGTTCTGGGTCGAGGATCGCCTGCTGCTGGAAGTGCTGCCGCCCGAGATGGCCCGGCGCTACCTTGATGTCATGACGACGCAGAACTACGCCGCGATGTTGAGGCTCAGACAGGAGCGGCTCGCCGCGTAAGCCGTAATTAAGTCGGGGCAGCACCCGACGACGCGCGTCATGATGTAGGAGCCCGTCTCCCCTGCCCGCCCGGTCGCGCAGGGGAGACGGGCGGGGACAAGCCCCGCCCCTACAGTGGCGTCGGTTTTCAGTTACGCCGGTTTCGTTAGGGGCTCTAAATCCTCACGCCCGCAGTTAACACAGATTTAAGGCGGCGTTCAGGCGCGCGTAACAGCCGCGCCCTATCCTCGGAGTTTGCCGTGCATCGACAAACCCCAAGGAGACCTGCCCCGTGTTCCCTAAAAAAACGACGGCGCGGCGCACACTCGTCGCCGCACTCCTCTCGCTCTGCTGGCTCGCCGCGGCGTGCGGCGGGGGCGGCGGCGCGGACAACCCCGCGGGCGGCGCGGGCGCGGTGCGGCTGCAAGGCGCGGGCGCGACCTTCCCCAACCCGCTCTACCAGAAGTGGCTCTCCGAATACAAAAAAGTTAACGCGTCGGCGTCGATTGATTACCAGTCGGTCGGGTCGGGCGCGGGCGTCAAGCAGTTCACCGAGCGCACGGTGGACTTCGGCGCGACCGATCTCGCCATGACCGACGACGAGCTGAAGAAGGTTCGGGGCGAGGTCGTCCACATCCCCACCGTGCTCGGCGCGGTCGTCGTCGCCTACAACCTCGCAGGCGTCTCACAACCCCTGCGCTTCTCTCCGGAAGTCCTCGCCGACATCTTCCTCGGCAAGATCAGGAGGTGGGACGACGCGCGCATCAAAGCCGACAACCCCGGCGCGAGCCTCCCCGGCGCAGACATCTCGGTCGCCTACCGCGCCGAGGGCAGCGGCACGTCCGCCGTCTTCACGGACTACCTCTCGAAGGTGAGCGCGGAGTGGAAGGAGAAGGTGGGCGCGAGCAAGACGCCGAAGTTCCCCGTGGGGCAGGGCGGCAGGGGCAACGACGGCGTGACGGCGATCATCAAGCAGCAGCCCAACGCCATCGGCTACGTCGAGCTGATCTACGCCAAGCAGAACAGGCTGCCGGTCGCGCTCATCAAAAACTCCGCGGGCAACTTCGTCGAGCCGTCGCTCGAAGCAGTGACGGCGGCAGCCGCCGAGTCGGTCGCCAACACCCCCGAAGACCTGCGCGTCTCGATCACGAACGCCGCGGGCGCGACGGCCTACCCCATCTCCGGCTACACCTACGTCCTCGTCTACAAGGAGCAGGCCGACGCGGCGAAGGGGAAAGTCCTCGTGGACTTCCTCTGGTGGGGCTTGCACGACGGCGCGCAGTTCGCCCGCGCGCTCGACTTCGCCCCGCTCCCCGAACAGGTGCGCGCCCGCGCCGAGGCGAAGCTCAACTCGATCACGTCGGGCGGCAAGGCGTTGCGACAGGGATGAGGGATGAGGGATGAGAGATGAAAGAAGATGCGGGGATGCAAAGAGCGGGCGACGTGAAGAGAGAGAAGCCAGCGCGTGAGCGTCCCGACCGCCGCGCCGCCGCGCCGCCCGTTCCCCGCGTCTCTTCATCCCTCATCCCTCATCCCTCATCCCTTCTCTTTCATCGCGCCCTCGTGCCGACGGGCGACGCCGGCGACGCGGCGTTCCGCGGCGCACTCTTCCTGAGCGCGCTCGTCGTCGTCGCGCTCGCGGGGGCGATGGTCTGGTCGATGGGGTCGAACTCCGTCGCGGCGGCGCGCGCGTTCGGGTTCGGCTTCCTCGCGGGCCGCGATTGGGACCCTTCGCGCGGGCGGTTCGGCGCGCTGCCGTTCGTCTACGGCACGGTCACGTCTTCCGCCATCGCGCTCGTCTTAAGCGTGCCGCTCTCGCTTGGCGTCGCGGTCTTCCTCGTCGAGCAGGCCCCGCGCCGCCTCTCGCGCCCGCTCACGTTTCTGGTCGAGCTGCTCGCGGCGATCCCCTCGGTCGTCTACGGGCTGTGGGGCATCTTCGTCCTCGCGCCGCTGCTGCGCGACTACGTCGAGACGCCGCTGCAAAGGCGCGCGGGCGGGCTCCCCATCTTTCAGGGCCCGATCACGGGCACGGGGCTGCTGACGGGCGGCGTCATCCTCGCGATCATGATCACGCCGATCATCTCTGCGGTCGCGCGCGACGTGTTAGCCGCCGTGCCGGCGGCGCAGCGCGAGGCGGCGCTCGCGCTCGGCGCGACCAAGTGGGAGACGACGCGCGTCGTCTTAGCCAACGCCGCGCCCGGCATCGCGGGCGCGATCATCCTCGGCTTGGGGCGCGCCGTCGGCGAGACGATGGCGGTCACGATGCTCATCGGCAACCGCGCCGAGATCAGCGCGTCGCTGTTCGCGCCCTCCTACACCATCGCGTCCGTGCTGGCGAACGAGCTGCGCGAGGCGACGGACGATCTGCACCTCAGCTCGCTCGTCCTGCTCGCGCTCGTCCTGTTCCTCGTCACCTTCGCCATCAACGCCGCCGCGCGCGTTCTGGTCTGGGGCGTGGCGCGCAAGACGGGCGGCGTGGCGCGCGCTTAAAGAAGTTGTTATACGGTCGCGGGAACGTTCGAGACGATGAGCACCCTGCCGACGACGACAGACATCACGACGACGGTCGGGGCCGCGACGCCCGGGCACGCCCGGCGTCGCGCGGTGAACCTGTTGATGACGGCGGCGACCGCCGCCTGCGCCGCCCTCGCCGCGCTCGCCCTCGTGCTCATCCTCGGCCACGTCGCCGCGCGCGGCTTCGGCTCGCTCAGCCTGCGATTCCTGACCGACATCCCGCGGCCCGTCGGCGAGGGCGGCGGCATCGGCAACGCCGTCGTCGGCACGCTCGTCCTGCTCGCGCTCGGCTCCGCGATGGGCCTGCCCGTAGGGGTGGCGGCGGGCGTCTACCTCGCGGAGTTCGGCGCGGGCCGGTTCGCGTCGGTCGCGCGCTTCGCCGCGGACACCTTGGCGGGCGTCCCGTCAATCGTCGTCGGCATCTTCGTCTACACGACGCTCGTGCTGCCGTTCAAACAGTTCTCCGCCTTCGCGGGCGCGGTCGCCCTCGCGCTGATCATGCTGCCGGTGGTCGCGCGCACGACCGAGGAGATGATCCGCCTCGTGCCCGCCAGTCTTCGGGAGGGCGCGCTCGCACTGGGCGCGCCGCAGTGGAGGGTGACGACGGGCGTGGTGCTGCCCGCCGCCGCTTCGGGGATCGCCACGGGCGCGATGCTCGCGGTGGCGCGCGTCTCCGGCGAGACCGCGCCCCTGCTCTTCACCGCGCTCAACTACAACGACTACAGCCGCCGGCTCGATCAGCCCATCGCGTCGCTCACCGTGCAGATTTACAACTACGCCATCTCTCCCTACGATGAGTGGCACGCGCAGGCGTGGGCGGCGACGCTCGTCCTCGTCGCCCTCATCCTCGCCGCCAACGTCGCGGTCAGGTTCTTCACGAGGAAGAAGGGTTGAAAGAGCTGTTAGCTGTTAGCTGTTAGCTGTTAGCTTTCAGCCAATCCTTCCTTGAAGAGCTAGTTTGCCCAAGCGTCCATATTCAGTTCTGGTTTTGCTAACAGCTAAGAGCTAACAGCTAAATGCTTCTTGCGTCCGCGCCGAGATTCGAGACGGGGGCCCGCGCCGGGGATGGCGCGGGCGGGGCGGGGCGCGTCGCGGGGGCGAAGGTCAGGGTGCGCGCGCTCGACTTCTTCTACGGCGCGCAGCAGGCGCTGCACCACATCTCGCTCGACATCCCCGAACGCACGGTGACGGCCTTCATCGGGCCGTCGGGGTGCGGCAAGTCGACGCTGCTGCGCGCGCTCAACCGCATGAACGACACGATCCCGGGGACGCGCGCCGGGGGCGAGGTCTTAATCGACGGCGAGGACGTTTACGCGCCGGGGACGGACGTGGTCGCCTTGCGGCGCAAGGTCGGGATGGTCTTCCAGAAGTCGAACCCGTTCCCCAAGTCGATCTTCGACAACGTCGCATACGGCCTGCGGATCAACCGCCTGACGGAGAACAAGGCGCGGCTCGCCGAGCGCGTCGAGCAGGCTTTGAGAGACGCCGCGCTGTGGGGTGAGGTGAGGGATCGTTTGAAGTCGTCCGCGCTCTCGCTCTCCGGCGGGCAGCAGCAGCGTCTGTGCATCGCGCGCGCGCTCGCCGTCCGCCCCGAAGTGCTGCTGATGGACGAGCCGGCGAGCGCGCTCGACCCCATCGCCACGCAGAAGATCGAGGAGCTGATCGTCGAGCTGAAGCGGCAGTACACCATCGTCATCGTCACGCACAACATGCAGCAGGCGGCGCGCGTCTCGGAGCGCACGGCCTTCTTCTGGCTCGGCAAGCTCGTCGAGGTCAACCCGACCGAGAAGATGTTCACCAACCCCGGCGAGAAGCTGACCGAGGACTACATCACGGGCCGATTCGGGTGAGGGGGAGCCGTTAGCCGTTAGCCGTTAGCTGTTAGCTGTTAGCTGTTAGCTGTTAGCTAAACCGTAACGATCATGGACGGCAAAGAACAAGATCACGTATAGCGTTTTCTGCCGGCTAACAGCTAACAGCTAATAGCTAACAGCCATCGACCATGAGACTCGACGCAGACCTCGATCTACTGCGCGACCGCGTGCTGCTGCTGGGCGGCGAGACGGAGGTCGCCCTGCGGCGCGCGATGCGCGCGCTCGACGGGCGCGACAGCGACGCGGCGCGGGGCGTCCTGCGCGACGACGACCGCATCGACCGCCTTGAGGTGGAGATCGACCGGCTCTGCATCGACGTGCTCGCGCTGCGCCAGCCCGCCGCGCGCGATCTGCGCTTCGTCGTCGCCGTCGCCAAGCTCGCGCCGCTCTTGGAGCGCGTCGCCGACCACGCCTGCAACGTCGCCCGCGCCGCCCTCGATCTCAACGACGAGCCGGAGCCGCCCCGCGCCGCGCCCTCGCTCACGCGCATGGGCGAGATCGGCGTCGAGATGCTGCGCACCGCCCTCGACGCCTTCACCTCCGCGGACGCGGGGGCCGCGCGCCGCACGCTCGCGCGCGACGACGAGATCGACGCCCTCTACGAGCAGATTTTCCACGACCTGATCCGCCTGATGGCGACCGATCCGTCTTCGACCGGCAGGGCCGCGCGGCTCCTCCTCGTCGCCAAACACCTGGAGCGCGTCGGCGACTACGCCACCGACATCTGCGAGCTGACCGTCTACATGACCGAGGCCGCGTTCATCAAACATAGCAACTGAGGGCCGTGACAGGTGACAAGTAACAAGTGACGAGCAAGTCTCGTTCTTTCCCGTCACCCGTCGCCCGTCGCCCGTCACCCGTTTTATGAAGCCTGTGCTCATCGTCGAAGACGACCCGGACATCGCCGAGGGCGTGCGGTTCAACCTCGAACGCGAGGGGATCGCGGCGCGCGTCGCGGAGACGGGCGAGGAGGGGCTGCGCGCCGCGCTCGACGCGAAGGAGCCGCCCGCGCTCGTCATCCTCGATCTGATGCTGCCCGGCATGTCCGGCATCGAGTTGTGCCGCCGCCTGCGCCGCGAGCCCGCCACGCGCCGCACGCCGATCATCATGCTCACGGCGCGCGCCGACGAGTCCGACCGCGTCGCCGGGCTCGACCTCGGCGCGGACGACTACATCACCAAGCCCTTCTCCGTCAAAGAGCTGATGGCGCGCGTGCGCGCCGTGTTGCGGCGCGCCGACGAGAGCGCCGCCCCCCGCTACGAGGACGGGCGGCTCCTGATCGACTTCGCCGACATGCGCGTCACCTGCGACGGCCTGCAGGTGAAGCTCACGCGCAAGGAGTTCGCGCTGCTCGAAATGCTCGCGCGCGCGCAGGGCCGCGTCGCGACGCGCCAGCAGATTCTCGACAACGTCTGGGGCTACGCATACTACGGCGACACGCGCACGCTCGACGTGCACGTCCGGCGGCTGCGCCAGAAGCTCGGCGCGTGCGGCGACTGCGTCGAGACGGTCGTCGGCGTCGGCTACCGCTTCGTCGGGTGCAAAAATACGTGACGGGCGACGGGTGACGGGTGACGAGATAGGAACAGCCGTCCGCATCGCGATTCACTATAATCTCATCTGTCACTTGTCACCTGTCATCCGTCACGGCTCTTATGTCCCTGCGAACGACACTCGCCTCCGCGCTCTGCCTCGCGCTCGCCGCTTCGGTCGTCGCGATCTATTTCAGGCAGCCGCTCGCCGCGCTCGCCGTCGCCGCGTCAGCCGCCGCGGGCGCGGCGCTGTCGTCGCTGCTGCGCGGCGGCGGAACAAGACGGCGAGCCTCGGACGGGGCGCGCGCGGACGCGGGCGTCGAGTCCGGGCCCCGCGCGCGCCCCGATCTGGCGGCGGTCGACGGCGCGGAAGCGGGCGCGGTCTCGACTGATGAACTGCTCGACGCGCTGATGGGCAGCATGCGCGAAGGGCTGTTGGTCGTTGACGGAGGGATGCGCGTGGTCGCGCTCAACGCGGCGGCGCGGGAGATCTTCGGCGCGGGCGACGCGGGTAGCGCGAACCGGATCGGGGGGGCGGGGGGCGCGCGGCCCTCGGCGACGCCGCTCTCTCTGGCGGGGCTGACGCGCAGCCCCGCCGTGTTGGGGGCGTTCGCCGAGTCGCTGGCGCGCGGGCGTCACGTCGAAGTCAAGGTCGAGTCGGCGGGGCGCGACGGGCGCGCCTACGATCTCAGGGTCGCGCCGCTCAAGCCGCGCGGCGGGTGGGGGGCGCGGCGCGGCGCGGTCGGCGTCTTCTTCGACATCACGCGGCTCGAACGCCTTGAGCGCGTGCGGCAGGAGTTTTTGTCCAACGTCTCGCACGAGCTGCGCACGCCGCTCGCGGCGATCCGCGCCTTCGTCGAAACTTTGGAGGCGGGCGCGCTCGACGATCCGGCCCACAACCGCCGCTTCCTCTCGATCATCGACCGCAACGCCGCGCGGATGCACGCCCTCATCACCGACACCCTCGAACTCTCCGCCATCGAGTCGGGCGAGGTGGCGGTAGAGCCGCGGCGCGTCCTCGTGCGCCCGCTCGTCGAGCACGTGCTCACGTCGCTCGCCGGTCGCGCGGCGGAGCGGGGCGTCGCCCTCTTCAACGACGTGCCCGAAGGCGCGACGCTCCGCGCCGACGAGCGCAGGCTCGAACAGATGTTGACGAACCTCGCGGACAACGCCGTGAAGTTCAACCGCGAGGGCGGCGAGGTGCGCGTCCGGTTCGAGAGCGACGGCGCGCGCGACCGCGTGCTCGTGGCCGACACGGGCGAGGGCATCGCGCGCGAACACGTGGGGCGCATCTTCGAGCGCTTCTACCGCGTGGATCGCGCGCGCTCGCGCGCGGTCGGCGGCACGGGGCTGGGGCTCGCCATCGTCAAACATCTCGCGCACGCGCACGGCGGCGAGGTGACGGTCGCCTCCGCGCCCGGCGAGGGCTCGGTCTTCACCGTCGAGCTGCCGCGAGGGGAAAATGATGAATGCGGAATGATGAATTAAAAGCACCTGTCTTTCATTCATCATTCCGCATTCATCATTCATCATTTTCTTCATCGTTCCGCCTCTCCCTTGACGGCTTCGCGGGACGCTTGTTACACTTTCGTGACGAATCAGGATAGTCCCCGACGCTGCCTGCGTCCTCAAGCGAACCCAGGGTTCAACCTGCACAAGACCGCGTGCGCGCCCCGCGCCAAATTAGTTTGTCAGTTTCCCCCCTTAGGAGGTGTCTGGTGGGTTTCAAGATCGGACAGAAAGTCGTTTACCCCAACCACGGGATCGGCATCATCGAACAGATCGAGCAGAAGCAGATCGGCGCGTCGAGCCTGCCCTTCTACACGCTCCGCCTCGCCGCCACCAACTCGGTCGTGCTCGTGCCCGTCTCCAACGCGGGCGAAGTCGGCTTGCGCTCGCCGATCTCCTCGGGCGAGTGCGAGATGCTCCTCAAAGCACTCTCGGACGACTTCGCGACCGCGCCGGGCGACTGGAAGGATCGCTTCAAAGAGTTCTCCGACCGGATGCGTACCGGCGACATCTTCGCCGTCGCCGAAGTCCTCAAGCACCTGACCTACCTCAACCACCAGAAGCCGCTCTCGTTCCGTGAGCAGCGGATGCTGGAGAGGTCGCGCTACCTCGTCGTCTCCGAACTCGCCGCCGTCTGCCGCCAGCCCGAGTGCAGCGTCGAGGTGAAAGTCGATCAGGCCCTCGCGCGCGCCTGCACCAAGCACGACCGCAGACCCGCCGCGCGCACCCGCGCCGCGGGCGCGGCCCTCGGCCACTAAAAAAATTTTCCGACCGCCGAAGTAGGAGAGCGCAGGCGCGGACGTGATGTCCGCGCCTGCGCTCTCCTGCTTAGAGCCGCCGACAGGCAGAGTAACTGTAGGCGCAGGGCCCGTCCCCGCCCGCGTGTCGCCGGCGGAAATAGGGGCGGGCGGGCCCTGCACCTATGCCATTACAACTGACACCGGGTTCCCCCTTTAACTCTTGATCGCGCGCCCGGCGAGGCTCGCGACGACGGTGACGAGTTCGGCGGGCTCGACCGGCTTGGGGACGTGGAGCTGGAAGCCTGCGACCAGGGCGCGCATGCGATCTTCGGCGCGCGCGTATGCGGTGAGGGCCGCCGCGGGCGTGTCGCCGCCGCGCTCGGCGGGCAGCGCGCGCAGGCGTCGGATGAAGGTGTAGCCGTCCTCGCCCGGCATCTCGATGTCCGAGATGATCACGTCGGGCCGCCAGCCTTCGAGCGCGCTCATGGCCTCCTGCGAGCCCGCCGTGGCGACCACCTCCGCGCGGCAGTGTTCGAGCACCATGATGAGCAGCTCGCGCGAGTCCGCGTCGTCCTCCACGAGCAGCACGCGCACGCCGTCCAGCTCCGGCGGGCAGTCAAGCCCCGCGAAGTAGGTGCTGACGCGCGCGCGCGCCTCCTCGCCCGACTCGCCCGGCGGGGCCGCCTCCGCCCTCCTGGCGGCGAGCAGCGGCAGCGAGACGCGGAACGTCGCGCCCTGCCCGGCGCCCGCGCTCTCCGCCTTCACGCTCCCGCCGTGCAGCTCGACCAGGTGGCGCACGATGGCGAGGCCGAGCCCGAGCCCGCCGTGCGTGCGCGTCGTCGTCGGGTCGGCCTGCCGGAAGCGGTCGAAGACGTAGGGCAGGAACTCTTCCGGGATGCCCTGCCCCGTGTCGCTGACCGTGACTTCGAGGTGCGAGTTGACGCGCGCGAGCACGACCTGCACGCGCCCCTCCTTCGGCGTGAACTTGATCGCGTTCGAGAGCAGGTTCCAGACGACCTGCTGCAAGCGGTCGGGGTCGCCGGAGATGGGGCCGGACTGCCGGTCGAGGATGACCTGGAGGCGGATGCCCTTCGCCTCCGCCGCGGGGCGGACGGAATCGACCGCCGCCTCGATGACCGGCACGAGGTCGGTCGAGCGCACGTTCAGGCGGAGCTTGCCGCGGATGACCCTCGACACGTCGAGGATGTCGTCGATGAGCTGCACCTGCGAGAGGGCGTTGCGCTCGATGGTTTCGAGGGCGCGCGCGCGCGTCGCCTCGTCGAGCTGCCCCGTGCCGAGCAGCCGCGTCCAGCCGAGGACGGCGGTCAGGGGCGTGCGCAGCTCGTGCGAGAGCGTGGCTAAAAATTCGTCCTTCAGCCGGTTCACTTCCTGCGCCTCTTTGTAGAGTCGCGCGTTCTCGACGGCGAGCGCGGCGCGGCGCGCGAGGTCTTGCGCGAAGGCGAGGTCGCCCGCGGCGTAGTGGCGGCCCGACTCGGCGGAGACGAACGTGATCGCGCCGCGCGCCCGCCCCTGCACGATGAGCGGCACGATCATCGCCGAGCGCAGGCCCAGCTCGCGCAGGATTTTCAGGTGCTCGGCGTCGCGCGCGATGAGGGCCGTCAGCTCGTCGGGGATGTTCGGGTACATCTCCGGCTCGCCCGTGCGGATGACCTTGGCGACGCCCTCGCGGTCGGCCAGCGTCTGCGGGTAGCGGCGCTCGACCTCCGCCGCCAGCTCGATCTTCGCCGGGTCTTCGTGCGCGACGGCGAGGCGGCGCAGCGTGCGCTCGTCCGTCACCATGTCCACGGCGCACCAGTCGGCGAGGCGCGGCACGACCAGCTCGGCGATGCGCTTGAGCGTCATCTCGTAGTCGAGCGAGCTGACGAGGACTTCGCTCGCCTCGGCGAGGAATCGCTGCGCGTCCTCGGCGCGGCGGCGGTCGTCGATGTCCGTGCTCGTGCCGAACCACTTGGCGACGCGCCCCTCGGCGTCGCGCAGGGGGAGCGAGCGCGCGAGGTGCCAGCGGAAGCTGCCGTCGGAGCCGCGGCGGAGTCGCAGCTCGACCTCGTAGGGCTCGCCCGTCCGCGACGCGCGCGCCCACGCTTCGAGCACGGCGGGGCGGTCGTCGGCGTGCACGACCTCGTGCGCGACCAGCGCGCGGGCGTGTTGCTCGTCGCGCGAGAGGCCCGTGTACTCGTACCAGCGCTGGTTGAAGTAGTCGGACTCGCCCGAAGCGTCCGCCGTCCAGACGATCTGCGGGATCGACTCGGCGAGGAAGCGGTACTGCTCCTCGCTCGTCTTCGCGTTGGCGCGCTCGCGGCTGACCGCCTCGAAGAGCCGCGCGTTGTCCATCGCGACCGCCGCCTGCGCGGCGAGCCCCTCGACGATGCGCGCCTTGCGGTCGTTGAAGACGCCCGCCTCCGGGTGGCCGAAGAAGAGGCCGCCCAGCACCTCGCCCGAGCGCGAGATGACGGGCACGGCGAGGTAGCTCACGACGGGCAGGTGGCCCTCGGGCATCCCGTAGTAGGGCGAGTTCTTGCCGTAGCGCGGGTCGCGCTTCACGTCGTCGATGCAGACCGTGCCCTCTCCGCGGAAGGTGGGGCCGAAGAGATCGGTCGCGCGCGGCATGGGGAAGTGTGCGAACGCCGAACGCGGGACGCCGGAGAGCGTGTAGAGCGTGTAGGACGCGCCGTGCTCGTCGAGCACGTTGTAGAAGAAGGAGCCGAAGTGGGCGTCGGACAACTCGGTCGCCGCGTCCGTCACCGTCTGCACGAGCTTGTGCAGGTCCAGCTCGCCCGCGACGGTCTGCCCGACGCGGTTGACCGTCTCGATGATCTCCGCCTGCTCGCGCAGCTCCGCCTCCGCGCGCCTGCGCGCGGTGATGTCGCGGGCGATCTTCGACGCGCCGACGACGCGCCCGCTCGCGTCCCTCACCGGCGAGACGGTGAGCGAGACGTGGATGAGCGCGCCGTCCTTGCGCCGGCGCACCGTCTCGTAGTGATCGACCGGGTCGCCCCGCCTGATCTGTTCGAGGATGTGCGGCTCCTCGTCGGGGCGGTCGGGCGGGATGAGCATCGTCACGGGCTGCCCTACGGTCTCGGCGGCGGTGTAGCCGTAGAGCCGCTCGGCACCGGGGTTCCAACTGAGGATCGTGCCCTCCAAGTCCTTGCTGATGATCGCGTCGTCGGAGTTCTCGACGATGGCGGCGGCGCGGCGCAGCTCGACCTCGGCGCGCTTGCGCTCGGTCACGTCGCGCGTGATCTCTAAGATCGAGGCGACCTCGCCGCGCTCGTCCTTCACCGTCGCCCAGCGGCTATCGACGACGATGCGCACGCCGTCCTTGCGCATGTGCGTGACCTCGCCCTCCCAGTAGCCTTCGCCGCGCAGGCTCGCGTATATGTCTTCGAGCGGGATGGGCGTCTCGGTCTGCAACAGCTCGTGCGGCGAGCGCCCGAGCGCGTCCTCTTTCGTGAAGCCGTAAGTCCTCTCCGCCCCCCGGTTCCAGAACGTGATGGCGTTCGACGAGTCGCGCAGGAAGATGGCGTCGTACGCCTGCTCGATCACCTCCGACCGCTCGCGCAGCGCCGCCGCCTGCGCGGCGAGCGCGCTCTCCGCGCGGCGGCGCTCGGTGATGTCGGTGGAGACGCCGACGACGCCGACGAACGCGCCGCCCTCGCCGAAGACCGGCGTGTCGGTGACGAGCGCGGGGAACGTCGTGCCGTCGCGCCGCCTCAGCTCGATCTCGCCGACCCAGCTCTCGCCCGCGCCGATGCGCTCCATGATCTCCGCGGACTGCTCGCGCGTCTCGTCGGGCGAGATGACCTCGACGATGTTGCGCCCGACGACTTCCGACGCCTCCCAGCCGTAGAGTTTTTCGGCGAAGCGGTTCCAGTAGGTGATCGTGCCGCGCGCGTCCGTGGCGATGACGGCCTGCTCGACCGTGTCGAGCAGTTGCGCCTGAAAGCGCAGCGCCTCCTCGGCGCGCTTGCGCCCCGTGATGTCGCGCGCCACCGCCGAGACGCCGAGCATCTCGCCCGCCGCGCCCGCGATGGGCGAGAGCGAGAAGGCGACGTCCACGAGGCTGCCGTCCTTCCTGACGCGGACGGTCTCGTACTGCACGGGGCTCTGGTCTTCCCTGAACCTCGCGAAGAGCCGCTTCGCCTCCTCGGCGCGATCCGGCGGCGCGAGGAATGACACGTCCTGCCCGATCGCCTCGGCTGACGTGTAGCCGAATATCTTCTCCGCGCCGACGTTCCAGCTCGCGATCCTGCCGTCGAGCGTGGAGCTGAGGATGGCGTCGTCCGACGACTCGACGATGGCCGAGAGGAGCGAGCGCGTCCGCTCCTCGCGCTTGCGCTCCGTGATGTCGCGCGTGAAGCAGCGCGTGTGGACGAACTCGCCGTCCTTCCAGTAGACGTTCGAGTTGATGGCGACGTGGCGCACCGATCCGTCCTTCGCCCTCAGACGCGCCTCGTAGCCGTGCAGCTCCTCGCCGCCCGCGAGCCGCCGCAGGATGTCGCCGATGGTCTCCTGATCGTCGTGGAACTCGGAGATGTGGCGACCGATGTACTCCTCGCGCGTGTAGCCGAGCAGTTCCAGCTCGGCGCGGTTGGCCCAGATGATCTTGCCGTCGGAGCCGACCCAGTGCAGGCCGACCGTCGCGTTCTCGAAGAAGTCGGTCAGCTCCGCCTCGCGGCGGCGCAGCTCGTCCTCCGAGCGCCTGCGGCTCTCCGTCAGCGCCCAGATGAGGAGCGAGACGGCGACGAAGATGCTGACCTGCAGGAGCCCGACCCAGCCGATGCGGAAGGAGAAGGCGGGCGGGGTGAAGACGTAGGCGGCGGCGGCAGCCGAGAGGGCGATCGAGAGCAGGCCGGGGCGGCGTCCGCCGTAGAGCGTGCTCACGACGACCACGGCGTAGAAGATCGAGAAGGTGATGCGGGCGTTGAACGGGACGAGCAGCTCGGTGAGTCCGGCGGCGGCAATCACCAACAGTGCGGCGAGGGCGTAGCCCCGAAGTTGCGAGCGAGACTCTGTGTTCATTCTTGACCCCGTGCGCGGAATTTGGCGGACGGCGCGGCGCGAGGGCGCACGTCCCGACCGGCCCCGTTCCGCGGGACGCGACCGGGGGGGCCGCGCGAAGGAACGGGGAGAGGAAAATTACGAAGAGCCTTACGGCAACGGGGGAATTCTGAACACAGGCATCATACTAAATTTCGCGCCGCCGCGAAACGCGGTCGCCGCGGTGGCGGCTCGGTTCGACTTGAGCACAAGGCATCGAGACTGACCGCCGGTCGGGATCGGGGTGAAGCGCACGCGCCTTCCGCCGCTTTCGGGCGCGCGGCAAAAGTAGTAAAGTAGTGCCCTCTAAACGGCAGTCTTACTTTAAATCCGTCATCGGCGAAAGGCGTTTCTGGATCATGGCAGAGAACGTCCCCATCACCGTCGCGCGCGGCGACGGCATCGGCCCCGAGATCATGGAGGCGACGCTCCACATCCTGCGCGCGGCGGGCGCGCGCCTCGACATCGAGGAGATCGAGATCGGCGAGAAGGTGTACCTCGCCGGCAACGCCGCCGGGATCGAGCCCGGCGCGTTCGACTCCCTGCGCCGCACGAAAGTTTTTTTGAAGGCCCCGATCACCACGCCGCAGGGCGGCGGCTACAAGAGCCTGAACGTGACCGTCCGCAAGACCTTCGGGCTCTACGCGAACGTGCGCCCGTGCGTCGCCTACGCGCCCTTCGTCGCGACGAAGCATCCCGGCATGGACGTGGTCATTGTCCGCGAGAACGAGGAGGACGTCTACGGCGGCATCGAGTACCGGCAGACCGAGCAGGTGACGCAGTGCCTCAAGCTGATCTCGCGACCGGGCACGGAGAAGATCGTGCGCTACGCCTTCGAGTACGCGCGCCGCAACAACCGGAAGAAGGTCACGTGCTTCACCAAAGACAACATCATGAAGATCACGGACGGCCTCTTCCACAAAGTCTTCGAGGAGATCGCCAAAGAGTACGCCGACATCGAGAACGAGCACTGGATCGTGGACATCGGGGCGGCGAAACTCTCCGACACGCCCACCGCCTTCGACGTGGTCGTCCTCCCCAACCTCTACGGCGACGTGCTCTCGGACGTGGCGGCGCAGATCGCGGGCTCGGTCGGCCTCGCGGGCTCGGCCAACATC
Organism: Pyrinomonadaceae bacterium; assembly: GCA_036389335.1. Taxonomy (GTDB): domain Bacteria; phylum Acidobacteriota; class Blastocatellia; order Pyrinomonadales; family Pyrinomonadaceae; genus JAIVGV01. The sequence goes on along the minus strand of DASVQC010000062.1, from coordinate 64,780 downwards.
GGCGAGTCGATCGCCATGTTCGAGGCCATCCACGGCAGCGCGCCGCGCCGCGCGGGACAGAACCTCGCCAACCCTTCCGGCCTCTTCTTAGGGGCGGTGATGATGCTCGTCCACACGGGGCAGACGGACGTCGCCGAGCGCGCGCACAACGCGTGGCTGCGCACGATGGAGGACGGCGTCCACACCTACGACATCTTCAAAGAGGGCGTGAGTAAGGAGAAGGTCGGCACGCGTGAGTTCGCCGAGGCGGTCGCGGCGCGCGTCGGGCAGAAGCCGGAGACGCTGAAGGCGGTGAGCTACAAGCCGGGCGGCGAGGGCTCCGACTCGTCGGCGCGAAGCGCCCGCGGCGCGACCGCCGCGGCGCGCAAGGAGACCGTCGGCGTCGACGTTTACCTCGACTGGACCGACGGCCCGCCGGATCGGCTCGGCGCGGCGCTGGAGAAGCTGAACGGCGACGGCGTGAAGCTCTCTTCGATCAGCAACCGCGGCGTGAAAGTCTATCCGGGCGGCCACACCGAGACTTTCTGCTCCGATCACTGGCGCTGCCGCTTCGTCGCCGACGCGGGCGAGGGCGGCGCGGTCACGCACACGCAGATCGCGGGGCTGCTGGCGCGCTTCGCCGAGTCGGGCTTCGACTTCATCAAGACCGAGAACCTCTGCAACTTCGACGGCGCGGCGGGCTACTCGCACGCGCGCGAGTAAGGACTTAGTTCAAGACATTTAAGGGGGATGATAACGATGGATGAGAACAGAGTGACGAACGAGGAAGTGGGCGCGACCACGGAGCAGTACCCGAAGGTCGAGCTGAGCCCCGGCGAGAAGCTCGCCGACAGCCAGACGCTCGCCTCGCCGGTTCCCGGCGCGCAGAGCGCCGCGAGCGAGGAGATCAAAAAAGAGGTGAACCTCAACACCGAATGACGCGGCCCCGCGGCGCTCTTTCGCCGGGCGCGCGCCGGGCGAAAGAGCGCCGCATCGCTTCCGAAGGGAGGACAGCACGCATGTCAGCCACAGCCCCCGCGCGGCCCGAGCCCGGCGAGTACGCGCCCTACTACGAAAAATACGTCTCGCTCGTCCCCGCGGGCGACATCGTCGAAACGCTCGAACGCCAGAGCGCCGAGACGCTCGCGCTCCTGCGCGGCGTCCCCGAAGAGCGCGCCGACTCCGCCTACGAGCCCGGCAAGTGGAGCGTCAAGGAACTCGTCGGCCACGTCGTCGACACCGAGCGCGTCTTCTCGCACCGGGCGCTTCGCTTCGGGCGCGGCGACCGGACGCCGCTGCCCGGCTTCGAGCAGGACGACTACGTGCGCGGCGCGAACTTCGGCGCGCGCTCGCTCGCCGACATCGCCGAAGAGTTCGCGCGCGTGCGCGCCGCGACCGTCGCGCTGCTGCGCTCCTTCGACGAGGAGGCGTGGGCGCGCCGCGGCACGGCCAACGACAACGAAGTCTCCGTGCGCGCCCTCGCGCACATCCTCGCCGGCCACGAGCTGCACCACATGGGCATCCTGCGCGAGCGTTACCTCGCGTAGCGAGACGGGCGTGGGAGGATTCTGCAATGCTGTGGCGGGAGACTCGACTACTTGGCGTCGCGCTCGCCGCGTTGGCGCTGCCACTCTGCGGCGCGCGGGCGGCGAGCGCGCAGCAACCCGGCGACGCAGCCGGGTGGATCACGTTCGCGCCCGCGGACGAAGCGTTCAGCGCCCGGATGCCGGTCAAGCCTTCTGTCGGGCCGCACCCGCCGGACGCCGCCTCGCCAATCGGTCGGCTCTATACCGCGCTGGGCGACGACTCGGTCGCCTACCGCGTCTGGTCGATCAAAATCCCGCCCGCCTCGGGCGATCAAGTTTTCACCGCCTCCGACTACCTCGATTCGTGCGCCGAGCTGGCTTGGAACGTGATCGTCGTGCCGGACGAGGAGCGCGCGCGGCGCGATCCCAAGTTCAGGCCGGAGGCTCGTTACGGGATGTCTTACGAGCGCGATGCGTATGACGGCTACTACATGCGTGAGTACAGCATCAGCCTCAGCGACCGTCGCGGCGGGGCTTACATCTTTACTGACGGCTCGCGGGCTTACGTCGCGGCGGCATATGGCCCCGCCGGCCACGAACCGAACGTCGATAGGTTTCTCGACTCCTTCGCCGTCAAGAGGCCGGGCGCAGGCGGCCCCGTCAAGATGCCGCGGAGACCAATCGGCGATCAGCCCGGCGCGGGTTCGGGGGGCGGCGCGCCGGGTATCGGGGTTGGTCAAGGCATCGGGCCCGGTCGCGTCGGGAACGCCGGCGGCGGCGAACGCGCGGGCACGCCCGAAGCGGCACGCCCGCCCGGCGCGCCCTGCGGCGGCGACGAACGCACTTTCAGGCCCGGCGAGGTCACGCGGCGCGCGCGCCTCCTCACCAGACCGGAGCCGGTCTACACCGTGTGGGCGCGCAGGTTTTACGTCACGGGCGCGGTGAGGGCGCGCGCGATCCTCAAGGCGGACGGCACGGTGGGCGGCGTCGCGGCGATCACGCGCCTGCCGCACGGGCTGACGCGCAAGGCGTTAGAGGCGATGAGTGCGATCAAGTTCGAGCCCGCGGAGAAGGACGGGTGCAAGGTCTCGCAGTACGTCACCATAGATTACAACTTCAACATTTACTGATCGGCGCGGCGGGCTTTCGGTGGCGCTCTCTTTCCAACCTCCTAAGAAGCACGCCGCCCCGTCTCAGGCTCGCGCGAAAACGCTGAAGGGCTGACATGAGCGCAGAGGAGACGACGACGGGAAACGACGAACGCGGCGCGCAGCCGCTCGTCGCCGTCGTCATGGGCAGCAAGTCCGACTGGGAGACGATGCTCCACGCCGACGAAGTGCTGACTAGGTTCGGCGTCCCGCACGAGTGCCGCGTCGTCTCGGCGCACCGCACGCCCGCGTTGATGGCCGAGTTCGCCGCCGCCGCCGAGTCGCGCGGGCTGCGGGTGATCATCGCGGGCGCGGGCGGGGCGGCGCACCTGCCCGGCATGATCGCGGCGCAGACCACGCTGCCCGTGCTCGGCGTGCCGGTCGAGAGCCGCGCGCTCAAGGGCATGGACTCTTTGCTCTCCATCGTGCAGATGCCGGCGGGCGTCCCCGTCGGCACGCTCGCCATCGGTCGGGCGGGCGCGACCAACGCCGCCCTCCTCGCCGTCGCCATCCTCGCCAATCAGGACGAAACTCTGCGCGCGCGCCTCCGAGACTTTCGCGTCGAACAAGAGAGACAGGTGCGCGAGGCGACGCTCGAATCGCAGGGCTAAAGATGAAGAGACGGGTGCTAAACTCTGTCGCGATCACTCTGATCTCGTCACTGGCGCTGGGCGCGGGTGCTTGGTTGATCGTGGCTGTGCTCGGCTGGGAAATTCCCGAACGGGTCGTAACGATCCTCGGCTATCTGTCGGGCTGGCCTCTACTGCTGCTCGGCCCGTTCATCCCTGCTTCTGATAGTCCCGCACCCCACGCCGCCCCGCTTCGCAACGTCCTGTATCTCATGGCGGTACTCCTCGATCTGGCAGCTTATTCACTTCTGATTTATTTCATCCGATCCTGGATCGTGAGGCGGGGCGCGTCACGAAGGCTTTATGACCGGGTTGCTTAACAAGCCGCTCAGCCGACTCGCTAGCACCGAGCACGGCCCCGTCCTGCCCGGCGCGACGCTCGGCGTGCTCGGCAGCGGCCAGCTCGGTCGGATGTTCGCGCTCGCCGCCCGCCGGATGGGCTACCGCGTCCACACCTTCTCGCCCGAACGCGACACGCCGACGGGTCAGATCGCAGACCTCGAAGTCGCCGCGCCGTACGAAGACCTCGACGCCGTGCGCGAGTTCGCGCGCGGGGTTCGGGCCGTGACCTTCGAGTTCGAGAACGTGCCCGCGGCGACGGTCGAAGCCGTCGAGTCGGTCGCGCCCGTCCGCCCCTCCGGCGAAGTCCTGCGCACGACGCAGCACCGCCTCCGCGAAAAAAGTTTCCTCTCGCGGCACGGCTTCCCCGTCACCGGCTTCCGCCGCGTCTCGACTCTCGAAGAGTTGCGCGCCGCGCTCGGCGAGCTGGGCCTGCCCGCCGTCCTCAAGACCGCGGACTTCGGCTACGACGGCAAGGGCCAGCGGACGATCACGACCGCGGGCGAGACCGGCGAGGCGTTCGCCGCGCTCAAGGGGCGCGAGGGCATCCTCGAAGCGTTCGTCGCGTTCGAGCGCGAGCTGTCGGTCGTCGCCGCGCGCGGCGCGGACGGCGCGGTCGCCTCCTACGGCGTCGTCGAGAACTCTCACGCGCGCCACATACTCGACCACACCATCGCCCCCGCGCGAGTCGCGCCGACAGTCGCGCGCCGCGCCGAGGAGATCGCGCGCGCGCTGCTCGAACAGCTCGACTACGTCGGCGTCCTCTGCGTCGAGCTGTTCCTCGCGGGCGGGGACGAACTCTTCGTCAACGAGCTGGCGCCGCGCCCGCACAACTCCGGCCACTTCACCATCGAGGCGTGCGCCGCGAGCCAGTTCGAGCAGCAGGTGCGCGCCCTCTGCGACCTCCCGCTCGGCTCGACCGAGCAGGCGCGCCCCGCCGCGATGGCGAACCTGCTCGGCGACCTCTGGCGCGCGGGCGAGCCCGACTGGCGCGCGGCCTGCGCCGTGCCGGGCGTCGCGCTGCACCTCTACGGCAAAAGCGCCGCCCGCGCCGGGCGCAAGATGGGGCACCTCACCGCGCTCGCCCCGACCACCGACGAGGCCCTCCGCAGAGTCCTCGCCGCGCGCGAGGCCCTGACGCGCGGCTGAGCCCCACGCGCCGGACGCCCAAACTCCCGCATTTTCCCCAATATTTCGCCCGAAAACACCCCCGGCCAGCGCAGAACTTTTATTGTACTATTGTCGTAGTACAATACCGAGCATGGCGCAATCGTTCAACATCGACGCGCGCGACCCGACGCCGCTCTACGCGCAGCTGGAGCGCGCGATCCGCTTCTCCATCGCGACGGGGCGGCTCGCCGTGGGCGATCAGCTCCCGACCGTGCGGCAGCTCGCCGTGGACTTGCGCATCAACGCGAACACGGTGGCGAAGGTCTACACGGAGCTGGAGCGCACGGGGATCGTCGAGACGCGGCGCGGGGTGGGCACGTTCGTGCGGGCGCAGGGCGCGCCGCTCGGCGCGAGCGCCGTCAGTCGCCGCGCGGGCGACGAGCGCGAGGCGCGCCTGCAAGCACTGGCGCAAAGATTTCTCGCCGACGCGCACGCGCTCGGCTTCACGCCCGAAGAGGCGCTCGAACGCCTTGAGGGTCTCGTCAACGAAGGAGTGTGAGAGAGATGGCTACCGGTTTGGAGTTGATTCAGGGGAAGAAGAACCCGCCCGCGCCGAAGGCGCCGCGCGCCAACGTCGTGTCGGCGCTGATGCTGCTCGTCCCGGCGGGGCTCGGCGTCGCCGCGACCGTCCTGACGGGCAACCCCGTCGGCGCGGTCGTCGGCATCCTTCTGGGGCTGCTGCTCGCGCAGTCGCCGCGCGTGGCGAAGCAGTGGGAGAAGGCGGTCGTGCTGCGCCTCGGCAAGTACGTCGGCCTGCGCGGCCCCGGCCTCTTCTGGATCGTGCCGCTGGTCGATTCCGTCCCGACCTACATCGATCAGCGCGTCATCACGACGAGCTTCGCGGCGGAGCAGACCTTAACGTCCGACACCGTCCCGGTCAACGTCGACGCCGTGCTCTTCTGGATGGTCTACGACGTGGAGAAGGCGGCGCTCGAAGTGCAGGACTACCCGCAGGCCGTGAGCTGGGCGGCGCAGACCGCCCTGCGCGACATCATCGGTCGCACCTCGCTGACCGAGCTGCTGCGCGGCAGGGAGCGCATCGAGGACGAGTTGCAGCAGTTGATCGATCAGCGGTCTAACCCGTGGGGCGTGACCGTGCAGTCGGTCGAGATGCGCGACGTGATCATCCCCGACTCTTTGCAGGACGCGATGTCGCGCGAGGCGCAGGCGTCCAGAGAGAAGCAGGCGCGCATCATCCTCGCCGAGGCGGAGGTCGAGATCGCGCACATGTTCCAGACGGCGGCGGGCTCCTACGAGGGCAACCCGACGGCGCTGCACCTGAGGGCGATGAACATGCTCTACGAGGGCCTGAAGGAGAAGGGCGCGCTGATGCTCGTCCCGTCTTCGGCGGTCGAGTCGATGGGCATGGGCGGGCTGCTCGGCGCGGCGGCGTTCCGGCAGCAGCAACTGACCGAGCAAGACCCGCAGAAGGGCGACACCGTCTGACGACCGTGAGCGGGGGAGGCTTTAGGGAGCCTCCCCCGCTCGTTCCAGCCGGCGCGCGCGAACCTTGATGCGTGCTCGCGCCGTTTCCCTCCCTCGCGAGATCGACTCATACGGAGGTGACGCGATGAACCTACTCAAGACGGTTGTCTTCATGGCAACCGCCCCGGCCACGCTCACGATCTACCTGCCCTACAGGCTGCTGCCGCCGGGCCGCGCGCCGCTGCCCGGCCCCGCGCGCTACCTCGGCCTGCTCCCGATCCTCGCCGGCGCGCTCGTCGAATGCTGGTGCGCGTGGGACTTCGCGATCAAGGGGCGGGGCACGCCCGCGCCGTTCGATCCGCCGAAGGAGCTGGTCGTGCGCGGGCTCTACCGGAGGGTTCGCAACCCGATGTACGTGGGCGTGATGCTGATCCTTCTGGGCGAAGCCCTGTTCTTCGCCTCGCGCTTCATGCTCACTTACTCGCTCGTCGTCTTCGCGGGCTTCAACCTCTTCGTGCTGCTCTACGAGGAGCCGACTTTGAGGGGCAAGTTCGGCGGGGCTTACGAGCGTTACTGCCGGGCGGTGCCGCGCTGGCTCCCGCTGCCGAGGGCGGGCGACGCCGGGCGGTGAGTCCGAGAGGACTCTGGCCCGAGGGCTTCGAAGGAGGATGGCCCGGAGAGCGTCGAACTCTCCGGGCCATTTGTTGGGGGGGGGAGGGGCGGGGGAAGGTCGTCTATCGGGTCGGCTCGTCCGCGTTCAAACCCCGGCGTCTTAAAACTTCACCTTTCAAACTCTCACGCGCCCGCGAGGTGGACGTTGCCGCTGATGCCGCTCATGCGTATGGGCGCGCCGCCCGCGCCGATGCGCGCGGCGAAGCGCGAGTGGTTGTCGCCGCCGTCTTCGACCGTGATGTTCTTGAGATCGTAATCGACGCTGCCGTTTAAGCCGCCGACCCTGACGTCGGCGTTCGCGTCCTCGTCGAGCCGCAGCTCGATGTTGCCGTTGACGCCGGAGACCCTGACGCCCGCGTCTGCGAGGCGCGCGACGGCGAACGTCACGTTGCCGTTGACGCCCGAGACTTCGGCGTGCCCCGCCGCGCGCGCGACCGTGACCTCGCCGTTGACGCCGGAGACGCGCACCGCGCCCTCCAACTCCCCGACGCGCAGCGCGCCGTTGATGCCGCGCGCCGCCACGTCAACGCGCCGCGGCACTTTCAGCACGACGCGCTGGCGCACGCCGCCGCCGCCGCCGCGCCCGGTGAGCCAGCGCAGGATTCCCGAGACGCCGTCGCTCTTGTTCTCGCCGCGCACGACGAGGTGATCGGCGGCGCGGTCGATGGTGATCCGGTGCGAGTCGAGATCGCGCGCGTCGCTCGCGTTGTTCTCGATGTGAATCTCGGCGACGCCCCCGTCGGTCGTCATGATGTCCACGGGGCCGTTGATGCCCGAGACCTCGACGCGCGCGCCGGGGTCGAGCGCGAGCGAGTCGTTGACGACCTGCTCGCCCGCCTTAATATTCCCGGCGACGGTCTGCGCGTCGCCACCGGCGACGGCGTTCTGACCCGCGACGCGGTAGAACTGCCGCCCCGCGAACCACGCGGCGACCACCGCCAACACCGCTACGAAAATTTTTAGCTTCATACCTCGCGACCTCACCGGCGACGGCTGAAAGAGCAGCCGATCCCTTCGTCAGATAGTCTGTCAGAGGAAACGACGAAAAGCCGTCCGCGGTTCTGTCTCATTTAACGCGACGGGGGTTGGAGGCGTCTGACGTTTAAGGGGAGAGGGACACGTCAGGGGGAGAGGGACGTGGACGCTAACGAGCGCGGGGAGGGGTGCGGGGGCGGGGATGAGCCCCGCCCCCGCATGAAACACAGGCTCCGGCCCGCCGCCCTTACGGCAGGGCCTCGATGACGAAGGCGAAGCGGAAGACGCCTTCTCGCCCGACGCCGAAGCGGAACTGCACGTTGACGCTGGCCCCCGGCGCGAGGGGCGAGGCGGGCGTGATCGCGCCGACCGAGAGCGTCGAGTTGAGACCGCCGCCGAGCGCCTGCGCGGGCGGCTCTTCGGGGCTCGTGCCGCGCACGGTCGCCGTCGTGCCTTTGCCGAGCGTCACGGTGGTGTCGGGCGAGGCGAGCGCGCGCAGGTCTGCGTCGCCGACCGTCGCGCTGCCGAGCGTCGAGAGGCTCACGACGCGGAAGCGCAGCCGCGTGATCGGGAGCCCCGTGCGGTTGGTGAACCGGCGGCGGAACGTGAGCGTGCCGAGCGCGCCGTTCGCGACGGGCGTCGTCTCGCGCACGCGCTCGCACGTACTCGACGGATCGGCGCTCGCGCCCTTGCACGCGAGGTCGATGAGCGACGAGCCGACCGCCGCGCTGCGCGAGACGGGGCCGCGTGTGTTTTCCGGCCCCGGCGCGCCGAGCACGGCGTCGTAGAACCCTTGCGGGGTCGTCGGCGCGGGCAGCGGGCTGCGGGCGGCGACGAGCCGGAAGTCCGCGGCGTTGTCGTCCGTGTCCTGCAACGCGCCCCCGGCGAACTTGCGCGCGAGGCTGTAGTCCGCCGCGGGCGCGGAGGGCGTGCCCAGGTTCTGGCAGGGGCCGACGCCCGCGCCTTCGACGAGCAGCGGGTGGGTGAAGCAAGGCGCGCCGACCGAGTCGAGGCGGGTCGCGTTCGTGAAGTTCTCGCGCGTCGCGGTGCGGAACAGGCCGATGCCGGAGAACTGCTTTGGAGCGTCGTAGCCGCCGCCGAGGTCATTCGCGCCGACGGCGTCGCCCGCCGCCGCGCCCGCGCCGCCGTAGTCGGCGAGCGAGTACTGCGCGCCCGTGACGAGGTAGTGGCCGCGCGCCGGGATGACCGTGCCGTTCGGGATCACGTGGTAGGTGTCGAGCTGCGGTTCGGCGAGGGGCGGCGACCCGAACCCCATGACGATGGCCCAGCCCGCCGAGCCGTCGGAGGTCGAGACGATGATCGTCTGATCCGTGTTGTTGTAAAGCTCCACGAACTCGTCGCGCGATCCGGCGGGGCCGTCGAGGCGAAACTCGCTGACGACGATCTCGCCCGCGCGCGGCTCGCGCGCGAAGACGGCCTTGTAGCGCGCCCCGCCCGCGGGCACTTTCACGTCGTGCGTCGCCGCGCCGTTGTCAGACCACCTGACGAAGTTGTAGGTCGCGCCCCCCGAGCCCTGCGGCGAGGCGACGCCGAGCGTGCGGCGCATGCCGACCACGTTCAGCTCGGCGTAGCCGTCCGCGCGCGGCTGCCCGTCGAGCGTGAACTGCAACCCCGCGGGCGAGGTCGAGAACTTGACGGTCGAAGTGCGCGGGAAGATGTCGCGGAAGGTCTCGGCGGTCGCGCCGCGCGAGTCCGTCACCGTCAGGTAGATGCGATACCAGACGTTGGCCGAAGTCTCGCCCGTGTCGGGGACGACGAACGAGCCGCCGGACGCGCCGCTCGTCGCGGGGACGAAAGCGTGCGCGTGCGTGTCGTGCTGGAAGTCGACGCGCCACGTGAGGGCGGACGCGGGGAGCGCGCCGTCTTCGGCGTCCGAGCCCGCGCCGGAGTAGTTGATGGTTTCGCCCGCGCTGTAGAGCGAGCCCGCGGCGGGCGAAGTGATGGTCGCGGCGGGCGGCGTGTTCGCCGCGGCGAAGCGCACGCGCGAGACCGAGCCCGAGAGGCGCGCGAGATACCAGAGGCTGCCGTCCGACGAGACTTTCAGATCGACCGGGTTGGGGACGCCCTCGGCGAAGGCGGAGGTGGCGCGCGTCGCCGGATCGAAGAGGCGAATCCAGCCCGCGCACAAGTCGGCGTAGAAATACTTGCCGACGTAAGTGTTCGGGAACTGCTGCGTCGCGGGGTCGTAGAAAACCCCGCCCGTGACGGCGCACGTCGAGCCGTCGTGGACGTACTGGAAGACGGGCTCGGTGAAGGCGTTGGGCGGCCTCACCGCCGGCGTCGGCGCGGGCGACGGGCAGGCCCCTTCGCAGGTGGGCCAGCCGTAATTCGCGCCGCCCGCGCCCACGTTGATCTCCTCCCAGAGGTTCTGCCCCACGTCGTTGATGAGGATGGTGCCCGTCGTGCGGCGCACGTCGAAGGTGTAGGGGTTGCGCAAGCCCATCGCCCAGATGGCGCGGTTCGTGCCCGACGCGGCGTTGAAGAAAGGGTTGTCGGTGGGGATCGTGCCGTCGGGGTTGAGGCGCAGGATTTTGCCGAGCTTGTTGGCGAGCGTCTGCGCGTTCGAGGGCACGGCGTTCTCGCCGACGGCGACGTAGAGTTTGCCGTCCGCGCCGAAGTGGAGCGCGCCGCCGTTGTGGTTCGTCGCCCCGAGGTTTTCCAGATCGAGGAGGACGAACTCGCTGCCCGCCTGAACCACGTCCGGGTTCGCCGCGCTCGCCGTGAAGCGGCTGACGCGGTTGTGTACGGCGGGCGTCGTGGCGGTGTAGTAGACGTAGATGAAGCGGTTGGTGGCGAAGCCGGGGTCGAAGGCGACGCCGAGCAGGCCGCGCTCGCCCGAAGCCTCGACGGTGACGGTGAGGAAGGGCGCGGCGAGCAGCGCGCCGTTTTTGACGACGCGCAAGGCCCCGCCCTGCTGGCAGATGAAGAGGCGACCGTCGGGCGCGAACTCCATCGCCGTCGGGTCGGTCAGGCCGCCGATCTGCGTCTCCGTAAAGCCCGAGGGCAGCACCGTCGCGTCAGCGCGCGCGCACGCGAACACCAACAGCGGCAGCAGCACGACGCCCCTGAAGACGGCGCGCCCGCGCGAGGCGCGAGGCGCGAGCGGGTGAAGTGAGGAAGCCGATCCCCGGCGAGTTGCGCGCGCCGCGCCCGAACCCAGTGTGTCCATCGGAAAAGCCCTTGAGAAAGAATTTCGACGCCGAGGAGGATGCCGTCGTCGGGGGGCGACTGCTTTAACCTTCGGGCGCGATTATCGTAGCCGCGCGGGCGAGCGTCAAGACGAAACCGCCGCGGGTAGAGTCGGCGCGATCCTGAGTGCGGCGCGGGGCGGATTCGCCGCGCAGGCACGAGGGGCGCGGAGGGGGCGCGGAGAGTAGGACGACGAATGACGGGTGCGGGATGGTGAATTAAAACAGACGTCTTTCATTCGTCATCCCGCACCCGTCATTCGTCATTCGGCCCTCGTCCGCGGCTCTCCGCCGGCGCGGGTTCTGTGTTAAATTCCCTCACGACCGTTCATCTCCCAAGCACAATTCAGATGCGTCACCCGAGGAGGCTTCCATGAGACGTTCGCTCACCCCTCTGTTCGCGCTCGCGCTCGCCGTCTGCGCGGCTGCGTCGATCCATGCGCAGACGGCCAAGCAGCCGCTCACCGTCGGCGATCTGCTCAAAGTGCGCCGCGTCGGCGACCCGCAGCTCTCGCCCGACGGTCGCTGGATCGCTTACCAAGTCGCCGTCCCCGACGTGGAGGCGAACCGCAGCCGCACGCAGCTCTACCTCGTCGCGGTCGAAGGCGGGCAGCCGAAGCAGTTGACGAGCGGCGCGGCGTCGGCGTCGACGCCCCGCTGGTCGCCCGACGGCAAGACGATCTACTACGTGACGGGCGATCAACTCCACGCGCTCGAAGTCGGCACGGGCCAGGACAGGCAGGTCACGAACGTCTCGACCGGCGCGGGCGATCCGGTCGTCTCGCCCGACGGTCGCTGGCTCGCCTTCGTCTCCGACGTCTACCCCGACTGCGCCGACGACGCCTGCAACAAGCAGCGCGACGAGCAGGCCGAGGCCAACAAGGTCAAGGCGCACGTCGTCGAGGGCTCGCTGCTCTACCGCCACTGGACGGCGTGGAAGGGCAACAAGCGCACGCACGTCCTGATCGTCCCGGCGGCGGGCGGCGCGGCGCGCGACTTGACGCCGGGCGACTACGACGCCCCGCCGTTCTCTCTGGGCGGCCCCACCGACTACGCCTTCTCGCCCGACTCGAAGGAGCTGGCGTTTGCGCGCAACACCGACAAGGTGGGCGCGACCTCGACGAACAACGACATCTTCGTCGTCCCGGTCGCGGGCGGCGAGGCGCGGCGCATCACGGGCGACAACAAGGGCTCGGATCAGTCGCCGCAGTACTCTCCGGACGGCCGCTACATCGCCTACCGCTCGCAACAGACCGCCGGGTTCGAGAGCGACCGCTGGCGGCTGATGCTCTACGACCGCCAGCAGAACCGCTCGCGCGAGCTTTTGAGCAACTTCGACAACTACGTCGATAGCTTCACCTTCTCGGCGGACGGCAGGCACATCTACTTCACTTCGGGCGAGCGAGGCCGCGCGCCCGTCTACGCCGTCTCGCTCGCCGACGGTCGGGCCGCGAAATTGATCGAGGGCGAGAACGACAGCTTGAACGTCTCGGCGGACGGCAAGACGCTCGTCTTCTCGCGCTCGTCGGCGACGATGCCGACCGAGATTTACGCCGCGCGCCTCGCCTCGCCGACGAGTGTGGCCGGCGGGGCGGCGGGCGTCACGCGCGTGACGAAGGAGAACGACGCCTTCCTCGCGGGCTTCTACCTGCCGCCCGCAGAGGAGCTGACGTGGACGGGCGGCGCGAACGCGAAGGTCTCGGGCTGGTTCTTCAAGCCGCAGAACTACTCCGCGAGCGGCGCGAAAGTCCCGCTCGTCGTCCTCATCCACGGCGGGCCGCAGGGGGCGTGGGGCGACGCGTGGAGCTTCCGCTGGAACCCGCAGATTTACGTCTCGCAGGGCTACGCCGTCTTCATGCCGAACCCGCGCGGCTCGACCGGCTACGGGCAGCAGTTCACCAACGAAATCTCCGGCGACTGGGGCGGCAAGGTGGTTGACGACATCATGAACGGCGTCGCGCACGTCCTTGCCAACTACAACGTGGATCGCGAGCGCATCGGCGCGGCGGGGGCCAGCTACGGCGGCTACATGATCGACTGGCTGCTCGGCCACAACAACGACCGCCGCGCGCACTTCCGCGTCTTCGTCACGCACGCGGGCGTCTACAACCTCGCGAGCATGTACGGCGTGACCGAGGAATTGTGGTTCCCCGAGTGGGAGTTCAAGGGCACGCCGTGGGACAACCCGGAGCTTTACGAGAGGTGGTCGCCGAACAGGTTCGTCAAGAACTTCGACACGCCGACGCTCGTCACGCAGGGCGAGATCGACTTCCGCGTGCCCGTCGATCAGAGTTTGCAACTCTACACCGCCCTGCAGAAGCGCGGCGTCGAATCCAAGCTCGTCGTCTTCCCCGACGAGGGCCACTGGATTCTCAAGCCGCAGAACTCGCGCTTCTGGCACGAGACCGTCCTCGACTGGCTCGACAAGCACCTGAAGGGCGGCGCGTGAAGACAGTCAATTGAAGGCGCGGTGAAGGCGACGCCGGCCACGAAATGGATCGGCAGCCGCGACGCCGATGACGAAATAGATCGACGGCCCCGCGAGGGGCGAAAGAGAGTAGCCGCGGGCGTCAGCCCGTGGAAGTCGCGGGTTTGATTCGCCGAGAGCCCCCGAAAGGGGCGACAGAAGATCGCGATCTTCTGTCGCCCCTTTCGGGGGCTCTCATCTTTTACGCGGCTCTATTCCCACGGCTCGCGCCGTGGGCTGCTCTCTGTCGCCCCTCTCAGGGGCTCTCGTTAAATGAAACGAGCCATGTCCGCGGGCTGACGCCCGCGGCCACCCTCTGTCGCCCGCCCGCGCGGGCTGCAAGGATCGAATCTTCACTTCCTCGCCCCTTCGAGTCCGTAGAGCTTCAGCGCGTTCTCCCTCATCACCAGCCGCGCGATCTCCGCGGCGCGCTCGCGCGTGATCTCTTCGTCGCGCACCATGCCGGTGAGGGCGATGGCGAGGGCGTGGCGCGCGGTCGTCGTCGTCTGCCAGCCGTACTCCTCCCAGTCGATCTCGGGCGAGCCGGGGAAGAGGTCCGTGCCGAACAGGACTTTGTCCGGGTAGAGCGTCAGCCAGTAGCGCAGCGTGTCCGAGAGCACGCGCGGCGAGAAGAGGAAGGTCTGCGCGGAGAAGTCCGCGTAGACGTTCGGCTTGCCGAGCAGGAACGCCGCCTGCTCGGTGAAGGGCTCTCCGCCGTGGACGAGCACGAAGGTCGTTTTGCGCAGCGTCGGATCGTTGATCGCGGGTTCGAGCAGGACGGGGTCGCTGCCGCGCAGGACGAAAAAGTTCCCGCAGCCGTTGCCCGTGTGGATGTGAATCGCTAGGCCGAGCCGCCCCGCCTCGCGCGCGACGTAGCGGAAGAGGAAATCTTGCAGCGTCTTGTAGTCGGCGGCGGGCGGCTCGCCGCCGCGCGCGTACCGGGCGTAGACGCGCGCGGCTTCCGGCTGCGCGGCGTCGTCGAAGTCGAGCGCGCGCAGGTACGCCGCCTCGAACTTGACGGCGACCGCGCCGCCCCGGCGCTGGCGTTCGAGCGTCGGCGTGACGACGAGCGATAAATACTGCGCGAGCGTCGCGGGGCGGCGCGCGGCGCGCGACTCGGAGAGGTAGCGGCGGAGCAGATTCTCCTCGCGCGCGAAGAAGTAGGCGCGGTTCGCGTTCACGCGCTTGAGCCCCGCGTTGTCGAGCGGGAACAGCAGCGCGTCGTCGTACGGGACCCAGCGGAAGCGCGCCGCGTCGAGGCCGCGCCCCATCGCGATGCGGTTGGCGAGCATCACGTCGATGCCGAGCTTGTCCAAGACCCACGCCGGGTAGCGGTCGCCCTCGTCGCGCCTCACGCGCCGCTTCCGCTCGACCAGCTCGCGCACGTGCGCCTCGCCCATGTCCGAGTGATCGTAGCCGTAGAGCGCGCGCCACGCGGCGACGAACTCGGGGTTACTCGGCAGCGCGCGCGCGAACGCCACGGCGTCCGGCTCGGGCGGGCACGGCAGCGCGTCGAACTCTTCGTCGGCCCGCTCGCCCTCCGCGACGACCTTCGGCACGTGCGCGTGGTTATCGACCGCCCTGATGCGGTTGATCTCCGATAGGAGCGCGGGGTCTGCCGCCTGCGCGTATAGTTGGAGGGGAAAGGCGAGGGCGAGGCAGAGCAAGCAGAGCAAACGGGCGCACGACGATCTCTTCATGGAGGGTCTCCGAGAAGCGTGTTGTGGCAAGATTTCGGTTTGGCTAATCGCTAACAGCTAATCGCTAACAGCTAATCCAGATTCTCGATGGGCACGGGCTCGATCTCGCCCGCCAACTCGAAGCCGAAGACGCGCGAGTAGAAGTAGAGTTCGCCGTCGAGGGCGCGCTTGATGTTCTCGGCGCGGCGGAAGCCGTGCTGCTCGCCGGGGAAGGCGACGTAGGCGACGGGCAAGCCTTTGCGGCGCAGGGCCTCGACCATCATCTCCGCCTGATTCGGCGGCACGACCTTGTCCTCTAGCCCTTGGAAGAAAATTACGGGGCACGAGAGCCCGTCCGTGAAGTTGATCGGCGAGCGCGCGCGATAAATGTCTTCGCGCTCGGGGTAGGGCGCGATCAGGCCGTCGAGGTAGCGCGACTCGAACTTGTGCGTGTCGCGCACGAGCGCGCCGAGGTCTGAGACGCCGTAGTGGCTCGCGCCCGCCTTGAACTGCTTGCGGAAGACGAGCGCGGCGAGCGTCGTGTAGCCGCCCGCGCTCCCGCCGTCGATGACGCAGCGCTCGCCGTCGGCCAGCCCGCGCCCGACGAGGTAGCGCGCCGCGTTCACGCAGTCGTCAACGTCCACCACCCCCCACGTCCCCTTCAGGCGCTCGCGGTAGGCGCGCCCGTAGCCGGTCGAGCCGCCGTAGTTCACGTCGAGGACGGCGAAGCCGCGGCTCGTCCAGTAGAGGATGTTGAGGTTGCGCGTCGTCACGGCGGCGGCGGTCGGCCCGCCGTGGCTCTTGACAAGGAGCGGCGGGCGCTCGCCCTCCGGCGCGGCGAAATCGCGGTTGCGCGGCGGGTAGTAGAAGGCGTGCGCGGTCAGCCCGTTCTCGGTCGGGAACTCCACGGCCTGCGCGGCGGAGAGGTAGCCCTCGTCTAGCTCTAGATCGCTTGAGCGGCGCAGGGTCTTGAACTCGCCGGTCGCGGGATCGAACTCGACGACGGACGCGCCCAGCGTGGGCGAGCCCGCGCGGAAGACCGCGCGTTTCGTCTCGACCGACGCGCGCACGTAGGTGATGTCCTCGTAAGACGACTCGACGCGGCGCAAATTTTTCGCCCGCGTGTCCAACACGCCGAGGCGCGAGACGCCGCGCTCGCGGAAGGCGCAGACGATCTCCCGGTCGGACGTGAAGGCGTAAGTGCCCACGCCCAAGCCCCACTGCGGCTCGCCGAACTCGGCTTCGAGGGGGCACAGGTTTTCGACCTCGATCCGCTTCTCCCCGTCGGCGAGATCGCCGCCCGGCGACGCGCGGTAGATGTTCCACCAGCCGCTGCGATCCGAGACGAAGTGGAGCGCGCCCGCGGGCGACCATTCGGGCTGGAAGATCGACTCGTCCGCGCCGCCCGCGACGCGGCGCGAGCGCGCGATCTGGCCCGCGGCGTCGAACTCTCCGACCCACAGCTCCGTCCCGTCCCACGGCATGTTCGGGTGACGCCACGCGAGCCACGCGAGATGCCTCCCGTCCGGGCTCACGCGCGCCGAGGAATAGAAGTCGTAACCCTCGGCCAGCACTTCGCCGGGGTCGCCTTGCGCGCCCGCGCCGAGCCGGACGGCGACGAGCGCGTTCGCGGGCTCGTGCCCGCCCGCGGCGTGGTCTTCGCGGACGCCGACGAGCCGTTCGCGCGCCGCGTCGAAAGTCATGTCGCCGTAGCGCAACTGCGAGCCCGACTCCGGCGTGAGCGCGACGGGCGCGGGGTCGGCGGGGGCGACGCGGTAGAGCCGCTGGTCGGAGAAGTTCGAGAAGTAGAGCACGCCGCGGTGGACGGCGTAGTCGCCGCCGCCGTACTCGTGCACGCGGGTGCGCGCGTTGAAGGGCGGGGGCACGAGGTCGCGCCGCGCGCCGCCTTCGAGTTTCACGACGACGCTGCGCCCGTCCTCCTGCGGGCGCACCTCAGTCCAGTACACGTCCGCGCCGTCGGCCATCGGCAGCGTGAGCCCGACCGAGCCCCGCACGATGAGATCGGACGTGATCGGCGACTCCCACGATCCGTAAGGCGCGATTTTTTGCCCTGCCATGCTCTGCTCCTTCGGCGTCCGCCCGGAAAATTTCGGCCATCATGAACGAAAAGCGCCCCGCTGCCAAGAAGCCCGCGCACATAGTCGCGGCCCGTCCCGATCTTCTTGAGTGGCGGCGTGAGGGAGATTCGCCGCGGGGGCGCAGAGAGAGACGCGCAGGGGGCGCGGAGGTGAAAGACGAAGTCTGAACGATGAGCGACGAACTGAAGAGGAATGCTCTTAACTTAATCGTTCCTCGTTCCTGCTTCGTCGTTCGACTCGCGCCTCCGCGGTGAACGCCTTTCTATCGCACCCGACCCCGAACCGGGCGACCGCCACGCGACAGTCGTTACCGAAAGAGTGCGGGGCCCGGCGTGTTGCTAAAGAGTTGTAAGCGGCTTGCTTTTAGACGATGCGCCGGGGGCGAAAGTTCCCGCCCGGGCAGGCTTAAGTCGGCGGTGGCAAACGACTTGCGCGGCCCGCCCCGCGCCCGGCAGCCGACGCCCCGCGGGTGCGGCGCGCAATACTCAAGAATTCCTCAAGGGCGGGGGCGCACACTGCCTCTGAAGTCGGGCGGCGCGGGTCGAACGCGCCCACCCGGCTCCGGTTTGACAGGACGTGCGACGGGCCTTCGGCTCGACAGCCCTCACGCGCGGCTGCGGCTTGCCCCCGGCACACGGCGCACGACCGTCAGCGGGAACGCTCGCGAGCGTAGAGAGTGAGAAGAATCAGTTTGATCCTCGACAAAATCACGATGCCGCCCGACGCGCCCCGCGTCTCACGCCCGCGCCTGCTCGAAGTCCTCAAGGAGAGCATGGACTGCTGCAACTCGACCGTCATCGCCGGTCGCACGGGCGCGGGCAAGACGCTCCTGACGCTCGACTTCGCGGGCCGCTGCGGGAGGCGCGTCGCGTGGTACAAGGTGGACGCGCCCGAAGTCGAGATGCGGGCGTTCCTGCAATACCTCATCGCCGCGGTGCGCGCGCAGCACCCCGGCTTCGGTCGCAAGACGCTGGCGCTGCTGAGCGCGGGCGCGTCCGAGCGCGACGCCGTGCTCGTCGCCGAGTCGTTCGTCTACGAGATGACGATGCTCGAAGCGAGCGAGCCGCTCCTCATTGTCGTCGACGATCTGCATCTGGTATATGATGCCGAGTGGGTGGTGCCGTTCTTCGCGCGGCTGCTGCCGCTGCTGCCGGCGGAGACGCACATGATCCTGATCGGGCGCACGCTGCCGCCCGCGCCGCTCTGGCGGATGCGCTCGAAGCAGACGCTGCGCGTGATCGAGGAGCAGGCGCTCGCCTTCACGCGCGCCGAGGCGGAGCAGCTCTTTACGAGCTACAACCTGCCGACGAAGCTCGCCGCGCAGGCGCTCGCCGAGACGTGGGGCCGCGCCGCCGCCCTCGACGCGCTCGCCCGCGGCGGCCAGACGCGCGCCGAGCAGGAGGCGTCGGAGGCGCGCACCGTCGCCGTCATGATCGACAGCCGCGCGCCCGACTCGCAGCAGCAGCAGGCGGGCGCGCAGCTCCGGCTCGTCAAAGGCTACACGCAGAAGTCTTCGGCGGCTTGAGCCCGCCCGGTCGATTGCCCCGCGTCCGTGTAGTTAACCTCGCCCTTCTGTGTTCAGACGCGCGCTCGTCGCACGCGCCGCGGGAGACCCCTTCTACCGAGAGTCTCCCCGCCCCCGTCTTGGCTGACCGATGAGCAACAGGCTGCGCCGCACGGGAAAACTCCAGACCACGCCGCTGCCCCCGCTGGCGGAGGGCGGAGCCTCCGCGCCCACCTTCTTCCTGCGCACGAAGCTGCTGCCGCCGCGCCCGACGCCCGCCTTGCTCCACCGCACGCGCCTCAGCGACCGGCTCCGCTCGAACCTCGAACAGCCCGTCACCTTAGTCGCCGCGCCCGCCGGCTCGGGCAAGACCACGCTCGTCGCCGACTTCGTGCGCAACGAGTCGCGCAAGTTCGTCTGGTACCAGCTCGACCGCACCGACGCCGACTCCTCGGTCTTCCTCGGCTACGTCGCGCACGGCATCAAGCAGCTCGTCCCCGGCTTCGGCGACGCGACGCTCTCCTACTTGCAGCAGGCCCCGGCCGAGCTGGCCGAGCAGCCCGAGCGCGCCGTCGACGTGCTCTTAAACGAGATACTCGATCTCGTCGATCAGCAGATCGTCTTCGTCTTGGACGACTACCACCACCTCGGCGCGGACACCCTCGTCCACCGCGTCGTGGATCGCCTGCTCGCCTACCTGCCCGACGTCGTCCACGTCATCATCATCTCGCGCGACGTGCCGCCGCTCTCGCTCTCGCGGCTGCGCGCGCACAACGCGCTCACGATCATCGACCGCGAGGAGCTGCTCTTCACCGACGCCGAGACGCAGGAGTTGTTCCGCAGGGTCTTCGATCTGGAGCTGACGCCCGAACAGCTCCACGAGTACCGCGAGCGCACGCACGGCTGGATCACGGCGCTGCAACTCGTCCGGCAGGTCGCGCAGCGCCACGCCCTCGCGCGCGGCGGCGAGAGCCCCGACCTCGGAGAGATACTGCGCCAGAGCGAGCGCGACATCTTCGACTACTTCGCCGAGGAGGTCTTCGCCGACGAGCCGCGCGACGTGCAGCAGATGCTTTTGCGCGTCTCGCCCCTGGAGCGCATCGAGCCTGACGCCTGCGCCGTGCTCTACCCGCAGGCGAACTGCGCCGCGCTCCTGCCGCTGCTCGTCCGGCGCAACGTCTTCATGACGGTGGCGAGCGACGAGCGCGGAGAGGAGTACCGCCTCCACCCGCTCTTCAAAGACTTCCTGCGCCGCCGCCTGCGCGCCGAGGCGGGTCAGGCGGGCGTCGCCGCCGAGCACGCGCGCTGCGCCGAATACTTCGCCTCGCGCCGCCAGTGGGAGCAGGCGATCCACCACCTGCACGAGGCGGGCGAGTTCACGCGCTCCGCCGCGCTCATCGCCGAGCACGGCGGCGACTGGCTGGCGGCGGGCGCGTTCGCGCCGCTCGTCCGCTTCGTCGAACAGCTCCCCGAAGAGGCCGTCGAGGCCCACCCGCGCGCGCTCTTCTACCGCGCCGAGGTCGCGCGCCTGCGCGGCAGGTTCGAGGTCGCCGACACGCACCTGCGCCGCGCCGCCAAGCTCTTGAACAAACTCGGCGACAAGGAGGGCGAGGCCGAGGCCCTCCACTCGCTCGCCACCATCGCGCGCCGCCGCGGCGACTGCGCCGCCTCGTTCACGCACCTCGACAACGCGCTCAACCTCGCCGCCGAGCGCTCGACCGTGCGCGTCAAGGTCGGCAACACGCGGGGCTTGTGCTACGTCGCGCTCGGCGAGTGGACGACCGCCGAGGGCGAGTTCCGCGACGCCCTGCAACTGGCCGAGGGGTTGAACGACAAGCACTACGCGCATCTCATCGCGCACAATCTGGGACTGCCCGCGATGATCCGCGGCGACTTCTCCGAGGCGATGCGCTGGCTGCGCCGGATGCTGAGCGACGGCGGGCAAAGCAAGCAGGGCGCGAAACCCGTCCCGCAGGAGGCGGGCGCCTACCTCAACCTCGCGCGCTGCCACTTGTATCGCGGCGACCTCGCCGAGTGCGAGCGCCACTTGGATCGGGCGTTGGAGCTGTGCCACCTCTTCAACCTCACGTCGCAGCGGGCCGAGGCGTTCCAGACCTACGGCGATCTCTACCGCGAGCGCGGAGACGTGCCGCGCGCCGAAGAGTTTTACAAGCACGCCGAGCAGTCGTACGGCGAGGTCGGCATCGACATCACGCGCTACGAGCTTTTGGAAGAGAAGGCGCTGCTCAACCTGCGCAAGGGCGACACCGGCGCGGCCCGCGCCCTGCTCGACCGGCTCATCGGCGCGCGGCGCGAGGCGGGCGACGAGCGCGGCATACAGACCGCGAGCCTCGCGCTCGCGCGCGTCCTGCTCGCGCAGGGGCAGAGCGAGGCGGCGCGCCGGGAGCTTGAGCCCGCGCTCGCCCACTTCCGCGAGCACAGCCTCCACTACTACGAGGCGCAGGCTTCGCTCGCCCTCGCCGCCTGCGACGCCGAAGCCGGGCGCGACGGCGCGGTCGTCGAAAACCTGCGCCGCGCCGTCGAGCTCGCCTCGCGCTACGACTACGAGTACTGGCTGCGCCGCGAGGTCACGGCCAACCCGCGCCTCTTCTCGTCTACGGACGCGCGCGCCCTGCTCGCGCCCGAACTGGCCGAACAGGTCTCGGCGGCGCTCGCCTCGTCGCAGGCGGCGCGGACGGGCGTGGTCTCCGCCGCGGGCGCGTCCGCGTTCGAGCCCCCCGCCTCGGTCGCCCCGAAGCCTTCCGCCGATCTGACGATCAGGATGCTCGGCCCCGTCGAGATTTACCGCGACCCGGCGCGCCCGCTCGCGGCGGACGCGTGGACGACCAAGAGAGCGCGCGACATCCTCTGCTTCATCGCCTCGCGCCGCCACCGCCGCGCCTCCAAAGACACGATCATCGACACCTTCTGGGGCGAGTCGGACTTCGAGGCGGTCGAGAAGAATTTTCACCCGACCGTCTCGCACGTCCGCAAGGCCCTGAACAGCAACCAGCCCGTGAAGCAGAACTTCCTCGTCTACCGCGACGGCGATTACCTGCTCAGTCAGGACTTCCCCTACTTCATCGACACGGAGGAGTTCGACCGCCTCCTCGCCGAGGGCGAGTCGGCGCGCCGCGCCGGGGATCAGGGGCGATTCGTCGAATGCTTCGAGCGCGCCGTCGAGCTGTACCGCGGCGACTTCATGCAGGGCTCTTACGACGACTGGGTCGAGGAGCAGCGCGCCTACTACAAGGAGCAGCACCTGCGCATGCTCGAAACCCTCGCCGTCGCCGCGCAGAAGTCCGAGGACTGGCCGCGCTCTCTGAAGCTCGCGCAGCGCATCCTCGCCGAGGATCAGTTCCGCGAGGACGTGCACTGCATGATCATGCGCGCGGGCGCGGCGCTCGGGAACCGCGCCGCGGTCAAGGATCAGTACGAGAGCCTGCGCAAGCTGCTGCGCAAGGAGTTGGGCGTCGAGCCCGCGGCGGAGACGCAGAAGGTTTTCAAGCAGTTGATGAGCGACTGACGGGCCGGGGAAACGGCGCGCGCTCGTCTCGCAACCGCCGTCATTAGCGGCGAAAACGGACTGAGTCCGGGCCTACCGGGGCGGGGCTATGGCATCCGAAAATTGTAACAAAAAAGTAATAAACCCCTCGCGGCTAAAGACTATAGTTTCGGGTCGGACTATGTTACTTTCTTGCTCCCCGACATCAATCTCTACCCCCGCACGCGCGTGCGACCCCGTCGCCGGTAGAGCCAGTTGCCCGAACAATTCAATCAGCGGTGAGTACGATTCGCGTCGGGTTCCCCTCGCTATGCGCAATACTGTTTTGAAGAGCTTACGCCAGATCACCTCCCTCGCCCTCGCCTACCTGCTGTGCTTCGGCTCGGCCTACGCCGGCCTGCTCATCCGCAGCGGCGACGGCATACAGGTCACCGGGGCCGACGGCATACAAGTCACGGGGGCCGACGGCATACAAGTCACGGGCGCGGACGGCATCCTCAACTTCAACGTCAACGGCATACAGGTCACGGGGGCCGACGGGATTCAGACCACCGGGGCCGACGGCATCCAGACGACGGGCGCTGACGGCGTCCCGACCACCGGCGTGGACGGCATACAAGTCACGGGCGCGGACGGCATACAGGTGACGACCGCCGACGGCATACAGGTCACCGGCGCGGACGGCATCCAGGTGACGACCGCCGACGGCACGCAGTACCGCGCCGACTCGATCGTCTTCCGGCAGGCGAACGGCGTGAGGACGGGGGCGTCGAACTCGCTCACCGCTTTCGGCGTCAACGGCGTTCAGGCCGCAGGCCCGGACGGCATACAGGTGACGACCGCCGACGGCATACAGGTGACGGGCGCGGACGGCATCCAAGTCACCGGCGCGGACGGGGCCACCGTCAAGACGCCGGACGGGCGCGTCTTCGCCGTCTCGCCGAACGGCATACAGGTCACCGGGGCCGACGGCATACAGATGAGGGGGGCCGACGGCATACAGATCACGGGGGCCGACAGCATCACGCGCAAGGCGGGCGTCGCGCCCGTGAGCGCGTCCACCGGCGGCTTGCGCAGCGTCGATCCGGAACTCGCCGTCACGCTCGACCGCATGACCGACGACAGCTCCGTCAACGCGGTTCTCGTCTACCACCGGCCCCCGACCGATCAAGACCTCGCAGACCTTCAGGCGATAGGCGTCATCGGCGGCACGCGCTTCCGCGTGCTGCCGATGATCTACGTCACCGCCACGCGCGATCAGATCATCCAGATTTCGCACCTGCGCTCGGTGCGCTCCATCTACGGCAACCGCACGCTCGAATTCACCGCCGACCCGGCGCGGGGCGCGACCGGGGTTGACCGCGCGGCGGCGGACGCCGATCTCACCCGCTTCAACAACGGGCTGCCCGTCTCGGGGCGCGGCGTGACGGTCGCCGTGCTCGACACGGGCGTCGATGCCACGCACGCAGACCTCGCCGATCGCGTCGCGCAGAACGTCAAGCTCGCAGACCTTGAGAGCGCGCCCGCCGCCGGCTTCGCCTACCCCGTCAACGTCGAGAACGTGCCCGACACCGATCAGGCGCACGGGCACGGCACGTTCGTCGCGGGCGTCATCGGCGGCAACGGCTCGCGCTCGGCGGGGCAATACACGGGCGTCGCGCCCGGCGCGCGCATCGTCGGCTTGAGCGCGGGCGACGCCAACCTCGTCTTCGTCCTCAACGGCTTCGACTACCTGCTCGCGCGCGGCGCGGCTCTGGGCGTGCGCGTCGTCAACTGCTCCTTCTCGGCTGAGACGGTCTACGACGCGAACGATCCCGTCAACGTCGCGACGAAGATGCTCTTCGACCGCGGCGTCACCTCGGTCTTCTCGGCGGGCAACACCGGGCCGGGACTGCGCACGCTGAACCCCTACGCCGCCGCGCCGTGGGTCGTCTCGGTCGGCGCGACCGACGGCGGCAAGCTCGCCTCCTTCTCCTCGCGCGGCGACTTCGCGAACCCGGAGGCGCGCCCGACGCTCGTCGCCCCCGGCGTCAAGGTCGTCGGGCTTCGCTCGACGGGCGTCAGTCAGACCGGCATCGAGGGCGTCGGCTTCAACAGCGACGCGGGTCTCGCGCCGGGCCTCCTGCCCTACTACACGACGGCGACGGGCACCAGTTTTTCCGCGCCGCAGGTGGCGGGCGCAATCGCCCTGATGCTCGAAGCGAACCCGCGGCTCTCGCCCGCGCAGATCAAAGACATCCTCCAGCGGACGGCGACGCCGCTCGCGCCCTACTACCAGCACGAGGTCGGGGCCGGGATGCTCAACGCGCACGCCGCCGTGCTCGAAGCCGCGTTCCCCTCGCGCCGCATGGGCCGCTTCCGCGCGGCGTTCGACGGCAGGTTCTTCCGCGCCGTGGCCGACGCGCCGCAAACCTTCCGCGGCACGGTCGCGCCCGGCGCGACCGGCTACGAGACGACCTTCGGCGTGCCGGAGAACTCCCTCTTCGCCTCGATGCAGATCGGCTGGGGGCCGCTGTGGAGTTTGAACGATCTCGGCATGGCGCTCTACGACTCGGCGGGCGCGAAGCAGGCGGACGTGAACGTCGTGAACCTGCCCGGCCTCGCGGGTCATCGCGAGCGCGCGCTCGTCGCGCGGCCTCAGCCGGGCGCGTGGCGCATGACGGTCAAGAACACGCTCGGGCTGGCCGGCACGTCGCAGGAGTTCACGGGCGTGCTTGAGACGGCGCACGCAGAGTACGCGCCGCTCAACGACGTTTCGGCCCTCACGGCGCAGCAGCGCGAGGACGTTTACCAGAGCCTCCGCACCTTCGTGCTCGAACCGGCGGGGCGCAACTACCGGCCCGGCTTCGCGGCGAGCCGCGGCGATCTGGCGGCGGCGCTCGTCATCGGCGGTCGCGTGCCGCAGTACGTGCCCGCCGCGCCGACCTACCGCGACGTGCGCGATCAATCGACGATGCTCTTCGTCGAGAGCGCGCAGCGCGGCCCGCGCGGCCCGCTCTTCCCGGGCGTCGCGGCGGGCGACTCGTTCTCGCCGAACGCGGCGGCGGATCGGCTGACGGCGGCGGTCGCGCTCGTGCGCGCCGCGGGGCTTCAGGCCGAGGCCGACGCGCGCGCGGGCGACGCGCTGCTCGGCATCGCCGACGCGGCGAAGGTTCCCGCCGCCCTGCGCGGCTACGTCTACGTCGCCGTCGCGCGCGGGATGCTCACCGCCGATCAGGCGAACTTCCGCCCGCAGGTCGCGCTCACGCGCCTCGAACTCGCGCACGCGATGGCCGCCCTGCAAAACCTGCTCAACCAGTAGGGCCCGGAGTGAGGAAGGCGGAAAGCGAAAGAGACCGCAGCCGCGAGGCCGCCGGTCTCTTTCGCTTTCCGCCTTCGTCTAACGCTTTCCGCCTTCGCCTAACTTTTTATTTGACGAACAACTCCTCCGAGTTCCAGAGCGAGAAGGGCGGGAGCGGGCTCGGGCGGTAGTTGCCCACGCGCGCGTTGGCGGCGACGGCGATGTGGCGCGAGACGATGGGGATGAGCGGCAGTTGCTCGGCCATCACCTGCTGGATGTCGTGGAAGATGGCGCGGCGGCGCGCCGGGTCGGTCTCGTGCGCCTGCCGCGCCGCCAGATCGTCGATGCGCGCCTCCCAGTCGGTCGCCGGCTTCGGCTGGTTCGGGTTCCACAGGTGCTGCGGGCTGTTGCTGCGCAGCACGTCCACGTACGACGACGGATCGGGCTCGGTCGCCGACGTGCCGTAGAAGACCGCCTCGTAGTCGAACGACTGGTTGATGCGCTCGGCGACCTGCGCGTTCTCGACGGGCGCGACCGTGACCTTCATCCCGAGCTTCGCCAAGTCCTCCTGCACGACCGTCGCCGAATCGACCCTCGTCTTCGTCCCCGCGGGCGCGATGACGGTGAACTCGACGCGGTTGCCCTTCGCGTCGTAAAGCTCCGGCGACTCGGCAGGGCCGCGCGTCACGAACCCGGCCTCTTTCAGCAGCGCGCGCGCCTTGTCGAGGTCGTAGTCGATGCGCGGCAGGTCGGTGGCCGCCCACGCGTGGTTGCCGGGCGTGATGAAGCCGGAGAGCGGCGTCGCCAGCCCCTGCCAGACGTTGGCGGCGATGTGCTCGCGGTCGATGGCGTGCGCGACGGCGCGGCGGAAGCGCGCGTCCGTAAACCACGCGAGCTTGTTCGGATCGACGTAAGCCTTGCCGTCGGCGCGCGCGCCGGGGTTCATGTTGAACCAGAGATCGTCGGCGTAGAGGCCGGGGCCGAGGTCGTAGCCGCGCGCCGTGCCCTGCCCGGAGCGCACGCTCGCGAAGTCGGCGGGGCGCACGCGGTCGTAGAGGTCGAGCGAGCCCTGCCCGAGCCGCGCGAGCGCGTTGCTCTCGTCCGAGATGACTTCGAGCGCGAGGCGGTCGAGGTACGGGAGCTGGTTGCCCGCCGCGTCCCTCTTCCAATAGAAGGGGTTGCGCGCGAGCACGACGCGCTCGCCCGGCGCGCTCGACTCGACGACGAACTTGCCCGACGTGACCATCGACTTCGGATCGCTCGTGACGCTGTAAGCCTCCGCGAGCTTGCCGGAATCGAGCAGCGGTTCGAGGACGTGCCGCGGCACGACGGCGAGGTTCGACATGTAGTTTTCGGGGACGTTCACCGTCTGCGGGAACGCGAGCGTGAAGTGGCGCGCGTCGGCGACCCTGATCTCGATGGGCTTCTCGCCGAGCATCAGCGCGTCGCGGAAGATGGGCGGCTTGAGGCGCGCGTCGTAGAGCGCGTGGAGCGTGAACGCCACGTCCTCGGAGGTGAGCGGGTGCCCGTCCGAGAACTTCAGCCCGTCGCGCAGCGTCACCTCGACGCTCTGCGCGTCCGAGCCGAGCTTCCACTCTTCGGCGAGCGCGGGCGTGTACGCCTGCGCGTCGTGATCTAATTCGACGAGGCGGCTCGACAGGAGGAAGAGCGTGAAGGTGGTCGTCGCGTCGTCGCCCGTCGACATGATGTAGTTGAAAGTCTTGGGCGGCGCGCTGACGCGGTAGGTCAACTGCCCGCCGCGCTTGCCCGTCGTCTTCTCGCGCGGCGGCTGCGGTTGGTTCGACGAGTTCGCGTTCTGCTGCGGGACGGGCTGGCACGCGGCGAGCGCGCACGCGAGTGCGGCGAGCGCGGCGAGCGAGGCTCTTCTCTGCGATCTGTTTTTCATCTTCGGAATCGGTGGCGTCGAAATCACGTCGGGTAGGTTGTTCGCAATTGAAGTTCGGCGAGGCTGATTGATTCAATCACGGATGATCGTCGTTGTCCATCACAATTTATGAGGGCCGCGACGAGGCGGGAGAGGATTCACCGCGGGGGCGCAGGCTAACGATGAAGTGGGAACGACGAACGATGAAGTGAAAGCGACTGCCTTCCGTTCATCGTTCGTCGTTCCTCCTTCATCATTTGGCTCGCAACCCCCGCGGCGAGTTCTAGGTCTGAAACCGGCGGTGCGGCGCACAAAGCTCTTGTCGCCGCCCGACGAAGGGTGTTAGAAACTTCCGGCGGCGAGTTGTCCGCCCCCGCGCGTGCTGAAGCTGATCACATCCAGAGTCTTACAGGGCGTCGTCGTGCTCCTCGTCGTCTCCGCCCTGACCTTCGGGCTGCTGGCGGCGGCGGGGGGCGACGCGCTCACCGCGTTCAGCTCCGAGCCGCACGTCTCGCAGGACGCAGTCCGCGAGCTGCGCCGCCTCTACGGCCTCGACCAGCCGCTCGCCCTGCGCTACGCGCGCTGGCTAGGAGAGTTCGCGCGCGGGCGCATGGGCTACTCCTTCCAGTTCCGCGCGCCCGTCTCCGCCGTCCTCCTGCCGCGCCTGCTCCGCACGCTCGCGCTCGCCTTAGTCGCGCTCGCCGTCGCGTGGGCGGTCGCGCTCTCGCTCGGCGTGCAGGCGGCGCGCAGGCCCCGCGGCGCGTGGGATCGCGCGAGCGGCGCGCTCGTCCTCGTCGCCGCCTCCGCCCCGCGCATCGTGCTCGCCTTAGTCGCGCTCGCCGTCGCCGCGCGCACCAACATCTTCCCCATCGGCGGCGCGGGCGAGGCCGCCTCGTCGCCGCTCTCCCCGGCGCGCGTGCTCCCGCCCGCACTCGTGCTCGCCGTGCCGCTCGTCGCGCTCTTCCTCGCGCAGACGCGAGAGGCCCTCGCCGCCGCGCTCGCCGAAGACTTCGTCGTGGTCGCGCGCGCCAAGGGCCTGCCGGAGCGCGCCGTCGTCTTCCGCCACGCCCTGCGCGCCGCGCTGAACCCGCTCATCACGATCTTCGGCTACTCGCTCGGCAGCCTCGTCGGCGGCTCGGTCGTCGTCGAGACGGTGCTCGGCTGGCAGGGCTTGGGCGCGCTCAGCGTCGAGGCCGTCAAGGGGCGCGACGCGCCGCTTTTGATGGGCGTCGTGATGCTGACGGCGACCGCCGTGCTCCTCGGCAACCTCTGCGCCGACATCCTGCTGCGCCTGAACGACCCGCGACTGCGCCGCGACGAGAACACGCGCGCGACCGCGCGACGCGCCGCGAGCGCCGTTCAATGAGACCTCCCGCTAACTCCCCTGATGGAAGAAGCGCGAACGTGAGCGAGGCGCGCGCGCGCAGCTCTCCGGCGCGCCTGCGTCGCCGCGGTGCCGACTTCGCGCGCCGCCGCGCCGGTCCCGTCGCCGGTCTCGCGATCATCACGACGTTCTACCTCGCCGCCGCGCTCGCGGATTTCGTCGCGCCCTACGACTACCGCGAGCAGTCGCGCGCCGAGACCTTCGTGCCGCCCACGCCCCTACACTTCTTCGACGCCGCGGGCGGCTTCCACGCGCGCCCCTTCGTCCGCCCGCGCCACGTCGCCGACCCCCTCACGCGCGCCCTCGCCGAAGACGCTTCGCGCTCCCACCCGCTGGCGCTCTTCCCGCGCGGCTACCGTTACAAGTTCCTCGGACTCTTCACGACCGACCGGCACCTCTTCGGCGTCGCCGCGGAAAACGTCGAAGGCGAACGGGGCGCGGGCGACGAACGAAGCGCGGGCGAAAGTCCCGGCGAGCGATCCCCTCAAACTCCCCCGCCGGGCGCGCTGTCGCGCGCCCCCCGCGCCGCGCCGCGCCTGCACCTGCTCGGGACCGACCGCCTCGGGCGCGACCGCTTCTCCCAACTCCTCGCCGCCGCGCGCTTCTCGCTCGCCGTCGCGCCCGTCGGCGCGCTCCTCGCCGCCGCGCTCGGCGTCCTCGTCGGCTGCCTCTCCGGCTACGCCGGCCGCCGGGCGGACGCCGTACTCATGCGCGCGGCGGACGCGATGATGGCGCTGCCCGAACTCGTCCTCATCCTCGCCGCGCGCGCCGCGCTCCCCGTACAGCTCCCGACGCCGCGCGCGGCGGCCTTCCTCGTCGCGATCTTCGTCGCCGTCGGGTGGGCCGAGATGGCGCGGCTCGTGCGCGGGCTCGTCTTGGAGCTGCGGGAGCGCGAGTACGTGACGGCGGCGCGCGCGCTCGGCATGACGGAGGCGCGCGTCCTCTTCCGCCACGTCCTGCCGAACGCGTCGCGCCCCGTCCTCGTGCAGCTCTCGCTGATGCTGCCCGCCTTCCTGCTCGCGGAGACGGCGCTCTCCTACCTCGGCGTCGGCGTGCAGGAGCCGGAGGTGAGCTGGGGCAAGATGCTGGCGGAGGCGTCCGAGCTGTCGCTGCTGCGCGAGCAACCGCTCGTGCTGCTCTCGCCCGCCTTCGCCATCTTCCTCTTCGTCCTCGGCGTGCGACTTTTGACGAACGGGCTGCGCCGCGGTCGAGACGAGTGACCGGGCGCGTGCGGCGCGCGCCGACATTAGTTCACTTCGATCTCGTCCGGTAGCAGGAGTGGGATTCACCACAGAGGCACAGAGGACACAGAGCTAACACAGAGAAAGAATTAGCAGCTCCGTGCCCCCTCCGTGTCCTCTGTGCCTCCGTGGTGAGTCCTTCTGTCTTGTGCCGAACTATAAACACGCGAGCCGTGATGATGCGCGCGGGGTTGTGCGATAATGCGGCCGCTCCGTCAACGGCTCTCGCACGAAAATCTTTCGCCGGGACAGTTCATCGCCCATGCCCTCTCCGACTCTCGGAAGACGCGCCGCGCCGACCCTCTTCGCGCTCGCCGCCCTTTTCGCGTCGTGCGCGAAGAACCCGACGCCGACGCCGACCAACAACCCGCCAGCCGCCGCGCCGCGCGCCGCCGTCGCCACCGTGGACGGTCGCGCGATCCCCGTGAAGTTCTACGAGATGTTTCTGCGCAACGGGCGCGAGGCTCTCGGGATCGACGAGGGCACGGCGGAAGGCAGGAGCGCGCTCGGACAGTTGCGCGAAGGCATCGTCGCCGAGCTGATCGACCGCGCGCTCGTCGCGGAGGAGGGCGCGCGGCGCGGCCTGAGCGTGACCGACGCGATGATCGACGCGCGCGTCGCGAAGGAGACGAACGAGCGCGGCGGCGAGGAGAAGTTTCGCGCCTTCCTCGGCGACCACGGCCTCTCGCGCGAAGAGTACCGCGAGATCGCGCGCGACATGATCTACGGCGAGCTGCTCGCGGGCGAGGCGGCGAAAGAGGCCACGGTCGCCGACGAAGAGATCAAAAAGTATTACGACGAGCACAGGGGCGACGCCGCGCTCCGCCTGCCCGAACGGATCGCGGCCTCGCACATCCTCGTCGCCGCGCGCGCGAGCCTCCTCGCCGAGCAGTTGCGGCGCGAGAAGAATCTGGCGGGCGACGCGCTCGCCGCAGCCGTGCGCGAAGAGACGGCGCGGCGCAGGGCGAAGGCGGAAGAGCTGCGCCGCCGGGCCGCGGCGGGCGAGGACTTCGCGCGGCTCGCGCGAGAGAATTCCGACGACGCGGCGACGCGCGAGCGCGGCGGCGACCTCGGCACCTTCGCGCGCGACGCGCACGCGCGCGCCTTCGACGAAGCGGCCTTCGCGCTCAAGGTCGGCGGGGTGAGCCCCGTCGTCGAGACCGAGTACGGCTTCCACGTCATCAAGCTCGCGCGGCGCGAGGCGGCGCGCGCCGTCACGCTCGACGAAGCCGCGCCGGAGATTCGACAGCGGCTCGCCGCCGCGAAGCAGGCGCGGGTCTTACAGGGCTGGCTCGAAGCGGCGCGCGCGCGCGCGCAGGTGCGCGTCGCCGAAGGCTACCGCTTCGGCGAGTTGAAGGCGAAGTATCCCGCCATGTGAAGCCGCGCCGGGCCTCCCGTCACGAGCGAGACGGGCCGGAAGGCGCGAACGAAAGCCCACCTCACGCGGCACAAACGAAAGCCCCCGAGAGGGGCTAACAGTCGTCCCCGCGCGTCGCAACCGAATCGCAATCTTCTCAAGTCCGCCTCAAGTCTCCCGACGGGCGCGAAAGGCCGCGTTTTTCCTGAGAAAAACGCGGCCTTTATTTTTCCCGCGCGGCTCAAGTTTTCCTCAACGCCGGGGGTCTAATTTCTCCACACGATTTAACTGCGCGTTTTCCTTCCCGGCGTGGAGAACGGTTTTGAGAGGAACAGAGATGAAAAAACTGACCACACTGCTCGCGGCGCTGCTCTTCTGCCTCGCTGCGCGCCCGGCGGCGGGCGCGACTCTTAGCCCGGCCCTCAGCGTGCGGCTCGGCGGCCTCGCCGACTCCGCGCAGGTCGGCACGGTCATCGTCGCCTTCGACACGACGAACGGCTTGCAGGACTCGCACCTCGCGATGCTCGGCGCGCTCGGCATACAGGGCGGGTTGACGCTGCCGCACCTCGGCATGGTCGCCTTGCCCGGCGCGACCGCCGGACAGGTGCGCGCCCTCGCCTCGATGCGCGGCGTGCGCTCCGTCTGGTCGAACGACAAGCTCGAATACTTCGACAACCAGTCGCGCATGCTCGCGGGCGTCGACCGCGTGCGCACGGACGCGTCGATGACCAAGCTCAACGGCGGCCTGCCCGTCTCCGGCAAGGGCGACTTCTCCGTCGTCGTCAACGACAGCGGCATCGACGCCACGCACGCCGACCTCAAGTTCGGCACGAAGGTCGTCCAGAACGTCTTCATCGCCACTGACACCGAGACCAGCTACGCCAACAGCGCGCAGCCCGAGGCCGCGCGCCACTTCACGCCGCTCTTAGCCATCGAGAACGTCCCGAACACGGACCTCAACGTCGGCCACGGCACGCACTGCGCCGGGATCATCGGCGGCACGGGCGAGCGCTCGGGCAACTTGTATCAGGGCGTCGCGCCGGGCGTGCGTCTGATCGGCACGGGCTCGGGCGCGGGCCTCTTCGTCCTGAACTCGCTCGGCGGCTTCGAGTGGGCGCTCGCCAACCAGTTCCTCTACAACGTCCGCGCCATCTCGAACTCGTGGGGCAGCAGCGGCGGCTTCAACCCCGATAACCCGATCAACATCGCGACGAAGGCGACGCACGACAGCGGCATCCTCGTCGTCTTCTCGGCTGGCAACAGTGGCCCCGGTAAGGACTCGCACAACCCTTACAGCAAAGCGCCGTGGGTCATCTCGGTCGCGGCGGGCACGAAAGAAGGCGGGCTCGCCAAGTTCTCGTCGCGCGGCCTGCCGCGCGACGAGCGCCTGACCGACGGCGATCCCTTAAACGACAACGACGCGCCGACCATCACCGCGCCGGGCACGGGCCGCGCCATCGCGTCGAACGCTAATAAGTTCACGACCGACATCATCTCGGTGCGCGCGGCGACCAACCTCGTCGCCAACGGCGAGACCGCCGACACCGAGATCGCCGCGCCGTACCTGCCCTTCTACACGCAGATTTCGGGCACGTCGATGGCCTGCCCGTTCGTCGTCGGCGTCGCCGCGCTGCTCCTGGACGCCGACCCCACGCTCTCGCCCGACGAGATCAAGCAGATCCTGACCGAGACCGCGACGCGCATGCCCGGCTACGACGACTATCAGGTCGGCGCGGGCTACGTGAACGCCTACGCGGCGGTCGATAAGGTCTTCAACCGCTCGAAGGCTTACGGCGGCACGCTCGCCCCGCAGTTCAACCAGACCGTTAACGCGGGCGCGACCTTCTCGAAGTTCTCCATCGACTACAGCCCGACCGTCAACGGCAACGGCTCGACCAACTCGCACGCCTTCGACGTGCCCGCGGGCGTGGACGTGCTCGACGTCTTCGCCAAGTACGACAACACGGCGAAGACCGGCGACGGCAACATCCTCCTGCTCGCGCTCTACTCGCCCGACGGCAAGGAGTACGACAGCAGCTACTCGCTCCCCGTCCTCGACGCGGGCACGCGGCAGGTCGTCGTCAAGTACCCGGTCGCGGGCACGTGGGCGGTCGAGATGATCGGCTACCCCGGCTTCGCGGGCTCGACCCTGCGTAACGTCGCCCTGCCGACGAACGTTGACGTCACCGTCAAGCGCGTCAACCTCAGCCTCGCCCCCGTCACCGACATCGCGGGCGACGCGGCTGAGGCCGACATCACAGACCTCCTGAAGTTCCGCCGCATCGACTCGTTCGCCGACGGCACGTTCCGCCCCGCGGAAGCGGTCACGCGCGCGGACTTCGCGCGCACGCTCGCGCTCAACACCGAGCTGCGGCAGTCGCTCGGCCCCGCCGCGAAGTTCACAGACGTGTCGGGCAGCCTCGCCTCGATCGCCGAGGCGCTCACCGCCAACGGCCCGACGCTGCGCGGGTGGGACTTCGCCGCGGGCGGATTGATAAGCGCGACGGGCCCGTCCTTCAACCCCGCGGGCGCGACGACGCGGCTCGACGCGGCGGTCGCCTTCGTCCGCGCGCTCGGCCTCGACGCGCAGGCGCAGGCCCTCAAGGGCACGGTCGTCACGACGAACGGCGCGGCCCTGAGCGACAACCTGCAGATCCCCACGTCCTTGCGCGGCTACGTGCAGCTCGCGCTCGACCGCGGGCTGTTCGAGGCGTTCCCGGCTGAGGTCAGGCAGATCGGCCCCGGCCAGTTCCAGGCGCTTCCGGGGCCGCGCTTCGAGCCCGCGACCTCGCTCAGGCGCGGCGCGCTGGCGACGAAGTTGCAGAAGTACCTCGTGCTCTACGAGGCCGCGGGCGACCGCCAGACGGGAGAGGAGGCCACGCCTCTTCAATAAGCCTTCGGCGCGGCGCGCGCGCACTTATCGGGCGCGCGCCGCGCCTCTTCCGCGGCAGTTAAAGGAGGAAGAGAGATGAATGCCACCCTCGCACACGGGCTGTTCATCGGAGCGTCGCGCGGCATCCCGCGCAGAGGAAGGTAGAGACTAAGATGACGACCAAAAACATCCGCACCCCGTTCGCCGTTTTCGCCGCCGCGCTGCTCGCCGCCGCGCTCGCCGCCGTGCTCTGGCCCGCCCCGCGGTCGAGCGCCGCCGCCAAGATGGTCTCCGCCGAGGCGGCCATGTACCGCAAGGCCGTGCCCGACGTTAACCCGGCGCTGCTGGCGTCGGCGCTCCGGCAGCCGACCGGCGTGCAGCTCGCCGCGCTCGACAGCCTGAAGAGCAACTACGGCCAGCAGCTCAACGTCCGCTGGAACCCCTTCAGCGGATCGCCCGACGTCGTGACGGACTTCCACACCCCGCCCTCCGCCGAGACGCCCGAGAACACGGCGCGCGCCTTCGTCGAGAGCAACTCCGCGCTCTTCGGCGTCTCGGCTGACTCGCTCGCGCTCGTCGAACAGAAGGAGGCGATGGGCGGCTACCTGTTGCGCTTCCAGCAGCGGGCGGGCGGCGTCGACGTGGCGGGCGGAGGGCTCGGCTTCGTGATGAACTCGCAGAAGCAGATTCGCATGGTGATGGGCTCGACCTTCCGCGACGTGCAGGTCTCGAACTCGACCGCGCTCGACGCGGCGGCGGCGACCGCCGCCGCGTTGCAGTCGCTCGCGCAGTACGCGGGCACGCCCTCGTCCACCGTCTCGCAGTTGACGAAGCCCGCCTTCGACGAGCTTGAGCGGCAGGTCGCGCCCGCGCTCCGCGCGCCGCGCCTGAACGTCGTCCCCGTGGGCGAAGGCTACCGCATGAGCTGGAACGTGCTCACCTTCTCGCGCAACCCGTTCGGGATGTTCGTCACGCAGGTCGACGCCGCGACGGGCGCGGTCGTCGCGCGGGAGAACCTCGTCAAGTTCCAGACCGACTCGGCGCTCCCCTACACCGCCGACATCTACCCGAACCACCCCGTCCTGAAGAACCCCGACACGGGCGAGTTGAAGCTCGACGCCACGGGCGCGCCCGAGGGCCTGACGCGCGTGCAGTTGCGCGGCTACAACCCCGGCACGAACGCGACCGCCGTGAACGGCCTGCTCACCGGCCCGCACGCCCTCATCAAGAACGTGCTCGCCACGCAGCAGCCCTTCGCGCAGGCCGCCCTCGGCACGTTCCACTTCCGCCAGAACAACGCGCCGCTCGAAGCCCAGCCCAACGAGGCCGACGACTTCGCCGAGCCCTCCGAGCACATCGACGACGTGAACATCTTTTTCTTCATCAACTACCTGCTCGAATACGTGGACGACATCCACCGGCGCGACGACGCGGTCAACAACCGCCTCGGCACGGGCAGCTTCCCGGACACCTACACGCACTCGGATCGCCCGCTCGTCGGCCTGCCCCACTTCCCGAACGACTGCGGGCAGGCGGGCCTCGGCGGCCCGTGCGACACGACGACGCCCGACACGCTCAAGGGCTCCGTGCTCGGCCTCGACAACGCCTTCTCGCTGCCCGTCGTCGAGACCGTCGACACGCCCGCGGGCCCGCAGAAGATCGTCGTCAACCCGACCGTCTACGGCCACGGCTACGCCTTCAACGATCTCGGCAAGG
This sequence comes from Pyrinomonadaceae bacterium, assembly GCA_036389335.1. Taxonomy (GTDB): domain Bacteria; phylum Acidobacteriota; class Blastocatellia; order Pyrinomonadales; family Pyrinomonadaceae; genus JAIVGV01. Next base: position 28,719 of record DASVQC010000062.1, on the reverse strand, counting down.
ACGGCGCGGTCTGCTACCACGAGGGGATGCACTCGATCTCGACGCCCATCGCCGGCCTCGAAGGCGCTCCCGAAGGCGGCGCGCTGAACGAGGGGCAGGCCGACCTGTGGGCCTACACGATCACGGACGCCGAAGCCATCGGCGAGTACGTCGCCGCCGGCGCGGGCATCCGCAAGGAGCTGCGCGACGCCGGGCGCGACCCCGACTCGCTCGCGTGGATCCGCTCCGTCCACACCACGCTCAAGTACTCGCAGCTCGGCACGCGCACCAGCGCCAACAGCTTCGAGGTGCACCGCGACGGCGAGATCTACGTCGGCACGATGTGGGACCTGCGTAACCTGATGACGAGCGCCTTCCCGCAGAAGTCGGGCACCTTCGTCCGCCCCGCCTTCATCGACGGCAAGCCGACGCGCACGATCTCTCTCGGTCAGGAGATGTGGGAGCGCGACTTCCTCGGCTCGCTCTACATCCTCGGCCTGACCGCGCCCGACACGTTCGTGAAAGCGCGCGACGCCATGATCATGGCCGACCGCATCCTCTACTCGTCCGATCCGACCGACCTCGACGCGCCCGGCCAGCACGAGGCGCTGATCTGGCAGGTCTACGCCTCGCACGAGATGGGCGCGAACGCGCAGTCGCCCGTGGGCGGGCGGCAGACCATCTCGACCGCCGTGCCGCAGCTCGCGCTCGATCAGGCCCACCTCTCCGCGCCGCAGGGGATCACGCTCGCGCCCGGCGCGCAGCTCAAGTCCGTCAACGTCGCGTGGCAGCCCGTCTCCGGCGCGTTCGCCTACGAGGTCTTCAAGCGGAGGGTCGGCTCGGCGGGCCAGCGCCAGTTCAAGGGCGCGGCGGGCCGCGAGTACTTCGACGGCGACAACCAGACGACGGGCTGGTCGCACGTCGCCTACGTCACCGGCGGGCAGACCGCCTACGAGGACACCGGCGTGATCGCGGAGTTCTTCGCCGCCGCCGGGATCAAATCGGCGAACGACGCGGCGGGCTTCAACGAGATGTTCGGCACGGAGTACGCCGTGCGCGCCGTCTCGCTGAACGCGAACCGGCAGGCGGGCTTCAGCGACCTCTCGGCGGGCGCGTCGCTCTCCTACAGCTTCGCCGACGTGACGAACGCCGTCCAGACCGCCATCTCGAACGTGAAGTTCGCGGGCTCGACCTTCGAGTTCGATCAGTCGATCAAGAACGCGGGCGTCGTCGGCGCGGCGGACGCGACGGCCTACGCGCCCGTCGATTTCCAGATCGTCCGCATCTCCAGCCCGACCGTCACCGCCCTGAACGCCGACAACGGCGGCACGGGCCAGGGCAAGCCCGCGTCGTTCGTCTACAACCAGACGCTCGCGCGCGGCGCGGCCTCGGCGGCGCGCCACCTCGCCTTCAACGATCCGGGCGCGCAGCTCTTCTCCTTCGACGCCGTGGTGACGGCGCGCGTGCTCGGCGCGACCGCGCCCGCTAACGGCAGCCAGCCTTACGACGGCGACGGCGGCGGTCGCTCGGCGAACCAGATCGGGAGCACGACCGACACCTACACCGGCACCATCGTCGTCGGCTCGGCGGGCAACAACCTCGTCAACGGCGTGGACTACGTGGACGTGCCGTTCGTCGCCAAGGCCGGCGCGTTCGGCGTGCAGGGCACGCTCGACACGACGCCGAACGCGGGGGCCGCGCCCGACCTCGACTTCGAGCTGCGCGACGATCAGGGTCACGTGCTCGCCACCTCCGGCAACCTCGGGCCGAACGAGTCGGTCGGCGGCGGCGTCACGCCGGGCCGAACTTACGTCTACCGCGTGGTCGGCTACGCGAGCGGCCCCGCGCAGTTCACGATCAGGAGCGAGCAGTTCGTCAACCTCGGGGCGGACGCCTCGACCGGCGGCGCGGGCGGCGCGCCCACCGGATCGGGCTTCCTGCCGCAGGTCTCGGGCGTCAGCGCGCCGACCCGCCTCGTCCGCTTCAGCGTCAACCCGCTGACGAAGACGGTCAGCGCGCAGATCGTCCGCTAGCTCTCCCCGTGGGGAGCGAACCCCCAGAGCTTGTCGGGGGCCGCGGGGGCTCACTAAGCTCCCCACCACGGAGCGAAGCCCCGCCGCGCTTTACCGCGCGGCGGGGCTTCGTCATTCACCCGCCTTTTTTAAGCGTCGGCGGCGTCGCCACCGTCTGTTGACGCCGCCGCGCGTTTAAGCTGGCGCGCGGTCGCCCCGCTCTGCTATCTTCGGGCGCAAACGTATCTTTCAAAAATTAGCGCGGGACACACGATGGACGAGTCTCAACGGAAGGAAGAGGCGCGCGCGGCGGCGTCCGAAGGAGATCGGATGGGGGCGGGCGTCGAGGGGTTAGACGACGTGCTGGGCGGCGGCTTCCCCGCCAACCGCCTCTACCTCGTCGAGGGCGATCCGGGCGCGGGGAAGACCACGCTCGCGATGCAGTTTCTGATGGAGGGCGCGAGGCGGGGCGAGCCGGTGCTCTACGTCACGCTCTCGGAGACGGAGGAGGAGATGCGCGCCGTCGCCCGCTCGCACGGGTGGGCGCTCGACGGCGTCAACATCTACGAGCTGATCCCGCACGAGGACACGCTGCGCCCGGAGTCGCAGTACACCATCTTCCACCCGGCGGAGATCGAGCTGGGCGAGACGATCAAGGCGATGCTCGCGGAGTTCGAGCGGCTCGGCCCGCGCCGCGTCGTCATCGACTCGCTCTCGGAGATGCGCCTGCTCGCGGGCGAGCCCCTGCGCTACCGCCGTCAGGTGCTCGCGCTCAAGCGCTTCTTCGCCGGGCGCGGCTGCACCGTCCTCCTCTTAGACGACCGCACCACGACCGAAAACGATCTGCAAGTCCACTCCATCGCGCACGGCGTCGTGTCGCTCGAACAGGCGGGGCAGGGCTACGGCGTGGGGCGCAGGACGCTCAACGTCATGAAGCTGCGCGGCGCGCGCTACCGCGGCGGCAACCACGACTTCAAGATCGAGACGGGCGGCATCGTCGTCTTCCCGCGCCTCGTCGCCGCCGAGCACCGCGACTCCGGCGCGCGCGCGCCCGTGTCGAGCGGCGTCGCGGCGCTCGACGCGCTGATGGGCGGCGGGCTCGACCGCGGCACGAGCACGCTCCTGATGGGCCCCGCCGGGTCGGGCAAGTCTTCGGTCGCCGCGCAGTTCGCCGCCGCCGCCGCCGCGCGCGGCGAGACGGCCGACGTTTACCTCTTCGACGAGGGCTTGACGACTTACCTCGCGCGCGCCGAAGGGCTCGGCAACGATCTCAAGCGGCACTACGAAGCCGGGCTCGTCCGCCTCAAGCAGATCGATCCGGCGGAGCTCTCGCCCGGCGAGTTCGCGCACATCGTCCGCCGCGGCATCGAGGAGAGCGGGACGCGCGTCGTCGTCATCGACAGCCTCAACGGCTACCTGATGGCGATGCCGGAGGCGCGCCACCTGATCGCGCAGATGCACGAGCTGCTGGCGTACCTCAACCAGCGGGGCGTCGTCACGCTCATCATCACGGCGCAGCACGGCTTCCTCGGCACGTCCATGACCTCGCCGGTCGACGTGAGCTACATCGCCGACAACGTGCTGCTCTTCCGCTACTTCGAGGCGGCGGGCGCGGTGCGCAACGCCATCTCCGTCATCAAGAAGCGCACCGGCGGGCACGAGCGCACGATCCGCGAGCTGCGGCTCTCGCAGGGCGGCATCAGCGTCGGCGGCGCGCTCAAGGAGTTTCGCGGCGTGCTGACGGGCGTGCCGGTCTTCAGCGGCGTCTCGGAGTCGCTGATGGAGAAGGACGAAGGATCGGGACGAGGGGCGGGCGGTGATGACGCGGAAGGCTGACGCCGCGGGCGTCGAGACGCGCGTGCTCGTCGTCGCGCCCGTCGGGCGCGACGCCGCGCTCGCGCGCGCCGCGCTCGGCGCGCACGGCATCGCGGCCGAGGAGTGCGCGGGCGTCGAGGCGCTGTGCCGCGAGATCGAGAGGGGCGCGGGCGCGGCGTTCGTCACGCGGGAGGCCCTGACCGAGGCGGGCGCTCGCGCGCTCGCCGACGCGCTCGGCGCGCAAGCCCCGTGGTCCGATCTGCCCCTCATCGTCCTCGCGCGCAGCGGCGCGGCGGCAGCCGACACGCTCACCGCCCTCGCCGCGCTCGGCGAGACGGGCAACGTCACCTTCATCGAGCGGCCCGCGCACATCCTCACCATCGTGAGCGTCGTCCGCTCGGCGCTGCGCGCGCGCGAGCGGCAGTACGAGGTGCGCGATCACCTCGACGCGCTGGCGCGCGCGAGAGAGGAGCGCGAGCGGCTGCTAGAGAGCGAGCAGGCGGCGCGCCTCGACGCCGAGGCCAACAGCCGCCTCAAGGACGAGTTTTTAGCCACCGTCTCGCACGAGCTGCGCACGCCCCTGACCGCCATCCTCGGCTGGGCGCACCTGCTGCGCCGCGGCCTCCCCGATCAGGAGACCGCCGCGCACGCGCTCGAAGTGATCGAGCGCAACGGTCGGGCGCAGCTCCACCTCGTCGAAGACCTGCTCGACGTGTCGCGCATCATCTCGGGCAAGCTCCTGCTCGACGTGCGCCCGGTCGATCTCTCGTCCGTGATCGGCGCGGCGCTCGAAGCCGCGCGCCCGGCGGCTGAGTCGAAGGGCATCGAGCTGCGCCGCGCGCTCGATCCGGCGGCGTCGGGCGTCGTGGGCGACGCCGACCGCCTCCAGCAGATCGTCTGGAACCTCGTCAACAACGCCGTCAAGTTCACGCCCGCGGGCGGTCGCGTCGAGGTGCGTCTCACGCCCGTCGCCTCCGGCGTCGAGATCGACGTCAGCGACACGGGCGTCGGCATCGCGCCCGACTTCCTGCCGCTCGTCTTCGACCGCTTCCGGCAGGCCGACGCCGCGACGACGCGAAACTACGGCGGCCTCGGCCTCGGGCTCGCAATCGTGCGCCAGCTCGTCGAGCTGCACGGCGGCGAAGTCTACGCGCGCAGCGAGGGCACGGGGCGCGGCACGACCTTCACCGTCAGGCTGCCGCTCGCGCCGCCGCCCGCTCCGCCGCCCGCTCAGGCCGCCGGGCACGCCGGCGCGACCGGCACGACCGACGACGCGCCCGACCGGGAGAGCCTGTCGGGCCTGCGCGTGCTCGTCGTGGACGACGAGCCGGACGCGCGCGAGCTGTTTGCGCGGACGCTCTCGGAGTGCGGCGCGCTGACGCTCGTCGCCGCCTCAGCCGCCGAGGCGCTCGCGGCCATCGAGCGCGAGCGGCCCGACGTGTTGCTCGCCGACATCGGGATGCCCGGAGAAGACGGCTACGCGCTGATCGATAAGATACGCAGTCTCCCGCCGGGGCGGGGCGGCCTCACGCCCGCCGCCGCGCTCACCGCCTACGCGCACGCCGAGGATCGGCTGCGGGCCCTGCGCGCGGGCTTCCAGATTCACCTGCCGAAGCCCGTCAAGCCCGCCGAACTCGTCAACGCCATCGCGGGCCTCGCCGGGCGCGTCGCCGCGCGCTGACCCGCCGACACTTCAGGTTCAACTTTGTAGCCGTTCGCGAATGAGTGCGGGCGGGAACACTTGCGGGGGCGGGGCCCGTCCCTCCGCCCCGGCGGTCATCGTCACGGGCCGGGGGTTGTCGGGATAGCGCGTTGAGCGCGCGCGGCTACTTGAGAGTGATCGTCTTGAACTCGCCGCCGCGCTCGAAACGGAGTTCGACTTTGCGCCCGCCCGATTTAACGTTGACGAGGTTGATCTGATCGTCGTAGAGGTCGCAGAGGAACTGCTGGCTCAGCCGCGCGCCCTCGACGCCTTCGGGCAGCGCCGCCTCGAAGTAGAGCCACGCCGAATCGACGCCCGCGTCCATCCCGACCCACGTGAGGCGCGCCGCCTCGCCCTTCGGCGTCTGCAGCCGAAACGTCTCTTGCAGGTAGGCGAAGACCTGCGCGCCGAAAGCCTTCTTGTCGTCGGGCGAGGCGCGCCCGCCGCCACGCCTGCGGATCGCGCTTTCGAGATCGTCGGGGAAGGTGCGCAGGCTGATCTGGAGCGAGCGGGTCTCGGCGTCGTAGTCGGCCTCGGCGAAGCTGGTGTGGAACTTGTGCGCCGACGCCCGGCGCGGCGCGGGGACGGTGAGCGCGACGAGGGCGAGCGCGGCGCACAGAAGTTTGGCGGCGTGGCGCTTCAAATCAAAGCCTCTCACCGGTTCGGCTGCGGCGGCGGCTGGAGCGCGGGCGACTGTTTGCGTTCGAGCTGCTGCATCGGGTTCTGCGTCGTCTGCTGCTTGAAGATTTGGAAGCGCGTCTGCACGGGGCGGCGCGGGAAGCTGTTGTTGGAGGCGTCCACGTCCGCCGTCTCCTGCCGCGGGTCGAGCGAGATGGAGCGAATCTCCTTGGGCGTCATGATGAGCTTCGACACCTCGGCGTTGTTGTAGCGCCAGATTTCCGCAGGGATCCTCATCATCTCCTTCGTCCCGTCGGCGTACTCGATCTCGAAGATGACGGGCATCACCAGGCCGCCGACGTTCTTGAGATCGACGACGTAGAAATTCAGCCCCGTCCGCAACAGCTCGCGCTCCTGCGGCGTCAAGCCCTGCAAAAATTTCTGGTACTGCTCGCGGTCGCGCTCGGTCACCACCAGCTCGTCGTACTCGTTATAGAAATCGCGCAACGACGGGAACTCGTCGACGCGCTTGGGCAGGGCCCGGTTACGCTCCTCCGAGAGCGTCTGCGGGCGCTCGGCGCGCTCCTGCTGACGCCGCGCCTTCTCCGCGTCGGGGTTCATCGTGTCGGCGCGGAAGAGGCGCACGCGCTCGACGGAGAGATCGACGTGGTCGGTCGTGTAGAACCAGCCGCGCCAGAACCAGTCGAGGTCTGTGCCCGAGGCGTCCTCCATCGTGCGGAAGAAGTCGGCGGGCATCGGTCGCTTGAACTTCCAGCGCTGCGCGTACTGCTTGAAGGCGAAGTCGAACTGCTCGCGTCCGAGCACGGTCTCGCGCAGGATGTTGAGCGCGGTCGCGGGCTTGCCGTAGGCGTTGTTGCCGAATTGCAGGACCGACTCGGAGTTCGTCATGATCGGCACCTGATCGGCGCTCGCCATGTAGTCGGTGATGTTGCGCGGCTCGCCGCGGCGCGACGGGTAGCCCGCCTCCCACTCCTGCTCGGAGAGGTACTGGAGGAAAGTGTTGAGCCCCTCGTCCATCCACGTCCACTGCCGCTCGTCGGAGTTGACGACCATCGGGAAGTAGTTGTGCCCGACCTCGTGGATGACGACCGAGATGAGGCCGTACTTCGTCGCCGCGGAGTAAGTCCCGTCCTCCTCGGGGCGCGGGCCGTTGAAGCAGATCATCGGGTACTCCATGCCGCCCACCGGCCCGTTGATCGACTGCGCGACCGGGTACGGGTACTTGAAGGAGTAGCGCGAATAAACGTTGAGCGTGTGCATGATCGCGTGCGTCGAATACTTCGACCACAGCGGCTCGCCCTCCTTCGGGTAGAACGACATCGCCAGCACGCGGTTGCCCTCGACGTCGTGCCCCTGCGCGTCCCAGATGAACTTGCGCGACGACGCGAAGGCGAAGTCCCGCACGTTGTCGGCGGCAAAGACCCACGTCTTTTTGCCCGCCGCCTTGTGCGACTCGTTGGCGCGCGCCTCCTCGGGCGTCACGATCATGACGGGCGCGCGCGCCGTCTCGGCCTGCCGCAGGCGCGCGCGCTGCTGCGGCGTCAAAACTTCGTTCGGGTTTTGCAGCACGCCGGTGGCGGAGACGACGTGGTCGTCGGGCGCGGTGATCGCGACGCGGTAGTTGCCGAACTCCAGGGTGAACTCGCCGCTCCCCAAGAACTGCTTGTGCTGCCAGCCCGACACGTCGTTGTAGGCGGCCATGCGCGGGAACCACTGCGCGATCTCGTAGATGTAGTTGCCGTCCTTCGGGAAATACTCGTAGCCGGTGCGACCGCCGACGCGCTTCGCGTCGTTGACGTTGTAATTCCAATCGACCGAGAAACTGGTGGACTGGGCGGGCGCGAGCGGGCGCGGCAGATCGACCCTCATCATCGTCTTCACGACGGCGTGGCGCATCGGCTGACCCGCGGCGTCGCGCACCGCCGTGATCCGGTAGCCGCCCTCGAAGTCGCGCCGCGCGAGCAGCGAGTCGATGGTGCGGTAGGGGATGTCCTTGAAGCTCGGCGCGGCGGCGGTCAGGACGGCGTCCGAGTCTTTGGCGAAGAGGTTCTGATCGAGCTGCACCCAGAGGTACGGGAGCGCGTCGGGCGACTGGTTGTAGTAGGTGATGGTCTCCGAGCCTTCGACGCGCCGGCGGAGGTCGTCGAGCTCGACCTTGATGTTGTAATCGGCGCGCTGCTGCCAGTAGGCGCGACCGGGCGCGCCCGAGGCCGCGCGCTGCTCGTTCGGCGTCGGCAAAATCTCTTCGAGCTGCCGGAACTTGTCGCTCGGGTTGGCCTTCGACTGCGGGAGCGCGACCGGCGCGGGGGAGGCGAAGAGAATTGACAGGGCGGCGGCGCGCAAGAATCTTGAAGGCATGGCGGCGGGCGACCTCGATTCCGAAACTCGTTCGCGGCGGGACACGGCGGGCGGGTTGCGTGACGGCTGGCGAACGCTTTGCCGCGGGCGGCGACTGGCCGAAGTGTCCGGGAACGCCGAGAGTATAAGCACCCTGAAAAGCAAAAAGCAAAAATCGCGGGTCGTGTCCTAATTTGATTTTTCTCTGTGCGCCCTCTGTGTTCTCCGTGACTCTGTGGTGAGGTATGGACATTAAGCACTCACCACGGAGGCACGGAGATCACGGAGGGGGCACAGAGTAGAATTTAAATCAGGACACTACCAAATCGCGCCCGCGGCGACCGGCGCGCGCCGATCTTTTCGTCACGGCGCGGGCCGTGTTTCGTGTATCCTAGCCGCCCGCCCGACGACCGCCGCGCCGCGCCTGCTAAGCGAAGGAGAAGGGATGCCGAACCAGCCGGACACACGAGGGTCTGGCCCGCGGGAGCCGCGGGCCGACGCGCCGCTCATCCGCAACATCTCGGACACGGCGCGCTGGGTCGCCTTCTACCGCGCGCTCGAATCCGAGAGGGCGGACGCGCACTTCCGCGACCCGCTCGCGCGGCGGCTGGCGGGCGAGCGCGGCGAGCAGATCGTGCGGGGGATGAAGAAGGGCGTGGCGTTCTCGTGGTCGATGATCGTGCGCACGTGCATCATGGACGAGCTGATCCTGCGCGCCGTCGGGCGGGACAAACTCGACACCGTCGTCAACCTCGCCGCCGGCCTCGACGCGCGGCCCTACAGGCTGCCGCTCCCGCCGCGGCTCAGGTGGATCGAAGTCGATCTGCCGGAGATTCTCGACTACAAGCAGGGCGTGCTCGCGGGCGAGCGCGCCGCGTGCGAGCACGAGGTCGTGAAGCTAGACCTCGCGGACGTCGGGGCGCGCGGGGAGTTTTTCGCGCGCGTCGCCGCCGGCTCGGAGCGCGCGCTCGTCATCTCCGAAGGGCTGCTCGTCTACCTCGCGCCGCAGCAGGTCGGCGCGCTCGCCGCAGACCTGCGCGCGCGCGCGCCCTTCCGCTGGTGGCTCATCGACATCGTGCGCCCGGAAATCCTCAAGCGCATGGAGAAGACGTGGGGCAGGAGAGTCGCCGAGGCGAACGCGCCGTTCCGCTTCGCGCCCGCCGAAGGGACCGACTTCTTCCGGCCCTTCGGCTGGCGCGAGGCCGAGTTCCGCTCGATGATGGAGGAGGCGCGCCGACTGAAGCGCGAGATGCCGATGGCTTGGCTCGCGCGCCTGATGTGGCGCATCCAGCCGCCGTCGAAGCGCGAGAAGTTTCGCCGCATGGGCGGCGTCGCCCTGCTCGAAAGGGCGTGAGTCGCGCGTGATGAAGCACTCGCTGCGGAGGCGCAGAGAGTTAAATGATGAATGCGGAATGATGAATGATGAATTGAAAGGCAAGAGGTCTTTATTCATCATTCATCATTCCGCATTCATCATTTGGCTTGCGCCGTCATTCGCCGCGGCTTGACAGGGGCGCGGCGGGGCGTTACTTTTGCGCCTCTTCGTAACGGACGGTAAGACTCACCTGAGCCGGCCTCGCGTGAATTGACGACAGCCAGCCAGCACGAAGACTCTCACGCCCCAAACTTTGCCGGAGACGGAAGCGCCCGCGCGCGCGTCGTGCGCCCGCGCGCTTCCGCCCCGTAAACCCTCAACCCTCGTAACGTAAGGAGAAATCTGTATGCACACGCATCGAAACGCACACGGGCTCGGTCGCGGCGCGGCGCGCCTTGCCGCCCTCGCCTGCCTGTTGCTGCTGTCGTTCGCGGGCGCGGCGTTCGGGCAGAACCCGCCCTCCCCCGCCGAACAGGAGTTCACCGTGACCGACTTACTGAAACTGCCCGGCAGGGTGGTGGCCCGCGGCACGAACACGACGCCGAAGGGGCTCTTGAAGCTGCGCTCGTACCGCGTCGAGGAGGTGGCGCTGCCGCACGTCACGAACGCGGAGGTCGGCGGTCAGCGCGTGGCGGTCGCGAAGGCGTTCCGCGTGACGGTGACGGGCGGCCCCTTCGCCGTGCGCGCGCTGCCGCCCGTCATCTGGCTCGACGACGTGGCGCTCGGCTACGGCGTCGAGAGCGAAGACCTCGACGCGATCACCGTCGTCACCTACGACGAGGCGGCGATCAAGGACGGCGCGACCGTCTACCTCTCCTACGGCGACAAGGAGAACAAGAAAGAGCGCACCGCGCTTCCCGAAAAGCTCAAGCTCGGCACGGAAGGAGTGAAACCCTAATGCGCAACACCCTCAAGACACTCACCCTCATCTCGTTCCTCGTCGCCTGCTGCGCGCTCAGCGCCGCGGCGCAGACGCCCGACCCCGGCACGACCGGCCCGCGCGCCGTCACGCGCGAGGAGTACGACTACGGCGACCTCGCCTTCCAGCCGTCGGCCTTCCCTTCCGCCGTCGAGGTGAAGGCGTCTATTCACCACCCGACCGATCTGACGGGCGGCCCCTTCCCCGTCGTCGTCTTCCTCCACGGGCGGCACGCCACCTGCTTCCGCGGCACGACCGCCTCCCTGCGCTGGCCCTGCCTGAGCAACCAGACGGCGATCCCCAGCTACCAGGGCTACGACTACGTCGCGCAAATCCTGGCGAGCAACGGCTACATCGTGGTCTCGGTGAGCGCCAACGGCATCAACGCCTTCGACAACAACGTCAACGACCTCGGCATGCAGGCGCGCGCCGAACTCGTCCAGCGCCACCTCGATCAGTTGAAGACCTTCAACACGACGGGCGCGGCCCCCTTCGGCACGAAGTTCGTCGGCAAGATCGATCTCACGCGCGTCGGCACGATGGGCCACTCGCGCGGCGGCGAGGGCGTCGTCAAGCACTACGTCTACAACGCTTCCCTCGGCTCGCCCTACACGATCAAGGGCGTCTTCCCGCTCGCGCCCGTCGATTTCAACCGGCCCGTCGTCAACAACTCCGCGCTCGCGGTCGTCCTCCCCTACTGCGACGGCGACGTGAGCGACAACCAGGGCGTCCACTTCTACGACGACGCGCGCTACAACGTGGCGGGCGACACCGGCGCGAAGCACACCATTCAGGTGATGGGCGCGAACCACAACTTCTACAACACCGTCTGGACGCCCGGCATGTTCTCCGCCGGCACCGCCGACGACTGGAACTCCGGCGTCTCCGGCGGCACGAGCGACCCGCAGTGCGGCACGGTCACGGGCAACCACCGCCTGACGAGCGCGCAGCAGCGCGGCACGGGCATCGCCTACCTCTCCGCGTTCTTCCGCGTCTACGTCGGCGGCGAGACGCAGTTCACCCCGATCCTGACGGGCGCGGCCCCGCCCCCCGCCTCGGCGCAGACGACCGACCTGCACGTCTCCTACCACGCGCCCGACGCGGCGGCCAAGCGGCGCGACGTGAACCGCCTGCTCACCGCCGCCAACCTCACGACCGACACGCTCGGCGGCGCGTCCACGCAAACGGGCTTGACGCCGCACGATCTGTGCGGCGGCAACTCGCCCGAGCCGCAGCACTGCCTGAGTGCCGCGCAGTCCACCAGCCGCCAGCCGCACACCGTCCCGAGCGCGCGCTCGACCCTGCGCGGCCTGAGCCAACTGCGCACGGGCTGGGCGGCGGGCGGGGCCAGCTACACGAACGACCTGCCGCTCGGCTCGCGCGACGTGAGCGGCTTCCAGGCGTTGCAGTTCCGCGTCAGCGTCAACTTCGAGGACACGCGCAACGCGAAAGCGCCGCAGAGCTTCTCGGTCGTCCTCACCGACGGCACGGGCGCGCAAAGCTCGGTCCTCGTCGGCAGCGTCTCGACCGCGCTCTTCTACCCGCCGGGCACGACCGGCCCCGTGCCGAAGGTCGTCCTCAACACGGCGCGCATCCCCCTCACCTCGTTCACGGGCGTCAACCTGACGGACATCCGCTCCGTCCAACTCCGGTTCGACCAGACGGCGTCGGGCGCGCTCCTCATCACCGATCTGGCCTTCGCCTCCGCGCCGTAAAGCCCGCGCGCGGGTTAGGCTCACACGACGGACGCCGGGGACATCCACCCGGCGTCCGTCGCATTCGGCGCTATAGTCGTTCGCACGCCGGGAGTCCGAAGCGATGACGAAAGTCTACGCCTCCCAAGGGGGGACGGCTCTAAGCCGAATGACTCATGGACAGGTTAAGAAAACTGGGACTGAAAGCTATGCGCGCTTAGTTCTTGCGCGGGGGGCGGGGGGGGCGTTTGAGCCGCTCTTGCGGGGCGCGCTCGCGCTTGGGGCGGGCGGCGCGCGGGGGCGCGGCGAAGTAGCCTTCGCGGTAGGTGAGTTTGATCTTCTGATCGCGGAGCTTGGGGTTGGCGATCTCGATGCGGATGCGGCGGTAGGTGTTGTCGCGCGCCTTGTTGGTCGGGGAGTAGGCGACGAGGTACTGGGTGCGTAGCTCGCGGTTGATCTCGTCGAAGGCGGCCCTCAGTTGCTGCTCGTCCTGCGGGAAGAAGGCGCGACCGCCCGTGCGCTCCGAGACCTTACGCAGCGCGCCCTTCTCGTAGCGGCAGTCGGCGTCAGGCTCCTCGCAGATGGGCTCGACGCCGATTGAGTAGATGATCGTGTTCGCCTTGAGCGCGGCGGCGATGGCGTCCTCCTTCTTGAGGCGGCTCTCCGTGTCGTCGCCGTCGGAGAGGATGATGATGGCGCGGCGCGTGTTCTCGGGCGTCGCCGACATCATGTCCGTGGCGGTCGCCCAGACGGCGTCCCACAGCGCGGTCGAGCCGGGCAGACCGTACTCCTCGATCCTCTCCGGCACGACCTCGGCCTTCTCGCCCTCGTGGTAGAGGAACGCCTCGTCCTTGTCGGCGGGCGGCACGGCCTTGAGGTTCGCGATGGCGCGGTGGAGCGCGGCGCGATCCGATGTCAGGTCCTGCTCGACCGTCGCCGTCCCCGTGAAAGAGATGACGGCGGCCCTGTCCTTCGCGGGCCGCAGCACCGCGTCGACGAACTCGGTCGCGGCCTGCGCCTCGTCCGGCAGCGTCACCTTCTGCGACCAGCTCACGTCGACCAAGACGGCGAGCGAGACGGGCAGCTCCGTCTCGCGCTGGAAGACGGAGATGGTCTGCGGCGCGTCGTTCTCGAAGACGCGCACGTCCTCCTGCCGGAGCGTGGTGACGAAGCGGCGGTCGCGATCCACGGCGTTGAAGAGGACGTTGACGAGCGAGGTCTCGACCGACAACACCTCTTCGTCTTCGGCTGCGGGCGTCGGGGAGGCGGGCGGCGTGGCCGCCGCCCGCGGGATCGCCCGCGGAGTCGCTTGCGGCGCGGGCTGCTGCGCCCCGGCGCGCGCCGCGGAACCGGCGAATGTGACCGAGGCCGCGGCGAGCAGCGCGAAGAGGAGTTGCGTGACGAACCTGCGACCGACTCTCATCCCTCTCTAAGACCTCCCGCTCGTTCGATGCCCGCGCGGCTGGCGGAGTTTGGAAAATTCCGACGCGAATGGTAGAGGATTTTCGCGGCAATAGAAAAGGCGCGGGCTGAAGTCATCAGCCCGCGCCGCCCCCTTGCTCACCCCTTGTTCGCTTTCCCCGCGATGACGGGAAAAAAGATAGCCGCTTACTGCTTGTTGCTCTTATCGACCACGGACTTCAGAGCCTGAAAGGTCGGGGGCCACAGCCCGACGAAGATGCCCGCCTGCTTGTTGCCGCTGAAGAAGAGCGCGAGCGACGCGCCGATGGAGCCGATGGTCAGGATGTGGAACAGGCTCACGCCCGTCGCGCTGACCGTCGAGTTGTCGATGGTCTTGAGCATCGTCTCGGCGGCGTCCGTCCTCGTCGCGAGCGCGCCGCCCGCGCCCCCCGTGCCCGTCGTCCCCGTGTCCACCGCCCTGCCTAAACCTTGTGCTGACATTCTAGTTCCTTGCCTCCCTTGGTGTTTCGCTGTCGTCTTTAACCCGCCCCTTGAGCACGGCGAGGCCGAAGAGCGCGGCGAGCGATGCCCCGGCGATCAGGAAACCCGCTAGTGGGCGGGCCCTCTTCGCCGCGTCGTCCGCGCCGGGCTGAGTCGTCTGCTCTCCCTTTAACTTCGTCGTCTTCATCAACGCCTGATCTTTCCGCCGTGCCGGTATTCCACACTTATACGCGCACGAGTTCGCGCGCCTGTAGCTAAAAGACCACGAAAGTAACACGCCGCCCGGAAAGCCGCCGCGCTCGCCGCGCCCCCGAACGCTAAAACGCCGGTGGTGTCCTGATTTGATTTTTACTCCGTGCGTCCTCCGTAAACTCTGTGCCTCCGTGGTGAGTGCTTCCGATCCATAACTCACCACAGAGTCACAGAGGACACAGAGGGGGCACAGAGGAAAGCTGAAACTATGACGCGACAACTCGCCGCGCTTTGACTGCCCGCCGCGAAATGTGAGATAGATTTGTAATCCGAAAGTAACCGAATCACACTTGACGAGGAGCGCGCAGACACGCATGAGCTTGATCGAACAGGTACGCGCGCGCGAGATACTCGACTCGCGCGGCAACCCGACCGTCGAGGCGGAGGTCTTCCTCGTCGGCGGCGAGGTCGGTCGCGCCGCAGTCCCTTCGGGCGCGTCCACGGGCGAGCACGAGGCCGTCGAGCTGCGCGACGGCGACAAGAAACGCTTCGGCGGCAAGGGTGTGCGGCGCGCCGTCGAGAACGTCAACGGCGTCATCAGCGAGGCGCTCGAAGGGCTCGACGCGATAGATCAGGCGGAGGTGGACGCCGCGCTCCTCGCGCTCGACGGGACGAAGACGAAATCGAAGCTCGGCGCGAACGCCCTGCTCGCCGTCTCGCTGGCGACGGCGCGCGCCGCGGCGACCTACCTCGAGATTCCGCTCTACCGTTATCTGGGCGGCGCGAACGCGCGCACGCTGCCCGTGCCGATGATGAACATCGTCAACGGCGGCGCGCACGCCGACAACAACGTGGACTTTCAGGAGTTCATGATCGTGCCCGTCGGCGCGGGGAGCTTCGGCGAGGCGCTGCGCGCGGGCGCGGAAATCTTCCACGCGCTGAAATCCGTCCTCGGTAAGCGCGGGCTCGCCACCGCCGTCGGCGACGAGGGGGGATTCGCGCCGAACCTGCGCTCGAACGAGGAGGCGGTCGAGACCATCCTCGAAGCGATCGACCGGAGCGGCTACGGGGCGGGCTCGGACGTCCTGCTCGCGCTCGATCCGGCGGCGAGCGAGTTCTACGACGGCAGGCATTACGTCTTCAAAAAGTCCGACGGTCGCAAGCTGTCCGGCGACGAGATGGTCGCCTACTGGAAGTCTTGGGTCGGGCAGTACCCGATCATCTCCATCGAGGACGGCATGGCCGAGAACGACTGGGAAGGCTGGAAATCGTTGACCGACGAAGTGGGGCGGCGCGTGCAGCTCGTCGGCGACGACCTCTTCGTGACGAACACGGAGTTCCTGCGCCGGGGGATAGAGCGCGGCGTCGCCAACTCGATCCTGATCAAGGTCAACCAGATCGGCACGCTCACAGAGACGCTCGACGCGATAGAGATGGCGAAGACGCACGGGCGCACCGCCGTCATCTCGCACCGCTCGGGCGAGACCGAGGACACCTTCATCGCGGACCTCGCCGTCGCCACCAACGCCGGCCAGATCAAGACCGGCTCGCTCTCGCGCACCGACCGCGTCGCCAAGTACAACCAACTGCTTCGCATCGAGGAAGACCTCCGCGGCGCGGCGCGCTACCCCGGCGCGGCGGCCTTCTACCAGCTCGAACGAGGCGCGGCGGCGAAGCCTGGGGGCAGCAATAACGCTGCGACGAAGAAAGCGCGCGCCACTAAGAGGTAAGAATTCACCACAGAGGCGCAGAGGACACGGAGGACGCACGGAGAATAACTAAGGCGTTTGAGTTTCTCGTTTTCCCCCGTGCCCGCTCCGTGCCCTCTGTGCCTCTGTGGCGAGTGCCTTTATCAGGAGAGTAAGCGTTGACTGATAGACAGGGCCCGCTCGCGCTCATCATCCTCGACGGCTTCGGCCACAGCCCGCGCCGCGAGGGCAACGCCGTCGCGCTCGCGCAGATGCCGTTTTACGACGAGCTGTTAGAGAAATACCCGCACACGCTGATCGAGGCTTCGGGCGAGTGCGTCGGCCTGCCCGCGGGCGTGATGGGCAACTCCAACGTCGGGCACCTCTGCATGGGCGCGGGGCGCGTCGTGCGCACAGACCTTGAGCGCATCAACCACGAGATCAAGACGGGCGAGTTCAACTCGAACCTCGCGCTGAACGCCGCGCTCGACAGCGCCGCCAGACACGACCGCGCGCTCCACCTCATCGGCCTCGTCTCCGACGGCCTCGTCCACTCCTCGCAGGAGCACGCCTACGCGCTCTTGCGGATGGCCGCGAAGCGGGGCCTGCGCCGCGTCTACGTCCACTGCTTCCTCGACGGGCGCGACACGCCCCCGTCCTCCGCCGACCGCTACGTCGCCGCCATGCGCGACAAGTGCGCCGAGATCGGCGTCGGCGAGGTCGCCTCGGTCTGCGGTCGCTACTACGCGATGGATCGCGACAAGCGTTGGGAGCGCACGGAGCGCGCCTACAGGCTTTTGGTCGGCGGCGAGGGCGAGCGCGCCACCGACGCGGTCGACGCGATCAGGCAGTCGTACGAGCGCGGGGTGACGGACGAGTTCGTCGAGCCGGTCGTCGTCACGCGCGGCGACGGTCGGCCCGTGGCGACGATTGCCGACGGCGACTCGGTCGTCTTCTTCAACTTCCGCGCCGACCGCGCGCGACAGATCACGGACGCGCTCGCCGTCGCGGGCTTCGACTGCTTCCCCACCCCGAACCGCCCGCACACCCACTTCGTCTGCTTCGCCATCTACGACAAGACGTTCCCGCTGCCCGTCGCCTTCCCGCCCGCGCAGCCCACGAACATCCTCGCGGAAGTCTTCGCCGCCGTCGGCGTTAGAAATTACAGGCTCGCCGAGACGGAGAAGTACGCGCACGTCACCTACTTCTTCAACGGGGGCGCGGAGCGCGAGTTCGCGCACGAGCGCCGTCTCCTCGTGCCCTCGCCGAAGGTCGCGACCTACGATCTCAAGCCGGAGATGTCGGCCTTCCCGCTCACCGACAAAATCCTGCGCGCCATCGAGGAGCGCGAGACGGACGTTTTCATCATCAACTACGCCAACCCGGACATGGTCGGGCACACCGGCAACCTCGCCAAGACCGTCGAGGCCGTGCAGCACGTGGACACCTGCCTCGGCTGGATCACGAAGGCGCTCAAGACCGCCCGCGGTCGCTGCATCATCACCGCCGATCACGGCAACTGCGAGCAGATGATCGACCCCGCGACCGGCGAGCCCCACACCGCGCACACCTCCAACCCCGTCCCCCTCCTCCTCGTAGACGAAGCCGCCCGCGGGATAACTTTGCGCGAAGGCGGCGCGCTCGAAGACGTCGCCCCCACCATGCTCTCGCTCCTCGACATCCCCCAGCCCGCCGAGATGACCGGGCGCGACCTGCGCGAGGCGTAATCACAAAGTTAAAGTGGGGTGTAAGTACGCGTGCGGCGTGCTCGCACCCCACTTTCGCCATAGAATACTAGTTAGATTTCTTCGTCGTGGTACGCTGGAGATGGTGATTAAGGAAGTTGAGGCTAATATGCGTAAAGATACTGACTTGGATCGCAGGGAATTTATCAGGGGTGTTTCGCTGTGCGCCGCCGCGCTTCCGGCTTTGTCATTCGGCGCATTTAATCTAGGCGGATGTTCGGCCCAACCCGAGGCAATCGCCCAAACCAAACGATTACCTTATAGCAATGGATTTGGAAGTATGCCGTGCAGTTCCTGCATTGCGCCGCAAAATATGTCTTGGCAAACGACGATTGCTTCTAAAGATGAAAGAGGCGAACCGTTGATGATGTCTGGGACAATTTATCAACCTGACGGGGTAACGCCCGCAGAAGGAGTCGTGCTTTTTGTTTATCACACCGATTCGACAGGCTATTACAACAAAGAAGATGACGCTTATAATCCCAGACTGCGCGGCTGGATGAAAACAGGCAAAGACGGAAAGTATGAGTTCAAAACTATCAAACCTGCGCCCTACCCAAACAGAACAACACCTGCCCACATTCACGCGCAAATTTACAGCTCGCAGATTCCAGAATACGCGATTGACGAGTATTGGTTTGAAGGCGATCCTTTTATCACGCCCGAAGAAAAGGCTAAATTGCTAACGGGGCGCGGTGGATTTAACTCGATTATCAAGTTGACGCGCGGCAATGACGGAATTTTACGCGGGGTTCGGAACATTAAACTTGACAGCGTTCAAAAATAAAAGACTCGTATTCAAGGTTGAATGCTAAAGACCGAAATCTAACAAGTCATTCGACCCGACCGCTCGACGGCGTGCCTTTTATCAATCTTCCCGCGATGAGGGGTGAAGGCTGCTCGCTCGCGGCGGGTCAATTCGGGCGTTAGACAGCTTTGGGTCGGGGAAACTTAAATCCTGATATCAACAGGCTGAGGAGCATCCATGGACAAAAAGGCTTTGATCCGAGAGTACAAGGAGAACCGCCGCCCGATGGGCGTGTATTGCATCAGAAACACCGTCAACGGGAAGTTACTCGTCGGCAAGAGCACCGACCTCCCGTCCATACTTAATCGCCAGCAAGGGCAACTCCGCTCGGGTTCTCACCCTAATCCAACTCTACAGAAAGACCTGATCGAATACGGGGCCGGGGCCTTTGAGGTTGAAGTGCTGGATACCATCGAGGTGCCGGATCGGGCCGGTTATGACCCTTCGGCAGACCTGCGAACACTTGAGCAGATGTGGCTGGAGAAGCTCTCACCATTCGGGAATAACGGGTACAACCCGGAACCAAAGCGCGCCGCCTGACGACTCGTCCGACCGGGGGCGAATAGCGTCGCGTTCATGCGCGAGACTTTGATGCTCTGTCAGATTCTTCCCGTCCGGTTAATTCGGGCGTCGGGCGGCGACCTTTGATCATGAAAACCTTTATTTGAAAGAGGGCGAAATGTGAGCACGATCAACCCCGAGATGGAAGCTTTGAAGGCGCGGCTCAAGGCCACGTGGATGGCGGGCGATTTCGGCGAGGTCGCGAGGCACATCGAGGCGGGCGCGGAGGAGTTCATCGCGCGCCTGGCGCTCGCGCCGGGCGCGCGCGTGCTCGACGTGGCCTGCGGCAGCGGCAACCTGTCGCTGCCGGCGGCGCGCGCGGGCGCGGTCGTCACCGGCGTCGACATCGCGACGAACCTGCTCGAACAGGCGAGGGCGCGCGCCGCCGCCGAGGGCCTAGCGATCCGGTTCGACGAGGGCGACGCCGAGGCCCTGCCCTACGCGGACGCGTCCTTCGACGTGGTCGTGAGCATGTTCGGCGCGATGTTCGCCCCGCGGCCCGAGCTGGTCGCTTCAGAGCTGGCGCGCGTCTGCCGACCGGGCGGGCGGATCGCGATGGCGAACTGGACGCCGGAGGGGTTCGTCGGCCAGATGTTCAAGCTCACGGGCAAGCACGTGCCGCCCCCTCCCGGCGTCCCTTCGCCCGTCAAGTGGGGCGACGAGGAGACCGTGCGCGAGCGTCTGCGTGAAGGGATCGCGGATTTACAACTGACGCGGCGGGTGTGCCCGTTCACATACTCGTCGCCGCCCGCCGGGGTGGTCGAGTCCTTCCGCCTGTATTACGGCCCCACGCAGCGCGCCTTCGCCGCGCTCGACGCCGACGGGCAGGCCGCGCTGCGGGGCGATCTGGAGCGGCTGTGGGAGGAGCACAATCAGGCGACCGACGGCACGACGTATGGCGAAGGCGAGTACCTCGAAGTCGTCGCCACGAGAAGCTGAAGTCCGGTCGCGGCTCTCGCCCGACAAGGGGCCGTCCCGCCCACGCCCGCGCGAGGGCCGCCGTGGGGGGCCACGCCCCGGTTCCCGATTTTTAAGGCCCCGCCCGCCCTTGAAATATTTTCACGGATTACCTCATATATTCACGAGACCACTATAAATCATCCCGTCCGAGTCGGGAGGCCCCTCATGACACCAACAGAGCCCGCCGCGAGCACCGCGTGGGAGGAGAAGAGCAAGCCCGGCGAGCAGGAGCTGTTCGACGACTTCGCCAGAGAGATCGCGGAGCAGCAGCAGGAGGCGGCGCGGGAGGCCGCGGAGAGGCAGAGAAAAGGTGAGCTGTCGCCGCAGAGTGAGGCGCTGTTCCGCGGGTTCCACGCGAAGACTCACGCCGGAGTGATGGCGGAGTTTGAAGTTCTGGACGGGCTGCCCGAGTGCGCGCGCTTCGGCGTCTTCGGCACGCCGCGGGTCTTCCCGGCGCTCGTCCGCTTCTCCAACGGCGACTTCCACCTCAACCCGGATAAGCACCACGAGCCGCGCGGCATCGCGATCAAGCTGATCGGGGTCGGGGGGCGCAAGCTGCTGCCCGGGCGCGAGGACGCCGTGACGCAGGACTTCCTCGCCACGAGCCACTCCGTCACCTCGACGGTGCGCGACATACGGCAGTTCGTCGCCTTCATCAGGGCGGCGCGCAACCCCGTCACGCTGCCCGTCACGCTGGCCCGCGAGGTGGGAGTCTTCGAGTCGGCGCGCATCCTCGCGGACGTCGCCGGCACCGTCGCCTTGAGCAAGGTGCGCAGCATGGCGACCGAGCACTACGCGGGCACCGCGCCCATCAAGCTCGGCCCCTACGCCGTGAAGTTCACCGTGCGGCCCGCCGAGGGCACGCCCGAGCCGCAGAGCCGCCCCCTGACCGACGACTTCCTCCGCGAAGAGTTGGCCGATCGGCTGCGGGCGGGCGACCTCATGTTCGACTTCCTCTTGCAGTTCTACGTGGACGACGAGCACACCCCCATCGAGGACACCTCCGTCGAGTGGGAGCCCGAGCACGCGCCGTTCGTGAGGGTCGCGCGACTGCGCATCCCGCGATGCGATCTGGACGACCCGGCGACGCACGCGCTGAGCGAGGAGGTGAAAAAGCTGTCGTTCACCCCTTGGCACGCGACGGAGGACCACCGCCCGCTCGGCAACGTGATGCGCGCCCGGCGCGTCGCCTACGAGGCGAGCGCGGCCCTGCGCGGCCACAGGCCGGAGCCGACCGGCTTGCCACTCTGACGGGAAGTCGTTCATGCTTGTCTGCGCCGATCACGCCGAAAGAAGCGGCGGACGGTGCGGAGGACTTGGCGGGCATGGACGGAGGGCGGGGGCGCGATGAGGCTGGCGCTCGTGTGGGTCGTCACGTGCTGCGTGTGGGGCACGGTCTGGCTCTTCATCAAGCTGGGCTTGCGCGACCTGCCGCCGGTGAGTTTCGCCGGGATCAGGCTGGCGGTCGCGGTCGCGTTGCTGCTGCCCGCCGTCGCCGCGCGGCGCAGGGGCCTCCCGCGTGGCGTGCGCGACCTCGCGTTCATCGCCGGGACGGGGCTGCTGCTCTTAGGCGCGAACTACGCGCTGCTCTTCTGGGGCGCGCGGTTCATCCCTTCGGGACTGACGGCGGTGCTGCAAGCCGCCACGCCCGTCTTCGGTCTGGCGTTCGCCCACTACCTCCTGCCGGAAGAGCGTTTCACCCCGGCCAAGCTCGGCGCGCTCGCGCTCGGCGTCGCCGGGGTCGCCGTCATCTTCTCCGATCAGTTGAGGGTCGCCGGGTGGGCGGCGCTCGCGGGCTCGGCGGCGGTCGCGGGCGGCGCGATCTGCGTCGCGCTGGCTTACGTCGTCGTCAAGGCGCGCGGCGGCCACCTCGATCCGCTGACGCTGATGACGGGGCAGATGCTCGCCGCCATGATCCCGCTCCTCGCTTTCGGTTTCGCGCGCGAGGGCAACCCGCTACACTTCCGCTGGACGCAGACCGCCACGGCCTCGCTCCTCTACCTCGCCGTCGTCGGCTCGGTCGTGGGGTTCGGCCTGAACTACTGGCTGCTCCGCCGCATGGGCGCGATGAAACTGCTGTTGATGTCGATCCCCGAACCGCTCATCGCCGTCGTGCTCGGCGCGGTAGTGCTCGAAGAGTCTCTGACGGCGCGCACGGCCCTCGGCGGCGCGCTCATCCTGACGAGCGTCGCGCTGCTCCTGCCGCGACGCACGGCAGACGCGGCGACCCGGAGAACAGGCGCGTGAGCCGGGCCACTTCATCAGCCGCGCGCGACGAGCGCGCGCGCGATAAAGGAGCGCGCGGCGGCGGCGCGACGGGGGCGGTGGAGCACGTCATGCCCCTGCCGGGCGGCGGCGCGGTGCGCTCGCGGCGGAGGGTCGAGGCGCTGGCGGGCGGGCTCGTGTGGATCGAGGAGGAGATGGAGGTCGATGGCCGCCTGTCGGGCTGCTTCGTCTCGGGCGGCGGCTGGCTCTTCGAGCTGCACCGGCTCGGCGCGGGCGAAGTTTACTACGTGCAGGACGGCGCGCGGGTGCGCGTCGGGCCGCGCCGCTTCGGGCTCTTGTACGCCCCCCACTCGATCACCGAGATCGTCTTCGAGGACGTGCGCAGCCGCTGGGTCGGCGTCGCCGCCGAGGGGCGCGCGCCGCGCGTGGGCGAGGGCCGTTCCGTGCTGGTCGAGGTCGACGAGGGGGCGCGAGCGTCGAGCCCGAGCGAAGTGCTCGAAGCCCTGACGGCGGGCCGCGAGGGCCGCCCCATAGAGCGCTGCACGCGCCCGTCGCCGCTCTCGCTGCGGGCGAAGCGCGCGCTCGACGAGTCGTACCGCGACGCGGGCTCGTCAATCGCGCGGGTCGCCGCGCTCCTCAAAGTCTCGCACGCGCACCTCACGCGGCAGTTCAAGCGCGACTACGGGATGCCGCCGCTCGCGTACCGCGACCAGCTCCGCGCGAGCGACGCGATGCTCCGCCTCGCGCGCGGCGAGAAGATCATCGAGGTCTCCGGCGAAGTGGGCTACAACGATCTCGGGCGCTTCTACAAACAGTTCCGCAAGCTCACCCACTCCTCGCCCGGAAGCTGCCGTCTCGGCTGAGACGACCCCCGAAACGATGAAGTGGGAACGATGAGCGATGAAGTAAGAGCAGATTGCTTTCAGTTCGTCATTCCGCGTTCATCATTCATCATTCATCATTCATCATTCATCGTTCTACTCTCCGCGCCCCCTGCGACTTCTCCGCGCCCCCGCGGCGAATCTTAGTTTCCGCCTGAGCTTCGTCGCGCCGCGAATCCCCACATCAAAAAACGCCAAGACCGCGAGCGCGCCTTTCTGTAAACTTGCCGCCGCAGGGTTCGGAAGGGGGGCGCGCGGGTGGCGAGTCTGAAAGGCAAGGTGGCGGTGGTGGCGGGCGCGACGCGGGGCGCGGGGCGCGGCATCGCGCGCGCTCTGGGCGAGGCGGGCGCGACCGTCTATTGCACGGGCCGCAGCGTCGTGGGCCACCCCTCGCCCTACGGCAGGCCGGAGACCGTCGAAGAGACCGCCGGGCTCGTCGCAGAGGCGGGCGGCGTCGGCGTCCCCGTGCGGGTCGATCACACAGACGAGTCGCAGGTGCGCGCGCTCTTCGGGCGCGTCGACGAAGAGCACGGGCGGCTCGACGTGCTCGTGAACAACGTCGCGGGCTCCGACATGAGGATGGCCGGGTGGACTCGCGCGTGGGAGACCGAACTCAAGGACGGCTTGGCGATCCACGAGAACGCGGTGCTCTCGCACGTCATCACGGCGAAGCACGCCGCGCCGCTCATGATCAGGCGGAAGCGCGGCCTCGTCGTCGAGGTCACGGAGTTCGATCTGCTCTTCTGCGGCGGCAACATCCTCGCGCAGCTCGTCAAGTTCTCCCTGAAGGGGCTCGCCGTGATGCTCGCCGAGGAGCTGCGCCCGCACCGCGTCGCGGCGGTCGCGATCACGCCGGGCTACCTGCGCTCCGAGTTCATGCTCGAACACTTCAAAGTCACGGAGGAGAACTGGCGCGACGGCGCGAAGAAGGACAAGTTTTTTCTCGAAAGCGAGTCGCCCCTCTTCGTCGGTCGCGCCGTGGCCGCGCTCGCCGCCGACCGCAAAGTCATCGGGCGCACCGGCGCGCTGCTCAGCTCTTACGGCCTCGCGCGCGAGTACGGCTTCACCGACTACGACGGTCGCCGCCCCGACTTCGGCAAGAAGCTCGCGGAGTTCGACATGATGAAAGGGCCACTCCGGCGTCACCTCGAATGGCTCGACGGGCTGGCGCGCTGCGCCAGAGAGTACCTCGGCGAAGGGCAGACGACGCCCGCGAGAAAATAGTGCCGGGTACCGAGAGTGAGTTTGCGGTGAGGGTCGGACGCCCGCGCGCCGCTTCAGGAGGCGACGCGCTGGTCGAGATCGGGGAAGAGCGGCACGAGCGCGCCCGCCGCGCCGGCCTTCGCGACGGTCTCCGCCGCCAGCCTGAACCAGTCGAGCACGAAGTTTGACGCGCCGAAGCCGAGCGGCGCGTCGAGCGGGAAGAGGCGGCGCGCCAGCTCGCGGTGAACCGCGCGACCGAAGGCGCGCTCGATCTCGGCGCGGGCCGCGTCGAGCCCTTCGACGAGCGTGATGTCCAAGTCCCTGCCGTCGCGCGCCCTCCGCCACGCGAACTCGTAGAGGCGCAGGCGGCCCTCCTCCTCGACCGCGCCGGTCGTGACGGCGACGAGGTGCGCGGCCTCGGTCTCCGCGACCGTCTCGGCGACGCGGCGCGCGAAGGCGGGCGTCATGTCGCCGTCGCGCGTGACGAAGAGGAAGGAGTTGCCGCACACCTCCGCCGCGATGTAGGACTCGCCGTGCGGCGAGGCGGGGCCGGTCGCGATCTCGCTGTCGGGCACGCCCAAAGAGCGGATGATCTTATAGACGCGATTATTGAGCCACGCGCCGTCTTCGAGCAGCGTGACGGCGAGCCACGTCGGGTTGATGGTCTCCTCGACCACCTCGTCGGCGACGGGCGCGGCGCACAGGCTGCACTTCGCCTTGCTCAGCGTGATCGCCGCGAGCGAGTCGGGCGTCGGCAGATCGAACAAGGCGTGGCCCGACTTGCGGCAGCTCACACGCACCTCGCGCTCCAGCAGCCCCGCCTCCAGCATCCTCTCGACCGAGACGCCGCCCGACTCGTTCGCCTCCGCCAGCAGGCGGCGCGGCGTGTAGCCCTCGCGGCGCATCTCCTGCACGCGCCGCAGGAAGAGGCGCACCGGATGACTCTCCATCAGCTCGGAGGCGCGCAGGAACTCGCGCGCCCCGCCGCGGCAGCGCGCGGCGACGGCGAAGTCGGTCGGCTGGATGGCGATGAAGCGCGCCAGCCCCCGCGACGACTGCCCGGCGCGCGCCTTCCAGCACGGCAGCTCGCGCGGCTCTCCCGCCTCGGCTGATTCCCCGCCCCTCTCGATCCTGATCAGGGTCTCGCGCACGTCGCGGCAAAAGCGGTCGAGCTTGAGCAGCGGCTCACCCGTCCCCACGTTGTAAACTATCCCGGCGCTCAATCCCTCCCCCGCCGACTCGCCGAACAAGACGAAGAACACGCAGTCGCCCGCGCAGAAGAGCTCGCCCGGCGTGTACGCGCCGACCGCGGGCCGCGACTCGTGCCGCGCGGCGCAGCGACGCTCAAGCTCGTCAGCCGCCGGCCCGACCGCCTCGTCGTCGACGCCGCCGCCGACCAGCAGCTCGAAGCGGCGTCGGCGCGCGGCGCGCACGAGCGGCGCGTGCCCGCGCGCGGCGAGCGCGTCGAGCAGTCGCAGGCGTTCGGCCCCGCCGAGACGGATCGCCAGATTGTTGCTCCGTATGAACAGCATCTCTCTCGCCCGACCGCCGCCGCGCCGCCGCGACAAAAAAGCGCCGCGGGCGATCCCGTCGCGCGCGGCGCTTCACCTCATGGCTTCACTCTGATCTTCCACGTGTCGCCGCCGGTGAAGTTGTCCGGGTAGCGACGCTGGCGCGCCATGCGCAGGGCGAGCGCCTCGTACGCGCCCGCGCCGGGCCGCGGGTTCAAGACGCGCGCCTCCGCCACGCGCCCGTCCTTCACCTCCATCAGGACGTTCACGACGTAGCCGCCGCGCGCGGGCGAACCCTGCGCCGCCGTTCGCGCGTCCCTCTGCGGGGCGGCGGACTGCGCCGACTGCGCGGCGGGCGTCGCCGGCCTCGCGGCGGCTTCGGTCTTCTTCGCCGCGCCCGTTGACTGCGGCGGGGCGGCGCGCTCGGCCTCTACTTTGTTGACGCCCGCCTGCGTCGTCGCCGCGGCGCGAGTCGCGTCGGCGGCGACCGCGGCGACCGATCCGTTCGCGGCGTCGGGTTTGGCGTTCGCCTGCGCGGCCACGGGCGCGGGCCCCGACTTGATCGGCGTGAAGATGGCTTGCAGCGCCGTGACGACGGTGAGCCCGACCAGAAACGCGATGGCGATCATGTAGACGAGGCGCTCGCGCGAGAAGCGCCGCGAGGCGGACGCTATCGCCAGCTCCACCGCTTCGAGCCGGGCTTCGAGCGGGGCCGTTAACGCCGCCGCCGCCGCGGGCTCAAGCCGCACCAGCGCGGTCTGCGGCGCGGGCGGCAGCTCGCGCGGCGCCGACTGCTGCTCGCGCAGCTCCCTGCCCACGGCCCTGATCTCCGAGAGATTTTCGCGGCGCGGGACTTCCACCAAGTCGCTGATGAACTTCTGCCCCTGCCGGTCGATGCTGCGTTCGGGCGGGCGCACGAGCGGGTTGAAGTTGAACGCCGCGCCGCGCAGGGAGAGCGCGGCGTAGAGGGCCTCTACGCCGCGCAGGGAACCGAGCTGCGCGTCGACGAGCTGGCCGTCCTCGAAGAAGAACGCGCCGGGCGCGTCCGGGTACTCGACCTGCAACCGCCCGGACTTCCTCTGCGCCCGCAGCGTCCTGACGAGATCGGGCAGCGGGCGGTCGTCCAAGTGGCCCGTTAAGACGACGAACTGCGTGCGCTCTACGTTTTCCAATTTCTACTTCCCCGGGTGCTTCCCGCGTTTTCAAACCCCGAGTGGCGTCTCGGTTCCGTCTTTCCTCCGTGCGCCCTCCGTGTCCTCCGTGTCTCCGTGGTGAGGTATGGTTCGGAAACACTCACCACGGAGTCACAGAGATCACGGAGGGCGCACGGAGTAAGATCAAATCAGGACGCTGCCGCACTCTGAACTGAAGGGCCTCGGGCGGCGTCGCCGCCTCGCGACCTCACGGCGAGAAGTTGAAGGCGAAGCTCAACGTCCCGCGCGCCCTGACCGGGCGACCGCCCGCGCGGAAAGGCAGGAACGTCGTGCGCCGCG
This sequence comes from Pyrinomonadaceae bacterium, assembly GCA_036389335.1. Taxonomy (GTDB): domain Bacteria; phylum Acidobacteriota; class Blastocatellia; order Pyrinomonadales; family Pyrinomonadaceae; genus JAIVGV01. The sequence goes on along the minus strand of DASVQC010000062.1, from coordinate 1,077 downwards.
CCGCCGCCTCAGCCGCCTCGCGCAGCGGCTCCGCGCCGTTCCTCGCCCTCGCCTCGACGACGCGCCCCGTCTCGTCGACGACGACCTCGACCGACACCGTGACGGGCTCGTCGAGCCGCCTCGCCGTCACCACGAAGGCGGGCTTGGGCAGCGACGTGGCGCGGTTGTTGATCTGGCCGACTTCGATCTCCCGCCCCTTCGCGGTCGCCGGGCGCGAAACTTCGCGCGGCTTCTCCGCGACGGCACGGGCCGCGACCGGACTTTCTGTCCCCGGATTCTCTTTCCCCGGATTCTCTTTCGCGGCTGCCGCCACCTGCGCGCCCGCGGCTGTCGGCGTTCGCGCGCCTGCCTCTTCGCCGGTCTGGTAGTAGGTGATGGTGCGGTTCGTCACCTCGACGGGCTCGAACCCGGCCTTGCCCGCCCTCACGACGGCGACCGAGGCGGTCATCTTCACCCAGTTGCCGAAGGCGTCGAACTCGTACTCGTAGACGGTGCGGCTGAGCGCCGCGCCGCGCGCGTCGCGCACGACGGTCTCCGAGAGGTTCCCCTGCGCGTCGTACTTATGAATCTCGTCGCCGCGCGTGTTGCCGACGACCGGGTAGGTCTCGTTCTCGACGCGCCGCCCGGCCTCGTCGTAGACCGTGCGTTCGAGGAGCGAGCGCGACTTCTCGGCCCGCGCGCGCCCGTCGGACTCCACCTTCACGACCACCGTCTCGACGCGGCGCACGGGGCCCTTCAGCCCGTCGCGCTCCCGCGTGCTGTCGAGGAAGACGAGCGGCGCGTCGGCGGCGCGGCGCTTCGCGTCGGCGCGGGGTCGGCTGTGTTGGGCGCGCGCGGGGGCGCAGCCCGCGACGACTAGTAAGGCGAAGGAGAGGAGCGGCTTCTTCATTGGCACATCACGGCAGGGGGCTCGCGAGCCGGGGGACGATAATCGTTCGCGCGGAATCTACCACAAAATAGTGCGCGTGGGTAGTACCCCTCACGCATTATGTTGTAGGCGAGGGATTACGGGCGGGCGTGATAAGTGTACGGGCGGGCCCCGCCCCTGCACGCCTCGCGCGGGCGTGCAGGGCGGGG
>DASVQC010000061.1:0-35204 GCA_036389335.1 Pyrinomonadaceae bacterium | reverse complement strand
CTCTCCTAGCGCCGCGTGCGCCTTGGCGTGATGTCTCACGCAAAGGCGCTCGCGGCGCTAAGAGAGGTTGCATCAGTCGAATCGACGCGCGGGTTTTACGGAGCAGGCGGCGGCGGATCGTCTATGGGCGCTTGCGACCCTTGCGGCTTCGGCGGGGGCGGCGTCGCGGTCTTGCGCGGCGAAGGCGGCGGAGGCGGATCGTCGCCGGGGTCGCGCACGGTGGGCTTCGGCGAAGGCGTCGCCGTGGGCTTGGGCGTCGCGCCGCTCGACGGACTCGGGCTCGGCAGAGGCGGATCGTCTTCGCCCTCCTGCCCCTTCTTGTCGTTCGCGTTGCGGTTGCCCTTGTCCTCTTCGACGAGCGTGGGCGTCCCCTGCGCGCCCGCGTTCGTGTTCGTGGTGGGGGCGGCGAGGTCGGCGCCGGGGAGCGCGCCGCCCGCGGGCGTGGGCGGCGGCGTCGCGGCCTGCGCGCTCGTCGTGATGTTGCTCTCGCCCGCGCCGGTGGCGGGCGAGGCGGTCTGCACGGGCACGGCGTTGGGATCGACGGCGAACGCGGCGTTCGTGTTGTCGCCCGCGGCGGGCGCGCCCGCGTTGTTGCGGCTGGAGACGTAGAAGATGCCGAAGAGCGCGACGAGCAGCGCCGCCGCGGGCACGATCACGACCCACGGGTTGAACCGCGCGGCGGGCGCGGGCTCGATCAAGTCCGCGAAGACGGCGTGATCGCCCGTCGGCGTGCGAGCGCCCGCGTTGGCGCGCACGACCGTCGCCTCGTCGTAGTCGTCGCTCGCCGTCCCGCGCGACTCGTGCGGCGCGGTCGGGACGACGATCCGGTTCGTGTCGCGCTCGTCGTGAGGCCGGTGCTCGCCGGTCTGGGCGACGACCGCGGGCGCGGCCCCTTCGGCGGTCAGCTCCAGAGCCTCGGCCAGCTCGCCCGCGCTCTGCTGCCGATCCTCCGGTCGCTTCGAGAGTGCGCGCGCGATGACCTGCCCGACGGCGGGCGGCAAGTCCTTACGCTCTTCGAGCACGGAGGGCGCGGGCTCCTGCAAGTGCTTGAGCATGATCGCGGTCGCGCTCTCGCCCGTGAACGGCACGTGCCCGGTGAGCATCTCGTAGAGGATGACGCCGAAGGAGTAGATGTCGGAGCGCGCGTCGATCTCGCTCGCCTGCGAGCACTGCTCGGGCGACATGTACTGCGGCGTGCCGATGATCAGGTTCGGGGCGGTCAGCTCCGGGTCGTGGCCGTCGGGCTCGATGATCTTGGCGATGCCGAAGTCCAAGACCTTCGCCCAGTCGCCGCCCGCCGTCTCGCCGAGCATGATGTTGTCGCTCTTGAGGTCGCGGTGGACGACGCCCTCAGCGTGCGCGGCGTCGAGCGCGCCCGCGATCTGGCGCGCGATCACGACGGCGCGGGCGAGCGGCATCGCGCCGTCCTCGCGCACCACGCGCTTGAGCGTGCGCCCGGCGAGGTACTCCATCACGAGGAAGACGACGCCGTCCTCGGCCTCGCCGAAGTCGGTGACGTTCAGCGCGTGCGGGTGCGAGATGCGCGAGGCGGCCTTGGCCTCGCGCGTGAAGCGGGCGACGATCTTGTCGTCGGCGGCGAGCGAGGGGTGGAGGACTTTGACGGCGACCGTCTTCTCCATCAGGACGTGCGTGGCGCGGTAGACCGTGCCCATGCCGCCCTCGCTGATGCGCTCCTCGATGCGGTACTTGTCCGCGAGCGTCTTGCCGAGCAGCGCGTCGCCCGTCTTGACGAGCGCCGTGCCGTCAGCCGGGCAGAGCGTGTTGCCCTGTTCGTAGGTCTTCCCGCATTTCGGACATTTTTTCATCCGGCTATCGCCCCCGCCGCGCGCCCGTGAAGGAATGTTTGGATGGACGTATCATACCCCTACATCGACCGGGGGCAAAACTTCTTAAAGCAAAATCGACGCCACTCACTCCCGCGCCGCAAAAAATGGTCGCCCCGGCGTCGCTTCGCCGGGGCGCGACTTACTTTTGTACGTTAACGCTCCTTACTTTGTCACGAAAAATTTTTGGCCGCGGGCGGCGGGGCGCGGGGAAAGAGGGACGGGCGCCCCGGCCTGGTGCCGGGGCGCCCGTCCCTTCAGTGAAGGTGCGCGCCGGTCTGCTTAAGTGACCTTCACGAAGACGATGAGCAGCGCGAAGAGCACGAGCGACTCGATGAGCGCCAGTCCCAGAATCATCATCGTCTGGATGCGCCCAGCCGCGCCCGGATTCCGCGCCGCGCCCTCGACCGCCGCCGCCGCGATGCGCGACTGCCCGATGGCCCCAGCCGCCGCCGCCAGCGCGAAGCCGAACGCCGCCGCGATGTACTTGTACTTCGTCTCGGTCGACTGGTTGTCGGCAGCCGCGGTCGTCTGCGCGAAGGCGGTCATCCCGGTCATCAAAATGCCGAGCGCCGCGAAGAGAGCAATCCTCAGTTTCTGCATAGCAAGTCTCCTTAAAAAGAGTTTCCCGAAGGTTCGCGGTGCCGCCCGGCGGAGGGTGAAGGGATCGCGGGCCGGACTTTTTATTAGTTCGCCAGCCCCCGGTTTTCGCCGCCCCTCTTACAACGGCGCGCCAGCGAGGCGTGACCCGCGTGTCGCCTTCAAACAGCGAAGACTATGACCCGTCCCCCGCGACCGCCTTTCCCGACTCCGAGCCGGTGCGCGTCGTCGAACCTCACGTACGTTTGCGCCGCAACGCGCGCGGGCGACCGTTTGAGCCCGCGCCGCCCCTCGGCGCGCCATCAACCGACGAGAAAACTGATCAGCCCATCACGGGCGCGATCATCTGATCGCTCGTGTGGTCGAGGACTTCCTCGCCGTTCGCGTCCGTGTGGTGCTCGCCGTGGTGCGGCGGGTGCGAGACCTCGCTGATGTAAACCATCGAGAGCAGCGTGAAGACGAACGTCTGCACGAAGGCGACGAACATCCCGAGCGGCATCAGGAACAGCGTGGCGAAGCCCGTCCACGGCGGCGCGATGCCGGCGATGTTGGAGACGACCTGCTCGTCGGCGAACATGTTGCCGAAGAGGCGCAGGCCGAGCGACATCGGGCGGATGAAGTTGCCGATGATCTCGATGAAGAAGATGAGCGGCGAGATGGCGAGGACGGGCCCGGCGAAGTGGCGCAGGTGCCCGAGCAGCCCGTTCTCCTTGATGCCGATGAAGTTGTAGTAGATGAACGACGAGATGCCGAGCGCGAACGTGACGCTGGTGGCCGCCGTCGGGGCCATGAACATCGGGAAGAAGCCCATCAGGTTCGAGATGAGGATCAGGATCGCGAACGTGGCGACGACCGGGAAATACTTCAGCCCGTGCTCGCCGATCACGTCGGCGATGAGGCCCCGGATCGAGAGGACGGCGACTTCGAGCGTCTGCTGCCCGCCGTGCGGCGCGTCGAGCGACAGTTTTTTACGCAGCAGCAGGATCACGACGACCGTCAGGACGCACGCGATGACGAACATCACCGTGTACCACGGGATCGCGTTCTCCGGCGTGTACGGCCCGAAGACCGCCTCGGCGTTCGTCTTAAAGAGCCCGAAGAACTTGTCCCAGAGCGGCTTCGTGTATTGGAGCTCGAAGCGGTGGACGGGCTCGCCCAGCGCGTGGTTGATCCACTGGGCGATGGGCGGCACGTGCTCGGCGTGGTGCGCCGCCTCCGCGCCGTGCCCCGCGGCCTGCGCGCCGTGCTCCGCGGCGGGCGCGGCTTCGTGACCTTCTTGCAGCAGGAAGAACATCCCTCTAAGTTTCCTCTCGGTTGGCGATGGCCGCGTAGAACTGCCTGCCGGCCTCGGCGAAGAGCGCGGCGACGAACGAGCACATCCCGGCGAGCGTCGCGGCGAGCGAGACGACGTTTAACGAGACCGCGGCGCAGACCGCGCACGCGACGACGAGGTAGCGCAGGACGTAGCGCGCGAGCCTCATGCGCGGTCGCGGCGCGGCGTCCGTGACGCGGAACGCGGCGGCGACGGAGGTGCGCAGCCAGTGGTGATTGAAGAGCGAGAGCGCGCCGCCCAAGAGCAGCCCCGCCGTCACGCGCCACGGCGCGACGACGGCGCTCGCCGCGACCGCGAGCGCGACCGACGCGCACATGGCGCGCGTGATGCGCCGCTCCAGCGCCACGTCTTCGGGCGCGGGCGGGCAGGCGATCGTCAGGTTGTCGGCGGTCACACTCATGCTGAAAGACTTGCTAGAAGACCGATGATTTTACACACCGGGGGCGGGACTGTCGAGCGCGTAAGAGGTTGATCAGTCGAGCTTTGAGGTCAGGCGGATGAACTCGTAGAAGCCGAGCGCCGAGCCCGTGACGATCCCGCCGACGACCATCCACGGCGTCGTCCCCAGCCACTTGTCCAGAGCCCACCCGACGCCGAAGCCGACGAGCACCGAGAAGAAGATCGAGAGCGCCGCGCTGTACATCACCGCGCTCCGGCGGTTCACGTCCTTGTCGTCGTCCTTCGGCATAAGTTCGTCCGGGTAAGATTCACGTCGCGCGCGCGGCGGCTCACCAGCTCTCGCGCGTCAGAAAATTCTTCGGCACGTCTACGAGGAGCGCGCGGCGCGAGTGGCGCATCGAGTCGTGGATGAAGCAGACGTGCGTGCACCAGCACGCCTTCCCGCCGTCGATCCCCGTCAGCTCAGCCTGCCTCGCCCGCGAGGCCCAGAGCGCGCCGAAGTCGTAATCGAAATCCGCGAGCGAGGCGAACTTCTCTCGCAGTTCGCAGGCGCGCACGTCGCCGTTGTAATCGATCACCGCGGCGGTCTCGCCCGCCGTGCAGGGGAACGACCACGCCGCTGGCCCGGAGAAGCTCGCGAGCTGCGTGCGGTAGTGCGTCGTGATCGCGCCGACGTAGACGGCGTTCTTCACGAGCCGCGTCGCCGCGTCGTCCGTCGCAAACATCCGGTCGCCGTAACGCTTCGTGAGGCGCGAGGCGAGCGCGTAAATCCGCGGCAGGACTTCCGCGGGCACTTCTTTGATCGTCGCGCCGGCCTTCGTCTCGCCGCGGACGATGTTGAAGTAGTGGCCGTCGAGGCGGAAGTCGCGCCACATGAACTCCGACAGCCCTTCGACCTCGGCGTAGTTCTCCGCGCAGACGACCGTGTTCACGTTGAGGCGGAAGCGATCCCCGAACTCCGCCTTGAGCGGGTAGAGGGCGCGGACGGTGTCGAGCGTCCGCTCCCAGTTGCCGGGCACGCCGCGCACGCGGTCGTGCGTCGCGCCGTAGCCGTCGAGCGCGATGTTGAGGTAGAGATCGACGGACGGGTTCTCGCGGAGCGCGCGGCTGACGACACCGACGACGTGCGACTTAACGAGCGCGTTCGTCGGGATGATGACGCGGCGCACCCCGTTCTGATTAACGAAGAGGTTGATGATCTCGTTCAGGTCTTGGCGGAGCGTCGGCTCGCCGCCGGAGAGCCAGAGGTCTGTGATCGCGGGCATCGTCTCGGAGACGCGCGCGATCTGCGCGAACGTCATGTCGCCCGGCTGGTTCAGCTCCCGCCAGTAGAAGCAGGTCTCGCACTTGGCGTTGCAGCGCGAGGTGACGAAGAGGATCACCGTGCCGAGAGAGCGCGGGCGCTCGGTCGAGCGCAGCAGTTGGTAGAGCTTGACGGCGCGGTTGGTCACGCCCGGCATGGTAGCGTCAGCCGCCGCGAGTTGCAACGCAGTCGCGCGATGAATAGTTCGGTTGGTGCAAGACCAAGACTCACCACGGAGGCACAGAGAGCACGGAGCTAACACAGAGAAAACTTTTCTTCTCTGTGCCCCCTCCGTGTCCCCTGTGCCTCTGTGGTGAATCCTATTGGCGCTACACGCAAGAGCGAACCAAACCACTATGGCGCGACGAGCGACGCGCGTCACTTCAAGCCGTCTACGAGGTGCAGGTCGCAGAGGAGGCGGCGCATGAAGTAGACGTAAGACTTGCCGTCGGGCGTTAAGAAGACGCGCGGGGCGTCGAGTATGCCCGAGGGGTCTGCGGGCGCGACCTCCCTCAGCGGCTCCTTCGCGCCGGTCTTCACGTCGAGGCGGTTGATCCGGACGGGCTGCTCCCCGCGCGAGTAGACGAGCAGCGAGCGACCGTCTTCGGAGAAGCGCGCGATCAGATCCCGGTCGGCGAGGTTCGGGATCGGGCTCGGCCCGCCGCCGCCCAAGGGGTAGAGCGCGCGCCGCCCCTGCTCGTCGGCGGCGACGACGTACCGACCGTCCGGCGAGACTAAGGCGGGCGAGGTCGCCGAGACGCCCGCGGGCGTCGCGGCGCGCGGCGCGCCGCCCCCCACCTCCTGCACGTAGCAGCGCATCTGCGCGCCGGGCTCGCGACCGTTGAAGACGATCCGCGTGCCGTCGGGGAACCACCCGGCGTCGCCGAACTGTTCGACGCCGCCGCGTTCGAGCCGCCTCACCTCGCCCGCGCCCGTGGGCAGCAGCGTGAGCTGCGGCGGCGCGGCGAGGCGCGAGAGCACCCACTTGCCGTCGGGCGAGATGGCGAGCGGCGCGCCTTCGCCGAGCTGGACGGCGGGCGAGCCGTCAGTCCCCCGCAGGTAGGCGGAATAGTTCGCGCTGCTCCCGCGCCCGTAATACTCGAAGGCGAACGCGCGACCGTCAGCCGAAAGGTCTTGGACGAGCGTGCTGTCGAGCCAAGAGAGATCGATCTCCTTCGACCCGCCGGGCGGCAGGCCGTAAACGTCGGACGGCGTGTCGATGGTCGAGATGAGGGCGCGCCCGTCGCGCGCGATGTCGCCGAGCATGAGGTGTACGGGCGCGCGGGCGACGAGGCGCTCGTCGCCCGCCAGCGTCACGGCGTAGAGGCTCAGCGTCTCGCCCGTGCGGCTCGCCGTGAACCAGACCTCGTCGCCCGCGGGCGACCACGCGAGCCCCGCCTGACCGACCCACTCGCCCGCGAGCACCTTCCTCGCGCCGCCCGCATCCACGGTCACGACCCACCCGCGGTTGTCCCACTGGAGGCTGTGCTCCATGAAGGCGACGCGGTCGCCGCGCGGCGAGACGCGCAGATCGCTCAGGTAGCCCGACGTCTCGTAGAGCACTTTCCCGATGGGGTATTCGAGGCGGTTGCCGCCCTCGTGCCAGCGGACGACGGCGAGCTTCGTCCCGTCGGGCGACCAGTCGGCGTCCTGCACGTCCTCCGCCACCTCGCGCGGCGTGCCGCCGTCGAGCGGCACGCGCGCCAGCGTCCCGCGGCTCGTGAACTGCCCGAGGTACTGCCGGTTGACGAGGATGGCCATCTCGCCGCCCGGCGAGATCGAGAGCAGTTGCGCGCCCTTCAGGCCGAGCGGTCGCGGCTCGACGCCCTCGATCCTCATCGAGAAAACTTCCAGAGGGTTGCCGCCCCACGTCGCGCTGTAGAGGGCGGTCTGGCCGTCGGGCGCGAACCGCGCGTTCCAGACCGTGCCGCGGCGGAAGGTGAGCTGTCGGTACGCGGGCGGGGCGGTCCGGCCCGCCCGCCTGCCCGCCCAGAACGCCGACGCCGCGGCGACGAGCGCGACCGCGACGAGCGACGCGGCGAACGCCGCGAGCGGCAGAGCGCGCCTGCCCTTGCGACGCGAGCGCGCGCGTTGCCACGGGCGCGGCGCGGCAGGCGCGTCGATGTCCGAAGCCCCCGCGAGCGCTTCGAGATCGAACGAGAGATCGCGCGCCGACTGGAAACGCTCCTCCGGGCTCTTCTCCAGACAGTGGCGCACGACGCGCTCCAGCGCGGGCGCGACCGCGCCGCTCGCCGTCGAGAGTTCCGGCGGGTCTTCCTTCAGGATCGCGCTGATGGTGTCAGCCGGGGTCGCGCCGCCGAAGGCGCGACGCCCCGCGAGCATCTCGTAGAGCACAGCCCCGAAAGAGAAGATGTCGGTGCGGTGATCGACCTTCTGCCCGCGCAACTGCTCCGGCGACATGTAGCCGACCGTGCCCATCACGACGCCGGGCTCGGTGTGCGCGAGGCGCGTCGGCACTTCGGATTGGGACGCCGCGTCGCCGAACCGCTCCGTGAGCTTGGCGAGACCGAAGTCGAGGATTTTCACCCGCCCGTCCGACGTGACGAAGATGTTGTCGGGCTTGAGGTCGCGGTGGACGATGCCCTTGGCGTGGGCGGCGGCTAAGCCCCGCGCGATCTGCGCGGCGTAGTCGAGGGCCTTGCGCGGCGGGAGCGCGGCGAGGTCGAGGCGCGCGCGCAGCGTCTCGCCTTCGAGCAGTTCGGAGACGACGTAGGGCGCGCCGTCCAGAGCGCCCACGTCGTGGATCGAGACGACGTTCGGGTGGTTGAGCGCGCCGGCGGCCTGCGCCTCCTGCTCGAAGCGGCGCAGGCGCTCGGCGTCGGCGGAGAATTCCCGCAGCAGGACTTTGACGGCGACGTCGCGCCCGAGCTTGGTGTCGAGCGCGCGGTAGACCTCGCCCATGCCGCCCGCCCCGATCTGCGAAACGATCTCGTAGCGGCCTAACATCGTGCCCGGAGGTATGGCTGTGCTCATGCGAGTCGGAGGCGGCGACGCCCGGCGCGCGGAAAGGCGCGCGGCGGTTCAGACTGTGGTGGGTTCCGCATAGGATACGCCCCCCGGCGGAAAAATTTCAAAGAATCTGCGCGCGAGTAGTGGGTCGGTTAGAAGAGATCAGGACTCACCACGGAGGCACAGAGGGCACGGAGGGGGCACAGAGAAGAATAAGTTTTCTCTGTGCTAGCTCTGTGTCCTCTGTGCCTCCGTGGTGAGTCCCACGCTCGCCACACCCAAGAGTGATCTGACCTACTACCGCGCGGCGGGCGCGGTCGATGCTCCCGGCGCGTCGTCCGCGCGCGCGACGATGCGCGTCTGTGTCGGCGACTCCAACTCGTAGGTGATGCCCCGCCACGTGATGCGGCGCGAGAAGGCCGCGGCGAGCGCGTTCCAGAGGAAGAGCGCGGCGGTGAGAGTCCAGAGCGTGAGGTGCGCCGCGCGCTCCAAGCCTCCGGCGCTGACGCCCTCGCGCGCGAGGACGCGCGAGACGGCGCGCAGGCGCAGCCAAGCCTTGAGCGCGCCGAGGACGAACACCGCGACGACGAACGCGAGCAGCGGCGTGAACGGCCGACCGCCGAGGGCGCGCGCGATTGAAAGAACAATGCCGCCATAGAAGACCGAGCAGAAGACGAGGTTCGACGCGAGGACGATGCGCCAGAGGTGCGGGGCGTAGACGCGCGTAATCTTGAGCTGCCGCGTGGTGAACTCGAAGAGATCGCGCCAAGAGCAGCGGTCGTGCGAGGCGGTCAGGCAGGCGGGGACAAAAACTATCGGGAGGCCGGCGCGTCCGAGGGCGCGCGTCACGGCGTAGTCGTCCGAGAGCGCGCCGCGCCACTCGGCGAGGATGTCGAGGCGGTCGAACGTCTCGCGCCGGAGCGCGGTCGAGCCGCCCCAGCAGAAGTTGCGCCGCGCGTCTCCGCCGAGCGCGGAGGCGATTGCGGCGTTCCAGACCGCGCGTAAATGCGAAGCGAGGCCGCCGCGCGCCGCGGGCACGAACCAGCGGTAGCCGGTCGCCGCGCCCACGCCCTCGTCCGCGAGCGGCGCGACGAGCGAGCGCAGCCAGTCGCGCCGCACGCGCGCGTCCGTATCGACGAAAACAAACACTTCGCTCGCCCCGTCAACTTCCCCCGCCGCCGCGCGCAGGTTGTGCACCTTCTGCCCGCAGTCTTCGGCGCGGCCCGCGAGGATAACGCGCGACGAAAAGCGCGGAGGGTCGCCCGCGCGCGCGCCCGCCGGGTCGCGCCTGACCTCCTCGACGACGGCGAGGGCCGGATCGTCTTCCGCGTCGAAGACGAAGAGGAGTTCGTAGCGCGGGTAGTCCTGCCGGAAGAGCGCGCGGACGTTTTCGCGCAAGCCCCGGTCGGGCCCGCGGCACGGCACGACGACCGAGGCGAAGGGGGCGAAGTCGGGGAGGGGGCGCGCCAGCTCGCGGCGGAAGAATTTGAGGTAGCGCGCGCCGCCGGCGAGCGAGGCGAGCGACTGGCAGACGAGCAGCGCGGCGAAGAGGTAGAAGACCCACATGAGGGGGCGAGGGGCGACGCCCACACCCGGTTGAGCGTCGCCCCTTTTTAACGTCGGCGGTGGCGGCGAAAGTTTTAGCGCGCGGCGACCGCGGCGGCCCCCGCGAGCGTGGAGACGATCGACTGCGCGAGGTTGATGAACGGCTGCGGGTAGACGCCGATGGCGATGATGCCGAAGACCGCGACGCCGAGCGCGACGCGCAGAGCGGGCGAGAGCGAGAGCGGTCGCGCGTCGGCGGCGCGGTCGTCCAGGTACATCACGCGGATGAAGCGCACGTAGTAGTAGAAGGAGACGACCGTGTTGACGACCGCCCAGAGGGCGAGCCAGACGTACCAGTTCTTCCCCTCCTCCTTGCCGCGCTGGAGGAGGCCGCCGAAGAGGAACCACTTGCCGATGAAGCCGCCCGTCAGCGGCAGGCCGCCGAGCGAGAGCATGAAGACGGCCATCGCCGCCGCCATGACCGGGTCTTTCTGCGCGAGGCCCTTGAGATCGTCCACCTGCTCGCCGGCGACGCCGCGCCGGTGCAGGCTGATGATGACGCCGAACGCGCCGACGTTCATCAGCGTGTAGACGAGCAGGTAGACGGCGAGCCCGACGTAGCCGTAGCGGTTCGCGGCGACGACGCCGAGCAGAAGGTACCCGGCGTTCGAGACCGACGAGTAGGCGAGGAGCCGCTTCGAGTTGGTCTGCGTGACGGCGGCCCAGTTGCCGACCATGATCGTGACGGCGGCGATGACGCCGACGAGCGGGGCCCACTCCGGGCGCATCCCGCCCAGGGCTTCGAGGAAGACGCGCGCGAAGAGGGCGAAGCTCGCCGCCTTCGACCCCGTCGAGAGGAAGGCCGTGACGGGCGTGGGCGCGCCCTCGTAGGCGTCCGGGGCCCACATGTGGAACGGGACGGCGGAGATTTTGAAGAAGAGCCCGCAGGCCACCGCGATCATGCCGAGCAGGAGCATCGGGCGCAAAGGGATGGCGGTCGCGTCGTCCGCGCCGGGCGCGTGCAGGATGGAGTTGACGCTCTGCGCGATGTCGCCGAGGTTGGTCGAGCCGGCGATGCCGTAGAGCAACGACATCCCGTAGAGCAGGATGCCGGAGGAGAACGCGCCGAGCAGGAAGTATTTCATCCCCGCCTCGTTCGAGCGGCGCTCGCGCCGCGTGTAGGAGACGAGCACGTAGAAGGTGAGCGCCATCAGCTCCAGGCTGATGAAGAGCACGATCAGATCGTAGCCCGAGGCGAGGAACATCATCCCCGTCAGGGCGAAGAGGACGAGCGCGTAGAACTCCCCGCGCTGCTCGTTCTCCACGTCGAGGTAGCGCAAGGAGACGGCGATGGTGAGCGCGGCGGCGAGGAGGAAGATGAGCTTGAAGACGACCGCGAAGCCGTCGAGCCTGATCATCCCGTAGAAGCCCGTGAGCGGGAAGCTCGCGCCGTAAGTCACCCAGAACGCGACGACCGAGGCGGCGGCCAGCAGTATCCCGCCGAGCGAGAAGTAGCCGACCCACCGGCTCTTCCGGTTGGGCAGCAAGACCTCCATCACGAGCGCCACGCACGCGGCGACCGTCAGGATAATCTCGGGCACGATCAAGTTGAGATCGCGCACGGCGAACAGGTCAGTCGTGTCGGCTTGGAGCAGGAACATAAGGAGCGTGAATTGTAAACCGTAAACGGTGGCGGGTGAGAATCGGATTTCTCCTGTCACCGTTTACGGTTGACGGTTTACGGCTTTTGAGTTCTCTCCGCCGTCTGCGTCGCGGCGGGCGCGCCGGGCAGCGGGTAGTTGGGCCTGACTTGGCGGACGACGGCGTTGACGGGCTTCTGGATGAAGTCGATGAAGGGCTTGGGGTAGACGCCGATCCAGAGCGAGAGCGCGACGAGCGGGAGCATGTAGGCCCACTCCCTGCCGCTCATGTCCTTGAGCTGCTCGTTCTTCGGGTTGTCGACGTTGCCGAAGAACATCCGCTGGTAGAGCCAGAGCATGTAGCCCGCGTTGAGGATGATGCCGAGCGCCGCCCACGCCGCCCACGCCGGCTGCGCCTCGAACGCGCCCCGCATCGCCAAAAATTCCGAGATGAAGACGCACAGCAGCGGCAGCCCGATGGCCGTCATCGCCATCACCAGAAAGACGGTCGCGTAAGCGGGCATGACGTGCGAGAGCCCGCCGAACTCGGCGACGTTGCGCGTGTGGCGGCGCTCGTAAATGATGCCGACGAGGAGGAAGAGCGCGGCGGAGTAGATGCCGTGGTTGATCATGTGGAGCACCGCGCCGTTCAGCCCGTTCGGGTTCAGCGCGAAGAGTCCGAGCATGACGACGCCCATCGAGGAGACGGACGAGTAGGCGACGAGCTTCTTCACGTCGCCGTCGCGCTTGACGACGAAGTACATGGCGGCGAGCGCGCCGTAGATGATGCCGACGATGGCGAGCGTGATCATCACGTGGCGCACGCCGAAGCGACCGAAGTAGCTCAGGTCTTTCGCCGCCGCCGGGAACATCGGCAGGTTGAAGCGGAAGAAGCCGTAGGTGCCGAGCTTCAGCAGAATCCCGGCGAGGATGACCGAGCCCGCGGTCGGCGCCTCGACGTGCGCGTCGGGCAGCCACGTGTGGAACGGGAACATCGGGACTTTGATGGCGAAGCCGAGGGCGAAGGCGAAGAAGAGCAGGACTTCGAGCGAGGTCACCGCGCCGGGCGAGAGCACGGAGCCGAGCGACTGGAGGAAGACGATGTTGAAGACGCCCGTGCCGCCCGCGGCGGCGGCGGCCCGCGTCGAGGCGACGAGCGCGGACGCCTGCGGGTTGCCCGCGAGCGTGTCGATTGTCGCCTGCGTGATCTTCGAGACGAGCGCGGCGTCCTGCGTCAGGAAGTACATCTTCAAGACGCCGAGGAGCATGACGACCGAGCCGACCAGCGTGTAGAGGAAGAACTTGATCGCCGCGTAGAGGCGGCGCTCGCCGCCCCAGATGCCGATGAGGAAGTACATCGGCACGAGCGAGACCTCGAAGAAGAGGTAGAAGAGGAACAGGTCCATCGAGGCGAAGACGCCGACGACCGCCGCCTGCAGCAGCAGCAGCAGCACGTAGTACTCCTTCTCGCGCTTCCGGATGTACTCCCACGAGGAGAGCGACGCGATCACGCCGAGCAGCGTCGTCAAGACGATGAGCAGCACGGCGACGCCGTCCGCGCCCATCTGGTAGCGCGCGCCGATGATCTCGATCCACCTGTGGTCTTCGAGGAACTGGAAGCCGCCCGCGCCGCGGTCGTAACCCAAGAGCGCGAGCGAGACGAGGAAGACGAGCCCGAACCACGCGGTCGCGAACTTCTTGATCGCGCCCGCCTGATCCCGCTTGAAGACGCCCAGGATGATGATCGCCCCGACGGCGGGCAGCCACGTGACGACGGAGAGCAGGTACGGAATGTTCATAAATTAGCTCTTAGCCGTTAGCTATTAGCTGTTAGCAAAATTACCGGTCGGTTCTGTCGTTCAACTGTTTGGCTGAAAGCTAATCGCTAACAGCTAACAGCTCATGACGACTGACAGTCTTTACTTTACCGCCAGAAGACGAAGACGGCGACGGCGACGGCGAGGCCGAGCACCATGACGAGCGCGTAGTTGGCGGCGAAGCCGGTCTGCGCGGCGCGGAAGAGGTTCGACATCACGCCGCGGATGAAATAGGCGACGCCGTTGACGACGCCGTCCACGACGCGGCTGTCGAACGTGCCGGTCGCGCTGCTCAGCCGCTTCGTCAGCGACGCCGCGCCGTTGACCGCGCCGTCCACCACCTCCGAATCCACCTTGTAGACGCCGCGCGACAAGTCCATCGTGCGGCGCGTGACGAGCTTGCCGTACAGCTCGTCGACCCAGTACTTGTTGAAGCTCGCGCGGTAGAGCCCGCCGAGCCGCGCCGCCCACACGTCGGGCAGGCGCGGGTTCTTGATGTAGAAGAGCCAGCCGAGGAAGATGCCGAAGCCCGCGACGACGACCGAGATCAGGATGAAGAGCCACTCCGTCCCGCGCTCTCCGAGCGAGCCTTCGAGTGCGTGCGCGAGGTTGAAGCCGGTGTCGCCGTAGGGCGAGAAGTGCTGCCCGCCTTCGGCGCCGTGCGAACCGCCCGCGACGGCGGCGTCGCGCGCCGCCCCGCCCTCGCCTTGCGCGTGCTCGGCCTGTTGGGCCGCCGCCTCGCCCGTCGCTTGCAGAGAGGTGGAGGCGATCAGGTTCGGCGCGGGCCGCGCCGTCTCCGCCCCGCCGCTCGCGCGCGCGTGCTCGCCGCCCTCGGCGTGGGGCGTGCCGAACCGCCCGGTCGCGGGGTTCCAGATGACGGGGTCGAGCCAGTTGACGATGTTGAGCTTGCCGCCGACGTGCGTGCCGCCCGTCACCGCCGGGCTGATGCCGACGAAGCCGCCGACGGTGGCGAGCACGGCGAGCGCGGCGAGCGGAACCCACATCGAGGCGGGCGACTCGTGCGGGACGTGCACGGCGTGCCCGTGCGGCTCGGCGTGCGCGTGGTGCGCGCCGTGCGCGTCCTCGTGCGTGTGGACGGCGGGCGCGTGCGCTTCCCCGACGTACTCGCCCGGCTCGTGGTGCGGCCTGTCGCCCGCCGATTCGAGCCGCGCGTCGTGCGGCTTGCCGAACTCGTCAACGCCGTGCGCGTGCGCCTCGTCGGCCTCGCCGCCCGCGTGCGAGTCTAAGAACCTCTCGCGCCCCCAGAAGGTCATGGCGACGAGGCGCGTCATGTAGAAGGCGGTGCAGGTGGCGGCGACGGTCGCCGCCGCCCAGAGCAGCCAGCCGCCCGGGATGACGGTGGTCGAGACGGTGCGCCAGAGGATTTCGTCCTTCGAGAAGAAGCCGCTCCAGATGGGGATGCCGCAGATGGCGAGCCAGCCCATGAGGAACGTCCAGTAGGTCTTCGGCATGTACTTCCGCAGGCCGCCCATCCGGCGCATGTCCTGCTCGTGGTGCATCCCGTGGATCACGCTGCCCGCGCCGAGGAACATCAGCGCCTTGAAGAAGGCGTGCGTCATGACGTGGAAGATGCCGATGACGAACGAGCCGACCCCGCACGCGAGGAACATGAAGCCGAGCTGCGAGACGGTCGAGTAGGCGAGGACTTTCTTGATGTCGTTCTGCGTGATGCCGATGGTCGCCGCGAACAACGCGGTCGCCGCGCCGACCACGGCGACGACGAGCATCATCGTCTGCGAGTGCTGGAAGATGACGTTGCAGCGCGTCAGCATGTAGAGGCCAGCCGTGACCATCGTCGCGGCGTGGATGAGGGCCGAGACGGGCGTGGGGCCCGCCATCGCGTCGGGCAGCCAGACGTAGAGCGGTATCTGCGCCGACTTGCCGCACGCGCCGACGAAGAGGCCGAGCGCGATCCAGGAGAGCAGGCCGAACTCCCAGAGGCGTTCGAGGGGGAAGGCGCTCGCCGCGGCGAAGACGGTCGTGTACTGCGCGGAGCCGAAGGCGGCGATGACGCCGAAGACGGCGAGGGCGAAGCCGAAGTCGCCGATGCGGTTCGTGATGAACGCCTTGCGCGCCGCGTCGCCCGCCTCCCGGCGGTCGAAGTAGTAGCCGATCAAAAGGTAGGAGCAGAGCCCGACGCCCTCCCACCCGACGAACATCATCAGAAAGTTCGAGCCCATCACGAGGACGAGCATCGAGAACATGAAGAGCCCGAGGTAGGCGAAGAAGCGGTAGAACCCCGCGTCGCCGTGCATGTAGCCGGTCGCGAAGACGAAGATGCACAGCCCCACGCCCGTCACGATCAGGATGAAGATCGACGAGAGGGCGTCGAGCTGGTAGCTCCACTCCACGTCGAGCACGGACGAGCCCCTCTTCTCCGGCACGTTGGGGACGGCGACGAAGACGCCCCTCCCCTCGCCGGGCCGGATGCCCTCCGCCGCGGCCTTCCGCCGCGCCTCCTCCTGCGCGAGCCGCATCCCTTCCACGTGCGCGCGCTCGCCGTTGCCCTGCGTCATCTCCACCGCGCCGCCCGGAATCCACGTGAAGCCGAACGCGCCGTCCTGACTCGTCACGTAAGGCGACGGGTAGATCGGGTCGCCCGAGAAGCCGTACGAATAGACCGCCGCCAAGCCGATCAAAAAGGCGAGCGCGACCGACCCGACCGCGACCGCCGCGACCAGCCTCTCCGAAAACCGGAAGCGGCGACCGAGCAGGCCGTTCACGGCGGCCCCGGCGAGCGGCAGGATGGGGATGAGCCAGATGTATCTGTGCATAGGAGCCGTAAGCCGTAAACCGTGAACCGTGACAGGTGACAAGCAAGAACTGTATTTACTTGTCACCTGTCACGGTTCACCTGTTACCACTTCAACAGATCGATCTTGTCCAGAAAGATCGTCTCGCGGTTGCGGTAGAGCGCGATGACGATGCCGAGCCCGATGGCGGCCTCGGCGGCGGCGACGACGATGATGAAGACCGTGAAGACCTGCCCGGCGACGGCGTTCTGGCCGCCCGTCAGTTGCAGGTAGCGCGAGAAGGCGATGAAGTTCAGGTTCGCCGCGTTCAGGATCAGCTCGACCGACATGAAGATGACGATGATGTTGCGCCGGGTGAGCACGCCCGCCACGCCGATGACGAAGAGCAGCGCGCCGATGACGAGGAACTTCGACAGATCGGGGTGCCTGATGCCCCCGACGATCTGCGCCCGCCACCCGCCCTCCGCGACCTCTTGAAAGAGCGCGAGCGCGGTGATGAAAAAGTTGCTCATAATCCTCCCGCCTTCAATCCGGCATTCCGCGTCCGTCGTTCGTCACTCGCTCACCAGCCCGCTCCCCTCCCGCGCGAGTTCGGGCTCAGCCGCGACGAGTTCGGGCAGCAGCTCCGGGTCAACGTCGTCCGCCGCGACCTCCTGCTTCGTCGTGCGCGCCAGCAGCACCGAGCCGACGATGGCGACGAGCAGCAGCACCGAGGCGATCTCGAACGGGAGCGACGCGAAGCGGTAGAGGCTCGCGCCGACGCGCTCGGTCTCGCGCGAGAGGCGCGAGACGCCGGTCGCGTCGCGCGGCAGGGCGCGCTCGCGCCGCGCCTCCGAGGCCGCGACGCGCTGGTCGAGCCGATCCTCGCCGCGCGCCTGCTCGCGCAAGTTCAACCCGTCCACGCCCTGCTTCGTCGCGCTGATGAGGCCGAGGACGAGCAGGCCGAGCAGGAGGGCGCTCGCCGCGACCTGCGCCGGTCGGTTGAAAAGCTCCTCGCTGCCGCGCTCCTCCGCCGAGACGTTGACGAGCATGATGACGAAGAGGAAGAGCACCATTACGCCGCCGACGTAGACGAGGATCTGCACGCCCGCGATGAACTCCGCGCCGAGCAGCACGAAGAGCGCGGCGACCGAGACCAGCGTCGAGATCAGGAACATCGCCGAGTGGACGGCGTTCTTCGCGAGGATGGTCAACAGCGCCGCGATCATCGCCGCCACGGCGAAGACCCAGAAGAAGACCGATGCCCAACCGGAGAGAACCATAAGTCGTGACGGGTGACAGGTGACAGGTGACAGGTGACAGGACGGGCAAGCGGATTTACTTGTCGCCTGTCACGGTTTACCTGTCACGGCTTTCAGGATTCGTACTTGACCGTCTCCCTCCCCTGTTCGAGCATCTGGCGGTTCCAGACGAAGCCGGCGCGGGAGTAGGTCGCCAGCTCGAAGTCCTGCGTCAGTTCGAGGCAGGCCGTGGGGCACGCCTCCTGGCAGAGCGCGCAGAACATGCAGCGCGAGGTGTCGAAGATGAACTCGTCCAAGACCTTCTTCTTGCGCGGCTTGCCGGCGACCGTGATCTCGATGTCCATCGGGATCACGTCGATGCAGTCCTCGGGGCACGCGAGCGCGCAGAGGTTGCAGGCGATGCAGAGCGTGTCGTAGGTCTCCGGGTCCATGTTCAGGCGCGGCGCGCCGTGGAAGCGCGGCGCGACCTCGGGGCGCACCTTCGGGTACTGCTCCGTGTAGATGCCGTAGCCGGAGACCGAATTCTTGTCGGTCAGCGCGCCGACGTTGAACTTCAGCGTCAGCTTCAACCCCTGAATCAGATCGTTGAAGAAGAAGCGCTTCAGCTTCTCCCTCCAAGTCGCCTGCGGGACGGGAACTGCGGGCATAAAACTCCTTCGCGTGACGGGTGACGGGTGAGACGGGGGCCGTTAGCTGTTAGCTGTTAGCTCTTGACCCTCACCCGTCACGGTTTACGGTTTACGGTTCACGGCTTTTCACCCTTCGCTCGTGGCCGCCCGCGCGGGGGCGACCGCCGGCGCGCCCTGCGGCGGGCTGGCGAGGCGAATCCGGCGGCGCTGCTTCTTCAGGTTGAAGTCGCGCGCGCGCCAGTTGATCCGCGAGAGCATCCAGAGCGCGAGGAAGACGCCGAGCGCGCCGAAGGCCGCCATGATGAGCTTGCCCTGCCACGTCAGGTTGACGCCGCGGTTCAGGCTCTCGATCGTCGTCATCCCGCGCCAGCCGTCGAGCGCCTGCACGGCGAAGACGGCGATGGCCGTCACCACGATGTTCAAAAGCGACGCCGGGATCATCCACTTCCAGCCCAAGTCCATCAACTGATCGTAGCGGTAGCGCGGGAACGTCCAGCGGAACCAGAAGTAGAGGTAGAGCAGCACCGAGGTCTTGGCGACGAAGATGACGAGGCACAGCAGGACGTAGAGGCCGTGGTAGCCGCGCGCCTCGGTCAGCCGGTGGACGCCGGGCAGGTACCAGCCGCCGAGGTAGACGGCGGTGGCGACCGCCGAGACGACGATCATCGCCGCGTACTCGGCCATGAAGAAGAGCGACCAGCGCATCCCCGAGTACTCGGTGTGGAACCCGGCGACGAGTTCCGACTCGGCCTCGGGCAGATCGAAGGGCGCGCGGTTGTTCTCCGCGACGCCGCTGATGAAGAAGATGACGAGCCCGAGCGGCTGGTACAGTAAGAACCAGACGGCATCCCTCGCCTGCGCCAGCACGATCCCCGACATCGAGAGCGTGCGCGCGAACATCAGCGCGCCGACGAGCGAGAGCCCCATCGAGACCTCGTAGGAGATCATCTGCGCCGACGAGCGCAGGCCCCCGAGCAGGGCGTACTTCGAGTTCGACGACCAGCCGGCGAGGATGAGCGCGAGCACGCCGACCGAGGAGACGGCGAGGACTAAGAGCAGGCCGATGTTCACGTCGGCGATGACCGCCCAGTCGGGGCCGAACGGGATGACCGAGAAGACGATGAAGGCGGCGGCGACGGCGATGAACGGCGCGAAGTAGAAGATGTAGGTGTCGGCCTTCTCGGGGCGGAAGTCTTCCTTCGTCAGGAGCTTGATCACGTCGGCGACGGGCTGCAAGAGCCCCCACGGGCCGACGCGCATCGGCCCCAGGCGCGCCTGCATGAACGCCGAGATTTTGCGTTCGAGGTACGAGGCCGCGCCCGCCCACACGGCGAGGACGGTCGCCACCGCGCCGATCTGTATGAACGGGAAGACGGCGTGATCGATGGTCTGCTGGCTGAGGTCGAAGTTCAGCAGCAGATCGCTCAGCCACTCCGGCGGCGCGAACATCGCGACAGTGTTCATAGTTAGCAATTAGCCGTTAGCTGTTAGCTGTTAGCTGTTAACAATCAACATCCCGGATCGTTCTGTCTGGCTGAAAGCTAATAGCTAACAGCTAATGGCTATTAGCTACCTGTCTATCTCCCCGAGCACGATGTCGAGCGTGCCGATGATGGCGACCACGTCGGCGACGAGGTGGCCGAGGCACATCTGCCTGAGCGCCTGAAGGTTGATCAGGCACGGCGGGCGCACGCGCACGCGCGCCGGGCGCGACGATCCGTCGGAGACGAGGTAGCAGCCGAGTTCGCCCTTCGGCCCCTCGATCGAGTGGTAGTAGTCGCCCGCGGGCGGCTTGATCACCTTCGGGACTTTGGCGTTGACCGGCCCGTCCGGCATCTGCGCCATCGCCTGCTGGATGATGCGGCGCGACTGTCGCATCTCTTCGAGGCGGACGAGGTAGCGATCATAGGTGTCGCCGTTCTCGCCGACGGGCACGTCGAAGTCGAGGTCGGCGTAGGCCGCGTAGGGGCGCGCCTTGCGTATGTCCCACGCGACGCCGGAGCCGCGCAGCGCCGGGCCGGAGAGGCCGATGTCTATCGCCGCCTCCGCCGAGATGACGCCGATGCCGACCGTGCGCCCGAGCCAGATGCGGTTCTCCGAGAGCAGCACCTCGTACTCGTCGAGTCGCTTCGGGAAGTTGTCGGTGAACTGTTGGACGTCTCCGGCGAAGCCCTCGTAGGTGTCGTTCGGCATCCCGCCGATGCGCCACGCGTGGCAGGTGAGCCGCGCGCCGAACTGCCGCTCGAAGATTTTTAAGATTTCCTCGCGCTCGCGGAGCGCCCAGAGCAGGACGGTGAACGATCCGATGTCGAGCCCGTGCGTGGCGAGCCACAGGAGGTGCGAGGAGATGCGGTTCAGCTCGGTCAGCACCGTGCGGATGTAGTGCGCGCGCGGAGGGACTTCGAGGCCCATCATCTGCTCGACGGTCTCGACCCAGACGAGGCCGTTCGAGACGGCGGCGAGGTAGTCGAGCCTGTCCCAGTAGGGCGCGATCATCGGGTAGAGACGGTTCTCGGCGATCTTCTCCATGCCGCGGTGGAGGTAGCCGATGTCGCAGTCGAGATCGATGACGGTCTCGCCGTCGAGCTTGAGGATCACGCGCAGCACGCCGTGCGTCGAGGGGTGCTGCGGCCCCATGTTCAGCACCATCTCGGGGCTGTCGAGCAGCGTCTCGCGCGTGGTTGCGACTTCTACTTGGTGCATAAAGTTATAGAGTCATGAATCACAGCATCACGCGACGAGTTAACTCCATAAGGGCCGACTCAGACGCGAACGGTCAGCCTTATCCTGAGCGATTTCGCTTGTCCTCTGGCCGATGTAATAAAGAATGAGGTTAACCACCCTAGCCAGCTCAGGGTCTCGTTGACCACGCTCATCTATCAACTTAGCCAGCGCCATCTCAATATCGTGAACTGCTGCTAACCTAGCTTCTTTAAGGAGGAGTTCTCTATCTTCCTCAGTCACTTGTCTGCCTGTCACGCTTCATTCTCCTTCTTGAATGCCCCGGTCACGCTGTAGCCGTCGAGCACCAGACCGATCTCGGAGACTTCGCCGCTGCGCTTGCGGCGGAGCAGCTCGTAGAAGATCGACTGCGCGGCGCTGTCGCGGTTCCAGGCGTTGCGCGGCTGCATGGACTGTCCGAGCGTGTAGCCCGCCGTCTCGGCGGCCTGCGTCGAGTCGAAGACTTTGGCGTCGTACTTCTTGGCGAGGTCTTGCGGGTGCATCGCTCCTGAAAACCCTTACTTGTGCTCCTTCGGCATCACTTCCTTGCCGCCGCGGAAGATGTCGCGCACGCGCCGCTCGGCGGGCGTGGAGAGGAGTTCGAGCCCGTAGGCGCGGCGCTGCTCGACCTGCTCCTGCTGCACCTCGGAGAACTCCGGCAGGTGCTTCGCCGTCCACTCGTTCTCCATCGCTTCGAGCGGGTAGTCTTTCCGCAGAGGGTGGCCCTGCCAGTCGTCCGGCAAAAGGATGCGGCGCAGATCGGGGTGGTTCGTGAACGTCACGCCGAAGAGATCGTAAACCTCGCGCTCCATCCAGTTCGCCGTCGTCCAGACGGACGTGACGCTATCGACCGGCTCGCCTTCGCCCGCCGACACTTTCAAACGCACGCGCGCGTTGCGGCTGAGCGAGAGCAGGTTGTAGACGATCTCGAACGGGGAGTCGAAGTTGTCGGGGTAGTGGACGCAGGTGAGGTCGGAGAGGAAGTCGAACTTCGTCGCCGCGTCGCCCCTCAAGAACCGGCAGACCTCGACGATGCTCTCGCGCGCGACGCGCACGGAGAGCTGGCCGACGAACTCGCTCGCGTCCGTCACCGCCTCGCCGAACTTCTCGCGCAGGCGTTTGAAGAGCGGGTGGGCGGAAGCGTCCTTGGGCGCGGGGGCGTCTTCCTTCTTCTTGACGGGGGCTTTGGGCGCGCCCGCGGCTGCGGCACCGGCGGCGGCGGGCGCGGGCGGCGTCGTCGCGGGCGTCGCCGCGCTGCCCGACGCTTTGAGCGCGGCGGCCTTCGCCTTCGCGGCGGCGATCTTGGCAGCCTTCTCGGCGTCCGAGGTCGCCGGGGCGGCCCCGCCGGGGGGCGCGGCGTTGCCCCCGGCTTGCGACGCGGCGGCCTCCTTCTTCGCCTTCGCCTCGGCGATGACGCGCGCCAGCCGCGCCTTCTTCTCTTCGGGGGTTTCGTTGGCGTGCGGGGCGGCGGCGGCGGGCTTGGGGGCCGGGGACGACCCTTCGCCGGAGGCGGCGGGCATGGTCGTGCCGCTCGAAGAGCTGCCGGAAGGGGCTTTGCCGGTGAGCGCGGCCTGACTTTCGGGCGACGGGGCGGTCGCGCCTTCGGGCGCGGGCAGCTTACCCGCCCGCTCGTCCGCGCCGCCCGGACTCGGAGCCTTGTCGTCCGCAGCCGCGCCGTCCTTTTCGCGCTCGTCTGTCATCTCATCTGACGCCCACACCCCGGCTCATCAGGAGGTTGACGTGCGAGGGACGCGCGCCGCCGGGAGTTTGCACAACTGTATTTCGTTCTTGCGGAGCCGCAAAGATTCAGAAGGTCGGAAACGAGGTGGTTTTAACACGCGCTTTAAGGCGTTGTCAATCAAACTTATCTCGCCCCGTTGCATCTAACCAGCGTGCCCGTAAGCCTTTGAAACTTGACGACCTTTCGCGCCGACGCGTATCATCCCTGTTTGGTCTGAACGCGCGTATCCGCGCCCTTAGCGAGGGAGTAAAAATGAAGCCAGGAATCCACCCGAACTACCACGAGATCACCGTCACCTGCGCCTGCGGCTCGAACTTCAAGACGCGCTCGACGCGCAAGGACGATCTCCACGTCGAAATCTGCTCCGAGTGCCACCCGTTCTTCACGGGCAAGCAGAAGCTCGTCGACACCGCCGGTCGCGTCGACCGCTTCAACAAGCGCTACGGCAAGAAGACGGCGCAGGCCGACGCGCCCGCGGAGGCGACCGCCGAAGCCAACGCATAACCCCGCGCCTCCGCGCGCGGCGGGCCTTTAACGCCGATGCAGAAGAGACACCGCAGCCAGTATTAGCAGTCTAAAACCTCAGACGCCGACGCTTTCTGTCGTCGGTCGCCCTCCCGTGCGTCGAAACGGACGAGCGCGACCGCCCGACTCAAAACGTCGGCGTTCTGCTTTGTCAGTAGTCAGTAGTCAGTTGTCCGTGGTCAGTTGTCGGTCGTTTGTGTTGTAATGGAAGTAGCCGCGAGGTCGGCGTTGAACAACGGACTACGGACTACGGACAACTCTTCGAGGACTGAACGTGAGCGCGAACGAAAAAGATTTGATCGTCGGCGGTCAGGCGGTGGTCGAGGGCGTGATGATGCGGACGCCGAACGCCTACGCCGTCGCCGTCAGAAAGCCCGACGGCACCATCGTCCACACCGGCGCGGCGCTCCCCAAGTGGAGCGACAGCTACAAGGTTCTGAAGCTCCCCGTCCTGCGCGGCGCGGCGGTGCTCGTGCAGTCGATGGCGCTCGGCATCAAGGCGCTCAACTACTCGGCGGGCGAGGTCTTCGTCGCCGCCGAGCAGGAGGCGAAGGCGGTCGGCGTCGCGCTCACCCCGGCGGTCGTCGAGGGCGAGGGCGACTTCGCTGGCGTCACGGGCGGCGTGCCGGGGCTGTTCCCCGTCCCGACGCGCAAGAACCCGGACGACGAGATGAAGCGCGGCGCGAACGCCTCGGCGGTCGGCTCGATCATCTTCGCCCTCATCTTCAACGTGCTGCTCTTCATCGTCGCGCCGCTCGTCCTGACGAACGCGCTCTTCATCGGCGCGGGCTGGGCCGTGCCGCGGGGCGCGGCGGTCGAGTCTGCCGCGACCGCGCGAGCGCAAACTACCGACGGCGCGGCGGCGCGCGAAGGCGT
The DNA here is from genome assembly GCA_036389335.1 of Pyrinomonadaceae bacterium. GTDB lineage: Bacteria > Acidobacteriota > Blastocatellia > Pyrinomonadales > Pyrinomonadaceae > JAIVGV01. The sequence continues at coordinate 11,246 of DASVQC010000061.1, read as the reverse complement.
CGGCGACGGCGCGGCGGCGAGCCAGGCGACCGTGCGGGAACCTTGGCACAAGCGCGCGTGGGGCAAGGCGCGCGGCTACCTGCGCCCGGTGCGCCCGTCGGTCGGCTTCAACCTGATCGACGGCGTGATCAGGATGGCGTTCTTCCTGACGATGATCTTCAGCTTCTCGCTCATCAAAGACATCCGCCGCGTCTTCGAGTACCACGGCGCGGAGCACAAGACGGTCTTCACGTGGGAGAAGGGGCTGCCGCTCGAAGTCGAGCACGCGCGCGCGCAGTCGCGCCTGCACCCGCGCTGCGGGACGAGCTTCCTGATGATCGTGATGCTCGTCTCCATCGCCCTCTTCTCCGTCGTCAAGTTCGACTCGCTCGCCTACAACATGCTGACGCGCGTCGCGCTCATCCCGGTCATCGCCGGCCTCTCCTACGAGATCATCCGCGCCTCGGCGAAGCGCGAGTCGAGCCTCGTCTTCAAACTGATCACGCGGCCCGGACTCTGGCTCCAGAACATCACGACCAAAGAGCCCGACGACGGGCAGCTCGAAGTCGCCATCTTCGCCCTCAAGGAGTCGCTCAAGCTCGAACCACAGCCACGCGAGGCGGTAATGACGCCGTTGTCGTGAGGGAGCTGTTAGCTGTTAGCTTTTAGCTATTAGCTATTGCGTGATCGCCAAGAGGATTTGTAACGCGGGGAGAGAATTTTTACGACAGGCGTTTGGCTAACGGCTAATCGCTAACAGCTAACAGCTATGATCGAACGACTGGAACAGATCGAGGCGCGCTACGAGGAGTTGACCGGCCAGCTCTCTTCGCCGGAGCTGATGTCGGATCAGGCGGCTTACATCAAGGCCGCGAAGCAGCACCGCACGCTCGGCGAGGTGGTGTCGAAGTACCGCGCGCTGAAGTCGCTCAAAGAAGAGCTGGCGGGCGCGAGAGAGATGCTGGATTCGGGCGACGACGAGGAGATGCGCGAGATGGCGCGCGCCGAGGTGGAGGCGCTCGAAGCGCAGATCGGGCGGCACGAGGACGACCTGCGGGTGCTCCTGCTGCCGCGCGATCCGAACGACGAGAAGAACGTGATCTTGGAAATCCGCGCCGGGACGGGCGGCGACGAGGCGACGCTCTTCGCCGCCGAGATGCTCAGGATGTACGGTCGCTACGCCGAGCGCCAGCGCTGGCGGATGGAGATTCTGGACATCTCGGAGTCGGGCGTCGGCGGCGTCAAGGAGGCGGTCGCGCTCATCGAGGGCGACAAGGTCTACTCGAAGCTGAAGTATGAGTCGGGCGTCCACCGCGTCCAGCGCGTGCCGCAGACGGAGGCGAGCGGGCGCATCCACACCTCCGCGATCACGGTCGCCGTGCTGCCGGAAGCCGAGGAGGTTGACGTGAAGATCAACCAGAACGAGCTGCGCATCGACACCTTCTGCTCGTCGGGGCCGGGCGGCCAGTCCGTCAACACGACCTACTCGGCTGTCCGCATCACGCACCTGCCTTCGGGCGTCGTGGTCTCGATGCAGGACGAGAAGTCGCAGATCAAGAACCGCGAGAAGGCGATGCGCGTGCTGCGCGCGCGCCTGCAAGAGATCGAGGAGCAGAAGCAGCACGACGCGCTCGCCTCCGAGCGGCGCTCGCAGGTCGGCAGCGGCGACCGCTCGGAGAAGATACGCACCTACAACTTCAAAGAGAACCGCGTCTCCGACCACCGCATCGGCCTGACCATCCACCAGCTCGACCTCGTCATGGAGGGCGCGCTCGACGAACTCGTCGACGCCCTCGTCTCACACTATCAGGCGGAGAAGATGAAGGCCGAGACGGTCGCCGCTTAGACGGAGGGCGAAGTGCCGCACGCCAGCATCAGAACCCTCGCGCTCTGCGCCGCGCTCGCGTCCGCCGCCCCGGCGGGCCTCGCGCAACACCGACCGTCAGACGCGAGAGCGGGCGCGCCCCGCCCGACGGACGAGGCGCTGCGGGCCGAGCTGTTGCAGATGCTCGACGCCGATCAGGCCCTGCGCGAGCGCATGGTCGGCGCGACCGCGGAGGATCAAAACTTCCTGCGCGAGATGCAGGCGTTCGACGCGGCCAACGCGGAGCGGCTCGCCCGAATCTTCAAAGCGCACGGCTTCCCCGGCGTCCGTATGGTCGGCGCGGACGGGACCAAGGCGGTCGTCACGCTGCTCCTCCACACCCCCTCGCTCGAACTACAAAAGAAGGCGCTCCCGCACGTCGAGCGCGCCGTGAGGCGCGGCGAGTTGCCCGGAGAAGCCTTCGCGCTGCTCACCGACGACGTGCTCGCGCACGAGGGTAAGCCGCAGCTCTACGGCACGAACTTCGGCATCGCGCAGGGGAAACTCGTCCTGTCGAAGACGAAAGACCCCGCGCGCCTCGACGCCCGCCGCAGGAAGGTCGGGCTCAACCCGATCCGCGAGTACGCCAAACTCCTCTCGGAGATGTACAAGCTGCCGCTCGACGCCGCGAGCCTCCCGCGTTAAAGTCTCACGACGTGAACACCACGACGCGCGTCCTCCTCATCCGCCACGGCCAGTCGCAGGGCAACGCCGAGCACCGCTTCGGCGGGCACAGCGCGACGCCGCTCTCCGCGAAGGGGCGCGCGCAGGCCGAGGCGACGGCGCGCGCGCTCGCGGGCGAGCGCGTGACGGCGATCTATTCGAGCGATCTGCTGCGCGCCGTCGAGACCGCCGAGCCGCTGGCCCGCTCTCTCAGGCTTGAGATCAACCGCGCCGAGGCTTTCCGCGAGCGCTCGGTCGGGCGGATGGAGGGCCTGACGTTCGAGGAGGCCGCGGCCAACTGCCCCGAAGACTACGCCGCGCTCCTGCGCCGCGACTTCGATCTCGTCCTCACCGGCGGCGAGAGCTACCGCCAGATGCTCGACCGCGCCGCCCGCGCCCTCGACGCGGCGATTGAGGCGAACCGCGGCGGCTGCGTCGCCGTCTTCTCCCACACCGGCACGATCTGCATCCTCGCCCTACACCTCATGGGCGCGCTCGACGCGCCGAACCTCAAGCCGGTCTGGATCACCACCGCCAACTGCGCCGTCACGCGCTTCGAGATGCGCGACGACGGCTTCGTGCGCGTCCTCAACCTCAACGACACGCGCCACCTCTCCGGAATTAGTTAGACATTCAGGGCGGCGAACAAGACTCCATGATGCTCATGACGGTGTAGGGGCAGGGCCCGTCCCCGCCCCTACCGTTCACCCCGCTCTCGTTAGTTGCTGCGAGTATTAATGACGCGCTCAGAGCAACGTCTCGACGCGCGCGCGGCGCGGAAAAGCCGCCCCCGAATCGGGGGCGGCTTTCCACTTTCGTCGTGCCCGCGCCGGACGCGGCGAGGGGCGCGGGATCAGGAGTTGGCGGCGATCAGTTCGTTCGCCTCGTCGGCGCTCGCCGTCTCCGCGTCGGCGTCGCCTTCGAGCTGGCGCTGGCGGTGGACGGTGCCGTCGGAGTCGAAGATGTAGGCGGAGGGCGACTCCTTCATGATGATGTCTTGGAGGCGCATCAGGCCGTAGAGCAGGGCTTCGGGGCGCGGCGGGCAGCCGGGGATGTAGACGTCCACGGGGATCACGCGGTCGACGCCCTGCATCGTCGAGTAGGAGTCGAAGGGGCCGCCCGTCGAGGCGCACGCGCCCATCGCGATGGCCCACTTCGGCTCCGGCATCTGATCGAAGACGCGGCGCACGACCGGCCCCATCTTCAGCGTCACCGTCCCGGCGACGATGATCAGATCGCTCTGCCGGGGCGAGGGGCGGAAGACGCCCGCGCCGAAGCGGTCGATGTCGAAGCGGCTCGACCCCGTCGCGATCATCTCGATGGCGCAGCAGGCGAGCCCGAACGTCATGGGCCACAGCGCCGACTTGCGCCCCCAGTTGATCGCGTCGCGCACCGGCTTCACGTCCAGCACCGGCGCGACGACCTTCCGCCTCACCGAGTTGATGAGCGAGTCGACCGTCGTCAGTACGATTCCTTCTTGGTGCTCAGCCATGGTTAGCGATTAGCTATTAGCTATTAGCTGTTAGCTCTCAATCGGTGAATGAAAGCAGTCAGCATACGTTTCAGTTCGTTGATTTCGCCGTCGAGCTGCCCGTAATCGGAATGGCTCAAGTAGCGTAGATCATGCGCCAGCAACAGGTGATATTCAACTTCGCTGGCAGAGCCGGCGGCGATCATCAGGAACCGCGCAAGCTCCGCGTCGCCGCTGCGCCCGCAGCCCTCCGCTATATTCGCCGGGATGGACGCGCACGCGCGTCGTAGCTGACTCGTTAGTCCGAATGCCTCATCCTTCGGAAAGCCCTTCGTAATGGCGTAAACGTTGAGCGTCAACTCGTGCGCCCTACTCCAAGCTGTGAGGTTCTTGAAGTCTTTCACGACAAAGCCCTGATTTTGGTTTTAGCTAACAGCTAACAGCTAACAGCTAACGGCTTCCTCACGCCCACTCAAGCGCGCCCTTGCGCCAGGCGTAGTAGTAGCCGACGACGAGGATGCCGATGAAGATGAGCATCTCGGCGAGGGCGAACTTGGTGAACGAGAAGTCGTCGCCCATGTAGATGACCGCCCACGGGAGCAGGAAGATCGTCTCCACGTCGAAGACGAGGAAGAGCATGGCGACGATGTAGTAGCGCACGGTGAAGCGGTCGTGCGCCTCCGTGACGGGATCGATGCCGCACTCGTAGGGGCGCATCTTCGACACGCCGTACTTGTACGGGCGCAGGAACTTCCCCACCACGATGGGCAGCACGGGGAAGACGACCGCGAAGACGAAGAAGATCATCACGGGCGTGTAGCCCGCGACGGGCGAGCCGAGGTTCTGCGCGACCGGCAGGGCGGCGGCTCCCGCGTCGGTCGCGGCGGTCGTCACTTGTAAGAGCGTCGCGCTGATCATCTTCTTTAGTTAGGTTCGGAACGCTTCTCGGAACGCAGTGCGGTGGACGCCACGCAATATAAGCGCGCGGCGCGGCGTTAGTCAATCACCCACCCCGCGCGGCGTTGCCCTCATTCGATTTCTACTCTGTGCCCGCTCCGTGCCCTCCGTGTCTCTGTGGTGAGGTATGAATCATAAAGCACTCACCACAGAGTCACAGAGATCACAGAGGGGGCACGGAGAAATGCTATAACTTGGACACAACTCCGGACGCGCCCGCCTTCCCCCGCCGCGCGCCGGATTTCATGATCCCTTCGCCTCTTCGTGCGTGCCGCCCGCGAGCAGCGTGACGGCGTGGGCGAGGACGGGGCGGATGACCTCGAAGCACTCCCGCACGGCGCGGGGCGAGCCGGGGAGGTTGACGACGAGCGCGCCGGAGCGCGTGCCGCAGACGCCGCGCGAGAGCATCGCGGTCGGCGTCTTCCTCAAAGTCTCGGCGCGCATCGCCTCGGAGAGCCCCGGCGCTTCCCTCTCGATGACGGCGCGCGTCGCCTCCGGCGTGTTGTCGCGCGGCGCGAGCCCCGTCCCCCCCGTCGTCACGACGAGGTTCACGTCCGCCCGCTCGGCGGCGGCGCGGATCGCGTCGCGCAGCGGCACGAGATCGTCCGACAGGATTTCTCTCGCCACCACCTCCGCGCCCGACGCTTCCAACAGCCCCGCGACGACCGCGCCCGACTCGTCCACGCGCTCCCCGCGCGAGCAGGCGTCGCTCGCCGTGATCACGACCGCGCGGATTCGTTCAGTCAACTTCGCCTCGATTAAAAGCTGTCAGTAGTCAGTTGTCCGTTGTCCGTTGTCCGTAGCTCACTGAATGATCGCTGTCGCGTCAACCTGATCTGGGTAGGGCGATGATGAATCGACGGACAACTGACCACGGACTACTGACAAAACCTCACCGCTTCATCCTGATGTGCTCTTTGAGGATGCACCTGTCCATGACGACGAGGAGCCCGGCGTCGAGCGCGCGCTGCGCCGCCGCGCGGTCGATGACGCCCTCTTGCAGCCAGACGGCTTTCGCGCCGACCCGGATCGCCTCGTCGACCGCCTCGCCGGCCTCTTCGGAGCGGCGGAAGACGTCCACGAGATCGATCTTTTCGGGCACGTCCGCGAGCGTCGGGTAGGCGCGCTCGCCCAAGACCTCGCGCTCGTTCGGGTTGACGGGGATGATGCGGTAGCCGTTGCGCTGCATGAAGTCCGAGACGTTGTTCGACGGGCGCATCGGGTTCGACGAGAGGCCGACGACCGCGATGGTGCGGCACTCTTCCAGTATCTGCTTGATCGCCTGCGAGGAATTGATCTCCACTCTCATACTCCTGTCAGCTAAGTCCGAAGCCTGAAGCCCGAGGTCTAAAATCCAAAGCCCTGTTCCGGCGTCTACTGCCCGACGGTCGTGCCCGCGGCAGACTTCGGACTTCGGGCGTCGGACTTTGGGCCTTGGACTTTAGAACTCGGGCTTTCGTGCAGCTCTTGCAGCGAGACGGGCCTCGGTCGGATGTGGCCGTCCACGCCGCAGGCGGTGATGGAATCGACGAGCGCGTGCGCGCCCGTCATGGTCGTGACGCAAGGCACGTTGTGTTGCAGGGCGGCGCGGCGGATGGCCTGCTCGTCGAAGTGCGAGGCGCGGCCCAGAGGCGTGTTGATGACGAGCGCGACCTCGTCCTGCTTGATCGCGTCCACGATGTTGGGCCGCCCCTCGTTGACCTTGAAGACCGCCTCCACGTCGAGCCCCACCTCGCGCAGACGCGCCGCCGTCCCGTAGGTCGCCATCAGGCCGAAGCCGAGGCGCGCGAGCCGGCGCGCGAGCACGACGGCCTGCCCCTTGTCGGAGTCGTTGACGCTGACGAAGGCCATGCCGCGGCAGGGCAGTTGGAGCCCCGCGCCCATCATCGCCTTCGCGTAAGCCTCGCCGAAGGTCTCGCCGACGCCCATCACCTCGCCGGTCGAGTGCATCTCGGGGCCGAGGATCGGATCGACGCCGGGGAACTTGACGAACGGGAAGACCGGCGACTTGATGAAGAAGCGTTTGACCGTCAGCTCCGCGGGCAGGCCGAACTCCGCGAGCGTCTTCGCCCCCGCCATCACGAGCGCGGCGACGCGCGCCAGCGGCACGCCCGTCGCCTTCGACACGAACGGCACGGTGCGCGACGCGCGCGGGTTCACTTCGAGCACGTACACGCGGTCGTCCTTGATGGCGAACTGGATGTTGATGAGGCCGCGCACCTTGAGCGCGCGGGCGAGGACGCGCGTGTAGTGGCGCATCGTCTCGAGGTGCTCTTCGGCGACGCGCACGGGCGGCAGCACGCACGAGGAGTCGCCCGAATGAATCCCCGCCTCCTCGATGTGCTCCTGGATGGCCGCGACGACCACCGCCGTCTCGTCGGCGAGCGCGTCCACGTCGAACTCCGCGGCGCGCTCCAAAAACTTGTCGATGAGGACGGGCTTTGCGGGCGACGCCTCGACCGCCGTCCTCATGTAATCGTCCAGACTCTTCGCGTCGTAGACGATGGCCATCGCGCGCCCGCCGAGGACGAAGGAGGGGCGCACCATCACGGGGTAGCCGATGCGCGCCGCGACCGCCCTCGCCTCCTCCGGCGAGACCGCCGTGCCGTTTTCGGGCTGCGGCACGGCCAGCTCGCGCATGAGAGCGCCGAAGCGTTTGCGATCTTCCGCGAGGTCGATGGAGTCGGGCGAGGTGCCGATGATCGGCGCGCCCGCTTCCGAAAGCTGCGTCGCGAGGTTCAAAGGCGTCTGTCCGCCGAACTGGACGATGATGCCCTCGGGCCGCTCCACGTCCACGATGTTCATCACGTCCTCGAACGTCAAGGGCTCGAAGTAGAGCCGGTCGGAGGTGTCGTAGTCGGTCGAGACGGTCTCGGGGTTGCAGTTGACCATGATGGTCTCGAAGCCCGCCTCGCGGAGCGCGAAAGAGGCGTGGCAGCAGCAGTAGTCGAACTCGATGCCCTGCCCGATGCGGTTCGGGCCCGATCCGAGGATCATGATCTTGCGCGCGCTTGTCGGCGCGCTCTCGTCCTCTTCTTCGTAGGTCGAATAGAGGTACGGCGTGAACGACTCGAACTCCGCGCCGCAGGTGTCCACGCGCTTATACACGGGGACGATGCCGAGTTCCTTACGGCGCGCGCGCACCTCCCCCTCGCCGCGCCCCGTCAAATACGCGACGCGGCGATCCGACAGGCCGACCTCCTTCGCGTCGCGCAAGTCGCCCCTCGAAATTTCTTCGAGCGTCTTCCCCTCGATACGCTCCTGAACCTTCATCACGTCCTGAAGTTGTTCGAGGAACCACGGATCGATCTTCGAGAGGCGATAAATCTCTTCGACCGCGACGCCCTGTTGCAGCGCGTAGGTGATGTAGGAGAAGCGCCGCGAGTTCGGGCGCGCGAGCTTGCGTTGCAGCTCGTCCGCGGGCACGTCTGCGAGCCTGAGCGGCGAGACGGCTTCGAGCGAGCGTAGACCCTTGAAGAGCGCCTCCTTGAACGTCCTGCCGATTGCCATCACCTCGCCGACCGACTTCATCTGCGTGCCGAGCACGTCCTCGGCCTCGCGGAATTTTTCAAAGTTCCACTTCGGAATCTTCGCCACGACGTAGTCAATCGTCGGCTCGAACGAGGCGGGCGTCTTCTTCGTGATGTCGTTCGGAATCTCGTCGAGCGTGTAGCCCACCGCCAGCTTCGCCGCGATCTTCGCGATGGGGAAGCCCGTCGCCTTGGACGCGAGGGCGGACGAGCGCGAGACGCGCGGGTTCATCTCGATGACGCGCACCGCGCCGTCCGCCGGGTTGACGGCGAACTGGATGTTCGAGCCGCCCGTCTCGACGCCGACCTTGCGGATCACCTTGATCGCGATGTCGCGCAGGTGTTGGTACTCGACGTCGGTCAGGGTCTGCGCGGGCGCGACCGTGATCGAGTCGCCGGTGTGGACGCCCATCGGGTCGAAGTTCTCGATGGAGCAGATGATGACGACGTTGTCGGCCAGATCGCGCATCACCTCCAGCTCGAACTCCTTCCAGCCGAGGATCGACTCCTCGATCAAGACCTGCTGGATGGGCGAGGCGGCGAGCCCCGTGCGGACGATCTCTTCAAACTCTTCGGGGTTGAACGCCGTGCCGCCGCCCGTCCCGCCGAGCGTGAAGGAGGGGCGGATGATCGCCGGGTAGCCCGTCTCCTCGACCATCGACTCGGCCTCGGCCCACGAGTGGGCGAAGCCGCCGCGCGGCATGTCGAGCCCGATCTCCTCCATCGCGCGCTTGAACAGCTCGCGATCTTCGGCGACGCGGATCGCCTCGCGCTTCGCGCCGATCATCTCGACCCCGAACTCGGCGAGCACGCCCGCGTCGTCGAGCGCGAGCGCGAGGTTCAGGGCGGTCTGCCCCCCGACGGTCGGCAGCAGCGCGTCGGGCCGCTCGCGCTCGACGATGGCGGCGACGGAGGCGACGGTCAGCGGCTCGACGTAGGTGCGGTCGGCGATCTCCGGGTCGGTCATGATCGTCGCCGGGTTCGAGTTGACCAGCACGACCTCGTAGCCTTCCGCCTTGAGCGCCTTGCAAGCCTGCGTGCCCGAGTAGTCGAACTCGCACGCCTGCCCGATGACGATGGGGCCGGAGCCGATGATCAGAATCTTGCGGATGTCTGTGCGCTTGGGCATTTAGGAAACTTAGTCGCCCGCGAGTTAAAATATGATTGCCGAAAGTTCGAGGCATTATACATAACGACCCGACTTACGACGAACGCCTCGCCGGGCCGCCCGGAAGACGATGAGACCCCTCTTTTTTACGCTCGCACTGATCCTGCTCTCCTGCGCGCAGGGCTTCGCGCAGAGCCCGCGCTCCGCGGAAGACTTTTACAACCGCGGGCTCGAACGCCAAGCCGGCGGCGATCTCGAAGGCGCGCTCGCCGACTACGACGCGGCGCTCGCCAAAAAGCCGAAGCCCGCCGTGCTGGCGCAAATCCACCTCGGGCGCGCCAACGTCTTCATGTCGAAGGAAGACTTCGCCGCCGCCGTCGCCGAGTTGGACAAAGCCGCCGCCGCGAACCCTGACGACTTCTCCGTCTACTACAACCGCGGCGTCGCGCACAACGCCCTCGGGCACTACGACGCCGCCGTCGCCGATTTCACCGCCGCCCTCCGGCTCAACCCGCAGTTCGGCATGGCCTACAACAACCGCGGCAACGCGCGTAAGCTCAAGGGCGACCTCGACGCCGCCATCGCCGACTACGACAAGGCGCTTGAGCTGTCGCCGCGCGACGCGCTCGGCTACTACAACCGCGCCACCACCTATCAGGCGAAGGGCGCGGCGGACAAAGCCCTCGCCGACTTCGACCGGGCCATCGCACTCGCCCCGAACTTCGCCCCCGCCTACTACAACCGCGCACTCCTGCGCCAACAGCGCGGCGAAGCCGCCGCCGCCCTCGCCGATCTCGACCGCGCCGTCGAACTCAAGCCCGACGACGCCGAGACCTACGCCGCGCGCGGCGCGCTCCGCCGCGCGAAGGGCGACGCCGACGGCGCGCTCGCGGACTTCGAGAAGGCCATCGCCGCCGACTCGCGCAACGCCCCGGCTTACGTCAGCCGCGGCATGATCCGCGCCGAGCGCGGCGATCAGGCGGGCGCGCTCGCGGATTTCAGCCTCGCCATCGCGCTCGACCCGGCGCAGGCGCAGGCTTACGCCAACCGCGGCGTGCTGCGCCTGCGTCAGGGCAAGATCGATCAGGCCGAGCAGGACATTCAAAAAGCCGTCGCGCTCGACCCTTCTCTCAAGGCGTCGCTCGAAAAGTATCTCGCGGAGATGAAGCAGAGGCGGGAGAGGAAGCCGTGAACGGACTCGTAGGGCGAGGGAAACTGTGATCAAAAGTAGTCGCAGCCATTAAGCCGGATGGTTGCATTATAGAATTACGTTAGCCTTCTCACGGCATCGACCAGCCCCGCAATATCTTCCGGCTTCCTCAAGAATAAGTCCGCGCCCGCCCGTCGCGCGTCCGCGCCACAGTCGGTCGCAGAGAGCATGATGATCGGCGTCCTCCGGTAGCGCGGGAGGCTGCGCGCGTAGCGCGTCAGTTCTATCCCGCTCGCCCCCGGCAACTCATTGTCAAAGAGCAGCAGATCGTACGAGAAGCCGCCCGCCAGCCGATTCATCGCGGCGTTACCGTCGGCGCACACTTCGACCGCATAGCCTTCCTCGGTCAGCAACTCGCGGACGGCATCGGCGACGATGTCGTGATCTTCGACGTAGAGGATCGTCAGGAGCGTGAGGCGCATCGTGTAATGGATGAGGGAGTGAGGCGGGGGGGCTCGCCCGCG
>DASVQC010000060.1:0-50112 GCA_036389335.1 Pyrinomonadaceae bacterium | reverse complement strand
GATCCTCGTCGTGGACGACGAGGAGATCATGCGCGACGTGCTGGAGACGCTGCTCTCGGCGGAAGGCTACCGCGTCGATCTGGCGCGCACCGGCGAGGAGGGCTTGGAGTGTTACGGGCGCAAGCCCTACGACGTGGTGCTGCTCGACGTGTCGATGCCGGGCATGGGCGGCCTGCGCGCCCTCGAAGAGATTCTGAAGGCCGACGCCGAGGCGGTCGTCCTGATGGTCACGGCCTACGCCACGTTCGACACGGCGATTGCCGCGTGGGAGCGCGGGGCCGCCGGGTGCATCCGCAAGCCCTTCCAGAACGAGCTGATCCTCGAACGCGTCGCCGACGGCATCAAGCGCCGCCGCAAAGAGGAGGAGCGGCAGACGCTCCGGCGCGCGCTCTCGCGCAACGCGGATCGCGGCGGCATCGTCGGTCGCTCCGAGAGGATGCAGTCGGTCTTCCGGCTCGTCGATCAGGTCGCGCCCGCGCGCTCGACCGTCCTCATCACCGGCGAGAGCGGCACGGGCAAGGAGCTGATCGCGCGCGCCATCCACGAGCAGAGCCCGCGCGCGCAAAAACCCTTCGTCACGGTCAACTCTTCCAACATCCCTTCGGAGCTTCTCGAATCAGAGTTGTTCGGCCACACGCGCGGCGCGTTCACCGGCGCGGTCGCGGCGAAGAAGGGGCTCTTCGAGGTCGCCGACGGCGGCTCGATCTTCTTAGACGAGATCGGCGATCTGCCGCACGAGACGCAGGCGCGCCTGCTGCGCGTGTTGCAGGAGCGCGAGTTCACGCCCCTCGGCGACACCGTGCCGCGCCGCGTGGACGTGCGCATCATCGCGGCGACGAACGTCGATCTCAAAGAGGCGGTCAGGCAGGGCACGTTCCGCGAAGACCTCTACTACCGCCTCGCCGTCGTGCCCATCGAGCTGCCGCCGCTGCGGGAGCGCAGGGAGGACGTGATCGCGCTCGCGCAGCACTTCATACGCAAGTACGCGGAGGAGAACGAGCGGCAGGTCTTCGACGCGGTCGCGCCCGAAGTCCTCGCGCTCCTCGAAGCCTACACGTGGCCGGGCAACGTGCGCGAGCTGGAGAACGTCATCGAGCGCGCGGTCGTCATCGCGCCGGGCAGGGAGATCACGCGCGAGTGTCTGCCGACCGAGATCGCCGACCCGCGCCACTCGATAGGCGCGGCGACGAGCGCGGGCGCGGGCTCAATCGACGTGTCGCGCGGCATAGACTTCTACGACGAGGTGCGCCGCTTCGAGGTCGACATCATCCGCCGCGCCTTAGAGCAGACGGGCGGCCACCAGTCGCGCGCCGCACGCATGCTCGGCATGAACGCCACCACGCTCAACTCCAAGATCAAGACCTACAACATCCAGCTCCGACCGTGAAGCCGCGCCAGTAGCCGGTGAGGATTCTTTCCGCCGCGGCTATTTGCTATGATTCGCGCATGGACTACAGCAAGATCATCACCATCGAGCCGGGCAAACGCGGCGGCAAGCCCTGCATCCGCGGGACGCGCATGACCGTCACCGACGTGCTCGAATACCTCGCCGGGGGGATGAGCGCGGAGGAGATTCTGGCGGACTTCCCAGACCTAACCGCCGAAGACATCCGCGCGTGCTTGGCGTTCGCCGCGGATCGCGAGCGCAGACTCGCCACGCTCCCGCAGTATGAAACTCCTGTTTGATCAGAACCTCTCCCCGCGACTCCCCCGCCAGCTCGCGGACATTTATGCCGACAGCGTTCACGTGCGAGAGGTCGGGATGCGCGACGCGGACGACGCCGCCCTCTGGGAATACGCTAAATTGAACGGCTTCGCGATTGTCTCCAAGGATTCTGATTTTCAACAGCGCAGCCTCCTCTACGGTTATCCGCCCAAGATCATCTGGCTGCGCGTCGGCAACTGCCCGGTTGGCACCGTAGAAGCTCTATTAAGAAAGTATTCCGTCGCGATACACACTTTCGGCTTGGACTCCCGAAAGTCTTACCTGCTACTCCCTTGAACGCCGATGAAATCTGACAACAGTAAAAGTCGTCGCTTCGTCGTCCACGAGCACCACGCGAGTCGTCTGCACTTCGACTTCAGGCTCGAAGCGGCGGGCGTGTTGAAGTCTTGGGCGGTGCCGAAGGGGCCGACGCTCGACCCCGGCGAGAGGCGGCTCGCCGTCGAGGTCGAGGATCACTCGCTCGCGTACGGCGGCTTCGAGGGCACGATCTCGGAGGGGCGCTACGGCGCGGGCGAGGTGAGAATCTGGGACGAGGGCACTTACGAGCCGGAGGGCGACCCCGCGGCGCGTCTCAAGGCGGGCAAGCTCACGTTCCGCCTGTCGGGAGGGAAGCTGCGCGGCACGTTCAGCCTCGTCAGGATGAGCCGGGGCACGGGTCAGTGGCTCCTCATCAAGGGCGCGGACGAGTATTCGGAAGCGGGGTGGGAGTTGAAGACCGTCTTGGAGCCGCGCGCCGCGAAGAAGGGCGGCGCGAAGCGGGGCGGGGCGAAGAAATCTGCGGCAAAGAAGTCTGCGGCGAAGGAGTCTGTGGCGAGGAAGGCGGGCGCGAAGAGGTTCGGGGCGAGGAAAGCGCGCGTAGGTTGATTCCGATCTCATGCGCCTCTGGACCGTTCACCCGCGCTACCTCGACACGAAGGGCCTGCTCGCCGCGTGGCGCGAGGGGCTGCTCGCGCAGAAGGTCTTGAAGGGCGAGACGCGCGGCTACCGCAACCACCCGCAGCTCGCGCGCTTCAAGGCGGAGGCCGATCCGGTCGGCGCCATCGCACGCTACCTGCGCTCGATCCACGAGGAGGCGACCGCGCGCGGCTACGGCTTCGACCGCGACAAGATCGACCCGCGCAACTTCGCCGGCAAGGTTCGCTCGACGCGCGGCCAGCTCCTCTACGAGTGGGATCACCTGAGGCGGAAGCTGCGCCTGCGCGACGCGCTGAGGCACGACGCGCTGCGGGGCGTCGCGGAGCCCGATCCGCACCCGCTCTTCGAGATCGTCGAGGGCGGCGTGGAAGACTGGGAAGTCGTCGAAGCGGAGCGTTGACCTCGGGCGCTCATTCGCCAGCCGGGCCGCCCCCGCCGCGCGGAGCCGGCGAACGTCCGCGCCACGTGGCGGCGTCGGCAATCGCCTACGAGAAAGCCGCGTCCTCCGGTCGCGGTCTCAAGTCCGCCTTCGCGGGAAGATCGCTTTATGAAGTTCAACCCCCCCAACGCTCTCGCAGGGTTCGCGATGGCCGTCGCCCTTTCGGTCGGCGCTCCCGCGGCGGCGGCGCAGGCGGGGCCGAACGAGGCCGGCGCGCGCGCGCCGAAGGCGGAAGGCGAGAGGCTGGCGCGGCTCGGCGCCGAACTCGAAACGCTGCGCGACGTGCTGAAGATTCCGGGGATGTCGGCGGCGGTCACCAGAGGCGGGCGCGTCGTGTGGTCGCAGGGTTTCGGCTTCGCCGACTACGAGCGGCGCGCGGCGGCGACGCCCGACACGCCTTACGTCATCGCGTCGCTGACCAAGCCCTTCGCCTCCGCGCTCCTCATGCAGCTCGTCGAGCAGGGGCGCGTCCGGTTAGACGATCCCGTGTCGAAATACTCCGCGCGCTTCACCGGCGACGCCGTTAAAGTCCGCCACGTCCTGACGCACACCTCCGAGGGCACGCCCGGCGAGCAGTACCGCTACAACGGCTCGCGCTTCGCCTCCCTGACCGACGTGATCGCGAAGGCTTCGGGTAAGACGTTCCGCGAGCTGCTCGTCACGAACATCTTGGACAGGCTCGGCATGAACGACAGCGTGCCGGGTCATGACGTGCTCGATAAAGGGGACGCGCTCTCGGCCAGCCTCGGCGCGCAGAACGCGGGCCGCTACCGGCGGGTGTTGGAAAGGCTGGCGAAGCCTTACGTGCTCTACCGACCGGGGAGGATCGCGCCCTCCGAATACCCTTCGCGACAACTGAGCGCGGCGGCGGGGCTCATCTCGACCGTCAACGATCTGGCGAAGTTCTACGACGCGATTGATCGCGGCGCGCTGCTGAAGCGCGAGACGCAGGAGTTGGTCTTCACCCCGGCGGTCTCGAACGGCGGCAAGACGCTGCCCTACGGGCTCGGCTGGTTCGTCCAAACTTACGGCGCGTCGAAGCTCCACTGGCACTACGGCTACTGGCCCAACTCCTTCTCGTCGCTCGTCGTGAAAGTCCCCGACAAAGGGCTCGCCTTCATCCTGCTCGCCAACAGCGACGCGCTCAGCTCCCCCTTCGACACTCTGGGCGAGGGCGACGTGACCGGCTCCGCTTTCGCCGCCGCTTTCCTACGCACCTTCGTCTCCGAAGACAGGTACGCGCGTGTGCTGCCCGTACCCGACTGGCGACTCGGACAGAAAGAGTTTGAGAACGAGATTTCGCGCTTGAAGAAGAACGCGGGCGGCTACAAGTACGACGACGAGTCGGGCGCGTACAAGTCGCTCACGAAGTGGCTCGCCAACCGGCCCGCCGAGCACCTCGTCGCCAAAATCGATCCGAACGTTTACGACGCCTACGTCGGGCAGTACACGCTGCCGCCGCTCGCCGTCATCAACGTCACGCGAGACGGCGAGCGGCTGATGGGCGAGATCGTCGGTCAGGGCACGGCGCAACTGCTCCCCGAATCCGAGACCTCATTCTTCCTCAAAGAGCTGGACGCGCAAGTCACCTTCGTCAGAGACGCCGGCGGCAGGGTGACGCACATGGACGTGCGGCTCAACGGGCAGAGGATGCAGGCGCGAAAAGTCAAATGACCGCCGCCGCGAACTACTCAAGCCCTCTTCGTAGATGTAGCTGCGTCAGCTACCACCAGCCCAAGAGCTTCCACCACGCGAAGCCGACCATCGTCCAGATCAGAATGTTGGGGACTGAGGCGACGAGCCCGAGCCACCACCACGTGCGCTGCTTGACGTAGTCCGCGCCGAACCAGATGGGGGCGGGCGTGGTGCCGTAGTGCGTGAGCGAGGCGTCGAGGTTCGACAGGTAGGCGAGCGAGAGCACGGCGAGCGCGGGCGGCGCGCCCGCCGCGATGGTGACGACGAGGAAGGGCGTGTACATCGCCGTCGCGTGCGCCGTGATCGAGGCGAAGCCGTAGTGTGCGTAGAAGTAGACGAGCAGCAGCACCGCGAGCGCCGCGCCCCAGCGCCAGCCCGCGGTGAAGCCCGCCGCCGACTCCGCGAAACGCTTCGTGATGCCGGTCTCGCCCAGAGCCTCCGCCATCCGCACCAGCCCGCCGTACCAGATGAACACGTCCCACGCGCCGCGCTCCGCGAGCACGTCCTCCCATTCGAGCACGCGGCTCACCAAGAGGACGGCGATGCCGACCATGGCGACGACCGCGTAGTTCAGGCCGCGCACGTAGTCGAGCGCGGCGACGCCCGTCGCGGGCAGGGCCGGGGCCATCCACAGCAGGGCGACGAGGACGAAGACCGCGAGCATGACGCGCTCGCCGCGCGAGGTCTTGCCCATCCGGAGGAGTTCCGCGGCGGCGAACTCCGCGGCGGCGGGCGTCCGCTTGACGGTGGGCGGGAAGAGTTTGTAGATGAGCGGCGGGACGACGGCGAGCGAGAGCAGGCCGGGCACGATCGCGCCGATCATCCAGCGCGTGTAGCTGAGTTCGATGCCCGTCACCTCTTTGGCGAACTTCGCGATCAGGATGTTCGAGGCTTGACCCGTGAGGAACATCGCGCAGATGATGACCTCGCTCTGGTAGAGGGCGACGGTGAGGAACGCGCCGAGGCGGCGCGCCGTCCTGCCCGGTCGCGAGTCGTAGGTCTCGGCGATCGACATCGCGACGGGGAAGATGATGCCGCCCGAGCGCGCGCCGACCGAGGGGATGAGCGTGGCGAGCAGGGTGTCGGTGGCGACGAGCGCGTAGGTCAGCCCGAGCGTGCGCCGACCGATGGCGCGCACGAAGAGGAGCGCGATGCGACGCCCGAGCCCCGTCTTGATCATCCCGCGCGAGATGAAGAACGCGGCGAGCACGAGCCACACGATCGGATCGGCGTAGCCGCGCAGGGCGTCGGCGGGCTGCATCACGCCCGCGAGCATGATCGCCGTCACGCCGAGCAGCACGACCGCCCCCGACGCCACCGGGCGCACAATCGATCCGACGATCGTCGCCACGAAGATCGACAGCAGCCGCCACGACTGCGGCGTGACGCCCGCGGGCACGGGCGCGAGCAGAACCAAGAGGGCGGAGGCGAAGACCGCACCCCACTTCAGGAGGCGCGCGCGCGGCGACTCTTCCTCGGTCTCCTGCAGGACGTGCGCGCCGCCGCCGGGCTCTTCCTCGACGGCGACGTCCGAAGGTGACGGCAGCTTGTCGATTTCCATCAGTCGGGTTGTGGCGAAGAAATTTTTATTAACGGCAGAGCGCGGCGCGCGGACGCCTCGGATGCTAACACGCCGCGCCGCCCAAATCACCAGCGCGCGGCGGCGCATAACTTCATGAACCTTGCTGTCAAGTTGAGCCTCGCCGCATCGGGCGCGTTCCTGCTCGCGGGGATGCTGCTCGGCGTCGTCAAGTACCGGCGCATCATGACGAGCCCGGCGCACCGCGCGCCCGTCTACATAGACACCGCGCACCGCGCCGCGCTCCTCTACAGCTTCGCCGCGCTCGTCATCGCGCGCCTGCTCGAATTCAGCCCGTATTCGCCGACCGTGCAGCTCGTCGCCGCGGGCGTGCCCATACTCTTCTTCGCGCTGACCGTCACGGGCTACGCCATGCACGGCTTGCGCGACGACACGGAAAACCTCTTCGCCGAGCGCAACTTCATCACCACATGGTTCATGTACGCACTCATCGCGGGCGAGATCGGCGGCACCGTCGTCGTCCTCTGGGGCTTCGTCGCGACGCAGCTATTGTGAAAAACTGTCCGTTGTCCGTAGTCGGTAGTCAGTAGTCAGTTTATTTAATCGGGCTTTGAAGTTTAACCGAAACGGGCAAGCTCGCGGGTCATCGACAACTGACAACTGACAACTGACAACTGACCGCGGACAACGGACACCGGACAGCTTTTAATCATGGAACGCATCGTCTTTCTCGAACGCAACTCGGTGGGGGCGCGCGTGCGGCGGCCTGAGTTTGAGCACGAGTGGGTGGAATTCGCGGAGTCGAAGCAGGAGCAGGCGGTCGAGCGGCTCGGGGGCGCGACGATTGCGATCATGAACAAGATCGCGCTCGGCGAGGCGGAGCTGTCGCAACTGCCCTCGCTGAAGCTCGTCGCCGTCGCGGCGACCGGCACGGACAGGATCGATCTCGCGTCGTGCGCGAGGCGCGGCGTCGCGGTGACGAACGTGCGCGGCTACGCGGCCACTTCCGTCTCCGAGCACGTGCTGGCGCTCGTCCTCGCGCTGCGGCGCAACCTCGCGGGCTACCGCGACGACGTGAGGCGGGGCCTGTGGCAGCAGAGCAAACAGTTCTGCCTGCTCACGCACGAGATTCAGGACGTGCGCGGCAGCGCGCTCGGCGTGGTCGGCTACGGCGCGCTCGGTCGCGCGACCGCCGAGCTGGCGCGCGCCTTCGGGATGCGCGTCACGGTCGGCGAGCACAGGGGGGCGGGAAAAATTCGGGAGGGGCGCGTCGGGTTCGAGGAGCTGCTGCGGGAGAGCGACGTGGTGACGCTGCACGCGCCGCTCACGGACGAGACGCGCCACCTCGTCGGCGCGCGCGAGCTTGAGCTGATGAAGCCGACGGCGCTCCTCATCAACACGGCGCGCGGCCTGCTCGTGGACGAAGCGGCGCTCGCCGAAGCGTTGCTGAGTGGAAGGATCGCGGGCGCGGGCGTGGACGTTCTCGGCAACGAGCCGCCGCGCGAGGGCAACCCGCTCCTTGAGCTGAACCTGCCGAACCTGATCGTCACGCCGCACGTCGCGTGGGCGAGCAGGGGCGCGATGCAGTCGCTCGCCGATCAGCTCATCGACAACGTCGAGGCGTTCGTCCGCGGCGCTCCGAAAAACATCGTGACGGGTAAACCGTGACGGGTGACAAGAAAGTGATGAGTGATGAGTGATGAGTGATGAGTGAAGGCCAATGCTTTAACTCATCACTCATCACTCATCACTTCTTCCCCGTCACCCGTCACGGCTCTTACTGATTTTCCGCCGTGTAGAGGCGGAGGATTTCCTGCCCTTGGCGCGAGCGCGGATCGATGGTGCGCAGGTGCTTGCGCCCCTGCATCTCCCAGATCGCCGACACCTGACCGTCCTTCTCGACGGCGTGGTAGGTGATCTCTTCCTGACTCACGGGCTCCGCCTGCGGCGCGGCCTCCGGCGCGTTCGCTCCCGTCGATGCGTCTCCGGCGTTCGCCTGCGCGCCTTCGGCGAGCGCACTCTCGTTCTCTGCCATGACTCTCCCTCTCAACTCTCGGCTTGGATTTTTTGTCGGGCGAAATTCTGGCACAGCCGCGCCGCGCGTGTCCACCCGGACGGCGTCAGCCGAACGATGAAGTAGGAACGATGAACGATGAGTTAAGAGCATTCCTCTTCAGTTCATCGCTCATCGTTCAGACTTCGTCGTTTTCAAATCGATCACATTCGCGGATCGATGAGGGCCTTGACGACCGCGCCGGAGGCGACTGCGGCGAGGGCGTCTCCGGCGCGCGCGAGGCCGTAGCGTTCGAGCCGCAGCCGCGACCACGGGGCGGAGCGCGCGGGGTCTGCCATGAGGGCCGCCCCGCGGTAGAAGTGCGAGAAGTCGGAGCCCCAGCAGCCGCGCACGTCCAGGTGTTTCTTGTTCAGATCGAGGTGCGGGTTGAACGCCGCCTCGCCGTGATCCGTGTACTGCCCGACGACCACCACCACGCCCGCGTCGCGCGCGTAGCGCATCGCCTCGACGACCGCCGCGGGAGAGCCCGTCGCCTCGATGACGACGTCCGCGCCGCGGCCCGCCGTGTTCTCCAAGACCCACGCCGCGCGCTCTTCAACCGAATGGGTCTCGACGCTCAGCGTCGCCGCCGCGCCGACGGCGCGCGCCGCTTCGAGCCTCGTGTCGGGCGCGCCCGTCGAGAGCACCCTCAGCGCGCCGCTCATCAGCGCGAAGGCGATTGCCGAGAGTCCGACGGGGCCGGAGCCGAGCACGAGCACGGTCGAGCCGAGCGCAACGTCGGCGCGCTCGACGGCGTGCAGCGCGGTCGGCAGCGCGCAGCCGCCCGCCATGAAGTGCTCCGTGTCGACGCCGTCGAGGCGGACGAGGCGCGTCGCGGGCTTCAGGTAAATCTTCTCCGCCCAGCCGCCGCAGAGTCCGTCGGCGAGCCCGTAGGTGATGCCGTAAACTTTCCGCGCGGGGCAGCGCGTCGTCGATTTCGCGACGAGGCATTGCCAGCAGGCGTTGCAGGTGCGGTGCACGTCGAGGAACGTCACGCGGTCGCCCTCCTTGAAGGCGCGACCGTCGACGTCGAGCATCTCGCCGCGAACCTTCTCCAAGCGACCGACCGAGACGTGCCCCGGCACGAGCGGGTAAGGCACGCCCGCGAGCCGGCCCTGTTGCAGGTGCACGTCCGTCCCGCACACCTCGCTCAGCTCGACCGCGAGCAGCGCGGAGTCGCGCTCCAGCTCCGGCCCTTCCACCTCGCGCAGCTCGACCGCCGCGCGCGGCGAGGGGATGACGGCGACCGTAACTTTGCTCGTCATTCGTTACTCGGAGGGTATTGCCGAAAGACTTGTAAGGGCAGGGACAAGTCCCCTGCCCGCCGCGCGCGTGCTATAACTTTATGACTGATTTCGCCTCTTCCTGCCCTTCGACGAGCTTGAAGCTCCCTCCGGGTCGGGCTTGTATTCAAACAACAGCGCGGGGTGGGCCTTGAGCTTATTGCAAAGGGTGTTCAAGGTTCTCAATGAAACCATCTGAGCCGTTCCGTTCCATAGTTGATAACAAGAGGTCAATCCGAGACCTGTCAAACTCGCTAGTTGCGCGGCATTCTCGACGCCTAGTTTTTCGGCTATCTCTCTAACCTGTAGTCTCATCGCCATAGTTCGGCAACTATATCACCGTTATCTTGTTGATTTCAGGTGGCTTACCAACATCGGTAAGGCAACAGTGACGTCGAAATGGCGGTGTGTGGGGAAATATATGGGTGTTTAGCGGCTATTTAGTTGAATAATATTACTAACTCTAGTAATCTATTGGGCGTGGTGTGTGGGGCAAAACTTTAGAAAATGTCTACCAGCGCGGATTGCAACGAGGACGAATTACTGGCAGATCGGGAGACTTGGACTGCCATCCTGGAGCCCACTTTGTGTCAGGATTCAGCCGCAGTCGAATGCCTCGCGCGCCGGCTGTTCGTACTTAAAAAGTCGATTGACGGCGAGCAGGGAGGGGCGGCCCGGGCGAGCAAGACGCTGTTGTGTGGCATCGAGCAGATGTATCTCTACACCGACGCTCACAGGGCTGCCCTCAAACTTTACGTGCTCTCGCTGGACGGGACACTAACACCGCAGGAAGAACCACTCCCTCTCATCAACGCGGCGATAGAGCGGGCGGGCGGGCGGAGAGTATGACCGATCCCTCCGCCTAATCGGCCATGCCGTGTTTGACCAGCTTGAGCGGGCCGTCCTGCCGCCGCCCGCCGAGAGCCGCCGCGCGCGAAACCTCGGACTCACTCACGTCTCGCGCGTGAGGGCAACGCTTTTCGCGCTCGGTCCTGCGGCGTTGTCACGCGCGGCCCGCGAACCTCAATCACCCGCGACGACAGACCTGTGATGCCGACCGGTCTTTCGCAAAGTCCAGATCGCTTGGTAGCCGCCCGCCCCGTCCGATCCGGACGTCGATATGATCACAGTCCGGGGATCGGGCCCAAACTTCAAGGTGACGTAATCATTGCCGAAATTCGGATCGAAACAGTCGGCGTACAAGCGTCTCGGAACTCTGATCTCTTTCCCGTCGAGGTAAAACCTCATCGCTATGCACCCGAAACGCGGCCACGACGCCGGGGGTGTTTCGACCACCCGCCGGGCGAAGTATGCCACGGGACTGCCCGAGTATTAACTGAGAGTCAGTGTCGTCGGCCCGGGCGGGCTTCGACGAGGGGTTGTCGGCGGCAGCCGCGGTGGCCGCGAAGGCAGCGCACGTTAGTGTCCCGCGGCGGACAGGCGGAAGGCGGCCATCTCGTGGTCGTTGCGAACCAGCAGGGTGTCGCCGACCAGCACCGGGTGGTTCCACGTCTTGCCTTCGAGCGCGCGGAACCGCGCGAGTTCCGTGAACTGATCGGGCGCGGCCTTGACCAGCGCCAGCTCGCCCTCCTCCGACAGCACCAGCAGCACGCCTTGATCGGGCAGCAGGACGAGCTGGCCGTGGCCGTAGCGCCCGCCCTTCCACTTGCCCTTGCCGTCCTTGAGGTCGATGCAGGCCAAGGTGCTCCCGTCGAAGCCGAAGGCGTTGCCGTCGCGGACGACGAAGTCGTTGAAGTAGGGGTTCAGGTCTTCGGACGTCCAGCGCTCTTCGGCTGTCCACCCGCCGGGGCCGTGCGCGACGGCGAGGCGGCGCACGCCGCTGCTGTCGCTGACGGCGATCAGGATGTCGCCGTCGGCGGCGAGGGCGGGCTGCACGATGGGCACGCCCGGCGACGACGACCACGGGTGCTCCCAGAGCACCTTGCCGTCGGCGAGCGCGACGCTGGTCGCGCCGTTCGCGGTGAGCAGCACGATCTGCGCGACCCCGCCGACGTTCAAAAGCTGCGGCGAGCTGTAGCTCGTGCCGCCGCGCGGGCCGAGCCAGCGCGGCGCGCCGCTCGCGAGATCGTAGGCGACGAGCGAGCCGGAGGCGGCGGCGACCACCAAGTCTCCGGCCACCAGGGGCGACGCGGCGATGCCCCAGCCGGGGATTTTCGCGCCGGTGTCGGACACGGCGTTGCGCGACCACACGACTGCCCCGGTCGCGGCGTCGAGCACGTTCAGGATTCCGGTCGCGCCGAGCGTGTACACGCGACCGTTGCTCAGGGTGGGCGTGGCGCGCGGGCCGGGGCCGGCGTTCGACTCCCAGAACCGGGCCGCGTCGCGGTGCCTCCACACGGGCTTGCCCGTGGTCAAGTCGTAGCAGGAGACCATCTCGTCGTCGCCGCGCTGCTCCTGCGTATAGACGCGCCCGCCGCTGACCGCGAAGGACGACCAGCCCGGCCCGACGGGGCGACGCCACAACTCGACCGGCGGCGACGCCGACCAGTCGGTCTTGATGTACGCGCCGCGGACGACGCTGTCGCGCCGCGGGCCGCGAAAGCCGGGCCACTCGGCCCCCGCCGCCGCCGCCGCCGGGGCGGACGCGAGCGCCGACGCGGGGGCCGACGGCTCGTCGCCCGCTTGGGCCAGCAGCCGCTCCTCCGGGGTCTTCGTCCAACGCCAGTGCAAATCCGAATCCGCCTCGGCGGTGAGCCCGCCGGTGCGTATGAGCGTGAACGCCCCGCACGCGAGCAGGATGGCCGCGGCCAACGCGGCGCGGCGCGGCGCGGCGCGGAGGCGGCGGGAGGCCACCGCCCACGCGACGAGGGCGAGGCACAGGACGGGGATCGCGAGGACGTAGAGCAACATCCCCATCGCGCCCCCGGCAATCGACGGGTGGACGACGCGCTTCGTCGCGACGAGCGCGACGATCATCAGGACGAGTGCGCCCACGCGCTCGGGCCACGGCGCGCGGCTGAAGAACAGCCACCACACGATGATCGCCAGCGCGCCGACGACTTCGCCGATCATCGCGACGAGGATGGCCTCGGGCACGACGGCGGGGAGCACGAACCTGACCAGCAGCATCAGGATGACGAGGGCCACGCCGGGCCACAGCCGGAGCGGTCTCGGCACGGGCGGCTCGTCAGTCTGCGTTATGGTTTGTGTGGAGTGTTGGGCCGGGGCGTTCGGGTGCGTCTGGGTGGGGGGTGTGTTCATGTCACCCAGACCATACGAGCCCCGCGCGCCGCCGGTTCCTGCATTCGCCCGCGGCCCACCCGCATCAACCCGCGCCGAGCGAACAGCGCCAAGTCAAAGCCGTCACACGACGATGGAAGGGATGCCGTCGAGGCGTCCCGGTTGAACGAGTTGTTGGGCGCGCCTTTAGATATGAAAGATTACTGCCGCACGATTAATCTCGATGAAAGAGAAATGGTCGAAGCTCTCGGCAATACGTTCCAGGTTTGACATGAATAGCGACTCGAATTCCGAATTCCGGATGTTTCCGGTCGAGATCAACAGGAGCTTATGAGGTGTTCGATGCAAGTGGAAGGAGTTGACGAAATCGGCGTCTTTGGTAACGACAACGTACCCTTCGCGGATCGAAAGCTCGTTGATGATGGAATCGGGAGTGCGATTGCCGAGCGGCAAATCAAGAGTGTGGATTGCTTCGTGCCCCGCCTCTCGCAATCGGGAGGCCAGCCCGCGCGGGAGCTGGGCATCGACAAGAAACTTCATCCCGATACCGGCTCAAGGCGCTTGATTTGGCTCAGCCGCGCGGCGAAGGAGAGCGCCGCCAGAATGTCCTCACGCTCCAGGTCTTCATAATCAGCTAGGATTTCCTCAGTCGTCATCCCTGAACTAAGCAATTCAAGAATCATTTCGACCGGGTAACGCAGCCCGCGAATGCAAGGTTTACCGTGGCAGATATTAGGATCGGTCGTAATCCGCTCGGCAAGATTCATAAGCGCCCCCGCCCAAAATCATAGCACACGGAATACCTTTACTCCGTTTCACGACACGCTAACGCCTAACGCCCGGCATAACCTGACGCGCCCGAGCGGTTGCCAGAGATGAGAGCGGTCGGGTGCGCGGTTGGGTGCATGCCGTTGTTAGGCGCGCCCGGCCACTACATTCGACTTCGTTTAAATCCACGGCCTCATAATAAACCAAGCTGACGGTACAAGCTGTCAGGATAAACAAGAGGGCCTTTAGCATTTGGTGCCCCTTGGTGGTAGAAGTCTGGGAAATTATCTAAAGCGTATTTGATGATTTTCAATTTGAAGGGTATATGAACAACGTACTCCCTTCGCAAAATTGGCGGGCACAGATCTTCATCCATCTCGCGCAATCCGTTAAGGTTAACTGCTAAGATCGGAAGATCGAGACCCAAAGCAACTTCCATCTCCCATCTAACAAAACGATGATGATGCTTGGTCTCCTCTCCGATAAGCACAATCGCTTGTTCTGCTGTTGAGAATCTTTGCCTCAGCGTACGCCTCACAGTATCTGGCGGAGAAGTATCCCTGATTGTCTTTAGATCGTGCGCATCACGAAAATCGAAATCAATATTTTCGAGAGCCTTCCATCCTTTCATGCGGGCATAAGCCCAATAGTCTTTATCACCGTCGAAGATTATGTAAGTTGTAGCTTTGTGGCCCGTAAAATTACTTCCGAAGTCAGTGAGAGTCATCCGCACGCCCAACGCATATTATACCGCACGGCGCGTTCTGACTCCGCGATAGGCGGCGAAGAGGCGATGCGGTTCAGGCTTACTAATCTTACGTCGCGACCGGGCGGAGGGCGAGGGCGAGTTCGACGGCGTGACCGGCGTTGACGACGCGAAGACTGCCGTGCTTTCAGGCGTCGCTTTCGGCGCTCTCTGCGGGTGGGTTCTCTTTGGCGATCCGGATCAGAAAGCGCAATGCCTCGTTGACCGCGTCGGCGTCGGGGAAGATTTCCGCCACGTCTGGCTCTAACCGCACCACGCCGCCGAAACTCTTGCGACCGCGACCCAGCTTCCTCACGCGCAAGCCGCGCAGATCGTATTCCGGTCGAAGCTCGTCTTCCGTGCCTGTTTCAACCTTCTTCATATGCGTCTCGCTCAGTGGGCGTCACTTCTCTCGCGCTGATTAACCGCGTCACATTATCCCGCTCGGTGTAGGAGATAATCAACAAGCGCCCGCGGCGCGACTCCCCGACGAGAAGGTAGCGGGGCTCGTCGGCGGAATGATCCGGATCGAAGAAATCGACGTAAAGCAGATCGTCGAAGGCGGTCTGCGCCTCCTCGAAAGAGACGCCATGCTTCGCGAGGTTGGACGCCGCCTTCTCCTCATCCCATCGGAATTCCATAGAAGTTTCGCGCTGCCGTCGTCGCTCACGTCGCGACCGGGCGCAGCGCGAGGGCGAGTTCGACGGCGCGACCGGCGTTGACGACGCCCCAGCCCTGTCGGTCGATCTCGATGCCGGGCAGGCGCTCCGAGGTGTCAATGAGGATGCGCTTGATCTGCTGCGGCGTTAAGTCGGGGTTCGCTTCGAGCATGCAGGCGGCGATGGAGGAGACGATGGGCGCGGAGAACGACGTGCCGTCCACGTACTTGTAGCTCTCGCTGATCACGTCGGCCTCGTGCAGCTTGATCGAGATGAGGTGGCGCAGCAGGGGCGTCGGCAGATCGAGCGAGCCCGTGAGGTCTTTGTCCACGTCCGTGTGCGCCTCGATCATGGGCTTCAGCTCGTCGTCGGTGGCGCGGTCGAGCTTGGCGTAGAGTTCCGCCTCGGCGGCGGTCGGCGTGTGCGGCAGGATGGGCGCGGCGATCCAGATGCCGGGCGCGATGATCTCCGGCTTCTGCAAGCCGTCGGCGGTCGGCCCGTAGGAGGAGCGGTACATCCCCCGGCGCGCGCGGTCGAGCGAGTTCTGATCGTCGAGCCCGCCGACGGCGATTGAGGAGGGCGAAGAGGCGGGCGGCAAGACCGGGTGGCCCGGCACCATCCCCGCGTTGCCGACCGCGCAGACCACCGCGAGCCCTTCGCGCACGACGCGCTCGACCGTCTGCGAGAGCTTGTTCTTCAGGTACGACTGCTCGTAGTCGCCGCCCGCCGAGATGTTGACGACGCGAATCCCGTACTCGTCCTTGTGCGCCAAGACCCATTCGAGCCCCTCGCGGATGTTCGCCTCGCTGATGCGGCCCGTCTTGGCGAGCTTCACCAAGACGACGTTCGCCTCCGGCGCGATGCCGCGGTAGAACCCTTGCGAGAGCGAGCCGTTGCCGGCGGCGACGACCGAGGTCATCATGCCGTGCCAGCTCGCCACGTCGGTCGTCTTCAGCGTCGAGGGATCGTCGCGGACGATGGAGTGGTAGGCGAGGATGCGGTTCCGCGGGGTCGTGAGATCGGGGTGCGCGTAGAAGCCCGAGTCGAGGAAGGCGATGGTCACGCCGCGCCCCGTGAAGCGCGGGTCCGCG
Organism: Pyrinomonadaceae bacterium; assembly: GCA_036389335.1. Lineage (GTDB taxonomy): Bacteria > Acidobacteriota > Blastocatellia > Pyrinomonadales > Pyrinomonadaceae > JAIVGV01. The sequence continues at coordinate 33,997 of DASVQC010000060.1, read as the reverse complement.
CCCAGACGCATGTAGGTCGGCAGCACCCGCCCGCCCTGCTCGAAGACGACCGCGTCCGCGTGCAACTGCACCTGCGCGCGGCGGAACAGCTCGACGCAGCGCGGGCACACGTCCGAGACGACGCGGCCCGCCGGCGAGTTCGCCGCGATGATCGCCTGCAACTCTTCGTCGAGCGAAGAGATGGGGACCGATTCCTGCCGCCCGCGCCCGCACACCGAGCAGACGCTGCCGCCCGCCGCCTGCGCCGAGCCGATTTCGCCCGGCTCCAGTGAGATCGTTTCCGCCACCCCGCCACCCCGCCAGAAAGTTTTTTTGAAGTGTGCAACGATAACACGAGTCGGGCGCGGCGGCAGAGCGCGCACGCCATCATTTCAACGCCAGCTCTAAGAGGTAGATCGTCCTCTTGTCCCTGCCGCGCGCGGCGAGCAGGCGCGGGTTGGCCGGGTGGAAGGCGGCGCGGCGGTTCGTGTCTGGGAGGGCGGCGACGAGTTCGCCCGTCCCCGTGCTGAAGAGGCGCAGCTCGCCCTTGAGCTTGAGCGTGAGGCGGCTGTCGGCGTTGAAGACGAACGCGTCGCAGCCGCCGTCGCCGAAGAGCGCGTCGTACTGGCAGCCGCCCCACGGGAGTTTCGCGACGACGCGCGCCGTCGCCACGTCGATCAGTCGCGTCTTCGCGCCCCCGCCGCCGACGGCGACCAGCTTCGTCGCGTCGGGGCTCCAGAAGACGAGGACGGGCGCGGGCAGGTTGTCGAAGCTGCGCGCGAGCCTGCCCGTCGCGGCGTCCCAGAGCTTGAGCGACGCTGTCTCGGAGGTTGAGGGCTTGACGGGGTCGGCGCGCCACGTCGTCAGGATGAATTTACTGTCGGGGCTGAAGTAGCAGTCGCCGCCCGCGCCGACGATGGTGTAGCGCCGCTCGCCCGTCGCGGCGTCCCACACGCGCGCCCCCTCTTCGTCGTGCGTGACGACGAGCCGCGCGTCGGGGCTTATGGCCGGCGGCGGGAAGTAGACGTAATCGGGCTTCGCGACGAGCGGCCTCAGCAGCACGGGTGGCGGCGGCGGGGGCGGCAGCGCGAGCGAGGCTACGGGTTGGCCCGCGGCGGTGTAGAGGCGCGGCGGGCGGGCGGTGCTGGAGACGAGGACGCGCGTGTCGCCCGCGGCGAAGCTCGCCGAGACCGAGGCGAACTCCGCGAGCCTCTTGGTGGTGAGCGCGGCCTTGACGAGCGAGTCGGTGTACTCGTCGGCGTTGAGCCGCTCGAAGACGATCTCCGTGAGCGACGCGCCGGTGCGCGCGTCCCACACGCGCGCCGTGCCGTCCTCGCTCGCGGTGAGCAGGCGGCGGCTGTCCGCCGCCCACGCGAAGGTGTTGACGCCCCGGCGATGGCCGACGATGGGGGCGAGCGGCTCGCCCTTCAGCGCGTCCCAGACCTGCAAGTGTTCGGGCCACTCGTCCGAGCCCTTGGCCCACTGGGTCGCGAGGAGCGTCGAGTCGGGGCTCCACCTGACGGTGATCGAGGTCAACTCCTTCGCGAGTTTCAGGACGGACTTCGGCGCGCCCGTCCCCGCGTCCCACAGCCGCACCGTGCCGTCCTCCGCGCCGGTGGCGAGCGTCGCGCCGTCAGGGCTGAACGAGACGCTGATGACGTCGCCGGCGTGGCCGACGAGCGCGGCGCGCACGCGCGCGAACCCGCCCGCGGGCGTCGCGGCGGTCGCGCGCTTCTGCGCCCGCGCCGTGGCCGACGCCGCGACCGAGAGGAGCGCGAGCGCGGCGAGACCGGCAAGCTGTTTTAGAGCGGGGCCGCGAAGTTTGAAGCCGGGCATGGCGAGGAACCCCTGTGAGATTCTTGAACGTCGAGCGCACTCCGACGCCGGAGGTTAACCGCGCGGGGCGCGCGCGCCCGCGCCGCGTGTGATGGTTTGACGATTGTCACAGGCGCGCGGCGAGAGCCCGGCGCGCTGACGAGTTGTGAACGGCGCGCGGGCGGGTGTAAGTTAAGCGCAAATCGTTCTACTAAAACGTGGGCGCGGGCCGGAGGAGAGTCATGGCCGAGAAGTCTGTGAAGGCGGGGGGGGCCGCGGGGGGGGCGGCGGCGGGCGGGCGACCGACCGTCGCGGGAATCTTCCGCCGCGCGCAGGAGATGCGCCGCGAGAACGCGCAGCTCACGCTCAGGGATTTGAAGGCGCGCATCGTCAGGGAGTTCCGCGGCGGCGAGTTCCCGACGCTCGACCGCCTGACGATCCCCGAACAGGACGCGCGCGCGCCCGAAGAGGACTGGACGGCGGGCCTGCCGCTCGTGCGCCGCGGCATCCAGAACGAGGACTGGGACGATCTCGCCAACGGCATCGCGCTCAGCCTTGAGCAGACCGACAACTACGAGAGCCAGCGCGGGTTCACGGGCGCGACCGACGATTGGCACGACCGCTCCGTCGGCATCAGCGAGCCGCTCACCAAAGGCATCGGCAAGTGGATGCCCGACGAGTTGAAGCGTCTCGTCGAGCAGGCGTCAAAAGGTGACAAGTAAACCGCGACGGGTGGTGGGAAGCTGTTAGCTGTTAGCTGTTAGCCTTTAGCCCTGCTAACAGCTAACAGCTAACAGCTAACAGCTTCCCGTCGCCGTCTTAAGAGCCATGAGTTTTCTGAACAGCATCCTCAACGATCCCGATTACCAGCGCGAGGAGCCGCGGGCGGCGGAGGCGGTCGCGGCCGTAGAGCCGGACGTGATCGTCAGCCCGGACACGCGGCGCGGCGAGCGCGTGCCGCCCGGCCAGACGCGCACGAAGAAGTGGCCCGTGCTCGACGCGCACGGCACGCCCGACATCGATCTCGCGAGCTGGAAGTTCGAGGTGGGCGGCCTCGTCGAGCGACCGCTCGCGTGGTCGCTCGACGAGTTCATGCAGTTGCCGGCGGTGAAAGTCTACGCCGACTTCCACTGCGTCACGCGCTGGTCGCGGCTCGACAACGTGTGGTCGGGCGTCTCGGCGCGCGAGCTGGCGCGCCTCGCGGGCGTCAGGCCCGAAGCGAAGTTCGTCGTCGCGAGTGCTTACGACTACGGGTGGACGACGAACCTGCCGATAGAATACTTCCTCGCCGAGGACGCGCTCGTCGCGTGGTCGCACGACGGGCGGCCCATCCCGCCGGAGCACGGCGGGCCGGTGCGCCTCGTCGTCCCGCAGCTCTACGCGTGGAAGTCCGCCAAGTGGATCAGGGGCTTGACCTTCCTGGCGGAGGATCACGCGGGCTTCTGGGAGGAGGGCGGCTACCACATGCGCGGCGTCCCTTGGAACGGGCGCGACGGCGAACGCTTCCGCTGGCAGGAAGAATAAAAACTGTCAGTGGTCAGTGGTCGGTGGTCAGTTGTCCATCGTCCTTCGTCCGCTGTGCAACCCTGTTCACGGGCACGCCTCTCGTCAGCCGCGAGCAACTGACTACTGACCACTGACAGCCTCCTCCCATGTTTCTCCAACAAGCGATCCCGACCCCGTCGCCTTCGCTGACGGACATCGCCGCGCGGTTGCAGGGCGACCTGCGGGTCGTCGTGCCGCGGGTGTTCGAGGGGCTGCTCGTCCTCGCCGCCTTCTGGCTCGTCGCCTCAATCGGTCGCCGCCTCATCGCGGTCGCCGCGCCGCGCGTGAAGGCCGACACGAGCGTCGTGCTGCTGCTCTCGCGCCTCTACTACTACGGCGTCCTCGTCTTCGGCGCGATCACGGCGCTCGGCACGGCGGGGCTGGACGTGCGCGCGCTCGTCGCGGGGCTGGGGCTGACGGGCTTCGCGCTCGGCTTCGCCCTGAAGGACGTGCTCTCGAACTTCGTCTCCGGCGTGATGCTGTTGGCCTACCGCCCGTTCCACATCGGCGACCTGATCGAGATGGGCGAGTTCGCCGGCGAGATCGAGAGCATACGCATTCGCGACACGCTCGTCCGCGCCGCCGACGGGCGGCTCATCATCATCCCCAACACGAAGCTCATCACCGAAGTCGTCGTCAACCACTCGGACGCGCGCCGCACCGGGCACGCGCACGACGGCGCGAGGGCGCAAGTCGCGCCCTCGCCCGAAGCGTCGCCGCAGCCGTCGCCCGTCGCGCCGCCGAAACGCCCCGGCGCGAAGAGACGCGCCGCCGAAGAGGACGACGACGGCCTGCTCTCGCCCCCGCCCGCGCCCGAATAAAACCACTCTCTGACGCCCGCGCCGGAAATCTCGCCGCCCTTCTTTAGTTTAGGGCCGGGGCGCGACGCCGCCCGCCCGCCGCGAGCCGACGAACCGTGGGCGCGCGAGCCGCATCTAACTTTTGCAGAAAAAGAGTACGCCGGTGCGTGTCGGTCTCAGTCCGTGGCGCGCGGGCGTCGGCTCCCGAAAGAACCGATCCGCCCGCCCTTACAGCCTGCGAATGACTGACCCCTCACCACGGTCACGGTCGCGCAAATTTTCGCGAAAATTTCGTGTCAGAATTTGCCGACCCGGAAAGCCTGCAATCATTCGTATCAGAGGTGAATATCATGGATAGAAGTCTTCTCAAATTCGCGCGCGGCTGGCAGAGGGCCGCGCTCTCGCTCGTCTTCGCCGCCTCGCTCACGGGGTGCAGCCGCGCGGCTTCGACCCCGCAGCAGGTCGCCTCGGCGACGACCGCGACCGCGCCCGTCCCGACCGGCGCGCCCGCCGCGGCGGTCAACTCTTACGCCGACGTGGTGGCGCGCGTCGCGCCCGCGGTCGTCACCGTGCGCTCCGAGATTCGCGTGCGCCCGGCGCAGCAGCAGCCTTTCATGGACGACCCCTTCTTCCGGCAGTTCTTCGGCGACCGCATGCCGCGCGAGGAGCAGACGCCGCGGCGCGAGGAGGGCACGGGCTCCGGCGTCGTCGTCTCGCCGGACGGCTACATCCTGACGAACTACCACGTCGTTGACGGCGCGCAGCAGATCAAGGTCGAGCTGAACGACCGCCGCGTGCTCGAAGCGAACGTGGTCGGCACCGACCAGCCGAGCGATCTGGCCGTCATCAAAGTCGAGGCGACGAATCTGCCCGTGCTCCCGCTCGGCAACTCGGACGCCGTCAGAGTCGGCGACGTGGTGCTCGCCGTCGGCAACCCCCTGAACATCGGCCAGACGGTCACGTCCGGCATCGTCTCGGCGAAGGGCCGCGCGACGGGACTCGGCGACGGCAGCTTCGCCGACTTCATCCAGACCGACGCGGCGATCAACCGCGGCAACTCGGGCGGCGCGCTCGTCGATACGTCGGGCGCGCTCGTCGGCATCAACTCGCAAATCCTCTCGCCCACGGGCGGCAACATCGGCATCGGCTTCGCCATCCCGTCGAACATGGCGAAGGGCGTGATGGATCAGCTCCTCAAGACGGGCAAGGTGCGGCGCGGCCAGCTCGGCGTCATCGTGCAGCCCGTCACCTCGGACATCGCGCAGTCGCTCGAACTGAAAGAGATTCGCGGCGTCATCGTCAGCTCGGTCTCGCCGGGCAGCGCCGCCGAGGCGGCGGGCCTCAAGCAGGGCGACGTGATCACGGCCCTCAACGGCACGGCGGTCAACGACTCGAACGAGCTGCGCAACCGTATCGCGGGCTCGCAGCCCGGGACCGACGTGACGCTCGACGTGCTCCGCGACGGGCGCACGCAGCAAATCCACGCGCGCCTCGGCGAGCTGAAGGCGACGACCGCCGCGAACGATAACAACGGCCCGGGCGGCGGCGGCGAGGGCACGTCGGGCGGCGGCAAGCTCGGCGTCACGGTCGAGCCGCTGACGCCGGAGATCGCGCGCCAGCTCGAACTCCGGCCCGGCGCGCAGGGGCTGGTCGTCACGAGCGTCGATCCTTCGGGGCCGGCGGCGGACGCCGGCCTACAGCGCGGCGACGTGATCGAGCAGGTCAACCGCCAGCCCGTGCGCGCGCAAGGCGACATCACGTCGGCGCTCCAGCGTTCCGGCACGCGCCCCGTCCTGCTGCTCGTCAGCCGCGGCGGCACTTCGATCTTCGTCACGGTGCGCCCGCGGCAGTAAGCCCTCGGTCGAGATCGTAAACGTAAAACGGCGCGGCGGATCGTTCACCCGATCCGCCGCGCCGAGCTTTTTCGACCTCGAACTTTTCGACCGACGCCTCAGACCCGGCGCGCGACGATGTTGAAGATGATTCTTAGTTTGTCGCGGACGCGCACCGTGCCGTGGAAGGCGGATGTCGCCTTGACGTTGAAGTCCCTGCGGCTGATGTCGAACTCGCCGCGGGCGCGCAGGTCTTCCCCCGTCATCGAGACGCGCGCCGGTATCTCGACGCGGCGCGTGACGCCGTGCAGCGTGAGGTCGCCCGCGATCCTGGCCCCGAACTCGCCGCCCGCGGGCGCGTCCACCTTGACGCCCGCGCTCTTGAAACTGATCTCCGGGTACTTGTCGGGCTCGACGACGATCTCGCGCAGCTCACGGTCGATGATCCGCTTCTGCGGCTCGGTGAACACGTCGCGCGTCTCGGCGAGCGAGGCGGCGCGCACACTCATCGTGAGCGAGGCGGGCGTAATCGCACCCGGCGTGAGCGTGACCTCTCCGGAGAACTCGCGCGGGCGGACGAAGTGATCGTGTCCCTTGAACCAGAGCGCGCCGCCCGCGAAGGCGCGCACCAGAAAATCGCTGCGCGCCGCGTCGATCCGAAAAGTCGCGGCGGGCGCGTCAGCCGCCCGCCCCGCCGTGGCCGGTCGCGCCGTCCGCGCGTTGAAGGCGAGCAGCCCGAGCAGCGCGAGTCCAAGCGTTCGCATGGTCTTCTCTTTCATGGTTCGGTTTTCCGCGGGGGGAGCTTGCGGGGGACGGGACGCTTTTAACGCAACCCGCGGCGGAAAGCAAAACGGCGCGCCCCGGTTCTCACTCAGGCAGCGCGCCAGCCCGCAGGGGACGCGGAGGGGCGCAGAGAGTTGAAATAGTTTTCCCGCGCGCCCCGCGCGCCCCCGCGGTGGATCTTCCACACGTCGGCGCGCGAGATCGCACTATCCCTCGCCGATTTGTGCCCCTTTTTCTTTTGCCTTTCGCCGGGTGTTATACTGAGCCCGTCTTCAGCTCCCGTCTGAAAATTCGAGCCGCACGTCCGACGCCCCAGTCGCGCGAGAGCACGCGACTGAAGCGCGGCACTCTGAGTGATGGTCGCAGAAGAATTGAGCGCGAACCAGAAGCCCGCGCCCCGCGCCGACGCCGTGCCGAAAGACGCGGCGGCGGTCGTGCTCGTGCGCGGGCGCGGCGACGCCGCCGAGGTCTTCTGGGCGCGGCGCGGCGAGCGGATGGCGTTCCTCGGCGGCTTCTACGCCTTCCCCGGCGGGCAGCGCGACGCCGCGGACGCGGAGACCCCGGTCGACGGCTGCGACGACGCCGAGCTGTCCGCGATGATCTCTTGCGCGGCGCGCGAGCTGTTCGAGGAGGCGGGAGTGCTCGCCGCGCGCGGCGCGGACTCTTTAACGAGCGGCCAGCTCGATTCGCTCTTCGACGACCTCGCCTCGGGTCGCATGACGTTCGCGCAGTTGCTCGCGCACTACGGGCTGCGGCTCGACGCGCGCGACTTCACGTTCGCCGGTCGCTGGGTGACGCCGCCCTTCAGCCCGCGCCGCTTCGACACGCTCTTCTTCCTCGTGAGCTGCCCGCGCAAGCAGGAGCCGCGCGTACGCACCGCAGAGTTCGACCGCGGCGAGTGGGCGAGCCCGCGCGCCGCATACGACCGCTGGCTGCGTTCGGAAATCCTCGTCGCGCCGCCCGTCCTCCACGCGATCAAGACTCTCGCCGACGGGGCGGTTGACGACGACGAAGCCCTCGTCGCGCGTTTCCTCGGCGTGCCGCAGGCCCGCAGGGAGCAGGTGCGCCGCATCGAGTTCACGCCGGGCTTCGTCTGTTTCCCGCTGCGCACTCCGACCAAGCCGCCCGCGACGCACACGAACGCCTACGTCATCGGGCACAAAGATTTCGTCGTCGTCGATCCCGGCTCGCCCTACGAGGACGAGCGGGCGGCGCTCGCCGAGTTCGTCGACGAGTTGATCGACGGGGGCCGCGCGCTCCGCGAGATCATCTTGACGCACCACCACCCGGATCACGTCGCGGGCGTCGAGGCTTTGCGCGCGCACCTCGGCGGCGGCGCGCGGGTCGCGGCGCACCGCCTGACGGCGGACGCGCTCGGCGGTGCGGTGCGCGTGGATCGCTTCGTCGAGGAGGGCGACGTGATCGGGCTCGCGGGCGAACCCGAGCTTCACCTGCGCGCGATGCACACGCCCGGCCACACGCGCGGCCATCTGAGCTTCTACGAGGAGCGCACCGAGACGCTCGTCGTCGGCGACAACATCGTCGGCCTCGGATCGGTCCTGATCGAGCCGCCGCAGGGGAGCGTGCGCGACTACCTCGCATCGCTCGAACGCTACCGCGCGCTATTGCCGCGGGTGCGCGTCCTCTTCTGCGGGCACGGCGCGGCCATCGGCAACCCGCGCGCGAAGATCGACGAGTACGTCGCGCACCGCCTTGAGCGCGAGGCGAACATCCTGCGCGCCGTGCGCGAGGGGGCCGCCACGCCGCGCGAGATCGTCGCGCGCGTCTACACGGACGTTTCGCCGAAGCTCCACGCGATGGCGGAACGTGCGGTGCTCGCGCATCTGGAGAAACTCGAAGAGGACGGCCTCGTCAGACGCGCGGGCGATGATCTCTACGCGGCGACGGGCTAAGGCGGCTTTTGCGATTGTGAGGTCATCGCGAACGTCGAAACGATTTAAGCCACAACAAGGTCTGGGGGCAAGTAATGAAGAAGGCGAAAACTCTGGGCGAGCTGAAGCGGCAGGGGTATGCGACGCGCTCCGTCAAGGACGAGCTGCGCGCGAACCTGATCGAGAAACTGCGCGGCGGCGGGAAGATTTTTCCGGGCATCGTCGGCTACGAGGAGACGGTCGTGCCGCAGATCGTGAACGCGGTGCTGGCGCGCCACAACCTGATCCTGCTCGGCCTGCGCGGGCAGGCGAAGAGCCGCATCATCCGCCAGTTGACGAACCTCCTGGACGAGGAGATTCCGGCCATCGAGGGCTCCGAGGTCAACGACGATCCGCTCCGCCCGATCAGCGCCTACGCGCGGCAGCTCGTCAACGAGATGGGCGACGAGACGCCCGTCGCGTGGGTCGGGCGCGACGCGCGCTTCGTCGAAAAGCTCGCCACGCCCGACGTGACCGTCGCCGACATCATCGGCGACGTCGACCCGATCAAAGCCGCCAAGGGCGGGCACCTCCTGAGCGACGAGCTGACGATCCACTACGGGCTGCTCCCGCGCGCCAACCGCGGCATCTTCGCCATCAACGAGCTGCCGGACCTGGCGGGCAAGATTCAGGTCGGGCTCTTCAACATCATGCAGGAGGGCGACGTGCAGATTAAGGGCTACCCCGTGCGCCTGCCCCTCGACGTGATGCTCGTCTTCTCGGCCAACCCCGAAGACTACACGGCGCGCGGCAAGATCATCACGCCCCTGAAGGATCGCATCGGCGCGGAGGTCGCGACGCACTACCCCGCGGAGCTACAGCTCGGCGTCGAGATCACGAAGCAGGAGGCGTGGGTCGAGCGCGAGGGGCTCGAAGGGAAGTTGCGCGTCCCCGAGTTCATCCGCGAGCTGGTCGAGCAGATCGCCTTCGAGGCGAGAGACGACCAGCGCATCGACAAGCGCTCCGGCGTCTCGCAGCGCCTGCCGATCACGGTGACGGAATCGCTCGTCTCGAACGCGGAGCGGCGCGCGCTCGCCACCGGCGAGTACGAGATCGTCCCGCGCATCTCCGACGTTTACGCCGCCGTGCCCTCGATGACCGGCAAGATGGAGCTGGAGTACGAGGGCGAGCAGATCGGCCCCGCCAAGATCGCGCGCGACCTGATCAAGCGCGCCGCGGGCGAGATTTTCGACGGCTACTTCGTCGGCATCGACTTCACCGCCGCCATCCGCTGGTTCGACGAGGGCAACACGCTGCGGCTCGCCGACACCGCGCCCGCCGAGGAGTGCGTCAGCCTCTTGCGGGGCGTGCCCGACCTCGTCGAGCTGGTCTCGATCCCCTTCGAGTTCACGCGCGCCGACGACGCGCAGCTCGTCTCCGCCTGCGAGTTCGCCCTCGAAGGTCTCTACGCCCAGAACAAGATCAGCCGCAACGAGGAGGGCGGCTACGCCGCCGCCACCAAGGCGAAGAAGGATCGCCGCGGCATGATCTACGACGACCTGACGGAGACGGGGCGCTACAGCTAAAGGCCGTAAGCCGTGACGGGTGACGGGTGACAGGTAAGAAAGTTTTCACCCGTTACCTGTCACGATTCACGGCTTACCTTTTCTTACCCGTCACCTGTCACCTGTTACTTGTCACGCTCTTATGAAATTCATACGCTATTCCAAGTTCAACGGCTTCGACGTGTCGGGCATCAGCCTCGGCGACCTGATGGGGGCGTTGCAGGACTCTCTGTTGCAGTCGGGCTACGACGACGATTACTACTGGACGCGGCAGCGGCGGCAGCAGGACACGTCGTTGGACGCGCTCAGGCGGGCGCTCTTGCAGGCGCTGGTCGAGATGGGGGAGCTGAGCGAGCGGCAGATCGAGCAGATGCTCGCCGACAACGCGGGGCAGTTCAAGGGCTCGCAGCTCGAAGAGTTGCTGAACCAGTTGATCGAGCGGCTGGTCGAGGAGGGCTACCTGAACCTGCGCGAGGAACCTTTGACCGAGCAGCAGCGCAGGCGCATGCGGCGCGCGGCGGGGAAGGGGGAGATCGAGGAGCCCTTGCCGCGCGACGTGAAGTTCGAGGTGACGGAGAAGGGGCTCGACTTCTTAGGCTACAAGACGCTCAGGAACCTCCTGGGGAGCCTCGGCAAGTCTTCGGTCGGGCGGCACGACACGCCGCACCTCTCGACGGGCGTCGAGGCGGCGCAGGCGGCGAAGCCCTACGAGTTCGGCGACACGATCAACCTCGATGTGAACGCCACGCTCATGTCCGCGATCAAGCGCGAGGGGCTGACCGTCCCGCTCAACCTCGAGTACGGCGATCTCTACGTCCACCAGCAGGACTACCAGTCGTCCTGCGCGACCGTGGTCATGCTCGACTGTTCGCACTCGATGATCCTCTACGGCGAGGATCGCTTCACGCCCGCCAAGAAGGTCGCGCTCGCGCTCGCGCACCTCATACGCACGCAGTACCCCGGCGACTCGCTGAAGGTCGTCCTCTTCCACGACGGCGCGGAGGAGCTGCCCATCGCGAAGCTCGCGACCACGCAGGTCGGCCCCTACCACACCAACACCGCCGAGGGCCTGCGCCTCGCGCGCCGCCTGCTTCAGGCGCAGCGCAAGGAGATGAAGCAGATCGTGATGGTGACGGACGGCAAGCCCACCGCCTGCTTCGTCGAAGACGCCGCGCCCTCCGCCGCCGGTCGCGGCGGCAGACGCCCGCGCGGCGGCGCGTCGCTCGACGGGCGTCCGCTCTACAAGAACTCGATGGGCAACGATCCCTTCGTCATGGACGCGACCTTCCGCGAGGTGCAGGCGTGCCGCAAGGCCGGGATCATGATCAACACCTTCATGCTCGCGTCGGACTACTACCTCGTCGAGTTCGTCAAGCAGATGTCGCAGATGACGCACGGCAAGGCCTACTTCGCCACGCCCGGCAACCTCACGCAGTTCGTCCTGATCGATTTCCTGAAGCGCAAGAAGAGTCGCGTCAAGTAGCGCCGTGCCTTCGCGGTCGCCGCCGGAGTTGTCGGCGGCGGACGGCCGCCGGTCTACGAGACCGCGAGGGGCGGCGGGAGGCAGACGGTACGCGCTTCGCCGGGTAGGGAACAAGGGGGGCCGGGGACCTACTGCGAGGCGGGCGACTTATGTGAACCCGCCTTCCCGTCCTTGGACTCCGCCGCGAGCAACGCGCGCGGGCTGGCCCCGGTCCAACGCTTGAAGGCGCGCGAGAACGAGGCCGGATCGGAGAACCCCAACAGGTAAGCGGTCTCGTTCACCGAGACCTTCTTCCCGCCCAAGTAGTGGAGCGCCATCTGGCGGCGCAACCCGTCGAGCACCTGCTCGAAGGTCACGCCCTCCGCCTTCAGCCTGCGGAAAAGCGTCTGGCGGCTGACGCCCAGTTTGCTGGCGATCATGTCCATGCCCGCCTCGCCGGTGTGCAGGACGGGCATCAGCAGACTCTCGACGCGGCCACGCGTGGATTTCGACTCCTCCAAGCTCTTGAGCAGCGCCTCGGCGTGCGCGCTCAGCAGGCCGAAGACGTAGCGATTGGTCGGCGGCAGCTTGATGGACAGGAACGCTTCGTCCATCAGCAGCGCGTTCATGTGGCTGCCGAAAACGAGCGGCACGCCGAAGATGCGGTCGTATTCGGCGCGGTGGCTCGGCTCCGCGTGTGTGAAGTGGATGGCCTTCGGATAAGGCCAGTCCGTGACGCCGAGCGTGGAGCGGGCCATGCCCCGCGCGCCGCAGACGCTGCGCGCGAAGCCCGATTCCGTGAGCAGCGGGTTATTGACGTAGGCTTCGCTCGTGGCCTTTAACCAGACCCTGCCGCCCTCGCGGATGAGTTCCAGCCAGTCCGAAGTTCTCCCGTCATCCTCGTCGAGCGTCAGACGCGCGTAGCGGTTGATCTGCCGGTGCCCTTCCTCCACGGTTTCGGCGGCCATGCCGATCAACCCCACAATCGATATGTCCGGCAGCATGACCGCCTCGCCGAAGAGCAGCGCGAGCGCGGGTTCGCCCGTCAACTCGATGCCCGCCCTCATCAGCTCCAAGTAGTTCGCCAGCGGGACGCGACTGTCCTGATCCGCGAGGTCTTCAGGGCGAAGCCGCGCGCGCTCGATCAGCGTCCGGCGCTCGGCGCCTCGTGAGGCGGCGAAATCCAGCAGGGCTCTGGGATAGCCTGCGGCAATCGTCGGGTTAGCCATCCCTTCTCGACTCCTTGCAACCTGCGGCCATGTTTTTGTTACGCAACGTCATGTCTATTGGTTTCCGGCGTCGTTAGGATTGCCGTATTAGCATCGTGGTCTTGGGAGCACTGCGAATTGCCACAGACCATCGCGGCGCAGACCGCCGTTCGACGCCCGTTCGGGGGCAGTTCAACTCAAACCGAAAGGAAAAGAAGATGCAAGCTACAGCCGACGTTGCTCAAAACCATGTGGGGCGTAGAGGATTTCACGGTCATGTGAGCCGCCGTATCGCACGGCTCTTCGAGCGGCGCGGCGGGCGAACGCCGACCCTTCTGCCGGCACTTCTGATCTGCCTTTTGGTGGCCTCGGGGCAAGGGGTATCGGTGGCCCAGATGTCGCACGCCGCGGCGGCGGCCCCCGCACAGACCGACGCGCAAAAAGCTTTCGAGAGGTTGAAGACTCTGGCGGGGTCTTGGCAGGGCAGCGGCATGGGCATCGGCGCCGTCAACCTCACGATCCGCGCGACTTCAACGGGCCACGCAGTCCTGCACGAGGTCACCGGGGCGGGCAGGCCGGACGATCCCATCACGATGTTTTACGTGGAGGGCGAGCGCCTGCTGCTGACCCACTACTGCGACGCCGGAAACCGCCCCCGCATGGAGGGCAAGCTGTCGCCGGACGGCAAGACCATCGAATTCTCTTTCGTAGACATCTCCGGCGGCACGCAGAGGGGCTACATGAGCCGCGCGGTGTTCAACATCGTCGACGCCGACCGCCACACCGAAGGCTGGGCTTACGTGCTCCCCGACGGCAGGCAAGTCCAGACGCCGGTCGTCGAGTTCACGCGGAAGAAATGACGCGCGCGTCGCACGCCTTCAGGGCCGCGGCGTCCGTCAGGTGTGACCGAAAGGGGCCGCGGGCTCCCGAGCGATCTATGAAAGCAATCGTCTATCACAACTACGGCGCGCCCGACGTTCTCAGGTGTGAGGAGATCGAAAAGCCGACGCCCGCGGACGACGAAGTCTTGATCAGGGTTCGCGCAGCCGCCGTCAATCCGGTTGATCGGCGCTTCCGGGGCAAGCCGTACACGGTTCGCATCATGACCGGGCTGCGCGAACCGAAGGACACGCGGTTGGGCGTGGATGTCGCCGGCGAGGTCGAAGCGGTGGGCCGCGGCGTCACGCAGTTCAAACCGGGCGACGCGGTGTTCGGCGCGTGCCGCGGGGCTCTCGCCGAGTACGCGTGTGCTCCCGAGTCAAAATTGGTGACGAAGCCGGATCAGGTGACGTTCGAGCAAGCGGCTGCTGTCCCCGTGGCGGCACTCACCGCGTTGCAGGGCCTTCGGGACAAGGGGCGGATTCAGCCGGGTCAGAAGGTCTTGATCAACGGCGCGGCGGGAGGCGTGGGGACGTTCGCCGTGCAGATCGCCAAGTCGTTCGGCGCGGACGTGACCGGCGTGTGCAGTACGAGGAATGTGGAGCTGGTGCGGGCAATCGGCGCTGGCCGCGTCATCGATTACGCGCGGGAGGATTTCACCAAAGGCACTGAGCGTTACGACCTGATTCTCGACTGCGTGGTGAACCATCCGTTGTCGGCTTGCAGGCGCGTCCTTTACCCCGGGGGGCGATACGTCATCGTCGGAGCACCGAACAGCCGGTGGATGATCGGTATTCTGGCTCCTTCGATCAAGGCGCTCGTGCTGTCACCGTTCGTGAGCCAGAAGCTGGTCGTGTTGATCGCGAGCCTGAACAAAGAGGACCTGACCGTCATGCGCGATCTTATGGAGGCCGGGAAGGTGACGCCGGTCATCGACAGGCGTTACGGGTTGAGTGAGGCCCCGGAGGCTTTTCGGCATCTGGAAGGTAGGCACGCCCGGGGGAAAGTAGTAATAACTTTGTGAACGTCGCCGCGACACACCCGTCCGCGCCGCCCGATTCCGCGGGGTGCAAAAAGAGCCGCGTCAAAGTTGCCCGATCTTCGCCGCGAGGATGAAGTCGCTCTCGGAGAGCCCGCCGATGGCGTGCGTGTAGATCGTCACCTCGCAGTAGCCCCAGCCGAAAGAGAGGTCGGGGTGGTGGCCCTCTTCTTCGGCCACCGCCCCGGCGCGGTTGACGAACGCGAGCGCGTCGCGGAAGTTCGGGAACTCCCACCGACGCCGCAGGTGGTGCTCCTCGACCACCTCCCACGCCGCCACCTGCGACGCGAACTTCGCCAGCTCCTCACCCCGCAGGCGCGGCACGCCGCCGTGACACGGCACACACTTTCGGCTCGCCAAATCTTCCATCTTCCGATCCCCCACTTCATAACCTCGATTGCGGCGGCTGTTCGCGCCCGCCCGCGTCCGCGCGCAACGCCCGCACCAGCTTCTCAAACTCCGTCTCGAACTTGCTGTTGTCCGCCTCCCAACCCGTGAAGTCCGCCGCGAGGCGCGCTCTTATCTGCGTCGCCAGCCCGCTCTTCCACTCGCCGCTGAACAGGTAGCCGTCCAGATTCAGAGGGATCAACGCCAGCACGTCCTGCCCGCGCTGCCGTCTCAACTGCTGCTCCTTCTCGAAAGCGATCTGAATCTCGTTCTCCACCCACCAACTCTTCTTCAATGAACTCTCCGAACAGCACAGTAACACCTTATCCCATAGCCGTATGCCCTGATCCACCGCCGCGTAAATCTTATCACCCGGCAACAACTGATGCTCGTCCAGCCAGCAACGAATCCCACGCCCCTGCAAAGCATCATGAAGCCGCCGGGCGAACGCCTTGTCCGCGTGGCTGTAGCTGATGAAGCAGGAATAGAATTGAATCGGCTGCATCCCGGCGATAAGCGAAGGAATGTGAGTTATAAAAACTTCCGGCAGTCCGCAACCACGGAGGAAAACTTCAGGGATATTGCCCTTCGAGCGGTATAAGGTGTCAATATCGATGATTGAAGGCCCTGCATGGAATACGGTTTCGAGCCCTTTAACCTCACTGAGATCGACAGAACCGAGCCTGGTATATTCTAATGTGGCCCCGCTGAAATCAGCTCCGCTAAGTAGGGCTTGTGTAAAGTCCGACCGGTCAAGCCTTGCTCGGTATAGCTTCGCGTTATTAAGCCGTGCGCCGAAAAGATTAGTCCACATCAAATCCGCGTGACTTAAGTCGGCTTCATCGAGATATGCCCCCGTAAGCCTCGCGTGAGATAAATCCGCCCCTCTGAGGTTTGCGTTGATGAGTTTACTGGTATCGACTAAAAGCGGGCGCGAAATGTCGGCCTCACGCAAGTTAGCGTTTCTCAAATTAGCGCCGGTAAGCTCTACCCCCGCAAAATTCACCTTGCTAAGATTAAATCCTACGAGCACCTCATCGGCAAGATGAGCTTTTTGCAAATCGGGATGAATTCGCGGATTTCGTAACCGCCATTCATTCCAGATTCTTGCTCCCTGCTTGAGTATCTTTAGGTGCTCTGCATTTGCCATGTCTTCAGCGCGCCTCGGAGGGGTCGGATGCAAGCATCGTCAATTCTTCATAGGCAGTATCTTTCTGACCGCTTTCCCGGCTTGGCAAAGTGCCGCCGGTGCGGATAGTCTAAGGCGTTCCACACTAGCGCAATTTTAGCAAACGCTGCGAGGAGAACTGCCAGTGGCTGTCATCCATCCTTTCCGCGCGCTGCGCCCGCCCGCCGCGAAGGTCGAGCAGGTGGCGAGCGTGCCGTATGACGTGGTCAACACGCAGGAGGCGCGCGCACTCGCCGGCCATAACCCGCTCAGCTTCCTCCACGTCACGCGCCCCGAAATAGATCTGCCCGACGGCACAGACGTCTATAGCGATCAGGTCTACGAGAAGGCGGGCGAGAATTTCCGCCAGCTCATCGCATCCTGCCCCCTCGAACGCGAGGCCGGGCCGAGCCTCTACCTGTACCGCCTCCGGATGGGCGAGCACGTGCAGACGGGCGTCGCCGCGTGCTGCTCGGTGGACGAGTACGACGACGATCTCATACGCAAGCACGAGCGCACGCGCCCCGACAAGGAGGACGACCGCACGCGCCACATGATCACCTTGCGCGCGCAGACCGGCGTCGTCTTCCTCACCTACCGCGCCGACCGGCGCATCGACGCGCTCGTCGAGGCCGAGACGATGGCCGAGCCGCTCTACGACTTCGCCGCGCCCGACGGCGTCCGGCACAGGCTCTGGCGCGCGGGCGCGACCGAGCAACTGGCGCGCGCCTTCAAGGAGGTGCCGCTGCTCTACATCGCCGACGGGCATCACCGCGCGGCGTCCGCCTCCCGCGCGCGCGCCGCGCTGCGCGAGAAGAACCCGCAGCACACCGGCGAGGAGGAGTACAACCGCTTCATCTGCGTCGTCTTCCCCGACGATCAGGTGCAGATACTTTCGTACAACCGCGTGGTCAAAGATTTGAACGGGCTGTCGCCCGAAGAGTTCCTCTCGCGCGTGAAGAAAACTTTTTGCGTCGACGACGGCGGCGCGGCGGGGCAGCCGGAGCGCGGCCAGTTCGGGATGTACCTCGGCGGGCGCTGGCACACGCTGCGGCTCGACGAAGACATGGCGCGCGGCACGCAGCCCGACCCCGCCGACCCGACCGCCATGCTCGACGTGAACCTGCTCCAAGACAACCTGCTCGATCCCGTCTTGGGCATCAAGGATCAGCGCACGGACAAGCGCATCGACTTCGTCGGCGGCATCCGCGGCACGAAGGAGCTGGAAAAGATCGTGGACGAAGGGCGCGCGGCGGTCGCCTTCGCCATCCACGCCACCTCGGTCGAAGACCTGCTTAAAGTCTCCGACGCGGGCGCGGTCATGCCGCCCAAGTCGACGTGGTTCGAGCCGAAGCTGCGCGACGGCCTGCTGGTTCATGAGATATAGCTGTTAGCTAATAGCTGTTAGCTGTTAGCTGTTAGCTATTAGCCAGAAGATATCGGCTCTAAAATTTCGCCGTCGGCCTTAATTTCGGTTTTGCTAACAGCTAACAGCTAACAGCTATTAGCTGTTAGCTAACCGCGGGGGTGAGCGTTTGATCATCGAGACTGAGAGACTGACCTTGCGGCCCCTGACGGCGGACGACGAGTCGGAACTCCTGCGCATGCGCTCGGACGAGGACGTCGTCCGCTACCTCGGCGGGCGGGAGAAGCAGACGCCGGAGTTCAACCGGCAGCGCCTGAGGTTCTACATCGAGTGCTACGAGAAGTACGGCTACGCGATGTTCGCGGCGGTGAGGAAGTCGGACGGCGTGATGGTCGGGTGGGGCGGCTTGCAGCCGCTCGAAGAGACGGGCGAGATCGAGGTCGGCTACGGCTTCGACAAGCCTTACTGGGGGCAGGGCTACGCCACCGAGATCGCCGCGGCGTGGCTGCGCTACGGCTTCGAGGAGGCGAAGCTCGAACGCATCATCGCCGTCGCGATCCCGGAGAACGCCGCCTCGCGCCACGTGATGGAAAAGCTCGGCATGAGGTACGAGAAGAACGCGACGCACTACGGGCACGACTGCGTGTTCTACTCGATCAGGCGCGAGGAGTTCAAACCGCGCGGGGGATTTTACGCTCTGCACGATTCGTGAAGGCGCGAGGCAACGCGGATGAAGGTATTAGTCGCGGACAAGTTCGAGCAGTCGGGGCAGGACGGGCTGAGGGCCGAGGGCTGCGAGGTCACATACCAGCCGGACTTGAAGGACGACGCGCTCGTCGAGGCGATCCGGAGCGGGCAGCCGGACGTGCTCGTCGTGCGCGGGACGAAGGTGTCGGAGGCGGCGCTCGACGCGGGCGCGCTGAAGTTGGTCGTGCGCGCGGGCGCGGGCTACAACACCATCGACGTGGCGGCGGCGTCGAGCCGCGGCATCTACGTCTCCAACTGTCCGGGCAAAAACGCGGTCGCCGTCGCCGAGCTGGCGCTGGCCCTCATCCTCGCGCTCGACCGGCGCGTCGCCGACAACGTGATCCAGATGCGCGAGGGCCGCTGGAACAAGAAAGAGTTTTCCAAGGCGCGCGGGCTGATGGGGCGCACGCTCGGCTTGGTCGGCACGGGCCAGATCGGGCGGGAGGTCATCACGCGGGCGCGCGCCTTCGGGATGCGGATCGTCGCGTGGAGCCGCAGCCTGACGGAAGAGCGCGCGGCGGAGCTGGGCGTCGAGCGCATGGAGAGCCCGCAGGACGTCGCGCGCGCGGCGGACGTCGTGAGCGTCCACGTCGCCCTCAACCCCGAGACCCGCGGGATGATCAACGCCGAGTTCTTCGCCGCGATGCGCGAGGGCGCGTACTTCGTCAACACGGCGCGCGGCGAGGTGGTCGATCAAGGCGCGCTCGTCGAGGCGATGCGCGCGCGGGGGATTCGCGCCGGGCTCGACGTGTACGCGAACGAGCCGACCTCCGCCGCCGGAGAGTTCGCCGACGAGATCGCGCGCGAGCCGAACCTCTACGGCACGCACCACGTCGGCGCGTCGACCGATCAGGCGCAGGAGGCGATTGCCGCCGAGACGGTGCGCATCGTCAAGACGTTCAAGGAGACGGGGCGCGTGCCGAACGTCGTCAACCTCGCCGAGCGCACGCCCGCCACGCACACGCTCGTCGTGCGCCACCGCGACCGGCCCGGCGTCCTCGCCCGCGTGCTCGACGCCATCCGCGCCGCCGGGATCAACGTGCAGGAGATGGAGAACGTCGTCTTCGCGGGCGCGCAGGCCGCCGTCGCGCGCATCAACCTCGAAGCCGCGCCCTCGGAAGAGACCCTCGCGAACTTACGCGGGGGCGACGACGTCATCGAGCTCGATCTGAAGGCGATTGGGTAGTTGTCAGTAGTCAGTTGTCAGTTGTCCGTTGTCCGTTGTTCAGACGCAACGATTAACGGCTTGATCGTCAGTCACAAACGACCTCCAACTGACCACTGACCACTGACAACGGACAACGGACTACTGACGGCTTTTAATGAAGACGACCCTCATCACCGGCGCATCGGGCGGGATCGGCGAGGAGTTCGCGCGGCAGTTGGCGGCGCGGGGCGACGACCTGCTGCTCGTGGCGCGCTCAGAGGACAAGTTGATCGCGCTGTGCAACGAGCTGGGGCGCGGCCACGAGGTCAGGTGTCAACACTTCGCGCTCGATCTCTCGCGGGAGGGCGCGGGGCGCGTGCTGTTCGAGGAGGCGGGCGCGCGGGGGCTCGAAGTCGCCACGCTCGTCAACAACGCGGGCTTCGGGTCGATGGGCGACTTCGCGGCGCTCGATCTGGCGCGCGAGCTGAACATGATCGATCTCAACGTCAGCGCGCTCGTCGAGCTGACGCACCTGTTCCTCGCGCCGATGCGGGAGCGGGGCGCGGGCGCGATCATCAACGTCGCCTCGACCGCCGCGTTCCAGCCCGTGCCGTACATGGCGACGTACGCCGCGACCAAGGCGTTCGTGCTCTCGTTCTCGGAGGCCCTGTGGGAGGAGAACCGCGCGCGCGGCGTCAGGGTTCTCGCGCTGTGTCCCGGCGTGACGGAGACCAACTTTTTCGCGGCGGGCGGGATGCAGCGACCGCCCATGCGCGGCGTGCAGACGCCGACCGAGGTCGTCCGCACGGCGCTCGCCGCGCTCGGGCAGAACCGCAGCCACGTCATTTCGGGCTGGTTCAACTACGCGCAGACGCAGGCGCAGCGGCTCGTCTCGCGCCCCTTCGTCGCGCGCTTCATCGGCAAGACGATGAGAAAGCAGAGGCCAGAGGTTAGAGGTCAGTGAGAATAAGAAGCGTTTTACTGACCTCTGACCTCTGACCTCTGACCTCAGACCTCTTTTCAGGAGATTGTGATGACAGAGAGAATCTACAACTTCAGCGCGGGACCCGCCGTGTTGCCCGTGCCCGTTCTGGAGCAGGCGCGCGACGAGATGCTCGGCCTGCCCGGCGTCGGGATGTCGGTGATGGAGATCAGCCACCGCTCGAAAGAGTTCGACGAGATCAGGAACGGCGCGGAGCGCGGGATGCGCGAGCTGATGGGCATCCCCGACGACTACCACGTGCTGTTCCTTCAGGGCGGCGCGTCCCTGCAGTTCTCGATGATCCCGATGAACCTGCTGACGGAAGGCGCGAGCGCCGACTACGTCATCACCGGGAGCTGGGGCAAGAAGGCCCTCAAGGAGGCGAAGAAGGTCGGCGCGACGAACGTCGCCGCAGACCTCGCCGACAGCCGCTACACGCGCACGCCGGAGCCGCACGAGCTGAAGCTCGACCCGGCGGCGGCCTACGTCCACGTCACGTCGAACGAGACGATTGAGGGCGTCGAGTGGAAGCAGGAGCCGGAGACGGGGGGCGTGCCCCTCGTGTGCGACGCCTCGTCGAACATCATGTCGCGCCCCGTCGACGTCAAAAAGTACGGGCTCATCTACGCGGGCGCGCAGAAGAACCTCGGCCCCTCGGGCCTGACGGTCGTCATCGTCCGCGACGACATGCTCAAGCGCGTCCCCGAAGGCTTGCACACGATGCTCGACTACCGCACGCACGCCGAGAACAAGTCGCTCTACAACACGCCGAACACGTGGGGCATCTACATCCTCAACCTCGTCTGCAAGTGGGTGCGGGAGAAGGGCGGGCTCGAAGCGATGTACCGCGAGAATCAGGAGAAGGCGCGGCTGATCTACGACGCGATTGACGCGACCGACTTCTACCGCGGCCACGCTGCCGTCGAGTCGCGCTCGCTGATGAACGTGACGTGGCGGATGCCGAACGAGGAGCTGGAAAAGCAGTTCGTCAAGGAGGCGACCGCCGCCAAGCTCGACGGCCTCAAGGGCCACCGCTCGGTCGGCGGCCTCCGCGCCTCGATCTACAACGCCTTCCCGCGCGAGGGCTGCGAGGCCTTAGTCGAGTTCATGCGCGAGTTCGAGCGCAAGAACGGGTAACTCCGGCTCGGATCGGATTGCGATCAGAAGACGCTCGCCGCGGGGGCGCGAGTCAAACGATGAAGTAGGAACGACGAACGATGAAGTAAGAGCATTCACCTTCAGTTCATCGCTCATCGTTCCTACTTCATCGCTCCTCTCCGTGCCCCCTCCGCGCCAGCCCTGCGCCCCCGCGGCGAGTCTCCCTCCCGCCGCGCTCAAGATCGAACTGAGACACTACCCCCCTCTCCCGGCGTGACTATTTACGATTCACGATTTACGATTCACCCGCCATGAAGAGACCTTCCCCCGCGCTCGTCGCCGCCTTCGCCGCCGGCCTGCTCGCCGTCGCGCTCACCCGCGCGCAGACTCCGACCAGTCCACAAACGCAGTCGCCCGCGAGCCTCGGCCTGCCCGCCGAGAAGCACCTGCGCAACGTCAGGCAGTTGACCTTCGGCGGCGAGAACGCGGAGGCTTACTTTTCGGGCGACGGGCGAAAGTTGATCTTCCAGTCGAAGCACGGCGAGCTGAAGTGCGATCAGATTTTCACGATGCGCGCCGACGGCTCCGAGATGCGGATGGTCTCGACGGGCAAGGGGCGCACGACCTGCTCCTACTTCTTCCCGAACGACCGGCGCATCCTCTACGCCTCCACGCACCTCGCCTCGCCGGAGTGCCCGACGCCCGTCGATTACTCGCGAGGGTATGCGTGGGCCATCTACCCCGGCTACGACATCTTCACGGCGAGCCCCGACGGCACGGGCGCGAAGCAGTTGACGGACGTGGACGGCTACGACGCC
Source organism: Pyrinomonadaceae bacterium (assembly GCA_036389335.1). GTDB lineage: Bacteria > Acidobacteriota > Blastocatellia > Pyrinomonadales > Pyrinomonadaceae > JAIVGV01. The sequence goes on along the minus strand of DASVQC010000060.1, from coordinate 11,506 downwards.
GAGGCGACCGTCTCGGCGGACGGGAAAAAGATCGTCTTCACCTCGATGCGCAGCGGCGACCTCGACCTCTACTCGATGGACGCCGACGGTCGGAACGTGAAGCGGCTGACGAACGAGCTGGGCTACGACGGCGGCGCGTTCTTCTCGCGCGACGGCAAGCAGATCGTCTACCGCTCCTACCAGCCGAAGACGCCCGAACAGGTCGCGCGCTACAGGCAGAAGCTCTCCGAGAACCTGATCGAGCCGACCGTCTTCGAGCTGTGGCTGATGAACGCCGACGGCACGAACAAGCGGCAGGTCACCCGCCTCGGCGTCGCGAGCTTCGCGCCGTACCTGTTCCCCGACGGCAAGCGGATCATCTTCGCCTCGAATCTGAGCGATCCGAAGGGGCGCAACTTCGACCTCTACGCCGTGAACGTTGACGGGAGCGGTCTCGAACGGATCACCTACGAGGAGACCTTCGACGGCTTCCCGATGTTCTCGCCCGACGGCAAAAGGCTGGTCTTCGCCTCGAACCGCAACGCCGCCGCGCGCGGCGACACCAACATCTTCATCGCCGACTGGGTCGAGTGACGGAGGCCGCGCGAAAATCGTGTTCGGGCTTTCACGCGAGGCCGTCCGGGCGGGCGACACAGACACCGACGACTCCGAGGAGGTCTTCGTGATGAGAGAGACCGCTGATCGCGTCCGCGTCCCGCGCCTGATCCTCGCCCCCTTCGTCATCACGCTCGCCGTGACCCTGCTGCGCCTCTTCGGCGAGCTGCAACGCTGGTCGACCCAGTGGTTCAACTCGTCTTCGGGCGGCGTCCTGCCGCAGGGCGTGAGCTGGATCGTCGGCATCGTCTGGCTGCCCGTGCCCTTCGGCATCTACTTCGCGCTCCGTCTGGCGAGGGCCGGTCGCGCGCCGCGAAACGCGGGACGCGCCGTCGCGCTCGCCTTCGCGGGGCTGCTGCTGCTGTTGGGCTTCTTCCTCCTCGTGCTGCCGCGCCTCTCCGCGCCCGACTGGCGACCGACGCTGCTGCTCATCTGGTCGGCTGGCGTCGCCGCGGGCGCGCTACAGTTCCTCGGCTGGCGCGAGCTGGCGCGGACGCTCGCGGCTTACGGGCTCGCCGCGCGCGCCGTCGTCGTCCTCATCATGCTGTTCGCGATGCTCGGGCACTGGGGCACGCACTACGACTACGGCAACGAGGCGAGCGTCGCCGACTTCACGCTCGCGACGAAGTTCTGGTGGCTCGCCTTCTTCCCGCAGCTCGTCTTCTGGGTCGGCTTCACCGTCACGCTCGGCTCGCTCTCGGGCTCCGTCGCCTACGCGCTCGCGCGCCGCCGCCCCGCGCGGCAAGCCGCGGCGTCGGTCTCATGACCGGAGGCGGTTCGGGAAAGCCCCGCCGGGGCGGAATGTTTCGTCGTGCCGCTCCGGCGGAGCTACGGGGTGTGGAATCGCGGCGACGGCTATAAACGCCCAGTCCCTACGGGACGCACGGGTGTTTCGTCTCGGCAACGACTGAAGCGGGCGGGAAACCTTTATGAAAAGATTTATCGACGCGACGAAGCGGCTCTCTCTACTCTCCTCCCTCCTCTTCGTCACCGCCGCGCTCGCGCAGCAGCAGCAGCAGCCCGCGCGCCCGGACGACGCGAGCCAAGATAATCTGCGCGCGCACGTCCGCGCCCTCGCCTCCGACGAGTTCGAGGGCCGACGCACGGGCACGCCCGGCGCGCGGAAGGCCGCCGACTACGTCGAGGCGGAGTTCAAGCATCTGGGCTTGCGCGCGGGAGCGAGCGTCGCGCGCGAGGCGGGCGCGGAGCCGGTCGCGCGCTCGACGAGCGCGTACCTGCAACCGTTCCCCTACGTCGCGGGCGTGGCGCTCGGCAAGGGCAACGCGATGACGTTCATCCCGCGCGCGGGCAAGACGCCCCGGAGCGCGCACGCCGCCGCCATCGATCTCAGGCTCGGCGAGGACTGGTCGCCGCTCGCGTGGAGCGCGAACGCGCGCGTCGCGCCCGCGCCGGTCGTCTACGTCGGCTACGGCATCACGGCGGCGGAGCTGAACCACGACGACTACGCGGGCGTGGACGCGCGCGGGAAGATCGTCGTCGCCTTCGCGGGCACCCCCGACGGCGACAACCCGCACGGACAGTTCGCGCGCTTCGAGGACTTGCGCTTCAAGGCCGCCGCGTCGCGCGAGCACGGGGCGGCGGCCTTGCTCGTCATCTCGCGCGAGGAGAATTTCAAGGACGACCGCGCGGCGCGTCTGACCGTGGACGAAAACCTCGCCGCCGCGGGCGACGCCGGGCTCCCCGTCGCCCTCATCTCGCGCCAAGTCGCGCGCCGCGCGGTCGAGGCGGCGGCGCTGCCGATGGTCACGTTCGAGAATCTCGAACAGTCCGCCAACACGGAACCGGCGAACGCGCGGGCCGCGTCGGCGAAAGACCCGGCGTCGCAAAGCGGCGCGGCGGCGGAGTCGGGGCGGGGGGCGGCCCAAGGCGCGGCGCAGAAGAACGCCCCGCGCAGAAGCGGCTCGACGCCGCTGCGCAACATCGCCTTCGGCCTCTCGACCGAAGTGGTGCGGCGCGACGCCCCGGCGTTCAACGTGGTCGGCGTGTTGGAAGGCGGCGACCCGAAATTGAAGGGCGAGGCGGTGGTCGTCGGCGCGCACTACGATCACTTGGGCCGCGGCGGCGCGGGCAGCCTCGCCGCGCGCGAGGGCGAGATTCACCACGGCGCGGACGACAACGCCTCGGGCGTGGCCGCCCTCGTCGAACTCGCGCGCATCTTCTCGACGGCGACGCCGCGCCCGCGGCGCACCCTCGTCTTCGTCGCCTTCGGCGGCGAGGAGGAGGGCCTGATCGGTTCGAGCTACTACGCGCGGAACCCGGTCGTCCCGCTCGCGCAGACGGTCGCGATGCTCAACATGGACATGATCGGTCGGATGCGCGACGACAGGCTGATCGTCGGCGGCGTCGGCACGGCCACCGAGTGGCGGCAGTTGATCGTCGACGCGAACACCGACTTGAACATGAGGGTCAACGTTCACGGCGTCGCGGCGCGCGCGGGCGAAATACCCTCCATCCCCTCCGCGAACGGGACGGTCATTGCGACCACCGACCCGAAGCCGCGCTTCCGGCTCACGCTCAACGAGGACGGCTACGGCCCGAGCGATCACTCGTCGTTCTACGCCAAGCAGGTTCCCGTCCTCTTCTTCTGGACGGGCACGCACGAGGACTACCACAAGCCTTCGGACACGGCGGAGAAGATCGGCTACGACTCGCTGGCGCGCGTCACAGAGTTCGTGCGCGACGCGCTGCGCGGCCTAGACGCCGCGGACAAGCGCCCGACCTACGCGGTGGCGAAGACGGACGCGGCGGCGGGGCGCGCGGCGAGCTTCCGCGTCTACCTCGGCACGATCCCGAACTACGCCGAGGGCGGCGAGGGTCTAAAGCTCGACGGCGTGCGCGAGGGCTCGCCCGCTGAGCGTGCGGGCCTGAAGGCGGGCGACGTGATCGTGCGGATGGCGGGGCGCGAAGTGAAGAACGTCTACGATTACACCTACGCGCTCGGCGAGATGAAGGCGGGCGAGCAGTACGAGGTCGAGCTGCTGCGCGCGGGCGAGAGGCTGAAGCTGAAGATCACGCCCGCCGCGCACAGATGAGAGGGCAGTGACGGGTGACAAAAAGCCGTGACGGGTAAACCGTGACAGGTGAAGGGGAAGAAGTGACGGTTGATGGTTGACGGTTGATGAGTGATGAGAAAAGAATTGCCTTAACTCAGCACTCAGTACCCATCACTCATCACTTCTTCCCCGTCACCTGTCACCTGTCACCCGTCACGGCTTTTGCTTACCAGCGGGGCTCGCGGTCGCCTCCGCCGCCATAGCCGCCGCCACCGCCGCCGTAGCCGCCTCCGCCGCCACCACCGTAACCGCCTCCGCCCCCGCGGTTGCCGCCGTAGCCGCCGCGACCGCCACCGCCGCCGCCGCCGCGATCCTCGCGGGGGCGGGCCTCGTTGACGGTGAGGCTGCGTCCCTGAAAGTCCTTGCCGTTGAACTGCTCGATGGCGGCCTGCGCGCCGGCGTCGTCGGCCATCTCGACGAAGCCGAAGCCGCGCGAGCGGCCCGTCTCGCGGTCGGTCACGACGTTGGCCGAGCTGACCTCGCCGGCCTGCGAGAACAGCTCTTGCAGTTCCTCGGCGGTCGCGCGGAAGGAAAGGTTCCCCACGTAGAGTCTCGTAGCCATTGTGTCACGTCCTTTTGTCTGTTAAGGGGAAGCGCGTGCGCCGGTCGTGCGGGGCGGGAGCGCCCTACGACGCGGCACCGGCGGCGACCGAGCCCGCCGCCCCGCGGGCCCCGCCGGGCGGCGGGGGCGGCTTCCGATGATGCAATCAACCGACCTGACTCTCTCCCCGCCGCAGGCGGTGCGGTCGCCTTCGGTCTCGCGTGCGGGCGCGAACCTTAACAGCCGGTCGCGCGAGAGCAGGAGCCTCAAACGGCGGGAAGTATGCCCGCAAAAAGGCGCGCGCGCAAGAGCCTTGTTCCCCGCGCGCGGGGCGGCGCGCGCCGCCGGGGCGGCGCGCCGGGGGGCCATTAAAGGCGCGGGAGCGGCGAAATAAATCTTGAAATGAGTGCGGCTTTAGCGCAGAATACGCGGGCAGCAAGCACGGTTCTTCATCATCAGTCCGAGCCGCCAGAGCCCGCGGCTTCTGAGTTGTTCCCGCGAACTTCTACCTTCCGCACTCTTCGGGTCGAACACTCTGGAGACACCACGGATGATCGGCGAGACGCTTTCCCATTATCACATCCTCAGCCTTCTGGGCGAGGGCGGGATGGGGATGGTCTACCTCGCCGAGGACGTGCGGCTCGGTCGCCGCGTGGCCGTCAAAATCCCGCACGCCGCGCCCGCCGAGCAGAACTCCTACCACGCCCGCTTCCTGCGCGAGGCGCGCTCCATCTCGGCCCTCTCGCACCCGAACATCGCCACGCTCTTCGACTACGGCGAGACGCCCGACGGCAAGCCCTACATCGTGATGGAGCTGGTCGAGGGCCGCGAGCTGAGCGAGCTGCTCGCCGGCGAGGGGCTGAGCATCGAGCGCGCCCTAGAGATCGTCGAGGACGTGGCCGACGCGCTCGGGGAGGCGCACCGCCGCGGCATCGTCCACCGCGACATCAAGCCCTCGAACGTCATCGTCAACGACCGCGGCGAGGTGAAGGTCTTAGACTTCGGTCTCGCCAAGCTCGTCGGCACGGAGCACGACGCGGCGGGCGTCACCCCGGAGGCGAAGACCATGCAGCGCCTCCGCACCCGCAGCGACGTGATGCTCGGCACGCCCCTCTACCTCTCGCCCGAGCAGGCGAAGGGCAAGGACGTAGACGCGCGCAGCGATCTCTTCGCGCTCGGCGCGCTCCTCTACGAGTGCGTCGCGGGGCGACCGGCGTTCGCCGGCGCGACGGTCGTCGAGATCGCGGCGCAGGTGCTTCACGTCACGCCGCCGCCGCCCTCGAAGTTCAACCCCGCCGTCCCGCGCGCCATCGACCGCGTGGTCTGCAAGGCCCTCGCCAAAGACCCGGCTGAGCGCTACCAGTCGGCGTGCGAGTTCGTCGCCGCGCTCGAAGAGGCGCGCCTCAAGGTCTCTGCCGCGGGCAACGGCCACGCGCGCACGCACCGCCTCACGCTCGACGCGGCGCAGTCGGGCGCGAGCCACCAGAGCGCGCTCGTCACGCTCTCCGACAACCTGCGCCGCCCGCGCCTCTCGCTCGCCGCCGCGGGCGTGGCCGTCGCGCTCGCGCTCGCCGCGTTCTGGGGCCTGACCCGCTGGTGGCGGCCCTCGCCGCACGTCCCCCCGCCCCAAGCCGCGAAGCTGCTCGAACGCGGCGTCGACTCCATGCGCGAGGGCGCGTACTGGCAGGCGAGCAAGACCCTCACGCGCGTCGTCGAAGCCGACGACAGGTACGCGCTCGCGCACGCGCGACTCGCCGAGGCCTGGACGGAGCTTGATTATCAGGACAAGGCGAACTACGAACTGTTGCGCGTCACGCAGCTCGTCCCCGACCGCACGGTGCTGCCCGAGCGCGAGCGGCTCTACCTCGACGCCGTCACCGCGACCGCCACGCGCGACTTCGCGCAGGCGCGCAAGGCTTACGAGGAGATCGCGCGGCGGACGCCGAACGAGGCTTACGCCTACGTCGATCTCGGTCGCGCCTGCGAGAAGGCGGAGGACGCGGGCTGCGCCGTCGATAATTACGTCAGGGCGACGCAGCTCAACTCGACTTACGCCACCGCCTACCTGCGAGTCGGCGCCGTCTACACGCGGCAGCAGGAGTACCAGAGCGCGGCGTCGGCCTTCGACAAGGCCGAGTCGATCTACGCGGACACGGGCGTCGCCGAGGGCCGCGCCGAAGTCCTCTACCGCCGCGGCTACATGCTGCGCGCGATGGGCAACAACGAGGCGGCGCGCTCCCAACTGCTACAGTCGCTCAACATCGCGCGCACCAACGGCTACGAGACGCAGCAGATCAACGCGCTGCTCCAACTGAGCGCGGTCGCCTCGAACGAGAACGACACGGCGGGGGCGCAGAAGTACGCGGGCGAGGCGGTCGAGCTGGCGCGCGCCTCGGGCAGGGAGAGCTTGGCCGCGCTCTGCCTCGTCGATCTCGGCGGAGCCTACCTCGCGGGCGGCGATCACGCCAACGCGGAGAAGTATTTCAAACAGGGGCTCGAACTCGCCGAGCGCAACAAGGCGCAGCGCGTGCGCGCCAAGGCGCTCGGCAACCTCGGCGGCCTCTACATCCAGCAGGGCAGGGTGGGCGAGGGCGTGGGCTACGTCGAGCAGGCGCTGGCCTTCTACCAGCAGGGAGGCTACCGCAAGGAGGCCCAGCAGACGCTCACCATGCTCGGTCGGGCGCAGAGGCGCAAGGGCAACTACGGCGAGGCCCTGAAAGACTTCACGCAGCAGCTCGAAGACGCCGAGAAGGTCGGCGATCAGTCGGTCGCCGCGAGCGCGCACGCCGAGATCGGCAACGTCCTCCTCAGTCAGGAGGACTACCCCGGGGCGCTCCAACACTTCGCGGAGAGCTACCGCATCCAGAAGGGGCAGGGCAACGAGGCGTACGTCGCCTACAACCTGATCAATCAGGGCGAGGCGCTGTGCGCGCTGGGCCGCTTGCCCGAGGCCCGCGCCAAGATCGAGGAGGCGTCGGCGCTCGCCGACAAGCGCGAGGGCGGGAACAAGAGGTTGTCCAATTACCTGTCGCTGATCCGGGCGCGGGTCGCGCTCGCCAGCCGCAACTTCGGGGAGGCGAAGGCGAAGGGCGCGAAGGTCGTCGCGCTGGCGGGCGAACAGGACAGGCAGGCGAGCGCCGAGGCGAAAGTCGTGATCGCCTTCGCGGAAGTCGCCTCGGGCGCGGGCGGGCAGGCCAGCCGCGAGGCGCTCGACGCGGCGAAGGGCCTCGGCGACGCGGCCCTCTTCTCCAGCGCGCAGCTCGCCTACGCCGAGTCGCTGCTCGCGGTCGGAGACGCCGGGGGCGCGCTCGCCAACGCGCTCGAAGCGCAGGAGAGTTTCGCGCGCGCCGGGCGGCGCGAGTCGCAGTGGCGCGCGCTGCTGCTGGCGGCGCGCGCCGCCGCGCGGGCCAACCGCGCCGACGCCGCGAGGGACTACGCCGCGCGCGCCTCGGCGGTTCTGGAAGAGCTGCAACGAACATGGGGGGAGGCGTTTGACACTTATCAGGCGAGACCGGACGTGCAAATGTGGCGCAGGCAAATCGGTGAACTGATGGCCGCCCCGCGTCCTTCCTGACTCTCGTCTTGGAACCACACCACCACGAAAGGAAGGGCAGAAATGCAGATTCAAGGCGGAGACAACCCGGGCGAAGAGACAAACGCGGGGGGCGGGCAGACTGCGGATAACCCGCTCGACCCGGCTGAGGAGGGCTCGCCTTCCGACGAGGAATTCGGAGTCGACCCCCCGATCATCATTCAGGGCGGCGGGCAGCCGCAAAACTAGATCGGCGCCACCCGACCCGCGGCGCGGGCGGAGGTGAATCGCACTCACCATCGATCCGCTCGGCCCGCGCCCGGCGTCGGCGTCACGTCCGCCCCGGCGGGCGGGTAACGCACTAGCCACACCTACCCTCCGCGGGATCGCCTCAGGTCCCGACCCGCTACGGGCGTTCTTCGAAATCAGTGAGAAAGGAAGTGTTCAGATGCCGAGGAGACCTAAGAAGACCTACGAGTATCCCGACGCGCAGCATACCGTGAGAGGAACGGTTAAGAGGGCGGCAAGCGTCTCGCCCACGCCGATGGGCGTCGATCCGCCTATCATCATTCAGGGCGGCGGCTCCGTCACCATCTACTCACAGTACCCCTTCGAGTTGACGAACAAGCCGGGCGATAAGCACCCCTACGTCTATTACAGCGAGGACGCTTCCATCGCCTCGATGGAGATGCAGGGCAAGGGCGGCAACAAGAAGGACGACAGCGACCACGGGAAGTTCAGGATCGAGTTGTACAAGTAGCGGGCCCGCGCCGCGGCGGCTTGGGGCCGAAGAGCTTTCGGCGTTAACTAAAGAAGCACGGGGGCCAACCCGAAGCGGGTTGGCCCCCCATGCCGTCTGACTGATCGAGCCTGACTTCCGCGGGCGCGTCGCCGCGCCTCAGCCGCCCGCGCCCCGCTCGTGGCCCTGCGGCGTGGCGGGTCGCGCCGACCCTCCCGACTCGTCATCCAGTCCCGAATCAATTTCGCCCGCCCACGGCGCGTCGTCGCGCCCTTCGCGCCGCTCGCGCAGGGCGGCGTCGGCGGCGTGCGCGAGCCAGAGGAAGGTGCCCCGCGCGCCGAAGTGTTCGCGCACGCGCTGGAGGATGCGCGGGTAGAGGCGGACGGTGCGGCCCACGAGGCGGCGCAGCGCGCCGAAGGAGAGTTGATCCCGGAACAGCTCGCGCCGCACGCTCTCGTCCAGATCGTGGAGCGCGGCGGCGACGGCGTTCAGCGTCTCGTTGACGGCGGCGGGCTCGCGCGCGGCGCGCGCGCCCGGTCGCAGAAACTCCGCGAGGTGCGAGGCGTGCGAGGCGCGCGGCTCGGCGCAGGCGACCGCCGAGAGCGAGTGTGCGTCGAGCGCGTCGGCGCCGAGCGCGAGATCGAGCAGGCGCGTGCGCCGTTCGAGTTCGCACAGGTGCGCGCCCGAAGGCGCGAGCGGGTTGGCGCCCCCCGCCCCGCCCCCGGCGAGCAGCACGCGATCCGACGAGACGCGCGCGCGCGACTTCCAGCCCCGGCCCCGCGCGCCCGCCCCGTAGCCGAAGAGCGGTCGCACGACGCGCCACTGCGCGCCGGCGCGCTTGTAGTCGGGCAGCTTCTCGAAGTATTGCTCGAAGAGCGCGAGCAGGGACTTGTCGGCGGGCGAGTCGACGGCGTCGTAGAAGAAGAGGCGGGTCTCGAACTCGTCGCGTCCGGCGTCGCGCGCCGAGCCGTTCCACAGGAGCTGGCGGTGCGCGCTCGCGTCCTCGGTCGTCACCATCATCTCGCGCACGCCGAAGTCCACGCCGCGCGCGCCGCCCCCGCGCGCGAAGCCCCGCGCCACGGTGCCCACCCACGGGCGCACGTGCGTGAGCGCGCCCGCGCCGTCCAACTGTCGCGCGACGGGCGAGCCCGCGCCCGTCGCGTCCACGAAGAGCCGCGCCGCGAACAGCTTGCGCGCGCCCGCCGCCTCGATCTCGACCGAGACGCGGCGCGGCTCGACGTATGCGCGCACGAAGCGCGCCCCTTCGACGAAGGCGCAGCCCGCGCGCGCGCACAGCCGCGCGCGGGCCGACGCCAGCAGCCGGTCGGCGTCCAGCTCCGCGTCGAGCACGTCCCTCACTTCGAGGTCGGGCGCTTTCACGCGCGAGCCCGCGTCGTGGAACTTGACGCGACCGGCGCGGTAACGGTTGAGGGTCGCCGCCTCGATCTCCTCCCTCGTGAAGAGCCCCGCGCGCGCGAGCCCTTCACGCTCCTCGCGCGACACGCCCCACCTGCGCCCCGCGACCGCGGAAGGGCTTTCGTCGAAGACGAGCACGCGGCGACCGTAACGCCCGGCCATCAGGGCGGCGTCGAGCAAAGAGCCCGCCGCGCCCGCGTAGACGATCTCGAACTCGCCCTCGCACGCGAGCCGCGCGGGCGGCGCGCCGCGCACGACCACCTCCTCGCGCGCCGCGCCGAGCGAGTCGCGCCAGCGCGACTCCTCCCGCCAGACGGCGCGCAGCCAAACCTCGCGGTCGGGGAGCGCGCCGAGGCTCGCCACCGTCAGCGGGTAGCGTTCGCGGAAGTGTTGCAGGTCGGGCGCGGCCCCTTCGCCCTTCTTCGTGCGCGAGAAAGCCATGCGACAAAAAAGACGACGGCGCTCGCGTGCCGCCCGCGCTAAGGGCGCGGCGGCGCGACGCCGGAGAGACGGAAAATTCAATTCGCGGGAGACGACTTTCGAGCGAGTGTACGCGACGCGCGCGGCGCGGGCAAGAACGCGCGGCGGGAGGCCGCGGGCGTCGTCCACGGCGCGCCCGCGCGCGCCGCCGGGGCGTCGCCGGCTTCGTTAAAAGCCCCCGAGCCGCCGCGCGCGGGCCGCGCTCCTTCAGGCGCGGCGGCTGCGCGTGAGCAGGCTGATGACGGCGACGAAGAGCGCCGAGCCGACGATCGACCAGACGACGGGGAACGCCCTGTTGCCGACGACGACGGGCAGCGGTTCGGGCAGACCCAGCGAGCGCGCGAGCCACATCCCGAGGAGCGCGCCGATGAAGCCGAGCGCGATTGAGACGAGGCAGCCGCCGCGCGAGAACCCGCTGATCGCCTGACCGAGCGCGCCGCACAGCCCCGCCACCAGCAGCAGGACGAGAAATTCAATCAACGTCATCGCAACAAACCTCCGCGCGAAAAATTTTCCCCGACGCCCGCGGGACGCGCGCACGCGTCCCGGTAGCCCTCGCGAAATTAAGGCTTCCCAATTCGCGCGCACGCCAATATAATCGATCCGGGCGGCTTAGAGAGCCGCACAAACCCCGTCGCCCCGTCCCCCTCAAAAATTTCGCCGAGCAGGTCAGGAGATTTTATCAAACATGCGTAAACTTATCCTTGCGTCAATCTTCGTCGTCGCCCTCGCGGGCGCGGCGGCGGCCCAGTCCGGCGACCCTCAGTCGTCCGACATCCCCAACATGGGCAAGGCCCCGGTCGCGGAGAACGGCGTCGGCAGGCTCGACGCGCGCGTCTTCGACGAGAGCGGCAACCCCGTTCAGGGCGTCTCGCTCAAGCTCGAATCGAGCCGCAGCGACGGCTTCTTCTGCGAGTCGTGGAACACGACGAATAACCGCGGCGTCGCCGTGCTGCCGCCGCTGCACATGGGTCGCCTGCGCCTCGTCGTCAAGGCGAAGGGCTACTACGATCAGAAGCTCGACGTCGAGCCGTCGACGCTCAACGAGCCCTACCGCATCACGCTCAAGAAAAAATAACGGCGCGCGCCGTCCCGAAACGTCGGCGCGCCGGGCGCGCGGGCTGGAACAT
>DASVQC010000059.1:0-4746 GCA_036389335.1 Pyrinomonadaceae bacterium | reverse complement strand
GTACTTGCTGCCGTCGCGCTGCAAGGCGTTGGAGGTGGCGCGCAGGGGGATGCGGTCGAAGTAGATGCCGAAGCCCGCGCGCACGACCGTCTTGTGATCGCCGGGCGCGTAGGCGACGCCGAGGCGCGGCGCGACGTTGTTGGCGTCGGTCGTGACGGGCGCGGGGAGGAACTGCACGTCGTAGCGCAGGCCCGCGTTGATCGTCAAGGAGGGGCGCACCCGCCATTCGTCCTGGGCGAACGCGCCGGCGTTCGGGTTCGACTGGAGCTGCGAGGGCGCGCCGAAAGCCTGCTGGAAGTTGGTGTAGTTGCCCGACAGGAAATTCGCGAGCGAGGAGAAGTTGTAGACGCCCTGCACCGCGCCGGGGAAGAGGATGTCGATGCGATTATGCAGGAAGTCCGCGCCGACTTTGACGGAGTGTGAGCCGCGCTGCGCCGAGACGCTGTCGCTCAGCTCCGTGAGGCTCGTCGCGCGCGCGAGCGGCGAGAAGGTCGCCGTGCCGAAGTTGGCGACGCCGGAGATGTTGACGGCGGGGCCCGTCGGGTCGTTGACCGGCGCGTCGAGGCGGCTGCGCGTGAACTGGAAGCGCGCCTCGTTGACCACGGTCGGCGTGAGCGTCGCCACGTCGTTCAGCGCGACGGTCTGATCGCGGTCGCCGATGCCGGAGCCGCGGCTGACGGCGTTCAGGCCGCCGAGGTTGCGCGCGTTGAGCGCGGAGATTTGGTAGAGGCTGTAGCGCGCCGCGAGCTGGTTCGAGTCGGAGAACTTGTGATCGACGCGCGCGAAGAAGTTGGTCGAGTCGTAGCCGCCGGGGACGACGCCCGTCTCGACGGGGGAGCCTTTGTAGCCGACCGCCTTGAGCCGGCTGTTGATCGCCGCGACGTTCGCGGGCGAGATGGTGATGACGTTCGAATCGTTGCGGCGCGTCTGCTCGAAGTTGGCGAAGAAGAAGGTGCGGTCGCGCCGCAGGGGGCCGCCGAGCGTCGCGCCGTACTGCGCCTGCGTCAGGGGGTCTTTCGAGGGCGCGAGCGGGTTGCGGGCGTCGAAACGCTGGTTACGCAGGTAGCCGTAGAGGCGTCCGCGCAGCTCGTTCGTGCCCGACTGCGTGACGACGTTGACGACGCCGCCCGAGGCGCGCCCGAACTCGGCGATGCCGCCGGAGGTGACGATCTGGAACTCGCGGATCACCTCTTCGCTGTAGAACGTGCCCGCGAGGTCTGCCGCGTCGTCGTTGGCGGAGAGGCCGTCCACGACGAAGCTGTTGCTCAGGTTGCGCTGGCCGGCGACGGAGATGCCCTGACCGGGCACGGCGGCGGTCTCGGCGAACCGCTGGTTGCTGCCCGTGTTCGTGCGCGAGACGCCGGGGACGAGCAGCGCGAGATCGAGGTAGTTGCGCCCGTTCAAGGGCAGGCTCTCGATCTCGCGGGGCCGCACGGTCTCGGCCACCTGCGTGCGGACGGTCTCGACGACCGGCGCGTCGTAGGCGATGACCACGCCCTCGGCGACGCCCGCGACCGAGAGCCTGAGCGGCACGTCGAGCGCCTGACCGACCGTCAGCGTGATCTGCTTTTCGAGCGCGGCGAAGCCCGCGCGCTCCACCGCCAAACGGTACGTGCCGACCGAGAGGTAGGCGAAGCGGTAGCGGCCCTCTTCGTCGCTCACGGCGTCGCGCGTCTGGTTGGTCTCAAGGTTCGTGGCTCTGACGTTCGCGCCGCCGACGCCCGCGCCGTTCGCGTCCTCGACGCGCCCGGCGAGCGTGGCCGAGGTGATCGTCTGCTGCGCGAGCGCGGGCGCGACGCCGAGGCCGCAGAGCAGGACGCCCGCCAGAAGCGCGCGGAGCAAGAGCGCGCCCGGTTTATTACCCCGTGAGGTGATCATGATCTTTCTCTCTCTCTGCCGGAGGGGCCGAGCCCCCGAGTCACAGGCCGCCCGAAACGCGCGGGGCGCGGCGGCTGCCGGTTCGTCCGATGCGTCTCCCGTCCGTCGTCCGCCGCGTCGGCGTGAGCGGCGGCGCGCGCGTCAAGCCCCGAACGAGTCGTGCTTCGCGCCCGGCGTTCCGCTTCGCCGCGGCGGCGAGGCTCGGAGGGGTGCAGGGTTCTTCGAGTTGAACTGTTAGAGAGAGGCGGGCGGCGCTCTGGCGGGCGAGAGCCGGCGGGCGGCGGAGTCGTCTTTGAGAACTGCGTGCGCGACGCGCTGGCGCGCTTCGGACGCGGGCGGGCGGAACTTGTTTAAGATCGCCGCCTCGCCGCGCGGGCGCTGGTTCCGCGCGAGCGAGTTGGACTGGCAACAGCACTCGGAGCGGCACGGCTTCGAGGCGGAGACGTGCGACGCCGCGCCTTCCGCCGTCGCGCGCGGCGACGAAGCGTTCTCGTCGGCGGCGCTCCCTGCCTGATCCGCGGCGCGCCCCGCGGCGGCGGCGTCGCCTTCGGCGGCGGGGAAGAGTTCGGGGAGCGCGCCGTGTTCGTCGTGCGCCGCCTCGCCCGCGGGCGGCGTCTCCATCCGGGCGTGGCACGACGAGCCGGACTGCGCGAGCTGCTTTTGCAGCAGCGCCTTCAGCCGCATGATGGGGCACGAGTCCTTCATCGCCCCGCCCATGCCCTCGCAACAGACGGACGCGACGACGGCGTCGGGCGGGACGGCGCTCGCCAGCGTCGCGAAGACGAGCAGCGCCGCCAGCATGTTTCTGGTGACGTGTCGCCTTGCGCGCGATGTTATGGGCTGACGGCGGTGCATGAGAATCCGTGTCGGGCGAGCGGCTGACAATATGATGCCGCCCGGATTGTAGTTTCAATGCGGAGCGCGATCAAGGAGAACTCCCCGCGCGCGTGCCGTAAGAAGACTTCGGCGAGGAGACGGCGCCGGACTTTACTCGCCCGCCATAGCATAGAGCGAAAGGCGCGGGCGGCTCATCGTCGGGTCTTGCCATTCTGTGTGGCAGGATTCTGCCATTTTCGACGACGCAGAAAAGTCGCGCGCCTCCGTGCGCGCATCCGCCCCCCGGCACCTCAGACGGGATCGTAAATCACCTTCACGTCAAACGTGCGAGTCAACTTCTCCATGCACCTGCGGGTTGCAATCGGCGTACCCACGTGCCCGGAGGGCGGAGAGTTAAAATTGCGGCGCGTTAGTACGGAATCGCACTTATCGCTTGTGTTTCAACGTGAGTCACCGGACGGCCTCTATGATGCGGTCTGAAACCACGCGCGGGCGTGTGAAAGTCGTCGGGCGACGGGTGATCTTATCCGCAGGGCGCGCAGTTGAGTCCGCGCACGAAGCGGCTGACGAGGCTGATGATGTCGGAGGGGAGGAAGGGCTTGGAGAGGATTTCCAGCGCGCCGCGCTCCTTCGCCGTCGTCGCGACCTCCGGCGTGACGTGCGCGGTGATGACGATGACGGGGAGGTGGGGCGCGCGGGCGCGCAGCCGCGAGAGCACGTCAAGCCCCGACATATCGGGCAAATTCACGTCCGTGATCGTCAGATCGAAAGCGCCGAGGGTGTGCTTGTCGCAGCCGTCGCCGCCGCTGCAGGCGACCGTCACCTCGTAGCCTTGATCCTCCATGATCAGCCGTAGCGCGTCAGCGACGCTCTGATCGTCTTCGATGATAAGTAGTCGAACTTTACCCATGATGCACCTGCGCTCGCCGGGTCGGGTCGGCGGTATCCTGCGCGGGAAAGGTTGCAATTCCCGCGCCGCAGACGCCGGAGGGCGGGCCCCCGGTCGGGGCGGTGCGACCAACTTTTTTTAACCCCGGCGCTAGGCGTCGTCGGCTGAGCCGTCGTCGGCTGAGCCGTCCTCGGCTGGCTCGTCGGGGCTCTGCCTGAGCGGGTAGTTCATGCGTTTGAGTTTCCGGTAGAGGGTGGGGCGGTGCATCTTGAGAATCTGGGCGGTCTTCTTGACGTTGCCGCCCGTGCGTTCGAGCGTCTGCGCGATGACCTCCTGCTCGATCTCTTCGAGAGACATGTAGGGCGGGATCGCCCACTGGAGCCGCCCGCCGCGCGCGGCGTGCAGTTGCGTGGGCAAGTCCTGCGGCGTGAGGTGCGTGCCCTGGCAGAAGAGCACGGCGCGCTCGATCACGCTCTCAAGCTCGCGCACGTTGCCGGGCCAGTCGTAGCGCGCGAGGAGCGCGAAGGTCTCGGTCGAGATGTCGCGCGCGGGCTTGCGGTACTTCTCGGCGTAGCGCCGGAGGAAGTGCTCGGCGAGGACTACGAGGTCGTCGGGCCGCTCGCGCAAGGGCGGTATCTCGATCTTGATCGTCGAGATGCGGAAGTAGAGGTCTTTGCGCAGCGTCCCGTCCTCGACCGCGGCCAGCGTGTTGCGGTTGGTCGCGGCGACGAGGCGGAAGTCGACCGCGATCTCCTGCTCGTCGCCGAGGCGTCGCAGCCGCCGCTCCTGTAGGACGCGCAGCAGCTTGGTCTGCAAGTGGACGGGCATCTCGGCGATCTCGTCGAGGAGGAGCGTGCCGCCCTGCGTGAACTCGATGAGCCCGCGCTTGTCGCGGTCGGCCCCGGTGAACGCGCCCTTCTTGTAGCCGAACAGCTCCGACTCGATGAGGTCGCGCGGGATGGCGGCGCAGTTGATGCGCGTGAAGGGCTGGGCGGAGCGCGTGCTCTGCTGGTGGAACGCCTGCGCGATCAGCTCCTTGCCCGTGCCCGACTCGCCCTCGATGAGGACGGAGGCGTCGGACGGGGCGGTGGCGCGGATGGTCTCGAAGATCTGGTGCATCTGCGGGCTGTGCCCGATGATGC
>DASVQC010000058.1:0-59182 GCA_036389335.1 Pyrinomonadaceae bacterium | reverse complement strand
GAAACTATTCTTCACGCAAAGGCGCGAGGGCGCGAAGACGAGCATGAGGTCGTACCGCCTCACCTTCGCACTGATCTTCGTCGCGTGCGCCTCCGTCGCCGCGGCGCCGGCGCAGCCGCGCGTCGCCCCGCCGCCGCCGCGGAAGAACGGCGCGGCGCAGAAGGAGCGCACGCGTTACCGGATCGATCTCAGGCTCGACTTCGACGCGCGCACCTTCACGGGCACGGAGCGCGTGCGCTGGGTGAACCGCGCCGACCGCGCCGCGTCCGTCGTCTACTTCCACCTCTACGCGAACGTGCGCGGCGGCGCGACCGAGACGCCGCGCGCAACCGCCACGCCCGACGCGGGCGAAGAGCAGGCGGCGAGCGCCGCGGCGGACGAGCCGCGCGTCGAGATCGCGTCGGTGCGCGCGGCGGCGACGGGCTCCCCGCTCCAGTTCGCGCTCGACGAGCACGCGACCGTGCTGCGCGTCAATCTGCGCGAGGCGGTCGCGGCAAGTGGCTCGACCGAGATCGAGATCGAGTTCAGGGGGAGCGTGCCGGAAATCGATCCGGACGAGACGAGCCTGCCGTCGCACGTCATCCAGCAGCTCGGCGCGGCGATGCGCGAGACGCGCGAGACGCGGAGGGCGCGCGACACGAATTTCGTCTCGCGCGGCGTGATGCTGCTCGGAGCGTGCTACCCGCTGCTCGCCGCGCGCGACGGCAACGAGTGGCAGCGCGAGGCGCGCGCGACCGTCGGCGACTGGCTGCACGCAGACGCGGCGGACTACGACGTGACGATCGAAGCCACGCCCGACGTGGCGGTCTTCACCTCGGCGCGCGAGCGCGCGGCGTCGAACGCGCGGGAGGCGCGTGGCGAGAAGGTCGGCGGCGGCGCGGCGCGCGAAGTGAAAGGCGAGGGCGTCGCGGTCGCGGACGAGGCGGACGAGAAGGTTGAGAGTGATGCTGATCGAAATGTTAAAGGCGGGCGGGCGTCGTCGAGTGTGTTCGTCGCGCGGGCGTTCGCGGGCGAGAGTCTGCGTAGCTTCGCGCTGGTCGCGGGTCGGAGTTTGCAGTCGGCGGAGCAGGCGGTCGAGGGCGTGAGGGTGAGAGCGGTGTGGGCGCGCGAGCACGAGAAGACGGGGCGGCGCGTGCTCGACGTGGCGGCGCGCGCGTTCAGGGTTTTCGCCGCGCGGTTCGGCTCTCTGCCCGTGGACACGGTGACGGTCGCTGAAGCGCCGCTCGTCGCGGGCGTCGGGAGCGCGGAGTTCGCGGGGATGACGGTGATCGCGAGCGCGTTCTACGTCGACTTCGACTCGCCCGTGGTGCGCAACCTGCCGGAGTTGGTGAGAGAGCAGCGCTCTTCGGTCGAGGACAGTCTGGAGTTCGCCGTCGCCCACATGGTCGCGCACCAGTGGTGGGGCGCGACGGTCGGGAGCGACCCCGAACGCGAGCCCGTGCTCGACGAGTCGCTGGCGCACTGGTCTGCGCTCCTCTACTACCGCGAGGCTTACGGGGCGGAGCGCGCCGCCGCGGCGTCGGACGATCAACTGCGCGGCGTCTACGAAATCTACCGCACGTTCGGCGGCGAAGACCTGCCCGCGGATCGCGCCGCGCGCGACTACCGCAACTCTTTCCAGTACGCGGCAATCGTCGACTCGAAGGGCGCGCTCATGTTCGCCGCGCTCGAAAAGTTGATGGGCGCGGAGCGCGTGTTCACGGCGCTGCGCCGCTACTACGAGGCGAACCGCCTGGAGATCGCCGAGGCCAACGATCTCGTCGGCGCGTTCATCGCCGAGGCCCCGCTGACGGAGCGGCGCGGCGTGGCGCGCACGTTCGACCGCTGGCTCTCCGAGCGGCACGGCGACGAGGACGTCGCGCCGCCCAACCCGCAGCTCGCCGCCGCGCTCGGCATGTCGGTCGAGCAGGCGACGCGCGAAGGCGGCAACCGCTTCTCGCGCCTCGGCAAATTCTTCTGGCGGCAGATGACGCGGATACGCTAGGGCTCGCCCCGCGCCCGCGGCCCGCCCTCACCCTCTCGGCGCGCGCGGCGGGCGGCGGGTTGCGTGGGTCACCGGCCCAGCGCCTTGCGGATGCGCGCCAAGTGGTGCCAACTGTGCCGCAGCGCGTGATCCTCGATGACGAACTGCGCCGTGACGGGCGCGCCGAAGCTCAGCGCGAAAGGCGCGGCCCCGTCCAACTCTTCGTCCGTGAACGCGCGCACCGCCTCGGCTGCCTCGCGGCTGTTCCGGCGCAGGAGTTCGAGCGCGGCGGCTTTCGTCACCCCGGCCTGCTCCCGGGCGTGGTTGGCGTTCAACTCGGCGACGGCCTCCCACGTGACGTCGGTAACCGCCTTGCCGACGGAGATCGTTCGCGCCAGATCGATCTCGACGGGGTAGACGCTGGCGACGTGGTGCACGACGACGCCGACCGGGCGGGCGTCGCTGCCCGACACGGGCGTGCGCCACTCGTCTTCCGACAGTCCTTCGACGAAGGCGGCCAAGGCGGCGGCCCCTTCCTCTATACGGTCGGCCAGTGCTTCGGCGCGACGCCCCGTGGAGACTCCCGCGCCGGCGGCGGCGGTCTGAGCTTCTTTCGCAATCGCATTCATTACGGTCGTTTCCTTCCCTTCGTCCCTGTGTGTCCCCCGCGCCCTGCGAGCGGATCACACTGTATGGCGGGCGGAGTCGGGGGAACGCCCGACGGAGCGTCCCGCACCCTTGCCCTCGACGCCCGGCTCGGCGAGGCTGCGTAATCCGCGGCGAGGTTGAGAACCGTGTCCGGTACAGAAGGAGGGCGACGGTCGAAACCGCCACCCTTCTCCCTTCGCCGAACGCCCCCCTTGAAACTTAAACCCCCTTGAGCCCCCTCGAAATTTAACCCCCTTGCCCCCCCTTGAAACTCACTTCGCCCGCTTGGCCGCCTCGACCACGCTCAGGTAGGAGCGCGTCGGCGTGACGCGCTTCAGTTCGAGGCCGGCCTGCGCGAGCAGCTCGCCGAACTCGCGCTCCGTGCGCTCGACGCCGCCCGGCGAGACGAGCATCTCCAAGTCCATCAGCTTGCCGAAGTGCGGCTCGTTGCCTTCGGGCACGACCGTCTCGCAGATCAGCACGCGCCCGTCGTCGCGCATCGCGCGCCGGATGTTGTTGAGGATCAGAAGCGCGCGCTCGTCGTCCCAGTCGTGGATGATGTGCTTCATCATGTAGGCGTCCGCGCCTTCGGGGACTGAGGAGAAGAAGTCGCCCGCCGCCAGCTCGACGCGATCCCTCACGCCCTCGCGTTCGAGCGTGGCGGGCGCGCCCTCGACGACCTGCGGCAGATCGAAGAGCACTCCGCGCGCCCCCGGGTTCGCGCGCAGGACAGCCGCCAGCAGGTAGCCGTGCCCGCCCGCCACGTCGACCAGCTTCTCCACCCCCCGGAAGTCGTAGGCTTCCGTGATCGCCGCGGCGGCGGCGGCGGACATGTCGGTCATCGCGCGGTTGAAGACCTCGCCGTGTTCGGGGTGACCGGCGAAGTAGTCGAAGACCTCCGCGCCGTGCGCGCGCGACCACGCCGACTTGCCCGTGCGGACGCTGTGCGTCATCTCGCCGTAGACGCGCCAGTGCCACTCGGCCCCCATGAAGATCGCGCCGTTGCGCATCGAGTTGGGCGCGTCGGAGCGCAGCGGCGCGGCGAGCGGCGTCAACGCGAAAACTTTTTCGCCCGTCTCGCGGAAGACGCCGACGCTCGCCAGCGTCCGCAGCACGCGGTAGAGCGAGCGCTCGTGCGTCGCGGTCGCGGCGGCGAGCGCGGCCACCGTCTGCGGCTGCCCGGCCAGCAGGTCGGCGATTCCTAGCTCTGCGGCGACCGAGATGGCTTGCGAGACGAACGCGCCGAAGATCATCTGCGTCAGCGCGGCCTCGGGCGGCAACTCCTGCTGCGGCGGCGGCTGCTCGCCGCGCGCCGCCGCGATGGCCGCGGCCTTCGCCGGGGCGGCGCCCGTATCCTGTGCCGAGTTGATTTGCGTACTCATCTTGCCCTCTCCCCCTCGGAGTTTTTAAAACGCCCCCTGATGAACCCCGCGCCTCGCCCGCCCGCCCCCGTACCCTAACGCGGCGAAAGCACGCAGAAGGGATCGACGAAAAACGGATCGGCGAAGGCGACCAACTCCTGCTCGTGCCGCCGACGAGCGCGGGCCGCCAGCCGCGCCCGCGCGCGCATCAACCGGCGGTGCGTCCGCCTCGCTGTCGATTCCGGTGTCGTGTTTCGTCCGTCTTTCATCCCGGCCTCCTCTTCGGACGCGCCCGCCGACTTTTTTTAGCGTCCCGCACAGTAACGCGCAGGGGGCGCGCGAAAGGGATCAGGGCGGCGGATAAAATTTTCGCGGGCGGGTTGAATTGCGGCGTCCCGCGCGGTCGTCTATAATTTACTTTCGCCGTTTCCCCGTGCTGGCGCAGTTGTTATCCGGAAGTTTCCCCCGTGACTCAGTCCCCGCCGCCACAAGACGTAACCCGACTGCTCATCCGCCTCACCGACGGCGACCGCGCAGTCCTCGACGACCTGTTGCCGCTCGTCTACGGCGAGCTGCGGCGGGTCGCCGCCGGCTACCTGCGCCGCGAGAACTCCGGCCACACCCTCCAGCCGACCGCGCTCGTCAACGAGGCTTACATCCGCCTCGTCGATCAGACGCAGGTGCGCTGGCAGAACCGCGCGCACTTCCTCGGCGTCGCCGCGCAGATGATGCGCCGCATCCTCGTCGATCACGCGCGCGGGCGGCAGGCCGAGAAGCGCGGCGGCGAATACCAGAAGCTCTCGCTCGACGAGAACATCGACGTGTCGGGCGACCGCTCCGACGAGCTGGTCGCCTTGGACGAGGCGCTCGACCGCCTCGCCGAGCTAGACCCGCAGAAGAGCCGCATCGTCGAGCTGCGCTTCTTCGGCGGCCTCTCCGTCGAGGAGACGGCGGAGGTCATCGGCGTCAGCGCCCCCACCGTCAAACGCCAGTGGCGCATGGCGAAGGCTTGGCTCTACGGTCAGGTGCAAAAACAGTGACAGGTGACGGGTGACAGGTGACAGGCAAGACAAGCCGGGTTTGCTTGTCACCTGTCACGGTTTACTCGTTACGGCAGTTATGTCCCCCGAACGCTGGAAACAGGTCGAAGAGATTTTCCAGTCCGCGCTCGATCTCTCGCACGAGGAGCGCGGCGGCTTCATCGCGCGCGCCTGCGCCCACGACGCGGAGCTGGCCGCGCAGGTCGGGGCGCTCGTCGAGCAGTACGAGCAGGCGGGAGACTTCATAGAGGCCCCGGCGGTCGCCGTCTCGCCCCTGCGCACGGTGGGCGGCTCGCTGGCGACCGCGCCCGATCTGGAGCTGTCGGAAGACCCGATGACGGGCCGGCGCGTGGGCTCGTACCGGCTGGTGCGCGAGATCGGGCGGGGCGGCATGGGCACCGTCTACCTCGCCGAGCGCGCCGACAGCGAGTACCACAAGCTGGTCGCCGTCAAGGTGGTCAAGCGCGGGATGGACACCGACTTCATCCTGCGCCGCTTCCGCCACGAGCGGCAGCTCCTCGCCACCTTCGATCACCCCAACATCGCGCGCCTCTTGGACGGCGGCACGACCGACGAGGGGCTCCCCTACTTCGTCATGGAGTACGTCGAGGGCCAGCCGCTCTACCAGTACTGCGACAGCCGCCGGCTCTCGGTCGCCGAACGCCTCCGCCTCTTCTGTCAGGTCTGCGACTCGGCGGCCTACGCGCACCAGCGCATGGTCGTGCACCGCGACATCAAGCCCTCGAACATCCTCGTCACCGACGCGGGCGTCCCGAAGCTCCTGGACTTCGGCATCGCCAAGCTGCTCGACCCCGATCTCGTCCCCGAGGCCGTCACGCCGACGGGCACGATGATGCGCCTGATGACGCCCGAGTACGCCTCGCCCGAACAGGTGCAGGGCTTGGCCGTGACGCCCGCCTCCGACACCTACGCGCTCGGCGTCGTGCTCTACGAGCTGCTGACGGGCCACCGCCCTTACCAGTTCTCGAACCGCTCGCCGCACGAGATCGCGCGCGTCGTCTGTGAGGCCGAGCCGGAGCGTCCGAGTCGAGCCTTCGCGCGGCGCGAGGGCGCGCTGCCCGTCGAGGGCGCGGGCGACGACGCGGCGGCGGCGCTGCACTTCATCTGCGAGACGCGCAGCGCCGCGCCCGAATCGCTCCGCCGCGATCTGGAGGGCAACGTCGACAACATCGTCCTCAAGGCGCTGCGCAAAGAGCCCGCGCGCCGCTACCCCTCGGCGGACGGGCTGCGCGCCGACATCGCGCGCCACCTCGAAGGGCGGCCCGTCTCCGCGCCCTTCTACTTCCCGCCCGCCATCAAGGCCGCCAAGCCGAACGGCGGCGATCCCGAGTCGGGCGGCAAGTCCATCGCCGTCCTGCCCATGAAGCTGCTCGACACGCGGCGCGGCGGCGACAGCACGGGCGACGAGTTCTTGGGCGTCGGCCTCGCCGACGCGCTCATCACGCGCCTCAGCCAGCTCCAACGCTTCACGCTGCGACCGACCAGCTCGGTGCTGCGCTACTGCGACAACCAGATCGATCCGCTCACCGCCGGCCACGAGCTGGGCGTCTCCTACGTCCTCGACGGGCGCATCCGCCGCGCGGGCGACTCGATCCGCGTCACCGTCCAACTGCTCGACGTTCGCACGGGCGCGGCCATCTGGGCCGGCCAGTTCGACGAGCGTTTCACCGACGCGCTGCTCTTGGAAGACGCCATCTCGTCGCAGGTCGCCGAGGCCATCGTGCCGCAGCTCACGCGCGACGAGCGGCGGCAGCTCGCCAAGCGCGGCACGGACGACTCCGACGCCTTCGAGGCTTACCTGCGCGGGCGCTACCACTGGAGCACCTTCACCGAGGAGGGCTTCGCCAAGGCCATCGTCTGCTACTACCGCGCCATCGCGCTCGACCCGCACTACGCCATCGCCTACGCCGGGATCGCCGACTACTACAACTGGCTCGGCGTCTACGGCGTGCTGCCCTTCGCCGAGTGTTCCGCCTCGGCGATGGAGGCGGCGCGCAAGGCCATCGAGATCGATCCGGCGCTCGCCGAGGCCCACAGCGCGCTCGGCTTCGCCGTCGTCTGCCACGACTTCGACTGGGCGGCGGCGGAGGCGCACCACCGGCGCGCCATCGAGCTCAACCCGAACTACGCGACCGCGCACCACTGGTACAGCTTCCAGTTCCAGATGGAGGGCCGCTTCGACAAGGCGCTCGAAGAGATCTACCAGGCCGGGCGGCTCGATCCGCTCTCGCCGAGCATCCAGCAGGGGCGCGCGTGGCTGCTCTACCAGTCGCGCCGCTACGAGGAGTCCATCGCCGCGCACCGCAAGCTGCTCGACGCCGAGCCGCACTTCGCCTACGGGCACCTCACCTACAGCTGCGCGCTGCGCGCCGTCGGGCGGCACGACGAGTCGGTCGCGGCGGCGCAGAAGGCCCTGGAGTACGCGGGCGAGAGTCAGCTCTATCTGGCGTGGCTCGGCGGGGCTTACGCGGCGGCGGGGCGCGTCGCCGAGGCGCACGAGGTCTTGCGCCGTCTCGGCCAGATGATCTCGCACCGCTACGTCTCGCCCTACCACCTCGCGCTCATCCACTGCCACCTCGGCGACCGCGAGCTGGCCCTCTCGCTGCTCGAAGAGGCGTACGCGTTGCGCGACGCGTGGGTCGCGTGGCTCGGCGTCGAGCCGCAGCTCGACCCGCTGCGCTCCGACCCGCGCTTCCTCGATCTCCTGCGCCGCACGAACAACCCGCTCGCCGAGTCGCACGCGCGCGCCGCGGGCGACGCGCCGCTGCACACCACGGGCGGCAGCCCCGCGCCCGAAGCCGCCCCGCCGCTCACCGAGAACGCCGAGGCTTACCAGCTCTTCCTCGCCGCCCGCTACTTCGAGCGCAAGCGCAACGCGCAGGGCCTGCGCGAGGCCATCAGCCGGTACGAGCGCGCCGTCGAGATCGATCCGCGCTTCGCGCACGCCTACGCCGCCGCCGCCGAGTGCTACGCGCTCCTGAACTGGTACGTCGAGCCGCCCCCCCCGGACGCCTTCGCCAAGGCCAAGGAGGCGGCCCAGAGGGCCGTCGAGCTAGACGGCGAACTCGCCGAGGCCCACTACTCGCTCGGCTTCGTCAAGCTCTTCTACGAGCGCGACCACGCGGGCGCGGA
The DNA here is from genome assembly GCA_036389335.1 of Pyrinomonadaceae bacterium. Classification (GTDB taxonomy): domain Bacteria; phylum Acidobacteriota; class Blastocatellia; order Pyrinomonadales; family Pyrinomonadaceae; genus JAIVGV01. The sequence goes on along the minus strand of DASVQC010000058.1, from coordinate 51,017 downwards.
GGCCCACTTCGGTCGCGCCATCCAGCTCGATCCGCAGAACGCCTCGGCGCGCCGCTGGCACTCGCTCAACCTCTCCGCCTCGGGGCGTCACGCCGAGGCGCTCGCCGAGATCCGCCGCGCGCAGGAAATTTCGCCCCGCTCCGCCGTCATCGCCACGGCGGTCGCCAACGCCCTGTACTTCGCGCGCCGTCAGGACGAGGCCATCGAGCAGTGCCACAGGGCGCTCGCGCTCGACCCCGGCTCCATCGCCGCGCACGTCGTCCTGCGCTGGGCCTACGAGTGCAAGGGGATGCGCGACGAGGCGTTCGCCATCTACGAGAAGGAGAGCGCCTTCGCGGGCGACACGCCGACCACGCACGCCAAGCACGCGCACGCGCTCGCCGCGACGGGCCGCGCCGCAGAGGCCCGCGAAGTCTTGAGCCAGCTCATCGCGCGCCGCGAGGAGGAGTGGGTCACGCCCTACGAGATCGCGATCATCTACTCGCTCTTGAAAGATCGCGATCAGGCGTTCGCGTGGCTCGAACGCGCCGCGCGCGAGCACGCCGTCGGCTTCGCCTTCGTCCGCGTCGATCCGCACCTCGACAACCTGCGCGACGACCCGCGCTTCGACGAGCTGCTCCGCCGCACCGAGCACGCCGCCCCCCCCGCCGAGCCTTCGACCGCGCCCGAAGCGCGCCGCCCCGCGCACGATTCCGCGCCGCGGCCCGCGCACGAAGCTCCCGCGCGCGCGGCGCACGACACCGCGGGCCAACGCGACGCGAGCCGCGCCGCCTCCATTCAGGCGACCGCGGATCAGAGGGCGGTCGACGTGTCGGCTGACGAGCGACCGGGCGCGCCGGCGCGCCGCCGCTCGCCCCGCGCCGCCGTCGCCGCCGCCGCGCTGCTGTTCGTCCTAGTCGCCGCGGCTGCCATTTTCCTCTACACGCGCGGGCGCACGACGAACGCGCCGGTCGCGCCGCCCCCCGGGGCGGCGCAGCCGAGCGCCGCGGGCGTGCGCGCCGTCGCCGTGCTGCCGTTCAAGACCGTGGGCGCGGACGCCGACGGCGAGTACCTCGGCGTCGGTCTCGCCGACGCCGTCTCGAACAAGCTGGGCCAGCTCGATCACGTCACGACGCGCCCGGCGGGCGCGGTGCGCCGCTACCTCGGATCGGACAAGAACCCGGTCGAAGTCGGGCACGAGCTGGGCGCGGATTTCGTGCTCACGGGCACGGTCGAGCGGGAGAGCGACCGCGTCCGCACCGCCCTTGAGTTGACCGACGTGGCGGCCTCGCGCGTCCTCTGGTCGGAGCGTTTAGACGAGCTATACACCGACGTGCTCGCGCTCCAGTCGTCGGTCTCCGAGCGCGTCGCGCGCGCGCTCGATCTGCAACTGACGGGCGACGAGCGGGCGCGCCTGCGCAAGCGGCCCACCGAGAGCGCGGAGGCTTACGCGCTCTACCTCGCCGGGCGCTACTACTTCGGCAAGCGCACGCCCGAGGGGCTGCGGCAGGCGATCTCGAACTTCGAGCGTGCCATCGAGAAGGACAAAAACTACGCCGCCGCCTACGCCGGCCTCGCCGACTGCAACGCGCTCCTGAACTGGTACGTCGAGCCGCCCCCTCCGGACGCCTTCGCCAAGGCCAAGGAGGCGGCCCAGAGGGCCGTCGCCATCGACGACCAGCTCGCCGAGGCCCACGTCTCGCTCGCCTTCGTCACCTTCTACTACGACCACGATCTGGCGCGCGCCGAGCAGGAGTTCCGCCGCGCCGTCGCGCTCAACCCCAACTACCCGACCGCGCACCACTGGTTCGCGCTCGTCCTCGCCGCCTCGGGCCGACACGACGAGGCGCTCGCCGAGGTGACGCGCGCGCGCGATCTCGATCCGCGCTCCGCAATCATCTCAGCCGCCATCGCCAACATCTACTTCTACGCGCGCCGCTACGACGAGGCCGTCGCCGAGACCCGCCACGCGCTCGAACTCGACCCCGGCATCGTCGGCATCTACACCATCCAGCGGTGGGCTTACGAGCGCAAGGGCATGAAGGACGACGCGCTCGCCGCCTTCGAGCGCGAGCGCGCGTTCGCGGGCGACACGCCGACGACGCGCCTCAAGCACGCGCACGTGCTCGCCGCGGTGGGGAGGGCCGACGAGGCCCGCGCCGTGTTGAACGAGTTGTTGAAGCGGCGCGACCGCGAGTGGGTCACGCCGCACGAGATCGGCGTCGTCTACGCCCTGCTCGGCGACCGCGACGAGGCCTTCACGTGGCTCCAGCGCGCGGCCAGAGAGCACGCCATCGGCGTCGCGTTCGTCAAAGTCGATCCGCAGCTCGACCCGCTGCGCGACGACCCGCGCTTCAACGAGCTGCTCCGCTCCGCGGGCCTCTCCGGCTAGGCGACCGACGCCGCGCGCGGCGCGCGCTCGTAGACCTCGCCCGCCTCGCGCCCCGCGCGCGCCTCCGCGACCGCCAGCCTGTACTCCACCGCGTCAAGCGCGGCTTCCAGCACGCGCGACACCCCGTCGGCGAAAGTCTCCGAGACGAGCGTCAACAGAACTCCGACCGCCACCGCGCCGATTAAGATTGCAATAATCAGGATCATCTCCAAGCCTCCCCCGACCTCGCTCGCCTGCTCGCGGCTCCGGTCTCACACGCTAACGCGCAAAGATCGGCGGTATGGGATCAGGCGGCGGCGAAAACAATGCGGGGCGGCTGACGAGATCAGGCGGCTGGTCATAATGATGTGGGGGCGGGGACGCGCCCCCGGCCCGCCCGGTCGCGTGAGACGAGACGGGCCGAGGGCGCGTCACCGCCCCCGCAAGTTTCCGGCTCCCGCCCGGCGGCTCTAAAGAGCTTCCCCCGCCCGGAAAATATTTTTCAGTTTTGTTCCCCGACGCCTGATCCCTTTCCGCGGGGCTTTGCGCGTTACGAGGCGGGGGAGAAATCTTATGCAGCAGAACAGAGCATTCCGCGTCGTCAAGGGTGGGCGAAGGAGCGCGGACGAGCGCCCCGCGGAGAAGCCCGCGGCGGTCGCCGAGCGCGAGATGAGGTCGGTCGTCTCCGGCTGGATCGCGGAGCACGAGCGCGCCGCCGCCGAGCTACGCGTCGCGGCTGTCGCGCTGCTGCGCGGCGCGGGCCCGCGAGCCGCACAGCGCGCCTGAAGGGGCGCGACGCGCGAGGTAAGGGGCGCGACGCGCGAGGTCTGGACGATCCGCCGACCGCCGCGGGCTCGTCTGAAACGGATCCGCCGCCGGAGTAAAGTTGGGCGAAAGACGCGGGAGGGGGCGCGAGAGAAATTCTCTCGCGCCCCCTCAGCGTTCTCGGTCGTCGCGCGCGCCGCGCCCGAGTCTTTTTAACCCTCTCGCGCTAGAACGGGATCGAGTCGTCATCGTCGTCGCCGACGTCGCCCGCGGGTGATCCGCCGCCGCGCGCCGCGTCGCGACCGCCGCCACCGCCGCCGCCGCCGCGATCATAGTCACGACCGCCGCCGCCGCCCTGCCCGCCGCCCGCGCCGTCGATGAACTGCACGTCGGTCGCGTGCAGCTCCAGAGTGTAGCGCGACTTGCCGTCCTTGTCCGTCCACTCCTCTACGCGCAGTCGGCCCTCGACGTAGACGCTCCGGCCCTTCGTCAGATACTTCGACACGGTCTCCGCCTGCTTGCCCCAAGAGGTGACGCGGAACCACGTCGTGATGTCCTGAAACTCCCCGTCCGAGCCCTTGCGCCGCTCGTTCGACGCGACGCTGAACGAGCAGACGGGCGTGCCCTGCGGCGTGTAGCGCAGCTCCGGATCGCGACCCAGATTCCCCACGACGATCACTTTATTAAACGACACGACTCTTCCTCCTTCGCCGACTCTTTAACGTGCCAGCCTTTATATCGCAGGCGGCGCACCGCCGCAACTCCGCCGACGCGCGCCCGCGCCGCGCGCGAGACCCCGGCCATCACTCCGGCGCGCGCGCCGGCGGGCGGGGCGGGCGCGTGCGCGAACGTGCGCGCGCGCCCCGTCGTAATTATTTGGCGAGCGCCGCCCGCCGCCGCATCTAAACGGGGTGCGCGGCCGTCGCGCCCGCGCGTCTTTCCGGCGTTTGGGTTACTTCACGGACGGGAGGGTTTGCCGATTGACGAGAGAACTCCAGTTGGAAGAGAGGGGCGCGGCGCGCATCGCGCCCGCGAAGGCGGCGCGCGCGCAGAAAAGCTCGCCCGCCGAGGTAGAGCAGAGCCTTGAGCAGTTGAGCCGCTGGATGGACGGGCTCTTCCGCGTCCCCGGCACGGGCTGGCGCTTCGGCTTGGACGCCATCGTCGGGCTCGTCCCCGGCGTCGGCGACACGCTCACCACCATCGTCTCCTTCTACATCCTCGCGGCGGGCGTGCGCTACCGCGTGCCGAAGATCACGCTGCTCAGGATGGGCGCGAACCTCGCCGTCGATTACGTGGTCGGCGCGATCCCGCTCGTCGGCGATCTCTTCGACGTGGCGTGGAAGTCGAACCAGATGAACGTCGAGCTGCTGCGCCGGAGCGCGACCGTCTCGGCGTCCGACGCGAAGCGCGGTCGGATCGGCGACTGGCTCTTCGTCGCGTTCCTCATGCTCTGCCTCGCCGCGATGCTCGTCGGCTCGGTCGTCATCGCGTGGTGGCTGCTCAGCCTGCTCGCGCGCCACCTCCCCTAGCCGCGCCGGGGACACCCGCCGCGCCCCGCCGGGAGCGGCGTGAGAACGTCCCGGCACGGGCGCGACATTTCTGTTGACATCCGCGACCGACCGTAATATCGTGCGCGCGCCTTACTCGCTCGCTTATCTGCTGACAGGCACTTCACCTGCCTCGGCTCTCACGCAACGATCAAAATCAGGGGGTTGTCTCCGGTCGCCGTCGAAGGTGAAGTAAACCCTTAACCGCTCACGCTCCGAGAGAGCACAGGAGGCTTCCCATGGCAAGTTGTACCGGCGTCACCATTAACCCCGGTGACATGCAGAACTCTTACTACAACTGCAACCCGCCGCAGCACGCCGAGAAGGCGTACCAGCCCAATCAGGGCGATCAGGCCCCGCCCGTCTCCACCGTCCCCACCACGCTCGGGCCAAACGGGATCGCCGTCATACTCGACACCACCTTGAGGAATCTGAACACCGGCGCGCAGTCGCAGGTGCAGCTCGTGGACTTCGACGGGCTGTGCAAGTACAACGGCGGGACGTGCCCCGCCGATCCCTTGAAGGCGCAGCAGATTCTCAACCAGCACCCCGACCTCATCATCACCACCGCCACCGGGCGGACGCCGTTCATCGCGGTCGTCGCGGCCCAGCCCAACAGCCGCGTGACGGTCAGACCGATGACCGGGGGCACGCAGGCCAAGGCGCTCAGCAAAACGGACTACACTAACTGCGGCTGTCAGCCGGCGATTTAACCCCGCCGCGCCGGGCGCGAATCCTACGCGGGCTGCGCGGTCGGGGGCGCGCCGAGCAGTCGCTCGATGGCGGCGGCGACCGTCTCGGACGCGCGCTCGCCGGCGGCGAAGCTGTCGAGCTTGCCTTCCGCGTCGAAGAGGTAATAGGCGGGCAGGTCGCCCCGGTCGTTGCGGAAGGCGTCGCTCAAGCGGTGTTCGTTATCGACGGCGCACGGCTCGGTGATGTCGTGCTCCGTCACGGCGTCGCGCACGGCCTCGGCGTCGCGGTCGGCCTCCGAGCGCGGCACGTGGACGGCGACGAAGCGCAGGCCGCGCGCGCCGTAACGCCCGCGCCACCCGGCGACGCGCGGCAGGTTCTCCACGCAGACTTCGCAGCTCGCAGACCAGAAGTGGACGAGCGTCGGGTGGCCCTCCGACTCGTGCGCGGCGTGCGCGCCCGTCGCGTTCATCCACTCGGTCGCGCCTTCGAGCGACGGCATCGGCGTCCCCGTCTCCAGCGTCATGATCGTTCAACCTTTCGCGCGGGTTCGGTTCTCGAGCGCACAGGATAAACAACGCCGCCGCCGCTTGTCACCTGCGCTCACAGTTTCGGGTGCCTCTCGACGAAGTCGATGAGGGCGTTGACGTAGGAGGGGAAGGGCGGGCACTCGATCCCGTGCGGCGCGAGCAGCTCCCGCGCGCGCGAGGTGTCGTAGGTCTGCTTGACGAAGAAGTAGGGCGCGCCGACGCGCGGCAGGCCCGTGAGCCGCTCGGAGGCTTTGAAGGCGAGCGACTTCTGCACGAGCGCGGGCGGCACGGTCATCACGGAGCCGCGGCGCGCGAGCGCGTGCGCGATCGTCTCGAACAGCTCGTAGGTCGTCAGCGGCTGCGGGTCTGCGAGCTGGACGGTCGCGCCCGCCGCGCGCTCGTCGCGGGCGAGCGCGGCCATCGCCGCGACGACGAAGTCCACCGGCACGACGTTGAGTTGCACGTCGCGGTTGCCGATGTTGGCGAGCGACAGGAGTTTCGGCTGCATCAGCAGGTACTTGATGAGGTAGTAGACGCCGTCGTACTTCGCCGTCTCGCCCGTCACCGAGTCGCCGCAGACGACCGCCGGGCGGTGGACGGTGACGGGCAGATCGTTCTTCAGACCCTCCACCTCCAGCTCGGCGAGGTACTTCGTCTCCTCGTAGTAGTTGCGGAAGCCCGCCGCGTGCCTGAGTTCGTCCTCGCGGATCACGCCGTCGCGCCGCCCCGCGACGTAGCAGGTCGAGACGTAGTGGTAGCGGCGCAGGTTCCTGACGGAGCGCGCGAACTCGTTGACCGTGCGCGTGCCCCCGAGGTTGACGCGCATCGCGAGCTCGCGCTCGACGCCGAGATCGTAGACGGCGGCGAGGTGGAAGATGGCCGTCGCCTCGGAGCGCGCGTCCTCGTAGTCGCGCGCCGTCATCCCCAGCCGATCCTTCGTGATGTCGCCCTCGACGATGCGGAAGCGCGCCGCGCCCGCGCCCGTCTCCGAAGCGAGCCGCGCGATCTCCGCGCGCGCGCGCCCGACGAACGCGGGCTGGACGAGCAGCAGGAAGCGAGCGCCGTCGGCGCTCAGCCGCTCGATGAGCCGACCGGCGATGAAGCCGGGGAAGCCCGTCAGGAAGATCGTTTCGCCGGTCGTCATCAAAGATGAAGAATCGTGCCCGCGGTCGACCGTCAGTCGCCGCCGCCGCACGCGAGTTCGACGAGCGTGCGGACGCCCGTGCCGGTCGCGCCCGCGGGCGAGTGGGGCGCGGGCTCTTCGAGCCACGCGGTGGCGGCGATGTCGAGGTGAACCCACGGCGTCTCGGCGGCGAACTTGCTGAGCAGCAGGGCCGCGCCGGTCGCGTCGGGCCGCCCGCCGTAGTTTTTGAAGTCGGCGATGTCGCTCTCGATCTTGTTCCTGTAGTCGTCGGAGACGGGCATCCGCCAGACGGGCTCGCCCGCGCGCGCGGCGGCGCGCGCCACCTCACGCGCCCACGCGTCGTCGTTGCTGAAGAGGCCGGCGCGGTGATCGCCGAGGGCGACGATGATCGAGCCCGTGAGGGTCGCGAGATCGACGATGCGCGTCGCGCCTAAACTTTTCGCGTACGCGATGCCGTCGGCGAGGACGAGGCGGCCTTCGGCGTCGGTGTCCACGACCTCGATGGTGTAGCCCGCGAAGGTGCGGACGACGTCGCCCGGCTTGATCGATCTGCCCGAGGGCATGTTCTCCGCCGTCGGCACGACGCCGACGACGCGGCGCGGCGGCTTGAGCTGTGCGAGGGCGCGCAGCGCGCCGAGCACGGCGGCCCCGCCCGCCATGTCGGCCTTCATCTCCTCCATGCCCTTCGCGGGCTTGATCGAGATGCCCCCCGTGTCGAACGTGATGCCCTTGCCGACGAAGGCGAACAGCTCGTCGTCGCCTACGACGCCCTCCGGCTCGTAGCGGACGACGATCAGCGCGGGCGGGTTCTCCGAGCCCTGACCGACGCCCCACAACCCGCCCATCCCGCGCGCGCGAACCTCCTCAGCTTCCAGCGTCTCGACGCGGAGCCCGAACTCCTCCGCCATCGAGGCGGCGCGGCGCGCGAACTCGCGCGGCGGCAGGCTCCCGCCCGGCTCGTCCGAGAGAGCGCGCGCCCAGTTCGCCGACTCGGCGACGACGCGGGCGCGCTCGATCTCCCCGCGCAGATTTTCGCCCGCGCCTTCGCCCGTAACGATGACGAACTCGGCGACCCGCGCGTCGTCTCCGTCTTCTCTGCTCTGGTAGAAGTCGTTCGCGTAGGAGCCGAGGTGCGCGCCTTCGGCGATTGCACGCGCGGCGCGCGCGGCGTCTCGGGCGGCGGGCAGGACGAAGCAGAGCCTTCGCGCCTTCGCGTCGTTGGCGCGGCGGACTGCCGTGGCGGCGGCGCGCCGCAGGCCGCACGGGTCGTCGTCGCCGTGCCGCCCCATGCCGACGAGCAGCACGCGGCGCGCGCCGCCCGGCCCGTCGGCGCGGACGAGGAGCGAGTCGTCCTCCTCGCCCTTGAAGTCGCCCGCGAGGACGAGGCCGCGCACGATGTCGAGCGTCGCGCCTTCAGCCCCGCACCGCTCGACGTCTCGCGCGTCCGCGCCGAAGACGCAGACGGCGACGAGGTCGCGCGGCGCGGGCGGCGACGGCGGCGCGGCGAGGCTCACGCTCAGTCTGTACGAGATGTTCCCGCTGGTTAAAGACATCAACCGCTCATCCCTGCGCGCCCCGCGCAGGCCCAACTTCGTGGCGCTTGTCTGCGTCCGCTCAGTATAATTCACGGGCTCGGGCGCAGCCTAACGGCGTGCGGCAGCGACGGGCGGCAGGAAAAGCCGTAAACGGTGAACCGTGACGGGTGACAGGCCAAAGCCGGAAGCCAATAGCTGTTAGCTAATAGCTGTTAGCTGTTAGCCCTGTCTTACCTGTCACCTGTCACCTGTCACCCGCCACGGCTTACTTGTCACAATCTTTCTATGTTCGATGATGTCGATCTGTCTGACGGGGCGAAGGGCGAGGCGGTCGCGCTGTTCCGCCGCGCGTACAGCGCGCAGCAGCGGGAAGACTACGAGGGGGCCATCGAGTTGTACCGCCGCTCCATCGCGGCGCACCCGACGGCGGAGGCGCACACCTTCCTCGGCTGGGTCTACAGCTTTCAGGCCCGCTACGACGAGGCGATAGAAGAGTGCCTCCGCGCGATCCGGGTCGACCCCGACTTCGGCAACCCTTACAACGACATCGGGAGCTACCTCATCGCGAAGGGCGATCTCTACAACTGCGTCCGCTGGTTCGAGCGCGCGCTCGCCGCCCCGCGCTACGAGGCGCGCGCCTTCCCGCACCTCAACCTCGGACGCGTCTACGAGCGCCGCCACCGACTCCTCGAAGCCGCGCGCCACTACGGCCTCGCCCTCCAACTTGAGCCCAACTTCGCGCAGGCGGCCAAAGCCCTGCGCGGCGTTCAGGCGCGGCTGAACTGAGGCGGTGAAAGCGGGGCTAAACTGCGCCGCGCGGCTTTGCCCAACAGAGCAAAATAAGGTGCTTGATATTGGGTTCGTCCACAGAGGTGGCAACAGCATCTTGGGCTTGTTGCCATTCCGTCAGGCCAAGCCGTTAAGCACTCACCGCCCCGACCTCTCTTCCACAGATAACGCAGTTTGGCTCATGCCGACGAACGACGGCGCGCGGGTCTTCGCGGCGGGCGTGGCGGCGACGTACTGTTTGTATTTGTCGTAGCGTTCGAGGATGTGCGTGACGTAGTTGACGGGCTCGATGCCGCGGCAGAAGCCGAACTTGACGACCGGATCGGTCGAGTACTGCTGCGAGGACTTTTGCAGGAGCCAGTAGGCAACGTCGTCCCACCTCTCCGGCTCGCCGCCGTACTTCTCCGCGAGGCGCTGCGCGTCCTCGACGTGGCCCGCGCCCGTGTTGTAGGAGGCGAGGATGAACTTGAGCCGCTCGCCCTCGTCGGGGATGCGCTCCGACCAGTAGTCGCGCAGCCACTTCAAAAACTTCACCGCGCCCTGCACGTTGTCCTCCGGGTCGAGCGGGTTCTTGACGCCGAACTGCCGCGCCGTCGGCGGCATCAGTTGTAACAGACCAGCCGCGCCCGCCCACGAGCGCGCGTCGGGCTTGAAGCGCGACTCCTGGCAGACCTGCGAGGCGAGCAGGCGCCAGTCCCAGTCGATCTCGGAGGCGTGGCGCTTGAGCAGATCGTCCCACTCGCAGAGCTTGCCGGTCTGCGAGGTCAGGTAGTCGCTCGCGGCGTGCTCGACGTAGGCGCGCTGATCGACGAAGTATTTTTTGTAGAGGCGGTCGAAGAGCGAGTCGTTCTTGTGCTGTTTGTCCTCGATCCAGTCGTTCAGCTCGTGCAGCAGCCCCGGCGAGTTCTTCCTCACGGCCCAGCCGACGGGGTGCGTGCGCCCGACGACGGGGCGCACCCGCAGGTTCCTGAACTCCGCCTCCTTCAGCTCCGCGAGGTTGCTCTGCATCACCGTGAACTGCACCTCGCCGCGCGCCACCTTCTGCGCCAGCGCCTCGTCCTGAATCGCGCCGTCGGCCTCGACGACGCGGATGTCGCCCGACACCTCTTCCTCAAGCTCGACGAGCGTGCGCTTGTACGCGGACTTCTGCGGCAGGTTGACGGTCTGGCCCGCGAGCTGCGACGGGCGCGTGACGAGCCGCGCGTTGATGTCGACTTCGGGCAGCTCGTCGGCGGGCCCCGGCTTGAGCGCCTGCCGCGCGCCCTTGCCGGCGGTGTCGGGCGGCGACTCCTGCTGCACGAGCGCGGGCTCGGTGCGGTAGAGCGCGCTCGTGAAGGAGACGTTGCGCTCGTCCTCGGGCGTCGGGATGAGGCGCGCGGCGGCGACGTCGCCCTCGCCGCTGTTCAGGAGCGGGAGCAGGCTCTTCGGATCGGTGACGACGATCATCTTCAACGTCAGGCCGTGATCCGAGGCGAAGGCGCGCAGCAGCTCGTACTCGTAGCCGAACGGCTCGCCGCGGTAGACGAAGTAGGTCGTCGAGTTGTAGGGCGCGAGCACCGTCAGCGTGCCGCGCTCGCGTATCTGCGCGAGGTCGCGCGCGACGGCGGGCTGCCGCATCGGCACGTTGGCGCGGCGGTCGATCTCGTCAATCGGCGCGAGCGACTGCGCCGCCCTGCGCCTGCAAGCCGGGGCGCAGAGCAAAAGAAGCGAGGCGAGCAGGAGCGCGGGGACTGTCGGCGTAAGGGCTCTTAGTCTGGTAGTCATCACGGTCGGGTCGTGCCGGCGCTGACGTCACGAGCGAAGGGGCGGCTCTCGAACGGGGAGAGGTTCGCGGGGGGCGGGGTTCGGGTGAGAGAGCTTTTATGCCAAAACGGGCGGCAAGTCAATCACGATCACGTCTCCCGAAGTTAAGGGGCGCGGATGGCCGCGCCGCGCGCCGGGGTCATGAGGTCTCGTGCTGCTCGATGCCGCTCGTGTCGCCGCGCAGGGCGTCGCGGTTGATCTTCATCTTGCGGCGGTTGGCGTCAACCGCCACGTAGACGACCTCCGCCTCTGTGACTTTGATCCGCTCCGAAGTGCCGCCGTAGCGTTCGGCCTCGACGACGACGCGCACGGTGATGGAGGTCGTGCCCGTGCGTAAGGTCGTCGCGTAGAAGCTGACCAAGTCGCCGACGAAGACCGGCTGGTGGAAGACGACCTCGCGCATGGCGACGGTGACGAAGCGCTCGATCCCCGTGCGGCGGTGCGCCTCGACCGCGCCCGCGATGTCGATGTAGCTGAGGATGATGCCGCCGAAGATCGTGCCCTGCGGGTTGGTGTCGCGCGGGAGCAGCGTCAGTCGGATCGCCGGGTCGCCGTAGTTGTTCATCGAGACGAGAGGATGAGGGCGCGCGGCGCGGGCTGTCAAGCGGCGGTTGCCCCCTCCGCCGACCGACGAACCCCATCAGCCGGCGGCCCCTGATTCAGCCGCGTCGGCGGCGAAAGAATTTAGCCCCTGACGGGGCTTCCGAACCGTCGCCCCTGACGAAGCCTCCGACCTGTTCTACCTGTGCCTGCGCCCCAGCCGCCGGCCCGGCGCGCGCCCCCGGACGCGCCAAACTTCTGCGCCCCCGCCAGCCAACTCCGACCGCCCCGAAGCCATCCAAACGCTTGCCGCACAGCGAGAAATAGCGAGTGGCTGTGGGTTCCGAGAGCCTGCCCCGCGCCCTTCGGTCTCCGGTCTCAAAATGCGCGCAAAGCCCGCGCCGTCGTCGCGTCGGGTCTGAAGTCGTCTAATAACTATGCCCTTGAAAAGCGGCGTTATAATCGCGGGCGCGACGCGGCCCGAAATTCAGTTGGAAGAAAGTCCGTCTATGAGCAACTTCTCCGCACGCCTTCCCAAGTTTGCCGCCGCGGCGGCGCTCTGCCTCGCGCTCTCACTCTCGCTCGCCGCCGCCGCCGCGCAGGTCACGCCCGGTCGCGCCAAGTTCGACGTGACGAACTACCGCATCGACGCCGAATTGCGCCCCGCCGAACACGTCCTGCGCGCCTCGGGCGACGTGACGTTCACCCCGCAGGAGGCGACGCGCACGGTCGTCTTCGAGCTGAACGGCTCGCTCAAGGTCGAGGGCGTGGAGCGCAACGGCAGACCCGTCTCGAACTTCGTGCAAGACCCCGTGGGGCTCGACCAGTTGGGCCCCAACGTCCGCGTAGATTTAGGCGAGGTCGTGCAGCCGAACACTCCGGTGACGCTGCGCTTCCGCTGGTCGGGCGCGCTCGTCACGCCCGAGGGCGGCCCCCTCGCGACGAAGCGTTTGGCTTACGTCGGCAGCGAAGGATCGTATCTGATGTACGCCTCGCGCTGGTTCCCCTTCCACGACTACGCCGCCGACCGCGCGACGAGCGACATCACCGTCACCGTGCCCGCGGGCTTCGTCGTCGCGGGGGCGTCGGACGAGCCCGTCGCGGCGACGCAGAGCGGCGGCGCGGCGCGCTTCCGCTTCGTGCACAAGCAGCCGACGCTCGTCGGCAACTTCGCCGCCGCGCGCTACGCGACGCGCACGCTCAGGATCGGCGGCTACGTCGTCGACTTCTTCGTCCAGCCCGGCAACGAGGGGCGCATCGAGCGCTACGGCGAGCTGGTCGGCAAGGCGCTGGAGTTCTACACGGCCTCCTACGGCCCGCCCGCCTTCGGCACGCGCTACGTCGTCGCGCAGATCGACGACGAGAGCCTTGAGGCTTACGCCGCGCACGGGATGCAGTTCCTCTCTTCGAGCTTCTTCGACTCGCAGCGCGCGCCGAAGGACGAGCGCGTCGAGCGCGAGATCGCCTACCAGTGGTGGGGCTTCACGGTCGGCCTGAAGTCCTTCGACGACGCGTGGCTCTCGCAGGGCCTCTCCGAGTGGAGCGGCTTCGCGCTGCGCGAGGCGACGCTCCCCGCCCCGCAGCTCGACGCCACGCAGCGCGACATGCAGGAGCGCGCGCTGATGTTCGAGCAGTCGGCCTCGATCCTGCGCGCGCCCTCGGCGCTCGACGACACCTCGCCGCAGTACCAGTCGGTGATGTTCTACAAGGGCGCGATGGTCTTCCGCATGCTGCGCGAGACCATCGGCAAGGCGAAGTTCGATCAACTGCTGCGCGCGCTCGCCGACCAGTACCGCGGGCAGAGCGTCTCCATCGACGACTTCGAGAAGCTGACCTCCAAGGTGGTGGGTCAGAACATGCGCTTCTTCTTCGCGCGCTGGGTCGAGGGCACGGGCGTGCCGGAGTTCGCCGTCGACTACCAGATCATCCGCACGCGCTCGGGCAAGTTCCGCGCGCGCGGGACGGTCAAGCAGAACTTCGAGGGGCTGAACATGCCCGTCGAGCTGATGCTGAGGGCCGAGGGCGACTCCAACAACGCGACCCAGACCGTGCGCATCGACGACAAGAGCGAGGACTTCGACATCGAGTCGAACGGCGCGCCTGTCGAGGTGGTCGTCGATCCGAACAACAAAATCCTGCGGCTCTCGGAAGACCTGCGCATCTCCATCGTCGCCCGCCGCGGCATCGAGCTGTTCCGCGAGGGCCAGTACGCCGAGGCGCAGCGGCAGATGGAGGAGGCCCTCAAGCTCGACAAGTCGAACTCTTGGATCTACTACAACCTCGGCCTGATCTATCTGGAGCAGCGCAACTACGATCCGGCCATCGACAACTTCAAGGCGGCGCTCGCCGGCAACCTGAAGCCGTCGTGGATCGAGGTCTGGGCGCGCATCAAGATGGGCAACGCCTACGACTCGAAGGGCGACCGCACGCGCGCCGTCAACGAGTACAACAAGGCGGTCGACAGCGGCATCAACTACGACAACGCGCAGCGCGCCGCCAAGCAGTTCATCTCCACCCCCTACGACCCCAAGACCGGCGTGCAGAACGCCGCGAGCCACTGACGCGGACGAGCGCGCAAACAATGTAGGGAGGGGCGCGGGCTAAGACCCGCGCCCCTCTTCTTTCGCGCCACGCACTTTCGCGCGACGCGGCGGCACGAGTCCGCCCCGCCGGCCTCAGCGCGCCGCGGCCATCGGATTGATCGCCCCGCGGTGGCAGATCGAGCAGTTGATGGCGCGCGACTCCGCCGGCTTCGACTGGAGGTTCTGCATCTTCCTGAGCTGCTCGTTGATCATCCGGTGCATGACGGCCATCTCGCGCGCGGCCAGCTTCGGACGCTTGTCGTCGCTCGCGAAGTCATCGGCGACGTGGCAGTGGGTGCAGGTCACGCCGAGCGCGCGGCTGTAGCCGCCGTTCATGATCGACAGGAAACGGCCCGCGGGGGTGCTCTTGAGCCACTGGATGTTCTTGAACACCCGCTCCGCCGGCTCGTTCTGCTTGCCGGCGATGCGCTCCATCCACTGCTTGACGAAGCGGTCGTTGATCTCTTGGACGGTCGGCTCCTGCGGGGTCGCCGCCGCGCGCGGCTGCTGCGCGGCGGGCGCAGTTTGCCGCCGCGCGGTCGTCGCGCACGCGCGCCGGTACGCCGCCGCGGTCACGCCCGCGAGCAGCGCCAGTAGGAACACGCCTCGAAGGCATCTCATCGGTAGCTCTCCTTATTTCGGGCTGTGGGCGAGGGGGTTTTTTTGATACTTCAGGTCGCGCCGCCGGGAGAGAACCCCGCGCGGGCCGCGATCAGACGGGCCGCACGGCGACGACGGCGACGCGGTGCTTGTCGGCGAGGGCGAGCATCTCGGCGGGGTCGAAGATGAGGGTCTTGCCCGCGGTCAGGCAGAGGCAGGTCGCGCCCGCCTCGATCATCGACTCGACGGTGGGCGGGCCGACGCACGGCACGTCGAAGCGCATGTCCTGCGCGGGCTTGGCGACCTTGACGACGGTGAGCCGACCGCGGGCGAGAAGACCGGCGCGGCGGATCGTCTCGTCCGTCCCCTCCATCGCCTCGACGGCGACGCAGGCGCGCGAGCGCACGACGATGGTCTGCCCGAGATCGAGCCGCGCGATCTCGCGCGCCACCTCCAGGCCGTACTCGATGTCGCCGCGCTCGCGCGAGTCGGGCGCGCGCCGCGTCAGCGTCCCCTCGCGCGGCAACTGATCCTTCAGGAAGTAGGTCGAGTCGATCAGCTCGATGCCTTCGCCGGCCAACTCCTGCGCGATGGCCCCGATGAGCGCGTCGGTGTTGCGGCGCGGCAGGCTGACCAAGACTTTGAGCATCCGCACGTCGGGGATCGCGCCGCTGAAAATCTGCACGTGCTTGACCTGCCCCGCCATGATCGCGCGCGTCACGCCCTCGCGCTTGAAGAAGCGGATCATCCTGCCGAGCTGGCCGATCCCGACCCACTGCACGCGCCCGCCGACGGTCTCGGCGGCGCGCTCGATGGCCGGGTCGGTCTCCTCGCGGATCGCCACGACCGCCAGCCCCGCGCCCGCGCGCCGCGCGCCCTCGATGACGAGGAACGGGAATTTGCCGTTGCCGGCGATCAGTCCGTAAGGCATGGCCGATTTCGGATCGCGTATTTCGGACCGCGGGTTTATAAAAGCGACGACAATACCGCCGCCCCTTCAGCCCGCGATCCGCATTCCGCGAGCCGCATTACTTGATCACCCCGCGCTCCGAGGTCTCGATGAAGCGCACGAGCTCCTCCGTCTCGGGCGAGTCGTCGATCTCGGCGCGGATCCGTTCGAGCGCCTGCGTGGTGTTGAGCCGGGAGGAGAGCAGGAGGCGGAAGGCGTGGTGCAGCGTGTCGATGGTCTCCTTCGGGTAGTCGCGCCGCTTCATGCCGACGTGGTTGAGGCCGTAACACTTCGCGTGGTTGCCGGCGGTGAGCGCGAAGGGGAGCGCGTCCTTGACGACGACCGAGTAGCCGCCGACGTAAGCCTCGCGCCCGACGCGGCAGAACTGGTGGACGCCCGAGTACGCGCCGATGTTCGCCCCGTCCGCGACGCGGACGTGCCCGCCGAGCGTCGCCGCGTTCGACATGATGACGCGATCCCCCACGAGGCAGTCGTGCGCGACGTGCGCCTGCGCCATGATCAGGCAGTCGTCGCCGATCTCCGTCAGCATCCCGCCGGCCTCGGTGCCGCGGTGGACGGTGACGAACTCGCGGATGCGGTTGCGCTTGCCGATCCGCGTGCGCGCGGGCTCGCCCCTGTACTTCAAGTCCTGCGAGGCGAGGCCGATGGAGACGAACGGGAAGACGTGCGTCTCTTCGCCGATCTCGGTCGAGCCGTCGATGACGCAGTGCGACTCGACGCGCACGCCGTCGCCCAGGCTGACGCCCCCGCCGATGACGGCGTAGGGGCCGACGTGGCAGTCGCGGCCTAGGCGCGCGCCGGGGCTGACGATGGCGGTCGGGTGAATCATCAAAGTCGAAAAAGACGAAAGGCAAAGGCGGGAGCCCGGCCCGCGCCGCGCTCGCCCTTTGCCTCACCTACCCCCGCGCCGTCATTTCATCGCGGCGCGATCCGTGACGACGCTCGTGATCTCGGCCTCGGCGCAGACGCCCCGCCCCTCGACCCGCGCCTCGCCCCGCATCCGCTGCACGCGCGAGCCGGTGCGCAGCGCCGTCACTTCGAGGACGAGCGTGTCGCCGGGGACGACCGGCTGGCGGAAGCGCGCCTCCCTGATGCCGGTGAAGAGCGGCAGCTTCTCGGCGCGATCCGCGAACTCGCGCAGCGCGAGGATGGCCCCCACCTGCGCCAGCGCCTCGACGATCAGGACGCCGGGCATGACGGGCGAGCCCGGGAAGTGGCCCTGAAAGAACGGCTCGCCGATGGTCACCTGCTTGACGCCGACGATGCGCTCGCGCGGCACGAGCTCGACGATCTTATCGACGAGCAGGAAGGGGGGGCGGTGCGGCAGGATTTCCTGTATGGCGCGCAGGTCGAGGAGTGTGTCCATGTGGCGGGCCCGAGCACTCGGCTTTCTTGTTCGGCTGACGCCCGCCTAGGGGCGGGCCGCCGGGGCGGCTGCCGTCGCCGGGTGCGTGCGGTTGTACTCGGCGATGAAATCTTTGGTGATGTCCAGACTGTCGGCGGCGTAGATGACGGGCACGCGGCTCACGTCCACGACGAGCACGATGCCGCGCGCCTTGGCGTAGGCGGTCAGGGCGTCGGACACGTCCTGCTGCAGGGGGTTGAGCAGCTCGCCGAGGCGCTTCTGGTAGGCGGCCTGCCCGTCCTCCTGCTTGCGCTTGATCTGGAGCTGCAACTGCTCGGCCTGATCCTGCTTCTGCGCGAGCGTCGCCGGGGCGGCGACGAGGCGCGTGTCCTGAATCTCTTTGAGCAGCGCGTCCGAGCGCGTCTGCAAGCCCTGCAGCTCGGTGCGCAGCGGCTGGAACTGCGCCTCGACCTGCCTGATGGCGTTGACGAGGCGCAGGATGCCGGCCTTCTCGTCGCTGAACGCGCCCGAGTCGATGACGGCGATCTTGCCCTGCGCGCCCTGCCCGGCGGGGGCGGCGGGCTGCTGCGCGAGCGCGCGCGGCGAAGAGGCCGAGACGGCGGCCAAGAGTGCGAGGGCGGCGAGCGTGCGGCAGAGCAGTTTCATAAAGGTCTTCTTCGTGGGCGGGCTGTGTTGACGAGGGGGCGTGAAACGGCGCGGGCCGGCGGGCAGCCGGGGTCGGGGGCTGCTCTCCGGCCCGCGCGGGCGGCTACGGGCGACCCGTGCCGGCGGCGGCGGTCGTCGCCGGGTGGGTGCGGTTGTACTCGGTGATGAAGTCGCGCGTGATGTCGACGCTGTCGGCGACGAAGAGGACGGGGACGCGGTTCATGTCGATGACGACGGCGATGCCGCGCGACTGCGCGTAGGTCTGGAGGGCGTTGAAGACCTCCTCCTGGAGCGGCCCGAGGACTTCGCGCTGCCGCCGCTCGACCGCCGCCTGCGCGTCCTGCGCCTTGCGCTCGATGTCGCGCTTGAGCTGCTCGGCCTGATCGGTCTTCGACGCGATGCTCTTCGGATCGGCGACCGCCGAGGTCTTCTGGATGTCGGCGACGAGCGCGTCGTAGTTGTTCTTCATCCGATCCAGCTCCGCCTGCTGCGGCTGGAACTGCGCGTTGATGCTCTTCATGGCGTTGACGACGCGCGTGATGCCCTGCTTCTCGTCGGCGAAGAAGCTGGAGTCGATGATGGCGAGCTTGCCCGTCAGCGTGGGCGCGGCGCCGCCGCCCGCCGGCGCGGCGGGGCTCGGCGCGGCGGGGCGCGGCGTGGCGGCGGGCTGCTGCCTGCCGGGGGCCGTCTGCGCGCTGGCGGTGATGGTGGTGGCGACCGCGAGCGCGACCGACGCGGCGATGAGACGAAGTGACTTCATGGCTGTTTTCGTACTGCTCCTTAAACTTATTAGCGTGTCCGGACGCCCTATGATGCGAGTTGACGCCGCAGCGGTTGTGCCCCGGAACCGGGAAGTTTACCAGAAGGCGGCTAGAAAGTCCGCCCGATGCTGAAACGGAAGACGCTCCTGTCCTCGTTGAAGAAGAGCGGGACGCGGTCGCTCGGGCCCCGCCGCGCCTGCGGGTTGTAGGCGTAGATGAGGCGGAACGGGACGTTGACGATGGGGAGTTGGATGCGCACCTCGGCCCCGAGCGACGAGCGGAAGTCGCTGAACTTCGAGAAGGCGCTCTGCGAGAGCCGCACCGCCGTGTTCGTCTGCGCCTCGCCGCGCAGGAAGACCGACTGGAAGCCGAAGGGCAGCCCGTCCGGCCCCACGGGCCCGACGCGCAGCGCCTCGTTCAGCTCGTCGCGCGTGACGATCCTGCCGTCGCGGGCGACGAGCCCGCCGGCGAACGAGAGGGCGAGCGGCGAGTTGTCGGCGCAGGCGGCGAGCGTCGAGAGGCTGGCCGCCGCCACGCCGAGCGGGGCCTGCGCGCAGGGGATGAAGCCGAGCGAACTCAGGAACGGCGAGTCGCCCTGGAAGACGGTCGAGAAGATCTGATCGCCGCCCTTGCGCAGGTTGAAGACCGTGCCGATGTCGGCGAAGGCCGCCGCCGTGAGCGGCCCGAAGAGCGGCACGCGGTACTCGAAGTTGCCGAGCAGCTGCGTGTCGGCGCCGATGGGCTGGAAGCCGCGGCTGATGAAGCGCGGGTTCGACCCGCCCGTGCCCGTGAAGGTGCCGAGCGTGGCGAAGCGCTGCAACTCGGGGATGCGCGTCGCGTCGGTCACCGCGCCCGTGCCGTTCGACGTGACGCTCACGTTCTGCGAGGTGACGAACAGTTCGAGCGGCACGATGGGCGTGATCGAGCGCGGCGAGTAGCCGCGCACGGTGAACTCGTCGCCGAGGAAGAACCGCTCGTAGATGGGCACGCCGCCGACGAACGAGAGGCTCGACTCCTGCGCCTCCCGCACCTTGGCCGAGGTGGCGAAGCTGCCGACGTGGCCGGCGAGCAGGCGGAAGCCGAAGACCTGCGGGATCTTCGCGCGCTTGTTGCGCACGGGGAAGAACCGCTGGTAGGAGACGGTCGGCTCGTAGGTGCGCACGTCGCCGCCGAGGCCCGCGAAGGCGAGCGAGACGGTGACCTGCTGGCCGTTGATGGCGTCGACGCCGCGCATGTCGCGCGAGTCGTAGACGGCGGTCGGCGTGACGCGGCTCGTCAGGATGCTCGGCTGGCGGAAGATGACGGGGATGAAGTTCGTGCTCGTCGGGTCGGCGTTGACCGCCGGGTCTTTGATCGAAGTCTGCGACAGCGAGTAGGTCAACCCGATGCGCGTCGAGAGCGTGAAGGGGCGCTTCTTGTAGAACTCGGAGAGCGGCGCGCTGGCGAAGACCGAGACGCCCGCCGTGCGCTGCGTGAACAGGTTCTCCTCGTTCGTGTTGAGGAAGTCGTTCTGCGACCCGAAGAGCCCCTGGAGCGCGCTCGTGTTCTGCGAGAGGAAGGTGCCCTCGCCGAAGAACTTCACCGACTGCACGAAGAGGGAGAACCCGGCGGTGATCGGGCGGTTGCGCACGTAGGGCTCGGTGAAGGAGAAGACGAAGGAGTTCTGGCGGTTGCCCGCGGCGAACTGGAAGGAGAGCGACTCGCCGCGCCCGAGCAGGTTGTTCGTCGAGTAGTCGAGCCCGAAGAACGAGCCGCCGATGCCGCTGATCCCGCCGTTGAAGGTGATCTGCTGGCGGCCACGCTCCGTGACCTTGACGTTGACGTCCACCTCGGCCCGCTCCTCGTCCTGGCGGAAGTCGATGTCCTTGTCCTTGTCGACGGGGTCGAAGAAGCCGAGCTGGTTGAGGCGCAGGACCGAGTAGTCGACGTAGTCCTGATTGTAGATGTCGCCCTCGTTGAGGACGAACTCGCGGCGCAGGACGTTGTCGCGCGTGAAGGTGTTGCCCGCGAACTCAAGGCGGCGGAGCGTGAACTGCTTGCCCTCGTCGATGGTGATGACGTAGTCGGCGATCCCCTCGTTCGGGTTCGCCGGATCGTCGCGGAAGGTGGGCTCCGGGTCAGCCGAGTACTGGATGAAGCCCGACCTGCCGTAAATCTTCTTGAGGTCTTCGAAGATCGACTTGTAGATGCGCTCGCCGCTCGCCACGTCGCCCTTCTGGAGCCCGATGACGGCGCGGATGACCTGCTCGGAGTAGATCGAGTTGCCCTCGATCTTCACCTCGCCGAGGCGGTAGAGGCGGCCCTCGGTGACGGGGATCGTGATGCGCAGCGCCTCGTCGGTCGAGGAGAGGATGGGCAGCGGCAGGACGGGCAGCCCCGTGCGGCGCTGGCCCAGGCCCTCGACGCGGGGCTCGCCGACCCGCGCCTGAAGGTAGCCCTTCGACGCCATGTGGTTGCGGATCAGTTTGAGATCGACGTCGAGCTTCTCGCGGTCGAGGATGTCCTGCTCCTTGAAGCGCGTGATGAGCCCCGCCTCCCTGACGTACTTCATCGCGCCGCGCAGCTCTCCGTCCGAGAAGTGCCGGTTGCCCTCGAACTGCACCTCGACGACGCGGACGCGCTCGCCCTCCTTGACGACGAAGGTGACGGCCTCGGAGACGGAGGAGATTTCGTCCTTGCGCACCTCGACGGTCGCGTTCGGGTGGCCCTTGGAGGCGAGCAGCTCCTTCAGGACGCGCACGGCGTTGTTGAGCTTGACGGGGTCGCTCGCGTTCTCCTTCTGGATGCCGATGCGCCGCTCGCGGAAAGCCTTGAGCACGTCCGACTCGGGGACGCTCTTGAGGCCCTCGAACTGGAGGTCGCGGATGATCGGCAGCTCCTTGACCTCGAAGGTGACGATCTTGCCGCCGCGCGGCCCCTCCTCGGTCACGACGCGCGACTCGGTGCGGTTGAAGAAGCCCAAGTCCATCAGCGTGCGGAAGTCGCGCTGCACCTGCGCCTCGTTGTAGGGGTCGCCGGGCCGGGTCTGGATGTAGTAGAGCAGGTCTTCCTTGCGGTTGCGGCGGTTGCCCGTGACGTTGACTTCCTCGACGAGCTGCTGCGGCGTCTGCGCCCGCGCCGCGGCGGCGCGGGAGAGCCCGGCGAGGGGCAGCGTGAGTTGGCCGAGGACGAGTGCGGCCAGAAGGGTGCGCCGCCAGAGCGCGCTTGTTCGCATAATCGCTAGTGCCTCAAAGCAGGATGAACTTTGGGAAGACAGGAAAACGAATGCCCCGGCGAAACCTGACGAGCGAGCGGGGCGGCGCTCTCGAAATTAAACGGACGACTCGTGACGATAAAGGCGCGACCGACGGCTGCGGGGTCAGTGGCTTCTTTGATTCAGGTCGCGCGCGCCCGCGTTGCCAGCCGCGCCCGGCCCTTCGTCCGTCAGCAAAGGCGCGCATTATACAAGGCGGAAAGCGGGAAAACAAAGTCCGGGAAAAAGCCCAAAGTCCAAAGCCCAAAGCCCAAAGCCCAAATGCCTTGCGAATTGAACCCCGGAGTCCACACTTTAGACCCCGGACTTTAGGCTTTGGGCTTTGGGCTTTGGACTTTGGACTTGCTCAGTGGATGAGGACTTCGTCGCCCAGCTCCTCGACCCGCGCCGGGCGGTGCGAGAGCGCGCCCGCGTCCTCGTAAACCTCGACGACCGACAGGCCCGCCAGCTCGCCCTGAATGAGGGCCTCGGAGAGCGGGTCTTCGACGTACTTTTGCAGGGCGCGGCGCAGCGGGCGCGCGCCGTAGGAGCGGTCGGCGCAGGTCTTCTGCACGATCCAGCGCCGCGCCTCCTCGGTCAGGCGCACTTCGAGCCCGCGCGCGCTGAGCGTGCGGTTGAGCGTCTCGACCTGCAAGCCGACGATCTCCAGCAGCTCCGGCTCGTCCAGCTCGTCGAAGATGATGATCTCGTCGAGGCGGTTGATGAACTCCGGGTTGAAGGTCTGCTTGACCGAGGCCATGACCATCTCTTCCAGCTTCTCGCGCGAGTCCACGGGGCTCGACTGGAAGCCCATCGCGCCGCGCTTCTGGATGAAGCGCGCGCCGATGTTCGAGGTCATCACGATGATCGCGTGCTTGAAGTCGACCGTGTTGCCGAGGGCGTCGGTCAGCATCCCGTCCTCGAAGACTTGGAGCAGGACGTTGAAGATGTCGGGGTGCGCCTTCTCGATCTCGTCGAAGAGCAGGACCGAGTAGGGCGAACGCTTGATGCGCTCGGTCAACTGCCCGCCCTCCTCGTGCCCGACGTAGCCGGGGGGCGAGCCGATGAGCTTCGAGACCGAATGCTTCTCCATGAACTCGCTCATGTCGAAGCGGATCATGGCGCGCTCCGAGCCGAACAGAAACTCGGCGAGCGCGCGCGCCACCTCCGTCTTGCCCACGCCCGTCGGCCCCAAGAAGAGGAACGAGCCCACGGGGCGCGCCGGGCTCTTCAGGCCCGCGCGCGAGCGGCGGATCGAGCGCGCGAGCGCCGAGATGGCCGGGCGCTGCGAGATGATGCGGCGGCGCAGCTCCTCCTCGATGCGAAGGAGCTTCTGCATCTCCTCCTCTTTGAGCGAGGTGACGGGGATGCCCGTCCAGCGCGCGATCACGTCCTCGATGTCGTCCTTCGTGACGGCGACCGAGACGAGCATGTCGTCCTCCTCGGTGATGCGCGCGCCCGTCAGGCTGTCGACGATGTAGGTCGTCCTCATCCGCTCGTCGGCGCTTGAGGACGCCGCGCGCCCCGCGTCGCCGATGGTCAGCTCGCGCCGCGCGCGCAGCTTGACGCGCGCCCCCGCCTCGTCGATCACGTCGATGGCCTTGTCGGGCAGGAAGCGGTCGGGGATGTAGCGGTTCGACTGGTAGACGGCGGCTTCGAGCGCGTCCTCGGTGTAGCGCACCTGGTGGAAAGCCTCGTAGCGCTCACGCACGCCGCCGAGGATTTGCACGGCCTCCGCCTCGGTCGGCGGCGGCACTTTCACCGCCTGAAAACGGCGCTCCAACGACCGATCCTTCTCGATCGACTTGCGGAACTCCGCCGGGGTCGTCGCGCCGACGCACTGAATCTCGCCGCGCGACAGGGCGGGCTTCAGGATGTTCGCCGCGTCGAGCGAGCCCTCGGCGCTCCCCGCGCCGACGAGCGTGTGCAGCTCGTCGATGAAGACGATGTACTGCGGGTTCTCGATCAGCTCGCGCATGATCTGCTTCAGGCGCTCCTCGAACTGCCCGCGGTACTTCGTGCCCGCGACGATCAGCGAGAGGTCGAGCGAGAGGATGCGCTTGTTCTCCAGAAAGGAAGGGACTTCGCCGCGCATGATCCGCTGCGCGAGCCCTTCGACGATGGCGGTCTTGCCGACGCCGGGCTCGCCGATGAGGACCGGGTTGTTCTTCGTGCGGCGGCAGAGGATCTGTATCACGCGCTCGATCTCGCCGTCGCGCCCGACGAGCGGGTCGAGCTTGTCGTTGGCCGCGTCCTCGGTCAGATCGCGCGAGAACTCGGCGAGGTGCGGCGTGTCCTTCTTCTGCGACGAGCGCGAATCCGACCCCGTCGCGCGCGCCACCTCTTCGCGCACGGCGGCGAGGCGCAGGCCCCGCTCGTAGAGGATCTCGGCGGCCATCGAACGCTCTTCGCGCAGGAGGCCGAGCAGCAGGTGCTCCGTCCCGATGTGGCGGTGTTGCAGCCTGTCCGACTCTTCGTGCGCGTAGGCCAGCACGCGCTTCGTCTCGGGCGCGAGGGGCAGCTCGACCGAGGTGGAGATCTTCTCGCGCATGGGCGCGCGCCCCTCGATCTCCTTGCGGATGGCTTCGAGCGAGGCTTGCGCGCGGGCGAGGAAGCGCGCGGTCAGGGTTTTATCCTCGCGCATCAGACCGAGCAGGAGGTGTTCCGGCTCTATCGCCGGCGCGCCGAATTGCGAGGCTTCGTAGCGCGCGAAGAAAATCACCCGCCGCGCCTTCTCCGTGTAGCGTTCGAACATAAGTGACCTTGACCGTGCCGAATTACGACTTGTGGTGGTGGCGTGCGCGAACTTTCCGGGGCTAAAACTCGTCGTGTCCGCCTGCGGGCATTATAACCCAAGGGCGCGAACGCCGAAAGAGTGGGCACGAAAAAGGTTTTACGAGCTGTCCGTTGTCCGTTGTCCGTCGTCAGTAGTTGAGCCCTCGTTTTCGTCTCTACTGCCCTATAACGCGACCCACGCGCTGCGCACAACTGACAACTGACCACGGACAACTGACCACGGACAATTATTGCGTCAGCGTGAACGAGCCGAGGTAGGCGCGCGTCTTGGCCTCGGAGAAGGCGGACTTCTGACCCGTCAGCGCGACGAACAGCATCGCGCGCCCGACGAGGAAGACGCGCACACGCGAGCGGTGCGTCGGCGAAGAGAACTCGTACTCGCGCCCGGCGTGGCCGCCCGACTCGACCGCGCGCTCGCCCGTCATCTCCAGATTAAGCTGCGGCATCCCCGCCTTCGCCCCCCGCGCGAGGAACTGCGGCAGCATCGCGTAAAACTCGTCCTCGAAGTTCTCCTTCGCGAACAGCTCCGGCGGCAGCGGCGGCGTGCGTACGATCTCGTAGTCGAGCCCGCCCTCGCTCAGGCGGTAGCTGCGGAACTGCTGTTGAATCACGCCCGCGCGTCTGCCCGCGGCGGTCGGCTCCTCGGGCACGCCCGGCATCGACACGGCGAAGCCCGCCCCCTCGGGCGCGAAGACCGTCCAGCCCTCGGGCGCGTCCGCGGGCGGGGCCGTCGGGTTTGCGCCGCGCGACGGCAGCGAGAGGTTGTCGAGACCGCCGCGCCGCGCGCGCGGCTGCTGCGCCGAAGCGACGGCGCACGCGCACGCGAGACACGCCGAGAGCGCCAACGGGCGCGCGAAGATCGTCCGTTCCATCTTTCCTAACTCCCTGTGGGCGGTTTGAGTGAGACCGTGAGGCGCGGGCGGGGCGGGCGGCGATTGCGCCCTTCAAATTTTATAGCACGCGGGCGGCGGCTCCGGATAGAACAAATTTAAGGCGGCGGCTCGGTCGGGTTTAAGCGTGCCGCGGCGCGCCGCGCCGCCACGCAAGTTCGAATCGAACCGCCGCCGGACTTCGGACGCCCACGCTCCCCCGCCCGCTTCAATCGCCCCCCCCGCGCAGCAGCCCGCCGGCGAGCGTGAGCGTGCGGTCGCACAGGCGCGCGAGCCGCTCGTTGTGCGTGGCGACGAGGACGCACGCGCCGCGCGAGCGCGCGACGCGCGCGAGCAGCTCGCCCGCCGCGTCGCCCGCGCTCGCGTCGAGGTTGCCCGTCGGCTCGTCGGCGAGGACGAGTTGCGGGTCGGCGACGACCGCGCGAGCTATCGCCGCCCGCTGCTGCTCGCCGCCCGACAGCTCGCCCGGCAGATGATCGGCGCGCCCCGAGAGGCCGACCTCTTCGAGCGCGCGTGCGGCGGCGTCGCGCGCCTCCCTTCGCCCGCGGCGCGCGATCAAAAGAGGCATCGCCACGTTCTCGACCGTCGTCAGCGCGGGCAGCAGGTGGTGGAACTGGAAGACGAAGCCGACCGCGCGCGCCCTCCACGCCGTCAACTCCGCGGGCGTCCGGCGCGTCACGTCGAACCCGAAGGCGCGCACGCTTCCCGAGTCCGCCGCGTCGAGCCCGCCGCACAGGTGCAGGAGCGTCGACTTCCCCGCGCCCGACGCGCCGACGATTGCCAACAGCTCGCCGGCCCGCGCCGAGAACGAAACGCCGCGCAACACCTCGACGCGCACGCCCCCCGGCGCGGCGTAGGACTTCCGCAAGCCTTCGACGACGAGTCCGGAGTCGGGAGTCCGGGGTCGAGAGTCAACGGCGGAGCCTGCCGACCGTCCCGCATGGTTCTTCGACTCAAGACTCAAGACTTCAGACTCCGGACTCATTCGTAACGCAGGGCCTCCGCCGGTCGCATCCTCGCCGCGCGCCGCGCCGGGTAGATGGTCGCGACGAGGCAGACGGCGAAAGCCGCGAGCGCGGCGAGCGCCGTCTCGCCCGCGTGCGGGTGGAACGGGACGGACGAGAGCGAGTACACGTCGGCGGGCAGGCCCACGAGCTTGTAGCGGTCGCCGAGCAAGCACGCCGCGAGCCCGAGCGCGACGCCCGCCGCCGCGCCGACCGCGCCGATGATCGCGCCCTCGACGACGAAGACCGACATCACGCTCGCGGCGCGCGCGCCCATCGCCCCGAGGATGGCGATGTCGGCCCGGCGCTCGACGACGACGAGCACGAGCGTCGTCGTGATGTTGAGCGCGGCGACGACGGTGACGAGCGCGATGATGAGCGAGACCGTGCGCCGTTCGAGCGCGAGCGCGGCGAAGAGCGGGCGGTTCGCCTCCTGCCAATCGACGACCGTGAACTGCGCCCCGAGCGCGCGGCGGACGCGCCCCGCCGTCTCCGGCGTGCGGTAGACGTCCGCGGTCTCGACGCTCAGCGCGGCGGCGGAGTCGGGCGGCGCGCCCTCCAACTCCGCCGCCGCCGCGAGCGGCAGATAGACCCACGTCGAGTCGTACTCGAAGAGCCCCGAGCGAAAAATGGCGGCGACGCGCACGCGCCGCGAGCGCGTCGCGAAGCCCGGCGCTTCGTCCGTCTTCTCGCCGACGACGATCCAGCCCTCGTCGCCGACGGCGCGCAGGCCGGAGCGCGCGGCGAGTTCCGCGCCGACCACGACGGGCAGCATTTCTTCACCGCCCTCCGGGTTCTTCCGCGCGGGCCCCGCGCCGTCGAAAAGAGTTTCGACCGCGCCCGACGTGAGCGTGCGACGAACCTCGTCGAGCGTGCGCGCCGAGGAGGCGTCGACGGCGCGCAGCACGGCGTAGGCCGCCGAGTCCGTGCCTTCGAGCAGCGCGCCCGCGTAGGAGGTCGGCGCGGCGTCCGTCACGCCCTCGACCGAGCGCAGTCGCGCGACGAGCGAGCGCCAGTCTTCGACGGCCCGCGCGTCCGAGCGCGCGACGGTGACGTGCGCCGTGCCGCGCAGAATCTTGTCGCGCATCTCGTCGCGGAAGCCGTTGGCGAGGGCCGAGGCGACGACGAGCGCGGCGACGCCGCACGCGATGCCGACGGCGGCGGCCAGCGCCGTCACCTGCGCGCTGCCGCGCCGCGCGCCGCGGCGCGGGCGCAGGTAACGCAGCGCGAGAAAGAGTTCGTAGGGCATCGTCCGTCCGACGTTGAATCCTCGGCGCGCTTCTCTTCGCGTCCTTGCGCCTCGGCGTGAGAACTATTCCTCACGCCGAGGCGCAAAGACGCAAAGCAGGACGCAGAAGGCGTTGAAACGTACTCTCGGGGTCAGATTCGATCCTCCCCCCGGTCAGCCTTGGGCTTTGATCCAGTCGCCGATTCTTTGCAGCGTCGGCGGGCGCTTGCGCAGCAGCCTCTCGAAGTCGGGCTCGTCGCGGGCTGTCTCGTCGTCGGGCGGGCGGATTTCGTAGACGGTGTCGGAGACGCGGCGGAAGCGGAAGCGTTCGCGGAGGGCGGCGACGGCGCGCGTCTCCGCGCCGCGCCAGTGGTCGTTGAACCAGAGGCGCGAGTCCACGTCGAGGAAGACGCGGCGACCGGCGCGCAGGTAATCGTCGATCACGTCGGCGAGCGGCGCGGTCGGGAAGCCCCCGCCCGTGCCGATCACGTCCCAGCGCCCCGCCCCGAGCGCGCGGTAGTAGTTGACCGAGACGGTCTGCCCGCCCGCGATGACGACCGCGTCGCCGGGCAGCGGCGCGAGGCGCGCGCCGTACTCCTTCGTGATGCCGTGGTGGCGCAGGGTCTCGCGCGAGCCGGCGTAGAAGATCGCGCCGAGGGCGAGCGCGCTCGCCGCCGACGCGTAGGCCGCGCGACGGAAGCCGCGGCGCTGGTCGCGCGCGCGCGCCGCCTCGCGCCGCACGAGGTAGTCGGCGGCGAGGGGCAGGACGCCGGGCAGCCCCGTGAGCAGGTAGCGACCGTTGATGACTGTGCTGTAGTGAGTGACGAGCATCAGGTTCGCGAAGAAGCCGACGCAGGCGAGCGCGAGCAGGGGCGAGAAGCGGCGGGCGCGCCACTCGGCGCGCGCGGCGGCGGGCAGCGCGAGGAGCGCGACGGGCGCGGCGACGAAGAAGAAGAGGAAGAGCGGCGCGAAGTTCCACAGGCTCACCGGGTGCACGCCCTCTTCCGAGCGCATCGACTCGACCCACCCGTGCCAGCCCGCGCGGTAGCCGCCCACGTCGCCGAGGTAGAAGTAGAGGAACGGCGCGAACGCGCAGGCGAAGAAGGCCGCGCACGCGAGCGCGGTTATAGTGAGGCCGCGCCGGTCGAGCTTCCAACCGACGGCGAGCGGCGCGGCGACGAGCCACAGGCCGTAGAGCGAGACGACCTCGCGCACGTTGTTCCCCGCGCCGAGCATCGCCGCGCCCAAGATGACGAGCGGCGCGCTGCGCCCGCGCAGGCCCCGCAGGTGGACGACGAGCGCCGAGCACAGGAGCAGGAGCGAGGGGATCTCCGTCATCGCCTGCCCGCCGTAGATGATGAAGAAGGGGCAGGCGGCGAGCGTCACGGCGGCGACGGTGGCGGCGCGCGCGCTCCCGGCGAGATCGCGCGCCAGCGCCCACAGGGCGACGACGACGAGCGGCGTCTCGCAGACGACCATGTACTTGAAGAGCAGGTAGGCGTCTTCGGGCCGGAGCCCGAACGCGGCGTGGGCGACGCGGTACGCGAAGTGGTTGGTGAAGATGAAGAGGATGCGCCCGAAGAGCATCGTCGAGGGCTCGCCGCGCAGCGCGAGGACGGTGTAATCGACGGCGTCCCAGTCGCCCGCGAACGGATCGGCGAAGAGGAGCGCGAGCGCGAAGGCGGCGAGCGCGGGCGCGAGCCACCAGCGCCACGAGCGCAGGAGCGAGGGCGTCGGCTCGGGGCCGGGCGCGCCGGACGAATCGCGCGCGGCGGTTGATGGGGGTGTGGCCGACGAAGCGTCGGGGGGCGTGGGGCGGTCAGTCGTCGGTGCGTCGGGGGGAGTTGTCATCGGGCGTGAGCTGATCGATCAGCTTGTGTTCGAGCGTCTCCTCCGGTCGCTTGATCATGGTCACACGGTTGCCGCGCTCATTGTACATGACCTCGTCCATGATGTTGTAGATGAGGAGCACGCCGCGCCCCGAGGTCTTGAAGAGGTTTTCGGGATCGCGCGGGTCGGGGATCTGGTTGAGGTCGAAGCCCTCGCCCTCGTCCTCGACGGTGAAGCGCGCCTCCTTCGCCGAGAGGTCGGCCGAGATGCGGACGAGCTTGTGCGGGTCGCGGCGGTTGCCGTGCTTGACGGCGTTGACGAACGCCTCGTCGAGCGCGATGAAGAGGTTGGATCGCTCCGGGTTGATCAGGCCCAGTTGGACGACGCGCTCGTACAGGTAATGCAGCACGCCGTTCATCAGGCTGAGATCGCTCGGCAGCTCGAACTCGATCTTCTCGTGGACGAAGGGCAAAACCTTCACGTCCTCGATGAAGCGCAGCTTGTAGCTCAGGGTCTTCTCGACGATGTCGCGCAGCTCGTCGTGGTCGTAGGGCCGCCGGACGTAGTTGGCCGCGCCCATCTTGAAAGCCTTGATGACGCCCGCGGGCTGCGTCTCGTCCGAAGAGACGACGACGGGGACGAGCAGGGATTTGCGCTTCAGCTCGCTGATGATCTGGACGCCGCCCTCGGCGTTGTCGGTGAGGTCGCTGATGACGAGGTCGAAGTCTTCGAGGTCTTCGCGGTCGAGGGCGGCCTCGCGGTTGCCGGTGGCGACCACGTCGTGCCCGAACTCTCCGAGCACGCTGCTGAGGAGCGTCCGCAGCTCCTCGTTGCTATCGACGATCAGGATTCGCCGTTTCTCCATCGACCGCTTGGCTTTCCGTGACTCTTTAAGATGGGGAGGGCTTTGCGGGTTCGCGCGCCGCTGAGGCGCACGCTCCCGGCAACGTCTTACGCCGCAGGCGCGCGCGAGGTTCGCAGAATATAGCATACGGGGGAGGAGGGATGAAGGATGAGGGATGAGGGCGGAGGGAGACGCGGGGAGCGGGCGACGCGGGGACGCGGGGAAAGAGTCTCTTCACCCGCGCGTCTTCCTATCCCCGCGTCCCTCACTCCCCGCGTCTTCTTCAACTTCATCCCTCATCCCTCCGCCCTCATCCCTCCCCTTCTGCCCCTACAAATTTTTTCGCGCCCTCTGTTAGACTCGCGCCGTCGAACTCTCATGCAAGCCTCCGCCGAAGATCAGACTGCCGAGCAGCGGGCGCGCGCGGGGCGCGACGCGAAGATCGTCGGGCGCGCCTACGAGCACGCGGACATCTCCGGCTACGCCTTCAAGCAGCGACTCGCGATCCGCGCCGCGGACGTCGTCTTCTACCTGATCATCCGCGCCGTCGGCGCGACGACGCGGTTCAGCGTCGAGGGCTGGGAGCATTGGGAGGCCGCCGCTCGCGGGGGCCGCCAGCCGATCTACGCCTTCTGGCACGATCAGATCATGCTCGCCACCTACTTCTGGCGGCGGCGCGGGATCGTCGTGATGACTTCGCGGAGCTTCGACGGAGAGTACATCGCGCGCTTCATCCAGCGCTTCGGCTACGGGGCGGCGCGCGGGTCTAGCTCGCGCGGCGGCGTCGGCGCGCTCGTGGACATGGTCAAGCTCGTGCGCGCGGGCCGCCCCGCCGGCTTCACCGTCGACGGGCCGCGCGGGCCGCGCCACGTCGCCAAGATGGGCGCGGCGCTGTTGGCGAAGAAGACCGGGAGCCCGATCCTGCCTTTCGCCGTCGTCGCCTCGCGCCGCTACGCCGCGCCGAGCTGGGATCGGCTGCAAGTCCCGCTCCCCTTCGCGCGCGCGCGCGTACTGATCGCGCCGCCCATCCGCGTCGCGCCCGACGCCGACGATGCCGCGCTCGAAGCCGCGCGCGACGGGCTACAGCGCGCGCTCGACTCGCTCTCCGAGCGAGCGGATCGAACGACTCGCTGATCGAATCGACGACTTAAGCTTTCAACCGCCCGCGCCCGGCGCGCGTTTCGAGCCCGACCCGCCCCCGGCAGCTCTTCACCTTTCTGTCTCTTTTAGATTGCCTGAGTGTGCGGCGGCCCGCCCGCGCCGCCTGTGGCAAGCGGGTTGCAGTACCCACAGTGATCGTCACGAATGCATACGAAAACAGGACACGGCGGCACTTCTAACAGGGCATTAGCGCGTGGGACGACGCCGAATCAAACAGGAGGGTTGAGAGAATGGGATTCATCGCTTTAATTATTTTGGGGCTCATCGCCGGGGCGATTGCTAAAGCCATCATGCCGGGCAAAGACCCCGGCGGCATGATCGTCACGATGCTCATCGGCATCGCGGGCTCGATCATCGGCGGCCTCCTCGGCGGCACTCTCTTGGGCTACGGCGGCGTCAACGACGCGGGCGACGTGAGCCGACCGGGCTTCTTCATGCGGCTCGTGCTCGCGGTCGTCGGCGCGCTCATCCTGCTCGCCATCTACAGGCTCATCAAGGGCCGGAGCGTGCGGGCGTAAAGTTTCGAGAACTCATCCGGGCCGCCGCGGGCGCTTTTCGCGCCGCCGCGTCGCCCTTTTCCAACACGAACACTGAAAGGGAGAAAATACGATGGCAGATACAACAACAGGGGCGACTCCCGGTCGCTCGCGCATGGTGACGGGGCTCTTCAGGGACAGGGAAAGCGCCGAGAGCGCCTACGGCTCGCTGACGGGTCGCGGCTACGGCCAGGACGACGTTAACCTGATGATGTCGGACAAGACGCGCGACACCTATTTCGCGGGCGACAAGGACAAGAAGGACGGCGCGACCGATCTCGGCGACAAGGCTTGGGAGGACGCGGGCAAGGGCGCGGCCATCGGCGGCGGCGTCGGCGCGACCATCGCGGCGCTCGCGGCCATCGGCACGACGCTCGCGCTGCCCGGACTCGGGCTGCTCATCGCCGGCCCGCTCGCCGCGGGTATCGCGGGCGCGGGCGCGGGCGGACTCACCGGCGGGCTCATCGGCGCTCTGGTCGGCCACGGCATCCCCGAGGATCGCGCCAAGGAGTATGACGAGGGCGTGCGCAACGGCGGCATCCTGATGGGCGTCAACGCGCGCTCGGACGAGGACGCGGAGTACTTCGAGAACCAGTTCCGCACGCACCGCGGCGAGGGCGTCTACCGCTAAAGTACGGCTCAACGGAAACGATCTGAGGAGGAGGGGGACAAGATGAGACGGACTTCAGCGATCTTGGCGGCCTTCGCGCTCGCGTCGGCGCTCACGGCGTGCGACGCGGGCACGAACGGCAACGCCAACAACTCGAACAACTCGAACAACTCGAACAACGCCAACCACGCGGGCGCGAACACCAACAACGGCAACGCGCAGGGGCGCGAGGGGGTCGTGGACACGAACGCCAACTTGCCGGCCAACGCCAACAGCCGGACGGTCTCGCCGGGGACTGCCGTGCTGACGAACGACAACGGCAACAAGAACACGGCGGGCGTCCGTTCGACCAACTCGAACAACGGCAACCACAACTCGAACAACGGCAACCACTCCGGCTCGAACCGCAGCGGCAACGCCAACCACTGACCGGCTGCCGCGCCGGGCGATCAGCCGCGGTAGTCACGCACTCGCGTGAAAGGGCCGCCGCGTCTTCGGGCGCGGCGGCCTTTCCGCGCCCGCCGTTGCTTGATGTCGAGTGGGGCGAATCTCTTTGTGAATGACTTTCTATCGCGCACGGCGTCGGCTGTGGCGCGAGCGCCGGGGCGTGTAGTAGGATGAGCCCCGCGCAATTCATATCTCACGCCGAGGGTCTCCAGACGAGGGCGCGCCGCTCGCGCGGTCTGGGGCCGCGGTTCCGAACTTGCCGGAGGCTGGCGGGATGATCAATCAGGAACGCATCAAAAATCTTCTGCTCGAACTCGTCCAGATCGATTCGGTCTCGCGCAAGGAGCGCGACGTGGCCGAGCGCATCAAGAAGTATTGCGAGGAGATGGGCGCGGAGGTCGAGATCGACGACGCGGGCGCGAAGGTCGGCGGCAACTCCGGCAACGTCATCGCGCGCTTCCCCGGCACGATCCCCGGCGCCGAGACGATCATGATGTCCGCCCACATGGACACGGTCGTCCCCGGCGAGGGCGTCAGGCCGGTGGTCGAGGGCGACATCATCCGCACCGACGGCACGACCGTCCTCGGCGGCGACGACAAGTCCGGCTGCTCCGTCATCATCGAGACGATCCGCTGCCTGCAGGAGCAGAACATCCCGCACGCGCCCATCGAGGCCGTCTTCTCGATCTGCGAAGAGGTGGGGCTCCTCGGCGCGAAGCACGTCGACGTGTCGCGGCTGAAGGCGAAGTACGGCCTCGTCTTCGACTCCGACGATCCGGGCTTCCTCTTCACGAAGGGGCCTTCGGCGAACCACATGGAGTTCAAAATCTTCGGGCTCGAATCTCACGCCGGGGTCGCGCCCGAGGAGGGCATCTCCGCCATCCGCATCGCGGCGGAGGCCATCCACAACATGAAGCTCGGGCGCATCGACGAGGAGACGACCGCCAACATCGGCGTCATCCGCGGCGGCGAGGCGACCAACATCGTCACCAACCTCGTCACCCTCCGCGGCGAGGCGCGCTCGCTCGACGACTCGAAGCTCGAAGCCCAGACCGCCCACATGATCAAGTGCCTCGAAGACGCCGCCGCCGGGCAGGAGGTGACGGTCGCCGGGGTGACGACGAAGGCGCGCGTCGAGTCCGACGTCTCGCGCGAGTACTACGCGATGGACGTGCCCGACTCGTCGCGCGTCGTGCAGCTCGTCTACCGGGCGGCGGCGCGCCTGGGCCAGAAGGTCGAGGCGTGCGCCTCGGGCGGCGGCTGCGACGCCAACATCTTCAACAAGCGCGGCATCGAGTGTGCCAACTTCGGCACCGGCATGCGCGCCATCCACACCGTCAAGGAGTGGCTCGACGTGAAAGACCTCTACGCCTCCGCCGAGATGACGCTCGAAATCCTCAAGCTCAACGGCGAGCTGGCGCAGTCGGGCCGGGGGTGATTACTTGCCGGGGGTGATTGCTTGCGATGAACCGAGCAAAGATTTTAAGCCTCGCTTTCCTCCTCGCCCTCGCCGCGTCGCCGGCGATCCGCGGCCAGCAAATTCCCGACGACGCGGCGGCGAGCTACGCCAAGGGCGAGGAGCTGGCGAAGGCCGGCGAATACCAGCAGTCGCTGGATTTCTACCGGCGCGCCGTCAAACTCCGGCCCGATTTCTTCGACGCACGCCTGAGCCTCGGCGCGGCGCTGCAAAAGCTCGGCAGTTACGACGAGGCGATCGCGGAGTACGAGCAGGCGGGCGCGGCCCGGCCCGACTCGGAGATACCGCACATCATGGCGGGCACGGCTTACGCCATGTCAGGCCGTTTTAAGGAGAGCGCGGAAGCCTTCGAGCAGGTGGCGCGGCTCAAGCCGGAGAACGCGTCGTCGCATTACATGCTCGGCAAGATGTACCTCCTCTCGGGGCAGAATAAGAAGGCGACCGAATCGGTCAAGCGCGCGAACGAGCTGAAGCCCGACACGCCCGAGATTCTTTCGCTGCTGGGCGAAGCCTACGAGAGAACCGGGAGGTACGCCGACGCCGTCCCCGTTTACCGGCGACTGACCGAGTTAAAGCCCGACGACGCCGCGGCCTATTACGAGCTGGGCGACGCCTGCCTGAAAGCGGGCCGCCACAGGGACGCGCTCGAACCGCTCAAGCAGGCGATCAAGCTCAGGCCGAAATACGCCGCCGCGCGCCTCATGCTCGGGCTCGCCTACGTCGCGCTCAACGAGCGCGAGTTGGCCTTAGAGCAGCAAAAGATTCTGGCCGAGATTGATCCCGTCGCGGCTGGCAAACTTGGCGGGGCGATGTCGCACAGCGCCGTGCCGGAGAAGTGAGTCGGGCGCGCGCGGCCCGAAGTTTCGTCGGCGGACGACTCGCACGCCAACGCCCCGACCGAGACGCCGCCCGGCCCGAACGCGGCCACGCGCCCGAAGAGTCCGGGACGAAAAATAATCCATCCGGCTGAGGCTCTGATCGCGACCCCGATCCGCGCCCGCGCAGAGTGAACGTGCCCGCAAACTCTCTCGAACGCCTGCTCGATCTGCTGGGCGAGTTGAAGCGTCCCGCCGGCGCGGGCGCTCGCGCGCGGCTGTCGGGGCTGCTCCGGCAGATCGCGCGCCGCCGCTTCCGCGACGCCGAGTCGCTGATACGCTTCCACGAAATTCTGCTCTTCATGCGCGCCTACCCGCAGGGCGCGCGGCTGCTCGGCGAGGCGGAGAAACTCTTAGACGGTTTCGGCGGGCGCGTCGCGCGGCTGCGCGCCGACGGCGCGGACACCTTCGCCTTCGAGCGCCCGGAAGTGTCGGGCGTGGCCGGGACGGGCTTCGACGCCGTCTTCGGCTACGACTCGGTGCGCTGGCTCGCGCTGACGCGCGCGCGCCGCGTCCGCCTCGTCTGGGACGACAAAGACGACCGCACGCACCTGCATTCCGTCTTCTCGCGCTTCATGCCGCTCTTCGACGAGGAGGTTTACGTCGACATACGCACCCCCTTCCGCGAGTGGATGCGCGCGGCGACGCCGCGCGGCGAGACCCAGTTGTCGTGGCTCATGCGCCGCTTCGATTCGCTCGACGTCCCGGAGAAGATGCGCGCCGAGCTGTTCGATCCGCTCAAGCTCTGGGTGCGTTGGGAGCTTAAGGGTTCGCGCGACTCGCGCACGCGCGCCCGCCTCCCCGTGCGGGCCGTCTTCTACCACCGCGCCCCGCTGCTCGAACGGCGCGACGTGCATCTCGCGCGGGAACTCGAAGCGCCGCCGCTCCCGGTTAAGAAGCTCTCGCGCGCCGGGGCCGAGCGCGTGCTCGACGCGGGGCGCGCCGCCATGTGCGTGCGCTTCCGCGAGCTGCACGGCTTCACGCACGGCGATCCGCGCACGGTGCTTTGCGCGGACGCCGGGCGGGGCTTGGAGATTTTCGTCTGGGGCGTCGCGCCCCCGCGCCGCCTCCCGCTGCTCGCCTACCACTGCGGGATGTTCTTCAAGAACGGCGTCGCGGTCGGCTACCACGAGGGCCTCTCGCTCTGCGGGCGCACGGAGATCGGGCTCAACCTCTTCTACACCTACCGCGACGGCGAGTCGGCGTGGACTTACGCGCGGCTGATGCGCCTCTACCGGCAACTGCTCGGCACGGACACCTTCTCGGTCGAGCCTTACCAGCTCGGCGGCTCGGGCAACGACGAGGGCGTCGAGTCGGGCGCGTTCTGGTTCTACCGCAAGCTCGGCTTCCGCCCCGTCGTCAAAGAGATCGCGCGGCTCGTCGAGGCGGAAGAAGGACGCATCGCTTCGCGCCGCGGCTACCGCACCTCGCCGCGACGGCTCCGCCGGCTGGCCGCCGGCCACGTCCTCTACGAGACGCGCGACGCCGAGCGCCCCGGCGAGTGGGACGCTTTCCGCGTCCGCCACGTCGGGCTCGCCGTGCAGCGCCGCATGGCGCGTGAGTTCGGCGGCGACGCCGGGAAGATTCGCGACGCCTCGGTCGCCGAAGTCCTGCGCGCGCTCGGCGCGACGCGCGAGAAGTTCGACGGGGACGAGCGTCGCGCCCTCTCGAACCTCGCGCTCCCGCTCGCGCTCGTCCCCGACCTCGCGCGCTGGACTGACGGGGAGAAGCGCGCCGTCGTCCGCGTCGTCCGCGCCAAGGCGGGGCGCGACGAGTTGTCGTACCTGCGCCGTCTGCGTCGTCACGCGCGCCTGCGCCGTGCGATAATCGCGCTCGGCACGAGTTCGCGGGCGAGTTGAGGGCGACATGGAAGACGAAGAGGTAGAGTCAGCGCGCACCGGCTTCCGCAGCGGCCACGTCGCGCTCGTGGGCTGGAGAACGATCCCCCTCACAGAGTATGGCGATTAAGAAACCAACGCCCGCGGCGTTCCTGAGCTACGTCCATTCGGATGACAAGTACGGTCAGGTGACGACCCTGTGCGAACGCTTGGGCGACGAGGTGAAGACGCAGACGGGGATCGAGTTCACCATCTTTCAGGATCGCAAAGACATCAAGTGGGGACAGAGTTGGAAACAGCGCCTTGAAGAATCAGTCGATGAAGTAACCTTCCTCATTCCTGTTATCACCCCCGGCTTCTTCAACAGCCCTTACTGCCGCGACGAGTTGCAACGGTTCCTCGACCGCGAGAAGAAGCTGAACCGCGCCGACCTCATCCTCCCGATCTACTTCGTAGACACCCCGCTGATTAACGAGGATGAGCTGCGCGCCGAGGACGAACTCGCCCAAGCCATCGCCTCGCGCCAGTACGCCGACTGGCGTGAACTGCGCTTCGAGCCCTTCACCAACCCGCAGGTCGGCAAGACGCTCGAACGCCTCGCGCGCCAAATCCGCGACGCCCTTCCCCGCGCCCCGAAGCCACAGAAGGCAGCCGCGCCTGCGAAGCCGCCCGCTGAGACGCAGCCAGCCACGCCGTCTGCCGCCGAGGCTGGCGAGCAAACCGCCCAACGCCCTACGACTAAGAACGAGCCGCCGCCCTGCGTTGTTGACCAGTTGCACCGCGGAGACTTTACGACCATCACGGAAGCCATCGAGAAGTCTGCGCCGGGAACCCGGATCGTTGTCCGACCGGGCTTGTATCAGGAAGGGATTGTTATCAACAAGCCCTTAGAGATTGTTGGCGACGGTGCGCCCGGCGAAGTGGTTATACAATCGTCAGGCAAGCATGTAATTTTGTTTCAAACCGCAATGGGGCGCGTAGCCAATCTTACACTGCGGCAAACCGGCGGAGGGTCGTGGTATGGGGTAGATATTTCTCAAGGGAGGCTGGTTGTTGAGGACTGTGATATCACGAGTCAAAGCTACGCCTGCGTTGCCATTCACAATGGGGCTGATCCAATACTGCGTCGCAATCGCATCCACGACGGCAAGCAGAACGGAGTCTTCGTCTACGAGAACGGCCAAGGGACGCTCGAAGACAACGACATCTTCGGTAACACTCTCTCCGGGGTGGAGAGCACGACGGGCGGCAACCCGACCCTGCGCGGCAACCGCATCCACGACGGCAAGGAGGGCGGCGTCCTCGTCGACGAGAACGGGCAGGGATTACTAGAAGACAACGACATCTTCGGTAACACTATCGGCGGGGTTGAGATTAAGACAGGCGGCAACCCGACCCTGCGCCGCAACCGCATCCACGACGGAAGGCAGAGTGGCGTCCTCGTCGACGAGAACGGGCAGGGGCTGCTAGAAGACAACGATATCTTCGGCAACGCTTACTGTGGGGTGGAGATCAGGGCGGGCGGCAGCCCTACCCTGCGCCACAACAGGATTAATAAAAACAGTTATCAGGCTATATGGGTTCGTGAGGGCAGCGGTGGCATTTTCGAGGACAATGATTTGCGCGATAACGCGGAAGGAGCGTGGAATATTGCTACTGACAGCAGGGAGAAGGTCAAACGGTCGAATAATCAGGAATGACTAGCCAGCGGTTAAGTTGTTGTTATCGTCTGCTATTTCTAGCTCCCGCCTTGCGCCCACCAGCACTAACTTTGATGAGAATATCACCCGGCTCGCACCCTAACGCCTCGCATAGCCGATCAAGGGTATCGAGGCTGATCATCTCTGCTCGCCGTTCCACAGCTTGTAGCAGTTGGAGTAAGCCATACCGCTCTCTTTCGAGAGAGAAAACGGGTTAGTTAGCCCACGCTCCTCTGCTAATTCTCTGACTCTCAATTCAATCAAGGCTTGTTTATTTTACCTCTGCCCACAGATTTGCCCCGATTAGATTTCTGTTGCTGCTTAGTCTTCAAAAGAGAATTTAATTTGTTCTGGTCAGGCTCGAAATCGAATAGCTGCCCCGGTCTTACTCCTAAGCGCGTGCAGATTAATTCTAGCGTTGCGAGTTGAACCATTCGAGGATGACCGTTCCAGAGTGCGTGCGCCGTGGCGTAAGAGAGACCTGTGGCCCGCTCCAATTCTCTTGGAGAAGTAATTCCCTCTTTCTGTGCGATCTCCTTCACAGTCAATCTAATCATAATTAACCCGAACATAACTGAATTATTAAATGCCTTCAATTACTAACTTTTTGTCGCGGAACGGGTGTATCACCTTCCTTATAATCGCAGTCAAACCTGTCCTAGAAAGTTGGGGATTGCCGAACTTATCGCATCACCCTTCCGATATAAATTAAGTTGATTTTATATCGGAAGGGTGATACAACGAGCAGCCGACGGCTCATAAAACAGGTGAAGGAGATTGGCCTTGAGCGCACCAGACACCAAGCCTTATGACGAAGAAAACTCGCTCATCGACCGCGAGACGTTGGCGGCGAAGATCGGGCACATACTCGGCGGCGAACCGGATGCGCCCGACGCGCTGGCGAGCCTGTTCGTCGAGTTGCGGCAAGGTCTCGAAGGCGGCTTGCGGGGCATCAACCGGACGCACGCCGCGCTGTCGCTCGCGGTCGAGCTGTCTTACCTCCGCTCGCGCACGCACACGTCCGCGCTCAGTCTGTATCGCCTGTCGCAGGAGGGTCAGTTGAAGGTCGAAGATGAACCGCTCCGGCTGCTCGACGCCGCCATCGCCAGAACCGAGGCGCGCACGCGGCGCAATCAGGCGCGCGGTTGAACTGCGGCGGCGACGAAGGGGTGCTAGAATGCGCGGCAGTCATGGAAAGCGAGTCCACACGGAAAAATCCCGCCGGGGATTACCGCAGCGGCTACGTCGCGCTGGTCGGAAGACCGAACGCGGGGAAATCGACGCTGTTAAATAGGCTCGTCGGCGAGAAGATCGCGGCGGTGTCGAACAAGCCGCAGACGACGCGCTACCAGATTCAGGGCGTCATCACGAAGCCCGAGGGGCAGATCGTCTTGGTCGATACGCCCGGCGTCCACCAGCCCGGATACCTCCTCAACCGCCGCATGATGGCCGCCGTTCACGACGCGCTCGAAGGCGTCGATCTGATCGTTTTGATGCGCGACGCCTCGGTCTCGACGGGCAACGGCGACCGCTTCGTGCTCGACCTCGTCAGGCAGTCGGCCAAGCCCGCGCTGCTCGTCCTGAACAAGACCGACAAGGTGGCGGACAAGTCGCAGCTCCTGCCGCTGCTCGAATGGTACGGCCAGCAGTACGACTGGCGCGCCGTCCTGCCGTTCTCGGCGCGCCGGGGCGAGAACGTCGAAGCCCTCGTCGAAGAGATCGTCAAGCACCTGCCCGAGGGCGAGCCCCTCTTCGCCGAGGACGAGTTCACCGACCAGTCCGTGCGCGCGATGGCCGCCGAGATCGTGCGCGAGAAAATCCTGCGGACGACGGGCGAGGAGATTCCTTACGTCACGGCGGTCGTCACCGAGAAGTACGAGCAGGAGCGGGAGGATTTCGCGCGCATCTACTGCGCCATCTTCGTCGAGCGCGCCTCGCAGAAGAAGATCGTCATCGGCAAGGGCGCGGAACGCCTGCGCGAGATCGGAACCGCCGCCCGCCACGACATCGAGCGGCTCGTCGGCCACAAGGTCTACCTCGAACTCTTCGTCCGCGTTCAGGAGAACTGGCGCAACAGCGAGCGCGCGCTCGACGACATCGGGATTAAAAGCCGTGACAGGTGAACCGTGACGGGTGACAGGTCGAAGAAGCTGTTAGCTGTTAGCCATTAGCTCTTAGCTCTTAGTTGTTAGCTGTTAGCTGTTAGCTGTTAGCTGATGGCTAATAGCTCTCGTCTTACCTGTCACCCGTCACTTGTCACTTGTCACCTGTCACCTGTCACCTGTCACCTGTCACCGTTTCCGGCTCCCATGTGGTACGCACTCGATCTGACGCTCGAAGAGGCCGCGCGGGAGGCGGTGGAGTACGCTCTCTCGGAGGCGGGCGCGTTGGGGACCGAGGGCTCGGTCGCGGCGGACTCGGCGGGGCTCGTGCGCGCCTCCGCCTATTTTGACGCGCCGCCCGAGCGCGAGCGCGTGCGCGCGGCGCTGTCGGAGGCTCTGAGGATTTACGCGCTGCCGCCTTCGTCGGTGCGCGAGATGACGGCGCGCGAGGTCGAGGCGCGCGACTGGCTCGGCGAGTGGAAGAAGGGCTGGCAGCCGGTTCGCGTCGGCGAGCGTTTCGTCGTCGCGCCGCCGTGGAGCGAGCTCGACGCGGGCGACGAAAGGATCGTCATCCGCATCGAGCCGGGCATGGCCTTCGGCACGGGCACGCACGAGACGACGCGGCTCTGCCTCGAAGCGATAGAAAAACGGTTCACGGGCGCGAGCTTCCTCGACGTGGGCACGGGCACGGGGGTGCTCGCCATCGCCGCCGCGAAGCTGCGGCCACAGGCGCGCGTCGAAGCCTGCGACACGGACGCCGAGGCGGTCGGGATCGCGGTGGAGAACGCGCGGCTGAACGGGGTGGGCGAGCGGATCGAGTTCCGCGTCGGCTCGGTCGAAGCGACGACCGCGTCGGCAGACTTCGTCTGCGCGAACCTGACAGCGGACGTGATCGTGCCGCTCTTGCCCGCGCTCGCGGCTGCGACCTGCGGGCGGCTCGTCCTCTCCGGCATTCTCGCGACGCAGGAAGAACTCGTCCGCTCCGCGCTCCGCGCGCTCGGCCTCAACGACTGCGAAGTCGAGACCGCGGGCGAGTGGATCGCTATCATCGTTTAGAAACGTCAGTGGTCAGTAGTCAGTAGTCAGTGGTCAGTAGTTAGTAGTCAGTGGTCAGTAGTTGTCCGTTGTCCGTTGTCCGTTGTCAGTCGCGAGTGGCCCACGGCGTGAGCCGCCGGGGAAGAAGCGTGACGCTGAGCTACTGACTACAGACTACTGACTACTGACCTGTGCTACTGACTACTGACTACTAACCACTGACCACCGACACTCATCCCATGTCCCGCCGACGCTTCCACGCACCGCCCGCAGCCTTCTCGCCCGACGGCGGGCGCGTCGCGCTCTCGCGCGAGGAGACGCAGCACCTCGCGGGCGCGCTGCGCCTCGCCGCGGGCCAAGAGGTTTACGTCTTCGACGGCGAGGGGCGTGAGTTCTTGTGCGCCGTCGCCGAGGGCGCGGGGCGCGGCGCGGCGGGCGCGACGCTCGAAGTGCTCGCGCGGGTCGAGCCGTTGTGCGCGGAGTCGCCGCTGGAGCTGACGCTGTGCGTCGCGCTGTTGAAGGGCGAGAAGTTCGATCTGGTCGTGCAGAAGGCGACGGAGCTGGGCGTCGCGCGCGTCGTGCCCGTCGAGACGGCGCGCGCCGACGTGAAACTCGCGCGGGGCGAGGGCGCGCGAAAGCGCGTCGAGCGTTGGCGGCGCATCGCGGTCGAGGCGGCGAAGCAGTCGGGGCGCGCGCGCGTGCCGCAGGTCGCGGGGCCGTCGAGCTTGACGGACGTGCTGGCCGAAGATTCTCCGGGCGCGGCTGAAGCGAAGAGTCGGCGTCTGATGTTCGCGGAGCGCGGCGGGCGGAGTTTGGTCGGGGCGGCGGGCGCGTGGGCCGAGAAGCCTTCGCGCATCGCCGCGCTGATCGGCCCCGAGGGCGGCTGGGAAGAGGCGGAGCGCGAGCGT
Source organism: Pyrinomonadaceae bacterium (assembly GCA_036389335.1). GTDB lineage: Bacteria > Acidobacteriota > Blastocatellia > Pyrinomonadales > Pyrinomonadaceae > JAIVGV01. Next base: position 7,887 of record DASVQC010000058.1, on the reverse strand, counting down.
GCGACCGCGGCGGGGTGGGAGGCGATCACGCTCGGCGGGCGCGTCATGCGCGCGGAGACGGCGGGGATAGTCGTCGCCGCGCTGCTGCAACACCTGTGCGGCGATCTGGCGTGAAGTCGGTCGCCCCGATGCTTTTTTTGACGAAACAACCCGCGCGGGCGCAGAATGAATCCGAAGCTCGAACCGTGCCGGGCGGGGGCGCGTAATTGAGTCGGGCGCGAAACTCTCCCCGCCTGCGAGTAGTGTCGCGAAGAACATCGGGGGAGCGCCGAGCGTATGGCTATGACGAAGGAGGACGCCGTGAAGCGCGCGAAGGGCGATTTGGCCTCGCGGCTCGGCGTCGGCGAAAATGAGATTGAAGAAGATTCGGTTGAGGATGCGGAGTTTCCGGATGCGTCGTTTGGCGCTGGCTCGCCGGGCGAGATGAGCGCGCAGATGATCACGCCGGGCTGGCGCATACGCCTGCGCGCGCGCGGCGAAAGCGCAGAGTACCGCGCCAACCGGAACCGCATGAGGCTCGTCAACTTCCGCGGCGCGAACCATCAGGTCTGACGCGCGGCGGTCGAAAAGTTTTTCCCCGCCAAGTTTGAGGTGGAGTCCATGAACCGCCAGAATTTTTTCAAGCACCTGACGCTGGCCCTCGCGTTCGTCTTCCTCGCCGCCTTCGCCGGGCAGATGCGGCGCACCAGCGTCCGCCGCGCCCTCCGGAGTGAGGAGAAGGCGCGGTGGGTGCGCGGCGACGACGAGCGCGCCGCCGCGGCGGGCGACGAAGAGGCGACCGACTTCGAGCCGGCGGAAGACTCGGAGGTGATCGTGCGCTTCCGCGACGGCATGACGCGCGAAGAGATCAACGCCGTCATCGCGCGCCTCAACGACCGGCTCGAAGATCGCTTCGAGAACGTGGACGGGGCGGTGGCCGTCGCCGACGAGGACGGGCTCGACTCCGAGCAGGTGGCGAGGCAGTACCGCGCGCTGCCGGAAGTCGTCTACGCCGAGCCGAACTTCCGGATCAGCCTCTCGCCCGGCGAGGACGAAGGCGACACGACCGAAGAGTCCGATGGCCCCGGCGAGGACGATCCGCCCGTCGTCAAAATCAAGGCCGCGGGGCCGAACGATCCGCTCTTCAACGAGCAGTGGTCGCTGCAAAACACCGGACAGCGCGAGGGGAAGTCCGGCGCGGACATCTGCGCCACGCGCGCGTGGGCGAAGACGACGGGCAGTAACAAGGTCGTCGTCGCCGTCATCGACACGGGCGTCGATTACTCGCACACAGACCTCGCGGGCAACATCTGGACGCGCCCGGCGGGGCTGGCCCCCTACAGGGACGCGGAACTCGGCACGTTCGACGACCGCCACGGCTTCGACGCCTCGGACATGGACGGCGACCCGATGGACGACAACGGCCACGGCACGCACTGCGCCGGGATCGTCGGGGCCGAGGGCAACAACGGCGACGGCATCACGGGCGTCAACTGGCACGTGCAGATCATGCCGCTGAAGTTCCTCGACGCGAGCGGGCGCGGCTCTTTGCGCGCCGCCATCGAGTGCATCAACTACGTCATCGCGCGCAAGCGCGACGGCGTCAACGTCCTCGTCATCAGCGCGAGCTGGGGCTCGAACTTCGGCTCGCGCGCCCTGCGCGAGGCCATCAGCCGCGCGGGCGAAGAGGGCATCCTCTTCGTCGCCGCCGCCGGCAACGACTCGACGAACAACGACCGCCTCCCGCACTACCCCTCGAACTACGATCTGCCGAACGTCCTCGCCGTCGCCGCGCTCGACCGCCGGGACAACCTCGCGCGCTTCTCCAACTTCGGCGCGAAGAGTGTCCACATCGCCGCGCCCGGCGCGGAGATTCTGAGCACGTGGCTGAACAACGAGTACGAGGAGCATTCGGGCACGTCGATGGCGACGCCCGAAGTCTCCGGCGTCGCCGCGCTCGTCCTCGCCGCGAACCCCGACCTGACCGTCGCCGAGCTGCGCGCGCGCCTGCTCGGATCGGTCGATAAGATTCCCGCGCTCGAAGGCAAGGTCGCGTCGGGAGGCCGCCTGAACGCCGCGCGCGCCGTCGGCGTCCGCTGAGCCGGACACTTCACGACGCCGCGCCAAGGCGAACGAGCCCCGCGAAACTCCCCGGCGAGTCTTGCGGGGCTTGATGTTTTCCGCCGGGCGCGGAACAATGCGCCTACAGATTTTCATCCGTAAGGACGGCGAAGTGCCCGAAGCAAACACCGATCTCCTCTGCCGCGAGCTGAAATCGAGCATCGACGCGATCACGCTCGAATGGGTGCGGCGCGTCCAGCACGACCCCTACATGAAGTCGGACGACACGCTGACGCTCGCGCAGATCGTCGATCACGTCCCGCAGATGCTCGAAGAGATCTGCACGCTGCTCAGCCGCGGCTCGGAGCCCGACTTCCACACCATCCGCGCGTCGAGCCAGCACGGCTACATGCGCTCGGCGGAGGGCTACTCGCTGCCCGATCTGCTGCGCGAGCTTGAGCTTTTGCGCGACTGCGTCTTCAACTTCGTCGCCGAGACCGAGGTCGCGCACGAGGTCTCGCGCGCCGCGACGATCCGCGCGCTGCGGCTCGTCAACCACTACTTCGGCGAGGACACGCTCTTCGTCGTCGAGCACTTCCTCGCGCGCGAGCGCACCCGCACGGCGCAGAAGGGCTGACCCGCCACCTTGAGCCGCGCCGCCCCAGACGACAGCCTCACGGACGCCGGCGGCGCGCGCCCGCCGCTCGTCCTCGCCGTCGACGTCGGCACGTCGAGCGCGCGCTGTGGCGTCTACGACGCCGGGGCGCGCGAGATCGCGGGGACGGACGCGCACGTCAAGCGCGAGTTCAGCGCGACCCCCGACGGCGGCGCGGAGGACGAGGCGGAAGACTTGATCGCGGACGTGATGCGCGCCGTCGACGACGCGCACGCGCGCGCCGCCGCGCGCGATCTTCGGATCGAAGCGGTCGCCATCTCCTGCTTCATGCACAGCCTCGTCGGCGTCGATTCTGCGGGGCGAGCCGCCACGCCCGTCTACGGCTGGGCCGACACGCGCGCCGCTTCCGAAATCCCGACGCTGCGCGAGCTGTTCGACGAGCGGGCGTCGCACGCGCGCACCGGCTGCCCGTTCCACGCGAGCTACTGGGCGGCGAAGCTCCTCTGGCTGCGCCGCACGCGGGGCGAGGCGTTCGCGCGCGCCGCGCGCTGGCTCTCGTTCGGCGAGTACCTGCTCGCGCGTCTGAGCGGCGGCGACGCGGCGGCGAGCGTCTCGATGGCCTCGGGCACGGGGCTCTTCGACGTCCGACGCTGCGCGTGGGACGAAGAGAGCATCGACGGTCTGGGCTTGATCGCCGCGCGGCTGCCGAGGGTGGCCGACGACGGTGAGACGTTCACGCTCTCGGAAGACCTCGCCGCGCGCTGGCCCGCCCTGCGCGGTCGCCCCGTCTTCGCGGTCGAGGCGGACGGGCCGGCGAACAACGTCGGCGCGGTCTGCGTCACGCGGGGCGAGATCGCGCTGATGATCGGAACCTCCGGCGCGATGCGCGTCGTCTACGAGGGCGCGCCGCCCGACGATCTGCCCGCGGGCCTGTGGTGCTACCGGCTCGACCGCCGCCGCGTCGCCGTCGGCGGCGCGCTCTCCGACGGCGGCGGCTTGTACGAGTGGATGCGCGAGACGCTCGCGCTCGCGGGGGACGACGAAAGCGTCGAGCGCGAGATCGCCGCGATGCCGCCCGACTCTCACGGGCTCACCGTCCTCCCCTTCTGGGCGGGCGAGCGCAGCACGCGCTGGGACGCGCGCGCGCGCGGCGCGATCTTCGGGCTCCGCACGCACACGCGCCCGGCGGAGATCGTGCGCGCCGCCCTCGAAGCGGTCGCGCTGCGCTTCGCCGCGATAGCCTCCGACCTCGCGCCCTTCGCCCCCGGCGCGCGGCTCTACGCTTCGGGCGGCGCGCTCCGCCACTCGCGCGCGTGGACGCAGATCATCGCCGACGCCGTGGGGCGACCGCTGCGGCTCTCTCGCGCGCGCGAGGCTTCGAGCCGCGGCGTCGCGCTCCTCGCGCTCGAACGCCTCGGCGCGATAAAAAATTTGACAGACGCGCCCCCGCCCGTCTATGAAACTTTCACGCCCGACGACGCCGCGCACACGCTCTACCGCGGGGCGCTCGCGCGGCAGGAGTCGCTCTACGAGTCAGTATTCGGTAAGCAGCACTAATACCCTGAAGCCACCAACGAGGAGCACGCCACAGATGAGCGCGTCAACGCAGCCGACTTCCACGAACGCCACGCCCGAACTCGACCAGCTTTGCGTCAACACGATCCGCACGCTCGCGCTCGACGCCATCCAAAAGGCCGAGTCGGGCCACCCGGGCCTGCCGCTCGGCATGGCCCCGGCGGCCTACGTCTTGTGGACGAAATTCCTGCGCCACAACCCCCGCAACCCGAAGTGGCAGAACCGCGACCGCTTTCTCTTGAGCGCGGGTCACGGCTCGATGCTCATCTACTCGCTGCTGCACCTGACGGGCTACGATCTGCCGCTCGACGAGATCAAGAACTTCCGCCAGTGGGGCTCGAAGACCGCCGGGCACCCGGAAAACGTGCTGACGCCCGGCGTCGAGATCACGACCGGCCCTCTCGGGCAGGGCTTCGCCAACGGCGTCGGCATGGCGATGGGCGCGGCGCACCTCGCGGCGAAATTCAACAAGGCCGAATTCCCGATCATCGATCACTTCGTCTACGCCATCGTCTCGGACGGCGATCTGATGGAGGGCGTCGCCTCCGAGGCCGCCTCGCTCGCGGGCCATCTGAAGCTCGGCAAGCTCATCTACCTCTACGACGACAACCACGTCACCATCGAGGGCTTCACGCGGCTCGCCTTCTCCGAGGACGTGCCCAAACGCTTCGAGGCTTACGGCTGGCACACCTCGACCGTCGCCGACGGCAACGATCTCGCCGCCGTCGAACAGGCGATCCGCGAGGCGCAAGGGGTGACTGACCGACCGTCGCTCATCTCCGTCAAGACGACCATCGGCTTCGGGATGCCGACGCAGGGGACGCGCAAGGCGCACTCCGACGCGCCGGGCGCGGAGGCCGTGCGCGAGACCAAGCGCGCGCTCCGGTGGGACGAGGACGAGGAGTTCTTCATCCCCGAAGACGCGCTCAAGCACTTCCGCGCCGCCATCGAGCGCGGGGCGCAGGCCGAGGCCGAGTGGGACGAGATGGTCGAACGCTACGCGCGCGCCGACGACGAGCGGGGCCGCGCGTGGCAGAGTTTGATGAAGGGCGATCTGCCCGAGGGGTGGGAGTCGAAGCTCCCGACGTTCGAGGGCGCGAAGGCGATGGCGACGCGCGCGGCGTCGGGCGAGTGCATCAACGCGCTCGCGCCCGTGATCCCCGCGCTCGTCGGCGGCTCCGCCGATCTCGGCCCCTCGAACAACACCGACATCAAGGACGGCGGCAGCTTCGAGGCCGACTCTTACGAGGGCCGCATCCTCCACTTCGGCATACGCGAGCACGCCATGGGCGCGGCGCTGACGGGGATGAGCTTGAACGGCGGCATCATCCCCTACGGCGGCACGTTCCTCTGCTTCGCCGACTACATGAAGCCCGCCATCCGCCTCGCCTGCCTCTCCGAGATTCAGGTCGTCTACGTCTTCACGCACGACTCCGTCGGACTCGGCGAGGACGGCCCCACGCACCAGCCCGTCGAGCAGCTCGCGATGCTGCGCGCCGTCCCGCACCTCCACGTCATACGCCCGGCAGACCCCGCGGAGGTCGCCGAGGCGTGGCGCGCCGCCATCACGCGCCGCCACGCGCCGACCGCGCTCATCCTCACGCGCCAGAAAGTGCCCACCCTCGACCGCAAACTTTACTCGCCCGCCGCGGGCCTGCGCCGCGGCGCATACGTCCTCGCCGAAGCGACGCAGGCGGACGCCGGGCGCGCGCCGGGGGGCGGGACGCCGAACGCCGCCGACGCGCAGACGGCGACGCCCGCGCTCATCATCATCGCCACCGGCTCCGAGGTCTCGCTCGCGCTCGAAGCGCGCGAGGCGTTGCAGCAGGAAGGCATCCCGACGCGCGTCGTCTCGATGCCGTGCTGGGAGTCGTTCGAGGAGCAGGACGAGAGTTACCGGAACGAGGTGCTGCCCCCTTCCGTCGCCGCGCGCCTGAGCGTCGAGGCGGGGGCGCGACTCGGCTGGGATCGCTACGTCGGCTCTCACGGCGACTGCGTCTCGCTCGACCGCTTCGGCGCGTCGGCCCCCGGCGACGTGGCGCTCAAAAATCTCGGCTTCAACGTCGAGAACGTCGTCGCGCGCGCCCGCGCACTCGTCAGACGCTAGCCGCCGCGCCCGCCCGCGGTCGCCGCATTTCGACGCCGGCGCGCGCCGCATCGAAGGAACTTTACCGCGCCGCGCGCGTGTCTGGTGCATGAGAGTCCTGCTTTCCGTCCTCCTGCTGGCGCACGCGCTGCCCGTCGGCGCGGCGCAGGGAAGTAAACCCCGTAACAGCCCGCGCGAGGGCGGCGTCTACGCCGTCGTCGCGGAGGTTGATCGGGTGGCCGCGCTCGCGCCGCTGTGGGACGGCTTCGACCCGCGCCGCGTGCCGCTGGAAATCTTCGACGGCACGACGACCCTCCTCTTCCGCCACCCGAACCCGCCGCCGGGGTTCGTCCCCGTCTCCCCGCGGCGCGGCGTCTACGCCTTCCCCGGTCGGCACGAGTCCGTGACCGCCAACGCGCCCGCGGAGCTGAACGGCGTCTTGACGGCGACGGCGGTGATCTCGCCCGACGCGGGACGCACCTTGCGCGGCCAAGCCGCGCTCGTCGTCCACGAGGCGTTCCACGTCTTCCAGCGAGAGCGTCACCCCGGCTGGTCGGGCAACGAGGTGGAGTTGTTCGTCTACCCGTTCGAGGACGCCGAAGGGTTGAGTTTGCGCCGACTCGAATCGCTCGCGCTCGTGCGCGCCGAGCGGGCCCGGGCGCGCGAAGAGTCCGCGTGCTGGGCGGCGGCGGCGATCAGGAGTCGGCGCGCTCGCTTCGCGCGTTTGACGGCGGGCGCGACCGCTTACGAGCGCGGGACGGAGTTGAACGAGGGGCTGGCGAGTTACGTCGAGGCGCGCGCCGCGGGCCGCGCGGGGCGCTCGCGCCTGTCGGCTGAGGAGTTCGGCGCGGAGGCGATCAGGCAGCGCGCGTACGAGTCGGGCCTCTCGCTCGCGCTGCTGCTCGACCGCCTCGCGCCCGGCTGGCAGCGGCATCTCGAAGCGGGCGACAAGCGCCCGCTCGACGAGATGCTCGAAGCCGCGCTCCCGAACTCTTCCGGCGCGGACGCGCGCGCCGCGCGTCCGGCTGCGCCCTGCGAGTTCGACGCGCGCGAGCGCGAAGCCGCACTTAACCGGGCGCGGGGCGAGACGGCGGCGCTCGTCGGGCGGCGCGCGGCGGCGCGGCGCGACTTCCTCGCGCAGCCGGGCTGGCGTCTCGTCGTCGAAGCCGCCGGGGGCGCGCCGCTCTTCCCGCAGGGGTTCGATCCGCTGAACGTGATGAGGGTCGGCGCGTCGGAAGTCTTGCACACGCGCTTCCTCAAGCTCGGCAACGCCGCGGGCTCTCTGGAAATCCTCTCGCGCGCGTCGCTCACAGAGGGCGCGGGCCCCCACCCGCTCTTCAACGGCGTGCGGCGGCTCACCGTCGCGGGCCTTCGATCAGAGCCCGCCGTCGAGGCCGAAGGCGGGCGCGCGCGGATCAACGCCGACGGCCTGAAGGGAGAGTTCGCCGCCGCGACCGTCGCGCGCGACGGCCAGACGATCACGGTGCGACTGCGGGGGTGAAGGGCCGCCGGGGCGAGGCGGGGTGAGTGAGTGAAGCGGGCGGGCCCGCCGTCAACCGTTGACGGCGGG